>NZ_JBVHLD010000001.1:682312-785924 GCF_055559175.1 Streptomyces sp. NPDC024632
CGACCGACGGCTCACCCGTTGATGGGGAGGGCACCGGCGGGCCCTCCTGGTTGCCCCCCCCCCCCCCCCCCCCCCCCCCCCCCCCCCTGCCCCATGCTACGGAGCGACCGGCTCGGGCCGGGGCGCCGGGAACTATGAGTTGCCCGTGGGACGTCGGAGTGGGCAGGGGCGTCTTTCGAGGGCTGTGGGCCGTTGGAAGGATGGGGGCGTTCGCCGAGGCTGATGGGGGTGCTGGCGGGGTGACGGGGCGTCCGACGGATTGGGATGTGCTGGATCTGGACCGGGATCCGGTTCCGGGTGATCCGTTCGAGGTGAAGGAACTCGCGCGGAAGCTGGGGGATTTCGCCGATGATGTCGCCTCGGCGCTGCGGTCGGTGCGGGGCCTGAGCGGTGACACCGTCGTCCAGGAGTGGGCGGGTCTGTCGGGGGACGCCTACCGGCAGCAGTTCGGGGATCTTCCCGGTGAGCTGGACAAGCTGGAGCGCTCCTACCGCCTCGCGTCCGGGGCCCTGGACGATTACTGGCCGAAGCTGGAGACCGCGCAGGGTGACGCGGACCGGGCGCTGGCGCAGGGGCGCACCGCGCGGCAGGAACTGGACACCGCGCAAAGCCAGTTGACGAACGCCGATGCGTGGGTGAAGCGGGCGCAGGACAAGTCGAAGTCCTACCAGGAGGACCCGAAGCCGGACGTGCCGCCGCCGTCGGCGGAGGAGGTGCGGGCTGCGGCCCGTAATGCCACGGACGCTCAGAGCGCCCACACCACCGCCTCCACCGCCGTCCACAGCGCGCAGGCCAAGCTGGACGCGGCCAAGCAGCTGGCGGCCGACGCGGCCCAGCTCAGGGACGATGCCGCGTCGACGGCGCAGCACGCGCTGCATGAGGCGTCGGATGCGGGGATCAGGAACAAGCACTGGTGGGAGAAGGCGGTCGACTGGGTCGCGGACCACTGGGACGACATCATCGCGGTCTGCAAGGTCATCGTCGCGGTCCTGGGCATCGTCGTCCTGATCATCGGCGGCCCCCTGGCGTGGCTGGTCCTGGCCGCCGCCGTCCTGGTCCTGGCCGACACCGTCATGAAATACCTACAAGGCAAAGCCAGCCTCTGGGACGTCCTGTTCGCGGCCCTGGACTGCATCCCGATGTTCAAGGGCCTCACCACCGCCGGCGGCCTCCTCAAAATGGCCCGCGAACTCCCCGCCCTCCTCAAATCCGGCAAGGCCCTGGAGAACATCGCCAACAGCATCCGCAAGGGCGCGGGAGCGATACGGGACGCCAGCCGCACCATCAAGGGCCTGTTCACCTCGGGCGACCCCATCGACATGGCCACCGGTGAGATGGTCATGTCCGCCACCGACGTGCATCTGCCCGGCATCCTCCCGCTTTTGCTGGAGCGCGCCCATCGCACCGGATTCCGCGGCGGCCGGTGGTTCGGGCCGACCTGGGCCTCCACGCTGGACCAGCGGCTGGTCCTGGACGACCAGGGCGTGCGGTTCACCACCGCCGACGGCATGGTCCTGCACTACCCGGTACCTGAGCCCGGCCACCCACTGCTCCCCGTCGAGGGCCCGCGCTGGCCCCTGACCTGGGACGGCACCCCCGGCAGCACCATGACCGTCGCCCAGCCCGACACCGGTCGAACCCTGCGCTTCCGGGCGCAGCCGCGCGGGGGGCTGGCCCTGGCGGAGATCACCGACCGCAACGCCAACAGGATCGTGATCACGTACGACGACCTCGGCGCCCCCGTCGACGTCACCCACAGCGGCGGCTACCGCGTCGCCGTCAGCACCGCGGACGGCCGGATCACCGCCCTCCACCTGGCTTCCGCCGATGACCGGCCCGCCCTGTGCGCGTTCGGCTACACCGACGGCCACCTCACCGCCGTCACCGACTCCTCCGGCGTACCCCTGACCTTCGGCTACGACGACCGGGGCCGCATCACCCGCTGGCAGGACCGCAACGACACCTGGTACACGTACGCCTACGACGACCAGGGCCGCTGCGTCCGCACCGGGGGAACCGACGGCGTCCTCGCCTACAGCTATGTCTACGACAGCGCGCCGGGGACGACGGTGGCCACCGATTCGGTCGGCGCCACGACGACCTACGAGTTCAACGTCGCTCGCCAACTGATCCGGCAGACCGATCACTTCGGGCACAGCACGACATCGGCGTGGGACCGCTACGACCGGCTGCTGAGCCGTACGGATCCGCTGGGACGCACGACGCGCTACACGTACGACGGCCTGGGCCACTGCACCGGCATCACCTATCCGGACGGCGCCGTCGCACGGATCGAGTACGACGACCTCGGATTTCCCGTACGGGCCGTCGATCCGGACGGGGCGCGGGTCGGCCAGCGGTTCGACGCGCACGGGAATCTGCTGGACACCACGGACGCGGCCGGTGCGACGACCGCGTACACGTACGACGACCGCGGCGCGCTGACGTCGGTCACCGACGCCCTCGGTGCGACCCGGCGCATACGGACCGACGCGGCCGGGCTGCCCGTCGCGGTCGTGGACCCCGACGGCGGGGAATCCGCGTACGTCCGTGACGCCTTCGGCCGTGTCGCGGAGGTCACCGACCACACGGGACAGTCCGTCAGGACCGGCTGGTCGTCCGAGGGCCGGCCGCTGTCGCGGAGGCGGCCGGACGGTTCGGCGGAGGAGTGGGAGTACGACGCCGAGGGCGACCTTGTCGCCTACCGCGATCCGGCGGGCGGTGTGCACCGCTTCACGATGACGCACTTCGGTCTCCCGGCCGAGCGGACCGCACCCGACGGATCACGTCTGCGCTACACCTACGACACCGAGCTGCGACTGACCGAGGTGCGCAACGACGACGGTCTGACCTGGTCGTACACCTACGACGCCGTGGGCAACCTGGTCAGTGAGACCGACTTCAACGGGCGTACGCGCACGCACCGTTACGACGCCGCGCGGCAGCTCATCGGCAGTGTCGACGCCCACGGGGGGACGACCGGCTACGAGCGGGACTCGGGCGGACGAGTGACCAGGATGGTCACGCCCGACGGCGACGCGGTCTTCGCCTACTCGGCCACCGGTCGCATGCTGCGCGCCGAAAACGCCTCCGCCGTCGTGGAGTTCACCTACGACGAGGGCGGTCGGCTCGTCGCCGAGAGCTGCGACGGGCTGGTCATGACCAGCCGCTACGACGCGATGGGACGCCGGATCGGCCGCCGGACTCCCTCGGGCGTCGAGAGTGCGTGGACCTACGACGAGGGCAACCGACCGGTGGGCCTGCGGATGGGCGACCAGTCGCTCCAGTTCACCTACGACCGTGACGGCCGGGAGACCGAGCGGCGGTTGGGGCAGACGGCCCGGCTGCGGCAGAGCTGGGACCCGGTCGGCCGCCTGACGGTCCAGTCCCTTGTGGACGAGGCGAGCGGGCACCCGGTCCAGGAGCGCAGGTACCGCTACCGGCCCGACGGATATCCGACGGAGATAGCCGAACTCGTCGGCGGCACACACCGGTTCACGCTCGATGCCGCCGGGCGGATCACTGACGTCGACACCGGTGATCCCCGCGGTGCCGGGCCGGACGACCGGCGTCCGCCGCTTCCTGAGGTGTCGGGATCGCGGGTGCTGCGTTCCGGCCGCGTCCGCTACACGTACGACGAGCGGGGCCGCGTCGCCGTCAAGACCCGGATGCTGCTGTCCGGCGGTCGGCTGCGCTGGACCTTCGGGTGGGACGCGGAGGACCGGCTCCGGTCGGTCACCAACCCGGACGGCAGTGTCGCCGCGTACGCCTACGACGCGCTGGGACGCCGTACGTCCAAGAAGCTGGTGACGGCGGACGGCAGTGCGGCCGGGGAAGTCCGGTTCGCCTGGGACGGAGAGGTCCTCGCGGAGCAGGTGCGCGTCCCGGCCGCGGCGGCGGACACCGTGGTCACCGCGGCCCAGGAAGCGGTCACCACCTGGGAGTGCCTGCTGGGAGAGGGCCCGCGCGCGGTCGCGCAGGTGCACAGCAGGCGTACGGCCGAGGCGGTGGCGGACCTGCCGCAGGAAGAGATCGACCGCCGGTTCCTCGCCGTCATCACGGACCTGGCCGGTGCTCCCACCGAACTCGTCGGTCCTGAAGGCGCCGTCGCCTGGCGGCGACGCGGTCATCCGTGGCTGCCGGAGACCACGCGGACGGCGGAAGAGGAAACCGCGGCTGCCGCGTCGGAGACGGCCGCCGGGGACCCGGTCGACTGCCCGCTGCGCAGTCCGGGCCGCTACCACGACCCCGAGACCGGCCTCGACTACAACTACCACCGCTACTTCGACCCCGAGACCGGACGCTACCTGAGCCCCGATCCGCTCGGTCTGGCGCCGGGGCCCGACGACTACGCCGATGTCATCAACCCCACGGTGCTGGCCGATCCGCTCGGCCTCTCACCCTGTTCCTCGTTGATCAACGTGTTCCGGGGCCCGTCGCAGGGCCTTCCCGGCGGCCAGCTCGGTGCGCCCATCAGCATCCGGCAGTTGCGCATGGCGCTGGGCAAGGCGGACATGTCCGTGAGCCACTACGACATCGTGCACGTTCCCGAGATCCACACGCCGACCGGACTCGGTTTCGGCAACAGCCCGCACCTGGTGTCCGGCACGCCCCAACTCGGGCCCCGGGGGCTACCGTTGATCCAGATCTCCGACCTGGGTCTGCGCAGCATGGACGAGGGCGTCGCCACCGTCTTCCACGAGATCTACCACCATCAGCAGTTCCGGCTGTCGCTCAATTCGAAGCCGCTGTGGGGCGAGACCGTCGCGCCCAGTCATATCTGGGGCGGCACGGAGGACGCGGCGGAGGAATACGGCCAACGTATGCTGTCGCTGTTCAAGTCCAGGACAGGCTGACGAGGG
Organism: Streptomyces sp. NPDC024632; assembly: GCF_055559175.1. Lineage (NCBI taxonomy): Bacteria > Bacillati > Actinomycetota > Actinomycetes > Kitasatosporales > Streptomycetaceae > Streptomyces > Streptomyces sp. NPDC024632. Next base: position 687,175 of record NZ_JBVHLD010000001.1, read on the forward strand.
GCGAGCGGTGCGGGAATTCGATGCGGAGCAGGTCCAGCAGCTACTGGCCGGCCCGAGATTCGTCGATGAACCCGGTGAGCGCGCCTGCCCGGCATGCGGAGCCGTCGCGGTGCGGACGTACGTCTACAGGCGGGTGGGTCCCCACCGCACCGTACGCATCACCTACATGTGGTGCGCGTCCTGTCGGCGCCACAAGGGATGGACGGGCCCCGACGCCGGGCCGAGCTTCGATGACCCGCTCCTCCAACTCCCCGAAGCGGCGCGCGACATCCTCCTGAAGGACTTGGAATCGCTCTTCGCCAAGCTCGACGCGCTCTGGGATGCCGGAGACCTGCCCCAGCACTTCGGCGACTGACCGCTCGCGGAACACGGGGCCGGGCGTTGGAGAGGCCGATCCACGGGGGCGACCGGCGTCGGCCGGTGCCGGGCTGCGGGCCCGTCCCGCCGCGTTGGTCCGCCCTGACCGAGCGTGTCGCGCGGGCGGCCGGGTGGTATCCGGGACGCGCGGTGCCGGTCGGCCGTTGGGAAGGCGCGCTGCTCGGCGCGGGGGTGCGCCTGCATGACGCGGCGACGCGGTTCCTGGGCGAATTCGGCGGGCTGCGGACCGATACGTGGACGCCGGGACCCGTCATGCCGCAGTCGCCGTTCCGGTTCGACCCCGGCGCGGGGCGGGCGGAGCTCGAGCGGTTCGCCCGGATCAGCGGGGAGTCGGGCGCGGGTCTGTGTCCCGTCGGACTCGCCGACGGCGGCGAGAGCGTTCTCGCCGTGGCCGTCGACGGGACCGTGCGCATCGGCACGGACCGGACGGAGCCGCTGGCGGACGACGCGTACGCGGCGATCGAGGAACTCGTCATGGAGCGGCACACCGCCGCGCCTCTGCCGTTCGTCCTCGACGGTGATCACCTGGTGTTCCCGCGCGATCCGGAGCAGGACCGGCGGCCGGAGATCGGCACGCGCTGGTCGGCCGAGACCGACTGGGCGCTGCGGCGCGGCGGTTGGCGTCCGGGGCGCGAGGTGTCCACGGCCGACTGGGAACGGCGGCTCCGCGAGGACGACGAGGGCTTCGTCATGCACGAGGCCGCCCGGCGGTTCCTCGGCGAATTCGGCGGCCTGGAGATCGTCCAGCGGGGGCCCGGGCGGACGATGGCCCGTTCGCCTTTCCGCCTCGATCCACTGGCGGCGCTCTACGAGTCCGAGATCTTCGACGATCTCAGCGAACAGGCGGGAGAGCGCCTTTACCCTCTCGGCTCGGTCGACGGCGGAGTCGCCTACCTGTGCATGGCGCCCACCGGCGCGGTCTTCACGGGCATGGACGACCCCTACCGGCTGGCCGAGTCCGGCGACGAGGCGCTGAACAAGCTGATCGAGGGCAGTGCCTGAACGGCACCGGGACCTCGGCGGTAGCGTGTCGCGACGTGCCGTTTCCCGATGAGCGCGGTCAGGTCGATGCGGTGGAGTCCCGGTCGCGGTGGCCGGGGGAGTTCGAGCTGCGTGCGGGGCGGTTGCGGGAGGCGCTGGGTGACCACGCGTCGGGGGTCGATCACGTCGGGTCCACGTCGGGTCCACTTCGGTGCCGGGGCCGGCGGCGAAGGACCGCATCAATGCGCGGGCGCGGGTGAGGGCGGTCGGCGAGGCGCGGGGGGTGCCGCTGCTCGCGGCGATCGGCTTCCGGTGCCCTACCGAGCCGTGGAACCGCGTCGAGGTCGCGGGCAGCCGGACGGGCCGCAAGCTCGTCACCGCGTGACCGCCGGGAAACGGCTCGGCAAACCTCCTGAATCGGTCGGCCGGGCACAGACCGGGGGCTTGCGGCAGTACGCACCGGCTTGTGCGGCGTACGGGACCTCGTGTGCATCAAGCGGGGCGGCGCGCGCCGATGTGCGCAGGGGCGGGGGGCGGGGAGGGTGACCGCAGACGCGCAACGCGTCGGCACGGCGGGCCTGTTGACGAGCGATCGGACGGCGCACCGGCGTGCCCGTACGAAGGAGATTGCCGATGAGAGGCTTCGGCCTGGCAGATACCGGTATCGACGGAAGACGGCGCGGCGAAGGGAGCGGCGGGGCCAGTGGCCGGGCGGACCGGCGGTGGCGCAGGCGGGTGGCCACGGCGCTGTTAGGGGTGACCGTGCTGGCCACGGGATCGCTGGTCGGGGGCGGCCCGGCGCAGGCGAACACGCCCGGTCAGCCCGGTACGCCGAGCGCGCCGACGAGCGTGTTCACGGAGGACTTCGAGAACGGTCAGGGCCCGGCGGTGACGACGCTGCCGGACTACACGGGCGCGGCGCCGCTGGCGGAGACGTACACCGCCGATCCGGCGTGGCTGACCTCCTGCAACGGTCTGCTCGTCTCGCAGCAGGGCCCCGCGAGTCCCCCGCCGGGCGTCAACTGCGGCGGCTTCTGGAACGCGAACAAGCAGATGGCCGTCGCGCTCGGCACGTGGGCGGGCGGCAACGCGTCCACCAACCACTCGCTCACCGCCTACACCTCGGGCGATCCGGGCGCCGGGCGCACCGAGTTGGAGACCGTACGGCCGATCCCGCTGAGCGCGAACCACCGGTTCCTGACCTTCTCGGTGGACGCGGCGGCCCAGAACTGCTTCGCCAGCCACCCCCTGCTCGCCTTCTACCTGCTCGACGGCGGCACCGCGCGCGCCGCGTTCACCTCCCCCATCGACCCGTGCCAGAACCCCGGTTCGGTGATCGGCGGCACCTCGGTGGGTACGTACGCCAGCAACGGCTCGGTGCTGTTCAGCGGCGACTCGGCCGGTATCCGGCTGGTCAACGAGCAGGCCAGCGGCAACGGCAACGACGGCGCGATCGACAACGTCCGTCTGCTGGACGCCACTCCGCAGCTCGACCAGGGCTTCGCACCGGCGCACCTGCCCGTGGGCGCGCCCACCACCCTGACCTTCACCGTCACCAACACCAGTGAGCTGGCCGCCAAGAACGGCTGGTCCTTCGGCGCCCAACTCCCGGACGGGCTGCGGCTGGACGGCAGCAGCGCGACCACCGACTGCGGTACGGGAACGGCCACCGCGAACGCGGCGGACGGCACGGTGACCGTGAGCGGTGACCTCGCCGCCGGTCAGCAGTCCTGCACCGCGACCGTCAAGCTCACCTCCAACGACGGTGGCACGTACCAGATCTGCGGCTCGTCGATCACCGCCCCGGTCGGCGTCGACCTGCCGGGCTGCGCCTCGGTGACCTTCACCGCGCCCGTCTTCGACGCCCGCGCGCACGGCGTACGGCTCACCTCGCCGCTGCTCGACATCGGGCCGCTGGCGCCGTCCGCCCACTCCTGCACGCCGCTGCCCGGCAGCGACAGCCACTCCGTGGTGAGCGCCGGGCTCGGCACCGTCGGCAACCTCGGTGTCCTGACCACCGACGCCTCGGGGACCGTCGACAGCGACGGGACCCGTACGGCCGCGGCCCACGCCCAGACCACCGGCGTCAATCTCCTCGGCGGCCTGATCACCGCCGACCTCGTCGGCACCTCGGCCCGGGCGCGGCAGTCCCTCACCGACACCGGGCCGGGACCGGTCTCCTCTACCGGCTCGACCGTCCTGACCAACCTCCGCGTCGCCGGTGTCACCGTCGCCGCCAACGCCGCGCCCAACACCACCATCGCCCTGCCGCTCGTCGGCTCCCTCGTCATCAATCAGCAGACGACCGTCGCCGGAGGCAAGGGCATCACCGTCACCGCCCTCTCCCTGACCCTCCTCACCGGCGTCCACGTCACGATCGCCCAGAGCACCGCCGCCCTCCTCACCTCCACCGACCCCTGCCCGGCCACCTGACCCGACCCGACCCGACCCACCCGCCCTGCCCGGGGCCGCGCGGACACCCCCGGGCAGGGCGGCTCCACGCCGAGAGAAGGCCCCCGGACCGGACCCGGTCAGCCGACAGCGGCCCGAAGCCGGGCGATGAGTTCGGGGGGTGGTGGGGGTCTACCTCTTGGACGGGGAAAAGACACCGATCGGGAGTACGTCATGGGTCTCATTCACATCGAGCTGTTCACGACGCTGGACCTGGTGGGGCAGGCGCCCGGGGGGCCGGAGGAGGATCCGGAGGGGTTCTCGTACGGGGGGTGGCAGGTGCCGATGCTGGACGAGGTGGCCGGGGCGCAGGTGGACGCGGCGTACGAGGGGACGGACGCGCTGCTGCTCGGACGGCGGACGTACGACATCTTCGCCGGGTACTGGCCGCATCAGAAGGACGGGGACAACGGGGGGTTCGCCACGCTCTTCAACAGCGTGCCGAAGTACGTGGCCTCGCGGGGTACGCCCGATCTGTCGTGGGCGGGGTCGACGCACCTGGGGCCGGACCTGGTGGCGGCGGTGCGCGAGGTGCGGGAGCGGCACGAGCACATCAAGGTGGTCGGGAGCCTGAACCTGGTGCAGACGCTGCTGCGCGAGAAGCTGTTCGACCGGCTGGACCTCTGGGTGCACCCGATCATGCTGGGCGTCGGGAAGAAGGTGTTCGACGGCGGCGCGGTCCCCACGAACGTCACCCTGCTCGCACCGCCCGTGGCCAGCCCGAAGGGCACCGTGCACCTGCGGTACGCGCGCGCCGACGGCGTCCCCGGCACCGGTGACATGAGCGCGGTCGACCGCGACGCCGGGCAGGGCGCCTGAAGCACCGTTCGGCGGCTTTGCCAGCTCTTTACAATCCGTTCCGCCCGCGTCTCGTCTTTTCAGTCGATCCGCACCTCAGCCCGCGCGTGACCGCGCGGGCGGGCCGACGAAAGAGAGCGATTCATGCGCCGAACTGTTCTGAGCGCCGTGGCACTCGCGTGCACTGCCGTGCTGGCGAGCGGTGTGCCCGCGTTCGCCGACGGGGCGTCCCCGACCCCCACCCCGACCAGCGTGAAGACGCAGTCGGCCGCGCCGTCGACCGGGCCTTCGGACGCCACCTCGTCCGCGCGGCCCTCCGCGTCCCCCGCGCCGACCAAGGCGACGTCGGGCCAGGTCCCCGCGGTGCCGAAGGGAGCGCCGAACACCGGTGAGGCGCCGGTGGCCTCGCACGGCGGAAACGACGGCGGCCTGATCGGCGGAGGCGCGGCCGCGGTGCTCGCGCTCGGCGGCGGGGCGGTCCTCCTCGTACGCCGCCGGCGGGCGACCGGGGCGTGACCTCCGGCCGCACGGGCGACCGGAGCGCGGACGACCGCGGCGCGGGATTCCGAGACGTGAGCGACCGCGGCGCGGGCGACATCGGCGCGGGCGACCGAACCGCGGGCTTCCGACTCACCGGCCCCCGGCGCGCCTTCGTCACCGCGGTGACGGCCGCCCTCCTGCTCACCGGCTGCGGCGGCCATCACGCCGCGGGCCACGCAGCGGGCGACGCCTCGGGTGACAGCTCAAGCCGCACCGCCGTGACCGAACGTCCCACCGGCGCACCGCCCTCTTCGCGGCCCGCCGCGAAGTCGGTACGCGCGCTGGCGCGTTCGGTCCCGGTGCGGCTGGAGGTCCCGGCCATCGGGGTCAACACCCCGGTCATGGAACTGGGGTTGGCCCCGGACGGCACCGTGGAGGTCCCGCCGATCACGGCGCACGACCGCGCGGGCTGGTACCGGGGCTCACCGACACCGGGTCAGACCGGCCCCTCGGTGATCCTCGCCCACGTCACGGTCGGCGCGTACGGGGACGGGGTCTTCCGTCACCTCGCGCGGCTGCGCCCGGGCGACCGGATCGTGGCACGCCTGAAGAACGGCGAGGCGGCGCGATTCGCCGTCACCGACGTCCGTACGGTCGCCAAGTCGGACTTCCCGACGGACGCGGTCTACGGCGACGTGAACCGTCCCGAGCTGCGGCTCATCACGTGCGGCGGCCCGCGCGAAGGCACCGGCTACCGCGACAACGTCATCGTCTTCGCCTCGCTGATCCCGTAGCGGGCGCGTCACGACGAACCACAGCCAAGGCGGTCTCCTGACGCCTTCCCCGAGTCCCGGGCCGCCGCCGATCCCCGTACGTCGGCGGCCCGGGACCCTCCCCGAGCGACCGCACAGGACCGCGAGGAACCGTAAGAAAACATAAGGAACCGTAAGAAACAAAAAAGACCGCGAGAGTCCGCGGCGACCCGCACGACCCGCAAGAAGTCCGCGACAGCACCACCCTGCCCCCGACATGGAGAGCGTTGAAACGGTCCCGCGAGAAGGCAGCGTCCGAGCTGTTCGCCGCCTTCTACCCGCGCCTCGCCGGCTGGTGCCGCCGCCTGGTCGACGACGATGAGACGGCCCACGAGATCGCCTCTGAGGCGTTCACCCGGCTCTGGGCGCGCTGGACGGCGGTGGCCGAGCCGCGCGGCTTCCTGTACGTCACCGCGACCAATCTCGTACGGGATCATTGGCGCAAGCTGGAGCGCGAGCGCAGGGCCGTACGCCGGGCCACCGTGGAAGCCGCGGTACGGCCGCCGGCCGAGCAGACCGACCCGTCGCTGCGCATGCTGGTGCAGTCGCTGCCGGAACGCCTGCGCGTGCCGATCCTGCTGCACTACTACGCCGACCTCCCGATCCGGGAGATAGCCCTGCTCACCGGCCGCAAGGAGGGGACGGTCATGTCCGACCTCCACACCGCCAGGGACCTGCTGCGCGCCCACTTGAGGAGAAGCCTTGATCACACAGTCTGACGACGGTCAGGACTTTGACCCCGAGGACCCGCTGACGGTCATCCTGCGGCCCGCCCCCGACCATCTCGGGCTGCCGCCCGGCCGGTACGAGAAGATCCGCCGGGGCGCGGCCCGCCGCCGCCTGCTCCGTATCGCCGTCGGGGTCGGCCTGTCCGGCGCCGTCGCCGTCCTCGTCGCGCTGCCGCTGCGCATGGCGGGACCGCAGTCGCCCGCCGCGCCCGCGATCCCGCTCGGCACGCCGCCCGCGAGCGGCCCCGCGGCCAGGCCCGCCGCCACCACCCCGACGCCGCGCCCCGCGCCGACCGACGCCCCCGCCACGGCGAAGACCCGGCCCACGGCCCAGGCCCCGTCACCGAGCGCCGCCACGCGGACCGGACCGCCCTCCAAATCCGCCTCCGCCTCGCCCACTCCGACCCCCACCACGGCCCGCCCGACGGACCGTTCCTCGGACGGTCCCGCCACCTCGAACCGGTAGACCGCGCAGGGGTGTTGCGTCCGCAAGCCCCGCAACACACCGCGGGGCCCGGCCAGGATGCGGTCGGGCCCCGCGGGGCTAGGCGGATCGGGGCGCGGTCAGTGCCCGTTGCCCCGCGCGGACCGGTGGAAGGCGACGGTGTAGGTACGGGTCACCGAGCCGTTGGGTGAGGTCAGGGTGACGGTGCGGGTGGTGGAGCGCGGCGCGGTCGAGGAGACGACCGCGCTTCCGTCAGTGACCTTGACCCGGGTGCCGGGCTGGGCCGGGACGGCGGTGACGGCCGGGACCTTGCCGTTGGCGGGGAGGTCGACGACATACGTGGAGACCTCGGGGTCGAAGCCGTCGACGGCGACTCCCCCGACCGTGAGGGCGCTCGCGTCGGCGACGCTCGCCTTCGTGGCGTCGGCGTGGTTGGTGACGGTGACCGAGCCGTCGTGGTTGACCACGACGCGCGCGGCCATCGCGGCGGCCAGATTGATCCGCTCCCAGCTCGGTGCGCCGTCCGCCGTGAGGTCGAGCGGGTAGCCCGAGTCGGTGGCGGTCTGCTGGAGGATCTGGGTGCGCTGCCCGGCGGTGAGGTCGGGGAACGCGGTGATCAGCAGGGCCGCCGCGTCGGCCGGCGCCGTGAGGGGCTGACCGGCCTTGCCCGTACGGGAGAAGCCGTAGGTCAGGCGCTGCGTGTAGACGTCGATGTCCTGCGCCGTGGTGAGGCCGCCGTAGGAGTCGCCCGCGCAGGCGGCGAGCGTGTCGCCGTATCCCCGCTTCTCGCACTGCGCGAGCAGCACGTTCTCGATCTCGGTGTGGGCCTGCGTGAGCAGTTGCGCGAAGTCGGGGTCGGCCCACCGGTGGGCCACGGTGGCCTGTCCGGTGATGCGCCCGCCCATGACGTCGAGCGGGTAGTGGAAGCCGAGGATGACCCGGTTGTCGCCGTACTCCGAGGTGCGGGCGAGGATCGACGGCGCCAACTCCGGCAGGAGCGTGGCCAGTACGGTCCCGGCCTCGTATCCGCCGTACGTGTGACCGCTCGGGTACGAGCCGCTGGTGGCGAGGCCGCTGTACGAGCCGTCCTGCGACTCGTAGACGTCCCCGCCGTCGCCGACGAAGCCGAGCCGGACGTACGGGCGCAGGTAGCCGTAGTGGTCCTTGGCCGCGTCGTGGGTGTCGAGACCCTGGGTGACCCGGCCGAACAGGGCGTTGGTCTTGGGCAGTTGGCCGCCGCTCAGCGCGTCGCTGTAGATCGCGCCGAGCCGGGACCCGAGGCCGTCCGCCAGGGTGACGGTGGCACTGTGCGTCGCGTCGACCTCGGCCCTGTCGACCTCCTTCTGGGTGGCCGCGTTGTTGACGCGCACCGCGATCTCGTCGTTCTCCGCGGTGATCGGCGCGCCCTTAGCGACCTTGGAGTTGGCGCCGAGGACGCTGGAGGGGAGGTGGTCGAAACCGTTGAGGAGATTGGTGAAGTAGTCGGAACCGTCGCCGGTCGCGGGCCACTTGTCCGACGCGTAGCTCGCCTTCAGCGTCTCGTCGGGGAACGGCGACGGGGTGTACGCCGGGGCCGCCGCGTCCTGGGCGGCGGCCGGGTCGTCCGAGGTCCCGGCCAGCGTCACCGCGGTGACGGTCGCCGAGTGGGCCTTGGCCTTGGCCGCCGAATTGCCCTCTGCCTTGCCCGCCGTCGTGCCCTCGGACTTGCCCGCCGAATTGCCCTCCGCCTTGCCCTCCGTGTTGCCCTCCGCCTTGCCCGAGACCGTGAGCAGCGCCGTGCCGGTCGTGGCGGGAAGGTGCGCGGTGGAACCGTCGTCGAGGGTCACGGTGTAGCCGATGACCGGGAATCCGCCGTCTCCGGCCGCCCGCCAGGTCACCCGGACGTGGCTGCCGTCCGTGGTCACCCCCGTCACGTGCGGCTTCTGCGGCTTGCCGCCGCCGGTCACCACGGGCGCGGTCGCGGCGCTCTGCCGCGAGGCGCCGACGGCGTTCAGCGCCTGGACGCGCGCGGTGTACGAGCGGCCCGCGGGCAGTGAGGTGAACACCGTGCCGCGGCTGTTCGGGTCGCGGATCTCGACCTGGTGGCCGTCGCCGAGGCTGATCCGGTAGCCGGTGACGGGCGAGCCGCCGGTGTCCTGCGGCGCGGCCCAGGCGACGGTCACACTCACGCCGGACGAGGTCGCCGACACCGCGCCGGGCGCGGCCGGAACGGTCTTGGGCTTCGTCCTGAGCGCGGACATCGCGCGGTCGAGGGCCTGGTAGCGCGCGGTGAGCGTCGTGTCCGTCGCCTTGTCGTCCGCGACGGCCGCCTTGGCCGCCGCGAGGGCGGTGGTGAACGCCTTCCACGACGCGTCCGTGTAGCGCGCGTTGTCGAGGGCCGACGCCGTGCCGACCAGGTTCTCAAGTCGCAGCCGGGGCAGCGGAATCAGCTGGTCTGCGGCGAGGGTGAGACTGCGGGTCTGCGTGTCGACTTCGAGCTGGGCCGCGTCGACGGCGGCCAACAGAGCTTGCGCGGAGCCGAGTTCACGCCGGAACACGCCGAAGTCGATCGTGTCGTAGCGCGCCGCGTCACCGGACAGTCCCGCGTACCGGTCGATCGCCTCGCGCAGCGCGGTCTTGTCCGTCGCGGTGGGCGTGTCGACGTGGCCAAAGGTGATCCGGCCCAGATTCGCGACGTACGGGTGCGAGGAGTCCGGAGTCGTCAGCAGCCGCAGGTGGACGGTGTGGGTGCCGGTGACCGGCGTGGGCAGCGTCAGGCTCGTCGTGCCTCCCGACGACCACGCGCTTCCGGTGACCGGCAGCGGGACGGTCGCGTACGGCGTCCCCGGATCGGCCGCGTCGAAGGAGTCCAGGTAGAGCTGGACGGCGGAACCGGTGCCGCAGCGCGCGGAGTTGTTGACGTAGGTGAAGGTGACGGTGTTCTTCGGGGCGGACCCGAAGTCGACGGCGCCGTAGCCGGCCCAGGCACCGTTGTACGTACCGCCGAGGTCGGTGGTGGAGCCGGAACCGGTCCAGCCGACCGGCTCGCTCTTGAGGCCGCCGCCGCTGTTGGAGTCGAACGCGGTCGCGTCGAAGCCCACCGGGGCGTCGGCGGTGCGCGTCAGGGTCAGCGAGTAGACGTTGGCCACGTACGGCTGCGAGGACGACTGGGTGCTGGAGACGAAGTCGGCGTACACGTCCTGGACGCCGGTGAAGACCGCCGGGTCGAGCTGAACGGTCGCGGTGGCGAGCGTTCCCCAGCCGGAGCCGGTGTAGTCGAGCGGGATGTTGACGGCCTTCTCGCCGTCCTTCGAGCCGAGGTGCAGTTCGAGGTGCGAGTCGGACGCGGCGCGCGACTGCGGCTTGTCGTAGCTGACGGTGACGGTGTCGGCGCCGTCCTTGAGGTCGGTGGCCTTCCACTGGGCCCACGCGCCGTTCGTGGTGTTCTCGAAGATGCCGTTGCCGAGGCTGAGCGGCAGCGAACCGCCGCCGGTCGTGGTGCTGTTGGCCGCCGTGAGCGAGGCGAGCGTGGTCGAGGGCGACGAGGAGACCGCCTCGGGCGAGAACTGGTACCAGTCGAAGTTCGACACCCACTGCTGGCCGGACGGCGCGTGGAAGACGAATGTCGCACCTGACGCGGCCAGCAGCGCGTCCGGGTCGGTGACGGCCGCCCGCACGGTGGTGTAGGTCTGCCAACTGCCCGTGCCGGGCAGGGAGACGGTGGCGACGACGGGACCGTCCGCGGCGCCCGCGTGCACGTCCACGCTGCTCGGCTTCGCGCTCGCGGCCTGCGAGTTGGCGTAGCGGACCGCGACGCTGCGCGGGGCGACCCCGCCGAAGTCCAGCTTGTTGTACCGCTCCCAGGCGCCCTCGGTGACCCCGCCGAGGTCGCCGTCGGAGTAGTACGCCTCCTTCACGAGGCCGGGGCCCTCCATCTGGTCGGGAGCCTCGGCCTGGAGTACGGCGTAGCCGCCCTCGTCGATGGTGAGCGCGTCGGCGGCCGAACGCAGGGCGTCCTGCGCCGCCATGAGCGTGCCCGTCCTGGCGGCGGTGTCCGCGAGGACGGTCCGCGCGCGCTCCAGCGCCGAACGGAACAGCGTCCAGGAGCCGTCGGAGTAGTTGCCGCCGCGCACCAGGGACGCCTGGTCGACGAGCGCGCCGAGCGAGGCGCGGTACACCGCGGCGGCGGAGACGGTCAGCGGGTCGGTCGCCGAGATGCCCGTGCCGCTCACCGTGGAGGCGCGCACGCCGTGGGCGAAGGCCGCGTCGCGGAAGGTGATGCCGTAGCGCGCGTCGACCTTCGCGGTGCCGGTGAGCGACAGCGTCGCCGTACGCGAGCCGGTCACCCGGAGGTCGGCCGTGACGCCGCCGGGCAGGCCGGTCACGCTCGCCGCGCCGGTCCTGGTGAGGCTGGTGCCGCTGCGGGCGGCGAAGGACGCCGGTCCCGACAGGGTGAGCTTCACGCTGCCGTGGACGGAGCCGTCGGCGGCGGTGGCGACGGTGTCCGGGCGGGCGGACATGACGGTGCCTGTGCTGCCCGCTCCGGTGCCGCCGTGGCCGGTGTCGGTGTCCAGCGAATACGCGGGCTTGGTGTCGACGCCCCACCGGGAGGGCTTGGCGCCCATGGTGAAGTCGAGGGTCCCGCCGGCGATGATCTGCGAGTAGTCCAGCCAAGTGTCGCCGAAACGCTTGCCGTTGAGGGTCGCGCTCTGCACGTAGTAGGTCGTCGGCGAAACCCCGCCGGCCTTCACCGTGAAGCGCGAGCCGTTGGCGTACGTGATCGTCGTGGAGTCGAAGAACGGGCTGCCGATCTGGAACTGGCTGGAGCCCGCGGTCACCGGGAACAGGCCGAGGGCCGCCGCGACGAACATGGTCGACATGGTGCCCGCGTCGTTGTCCATGGTCGGCAGGAAGCCGTTCGGGGCGAGCTTGTAGACCTGCGTCTTGACCGGCGGGGTGAACTCGCCGCCGCCGCTGGGGGCTTCGTTGGTGGAGCCCGTCGCGATGTACCGGTTCCAGGTCGAGCCGGTGTAGATGGCGCGCACCCACTTCTGCGTCAGGCTGGGCTCGCCGACGTAGTTGAAGAGGTACGGGGCCTGGAGGTCGATCTCGTTCGCGTTGGAATGCAGCATGGTCGAGCCGTTGTCGAGGGCGGAGTCCTCGCCGAACATGTGGTCGACGGCGGCCTTTCCGGCCTTGGCGCCGCCCATGGCCTTGATGAGGCCGCCCATGTCGTAGGCGTCGTACCAGTGGTACTGCCAGAGCGTGCCCTGGTAGAGACCGGCCGCCTCGAACTTCTCGTAGTCGGCGCTCTGCCAGTCGCCGCCGGACGCGCGCGGCGTCAGCAGACCGACCTTGGTGCCGTCACCGGCGGTCCAGGCACCGGACTTCACCAGGTTGTCGATCGCCATCGTCGACTGCGTGCGCAGCTTGGCGGCGTCCGCGTCCTTGCCGAGCGCGCCCGCGATGACGGACAACGCCCACTGGTCGTAACCGCGTTGGACCGTCGTACCGGGATCACCGGTGACGTATCCCTGGCGCAACTGCGCGCCCGTGTAGAACCCGGAGTACGACAGCAGCGCCGGATACGCCTCGTCCAGCCGGTCGAAGTTCTTGTACCCCTTCGACAGCGCGTCGGCGATCACCACCGCCGAGCGCTCCCACCGCACGGTCGGCACCGAGTGGGTGAGGCTGCCGAGGCTCTTGCCCGAGGCGTGCGCGTCGGCGAAGAGCACGATGAGCGACTGCACCAGGTCCCGGTACGTGGCCGGGTCGATGTACGCCTCGACCGAGTACTTCCTGAAGTCGTCCCAGGTGGACCAGCCGTCGTAGTACGTGAAGCCGTTCGCGGTGTGCACCGCGCCGTCCGCGCCGCGGTAGGTCCCGCTGGTGCTCGTGGCGTTCACCGGCAGCCCGTACATCCGGTACAGGTGCGTGTAGAACTCCTTGGTGAGCGTCGACCCGGGGTCGGACGTCGCGGAGGCGCTGACGGCGACGGCGCCGAGCGTGCTGTTCCACTCCGCCTTCGTCCGTGCGCGCGCCTGGTCGAAGGTGAGGCCGCCGACCTCGTTGCGCTGGTCGGTCACGGCCTGGTCCGCGCTGATCGGCGAGAGCGTGACGCGCAGTTCGACGTCGCGCCCGTTCGCCGTGTCGAATCCGAGGACCGCTCCGGCGTCGGAGCCGTCCCGCGTGGTCGCGTCACCCAGCGTGCCGTCGTTGCCCCAGCTCTTCAGCGACGTCACCGGGACATTGGTCGTGGCGGCGTAATAGAGCTGGTACGAGGCGCCGTTGAACGAACCCGCGATGAGGCCGGTGATCGAGGTCGTCCCGTTCGAGAGCGTCGTCGCCTTCATTGTGGTGCGGGTGCGGCTGGTGAAGTTGTTCGCGAGGTCGAGGACGAGTTGGGGCTCGGCGCCGTCCGGGAAGCTGTAGCGCTCCAGGGCCGTACGCGTCGTCGCCGTCACCTCGGCCTTGACGGTCCCGGCGTCCCGCGTCACCGCCGAGGCGGTCCCGGAGACCGACCCGAGCCCCACCTGGTAGTAACCGGGCGTCGCCGTCTCGTCGTTGTGGCTGTACGGGTGCGCGTACGTGCTGGGCGCCGGGCGCTTGTCGTAGCGCACGGACGTCGGGACGACCAGCAGGTCACCGCCGCCGCCCGAGCCGCCGACGCCGTCGAGATTCGTCGCGGTGAACCCGGCGATGCGGCTCTCGTTGTAGTCGTACCCGGTGTGGTTGCGGCCCGGTGTGGTCAGCGGGTTGACCTTGGCGAGGCTGTGCGGCGCCTCGGCGCCCGGCAGGTCGTTGCCGTCGTCACCCGCGGTGGAGACGAAGGGGTCGACGAGCTTGGTGTAGTCGGTGCCGCTCGACGCGCCGGACGTGCCGGTCGTGTTGGTCGTGTTGGACGTGTTGGACGCTTTGGCCGAGGGTGCCGCCGCGGCCGTACCGGCGCCCGCCAGCGCGGCGAAGGCGAGCGACCCGGTGAGCAGCGCCGCGACCGTGGCGCGCAGGCGGCCGTGGTGCCCGCGGGCGGCTCCCGGTGGCGTCACGCGCGGCGTCGGGGCGTGGGATCTGATGGGCATGTGGCCTCTCCGGAGTCGCGGAACGCACGCACGACCCCGGGACGACAACGTTGTCAACCCAACACTGGAGCGTGCAGAGTGAGATGGCGGTGGACACGCCGGAGTATTCCCGCAAGCGCCCACGGACGTCCACCATCAGACACGGGAAAGGCGTACGGGGGACAAACGGAATCCGCACAGAAGGTGCGCTCCGGGCGCACGGGCCGGGGCGTGAGCGCGGTGACCGGACATCCGCAGTCCGGCGCCGCGTGTAGCGGCTCGACGATGCCTGTACGTCGAGTCCATCGCACACGTGGCACAACGGCCACCGGTCTCAGTCCTGGATCAACGGCAGCTCAGCCACCATCACGGCGTAGAGCGGCGAGTCCGCGAAGGGGCGCTGCGTGCCGACACGGCGGTATCCCCAGGCTTCGTACAGCGCCTCGACACGGCGGTGGGTGGTGTCGACCAGCAATACGGCGAGGGCTTCGGGGCGGTCTCGCAGCAGGGAGTGGTGCAGGCGCTCGGATATCCCCCGCTTCCGCCACTGGGGCCGAACCATCAACTCGGAGACCGAGAAGGTGGAGGGGTCCTCCGGTGCGGGGACGAGGTACTCGCGCCACCACTCCCTGCCGGTACCGGCAGGTGCGCCGTACGCGAAGCCGACGGGTTCGTCACCGTCGTAGGCCACGACGCAGGTGAAGCCGTCCATCGCACCCCAGTGGTCGACGAACCAGGGGAAGCGCTGGTGGAATTCGTCGTCCATCTGGTCGGCGTAGGCGTCGGCGTGCACGTCGATCAGGAGCTGCCGGACCGTCGGGAGGTCGTCGCTCGTGAACGGGCGCAACTCGATGACGTCGGGCACAGTCAGCTCCATTCGGTGCGGTATCGGTCGCCCCACTCGTACGCGCTCCTCGCGTCCGGCGCGGCGGTGAGCAGATCACGGTAGAAGTCGCCGATCACGGATCGTAGACGGCCGGGCAAAGGGCCACCATCCATGAGGGTGAAGACCTGCTCGGCACTGGCGCAGCCTTGTTCGATGTCTCCCTGGTGCACCTGCGCCAGCGCGAGGCGTGCGGTGACGAGCGCCCGGTTCCTGCGGAATCGCTGGGGAAGAGTCGCCAACGACTTGAAGGAGGCCGCCTCGGATTCCTCGTGTCGGCCGAGCAGATCCTCCGCGATGGCGGTGAGCGAGTGGAGCTCCGCCGCCCCGTAGAAGGCGACCCAGCTCGGACGTGCTTCGCTCCCGGCCTTGCCGAGGGATTCCTGCGCGTAGCCCAGGTTGCGCAGCGTCGGTTGTTTCTGCCCGACGACGGCGTGAGCGATGGCCGTACGCGCATGGGCGAGGGAGGCGAAGAGGGGGTCCCGTCGGGTAATGCCGACCCGTTGGGCTGCCTGCGCGGCGGCCAGTGCCTCGGAGTAGTGGCGGTTGTTGTAGCCGAGCATCGAGAGTGTGTTCCAGACACGGAACTGCGTGACGGAGTCCTGCGCCATACCGGCGAGGCTCAGCGCCTGGTCCAAGTGCGCCCGAGCGCGTGCGAGTTGCCGCGCGTCCAGGGCGACCCACGCGGCGGTGGCCGTCAGATCCGCGGCCAGACCGAACAGGCGGTTGCGCACCCGCTGCGTCGCCGCGCCGTTCTGCAGGGCGAGCGCCTGCTTGGCCGCGGCCAAAGCGCTGTCCTCCAAGTTGGTGGTGCCGCCCGTCTGGTCGTCCAGCGCGTTCAACACGTCCAGCTTGTTGCGGACGCGCTCGGCGTCGGTCGTGCCGACAGTGGAGCGCGAGGTCAGTAACGGGGCGGCTGCGCCGGCCGTGGTGGAAGCGAGAAACGATCTACGGTTCACGGGCTGCTCCGCGGTGCGTGACGGGCTGGCGGGTGGCGGCTGGAGAAAGCCGAGTTCCTCCATGGAACACCCGAATACTGCCTGCAACGCGAGCCGCATACGGCGATAGGGCCAGCGGGTCTTTCCGGTCAGCCAGTACCGGACCACCCGGTCGGTGGCCGTGCCCTCGTGTCCTGCGGCGCGCAGCCATTCGTTCAGGGCCTCGGCCAAACCCGCCTGGGTGAAGCCGACTTCGGCCATCCGCAGTCGGAGTCGCATATTGCCCGTCACACACTCACCGTAGCCGCGCCTCAGCGTTCGGTGAAGGCGAGTGCGGTGCGCGCGCCTCGAACTTTCCGGTTGGCGCCGAGCCGGGCGCCCCCGGACTTTCCTTTCCGGCCGCTCGGCCTCTGCGTTGACTGTCCATGGGCGGTTGAGCCGCCGTCAGGGGCGGACGGTCCCATGGCATCGGCACGGACAGGCGAGAGGCGTGACCAATGACATTCGGCAGGGGCTACCAGAGCAGGCTGGAGCTCGACTCCCAGCCGACGTCGGTTCGCTGGGTCCGTGCACATACGGAGGGTGTCCTGCGCAGTTGGTCAGCGCCTGAGGCTCTCGTGGAGAACGCCGTGCTGATCGTCTCCGAGTTGGCGACCAACGCGGTGCAGCACGCCGCCGATGACTCCGCAGAGGCTTGCGACGGAGGGCACGGCACCGGGTCCCGGTTCGCGGTCGGCCTGTGGATGGCGGACAGCGGACTCGTCGTCGCCGTCTACGACCAGATGCGTCGGCCGCCCGTACAGCAGAAGTCGTCACTGGAGTCGGACGGCGGACGTGGCCTGGCACTCGTCGACGCGCTCAGTGCGAGGTGGGGATACGCCTACCTGTCGCAGGGCTACGGGAAGTTGGTTTACGCGGTGCTGAGCCCGCCGGGGCATGGGGATACGACGGTGGCCTTGATGGAACCGACGCTCCAGCGACTGCTCACCGCGGACGCGGGCTTATTGGCGGCGGTGAGCGCATGAGTGGTGAACACACGAGCATCAAGGCCGGAGCAAATCCCCCCGGCCCGGCCGACGATGCCCACCCGAATGGGGAACAGCCCAGGCCGTTCAGCGTGCCGGGACGGTGGACGATCACAACGCCGAACGGCCCGGAGGTCTCCGGCTACCTGCCCGACTGGGCGGAGGACGATCCGAGCGAGTCCGGAGTGCCGTTCGACTTGCTGCCCCTCCGGCTGACGCACATCGAGCATCGCACCTTCTTCGAGGGCCAGACGGTGAGCCTCGTGGAAACGTGGCCGGGAAACGCCGCGGAGGAGGAGGTGGTTCTCGGGGGCAGTATCGACTGCGCTCCGTACGCCTCCGATCCACGGTTTCGTCTCCCGGTCGTCAACATCCAGGTGTGCCCCGAGCACTGGATCGCCGGTCTCGATCCGGACGGAGTCGCCGAGATCGCCGCGCGCCTCCTCGACCAGGCCGAACTCCTCATACGCGAGGTGCGTCCGGCCTTGATCGCCGCCCGCAAAGACTGGGAAGCCCACCATCCCGTGCGGGACCAGGACGCCCGGACGGACAGCAACTCGGAGTTCCCGGAACCTCCCTCATCCATGTCCTCGTAGGAACACAAACGTTGCGCTCCGCGCAGCCAGGCGGCTGCGTCAACCGTTCGGGCCCATCAGCCCCGGGACACCAACCCAGCGCAAACCCATAGCGACCGCCCACGCCTTGACGGGGCTCTCCCGCGCTGCGCATGGCGGTTGGCAGAAGCAGTGTCCGTATTCACAACCCACCAGGAGGAGTTGGCATGGCCAACATCACGCACACCATCGGCGCGGGGCCCGCGACCGTGGGCACGACCGCGCAGGACGACTTCGAGCTGGACGTCACCCTGGTCGAGATCGGCGACACCGCCGGTCTGGTCAACCTGACGGACGACGGCTGTGGCTCGACCTGTGGCGCCTGCGTGTCCAGCGTCGCCTGATCCAAGCCGCACGACAGTTCTGTCCGGTGCCTTCACCGCTCACCGCGTGAGGGCACCGGCCGCCAGATCGGGACCAGGAGGTCGCTATGCCCGCAACCGCGTTCCGTGCCGGTCGCACCGCGCTCGTACGTGCGGTGGCCCGGCCCGAACTTTCCATTCCGCCCTGCCCGGGCATCGACGACACGTCGGCCTGCGGTGAGGCCGCCCGCCTTGCCTGGTTACGGCACGTGTGGTCCGAGGAGGACATGGCCGAGGCGTTGGCCCACGCCAGCCCCGATCTCGCCTCCCAGGTACGTGCCTTGTGTTCTTCCGACGGCCCCGCCGCGTCCGACGTGCGTCGCGCGGTCGTGTCCGTGGCCCGCTACGTACTGCGCGCCGAGCACCGGCCCACGCCGTTCGGCCTGTTCGCGGGGGTGACCACTGCCGCGCTGGGACCAGGGTCGGGGGCGAGCGCGAGGTGGGGTACGAACCACGCGGTGATCGGCCGGGCGAGCGCCGAATGGCTGACGGCCGTGGTCGAGCGGCTGGAGTCCTGCCCCGAACTGGTGGACCGCCTGCTGGTGGTCGTCAACAACGCCGCTGCCCACCGTGGTGATCGCCTCATCGTGCCGTACCGGTCCGACACCACGAGCGCTCGGACGCGCAGGGTCGAGGCATCCGTGGCTCTGACCGAACCGGTGCGGGCGGCTCGAAATGGCCTCGGAGCCGATCCGCGCCGACGTACTCGTGGACAAGCTCGTATCCGACTTCCCCACCGCGAACGCGGAGCGAGCCCGTCACCTTGTGCGAGAGCTGATTCGCAACGAGGTCCTGATCACGAACCTGCGCACCCCGAGCACCGAGACGGACGCCCTGTCCTACACGGTGGAGCAGCTCGACGCGGTGGAGGCGGCCACGGTGGCGCCAGTCGCAGAGGCGGTCGAGACGCTGCACGCTGTGCGGACCGGCCTGCGCGGCTGCGGCTCCCGCGAGGGTCGCGCCGGTGTTGCCGCGTGGATGCGTGCCTTGGTGCCGGAACTTCGCGGCCACCCCCTGGCGCTGGACCTTCGCCTTGACGCGGAGACCGAACTTCCCGAGCAAGTGGCCCGGGAGGTCGAGCGGGCCGCCTTCGTCCTGGCCCGGGTCAGCACCGCCCCGTACGGGACCGAGGCGTGGAAGGCGTACCAGCGACGGTTCTACGAGCGGTACGGCATCGGCACGATGGTCCCGCTCAAGGAAGTGGTCGCCGACAGCGGCACCGGCTTCCCCGACGGCTATCCGGGCGCGGCCGCAGACACCCGCCGTTCCCGGCTGTCCGTACGCGACGACACGCTTGTACGGCTTGCGCAGGCAGCCGCCCTAGACGGCCGCGACGAGGTCGTCCTCACGGACGAGCTGATCGACGCGATGAGCCTCGGCCCCGAAAACCCGCGCATCCCACCGCACTTGGAGATCGGCGTCCGGGTGCATGCGGACACCGCGGAGGAGCTGGCCCGTGGTCGATTCCGCCTCGAAGTAGTCAGCGTGTCACGGGGTTTCGGCGTCACTACCGGGCGGTTCCTCGGCGTGCTGACGACTGAAGACCGCGAGCACCTGTCAGCGGAACTGGCGGATCTGCCGACCGCCGACGCCGGTACCGTCCCCGCGCAGTTGTCGTTCCCGCCGCTGCTCGCGTCGAGCGCCCATGTCACCCGTGCCCCGCAGGTCCTGCCCACCGTGATCAGTGTCCAGGAACACCGCGCCACCAGCGCCGGCGTACTCACCCCGGACGACCTGGCCGTGGCATGCGACGGCCGCCGCATGTACCTCGCCGCGCCTGAACACGGGGTCCGGGTTGAAGCGGTGGGCATGCACGCGCTGAACCTCGTCACGCACACCCCACCGCTGGTCCGCTTCGTCGCCGAGTTGTCGCGTGCCCAGTGCGCGCAGGTCACGACCTTCGACTGGGGCGCCGCGAACGCGATGCCGTACCTGCCGAGGATCCGTTACGGGCGTACGGTGCTCGCCCCCGCACGGTGGCGGCTGGACGCCTGCGAACTGCCCGGCCGCGCCAGCGCCCAGGCCCAGTGGGACGCCGCACTTGAAGAGTGGCGGACCAGACGACGGATGCCGTGCCGGGTCGAACTCGCCGAGTCCGATCGGCGCCTGTACCTGGACCTCGCCCAGGCCGCGCACCGGAGCCTGCTGCGCCACCATCACCTCCGCGCGTCCTCGGCCGTCCTCGTCGAAGCCCCAGCCGCCGACGCGTACGGCTGGTGCGGCGGGCGGGCGCACGAGGTCGTCGTACCGCTCAAAGCGACACGACCGCCGGCCTGGCCGCTCCTGCCGACCCCCACCCCCGCTCGCGCCTTCTCAGGGCAGCAGATCCAACCCCCTGGCGTCTCCTGCCTGTTGCTGGCCACCCTGTACGGCGACCCGCGCCGCCAAGACGCGCTGCTGGGCCAGCACATCCCAGAACTGCTGAACCGGCTCGGCGCCCCGCCGTGGTGGTTCATCCGCTTCCGCGATCCCGACCACCACCTGCGTGTACGGATCGTGCTGCCCCGTCCAGAAGCCTTCGCCGAGACCGCTCGTATCGTCGCCGCTTGGGCGAACGAACTGCGCGCCGCCCGGCTGCTGTCGGACCTGCGCTTCCCCACCTCCTACCGTGAAATGGGCCGTTGGGGCTCCGGCACCGCGTGGAAGGCTGCCGAAAAAGTCTTCCGCGCGGACTCCCGCGCCGTCGTCGCCCAACTCGGCCAGCCACAGCGTCCTCACCACCGTGTCCTGGTCGCCGCGCACACGATCGCCATCGCCAACTCGTTCCTCGGAAGCGCCGAAGCCGGGATGCGCTGGCTGATCGACCACATTCCGTCCAGACCTTCCGCCCCGTCCAGGCCGGTGTCGCGGCCGGAGTACGCGGAGGTCGTTCGCCTGGCAGATCCGTCGGACGGCTGGGCGGCCCTGCGAGGCGTACCCGGTGGGCAGGCCGTCGTGGACGCGTGGGCCGACCGGGACCAGGCGCTCGCCGCCTACCGGGCGCTCCTGCCAGGCCCGGACACCCACGGCATCCGCTTGGACGATGTCCTCTCCTCGCTCCTGCACGTGCACTTCGTCCGCCACCTGGCGGTCGACTTCCCGGAGGAAGAGATCTGTCTCCGCCTCACGCGCGCCGCCGCCCTGGCCTGGATGTCCCGGCGGGCATCGTGACTCAGCACTTCGCAACCGCAACCTGCGCAGCTTCAGTGGCAAACGCCATCGCCGACCTTCTGGCCGACCCCGGCACCGCGCCCATGGCCCCTCGGACACTGACCAGCGAACGACAGCAACTCGCTTACGGTCCGCTGGGTATCGCCCTGCTCCATATCGAACGGGCCGCTCGCGACCTCGGCCCGTGGCAACGTGCCCACGACTGGCTGGCCGTCACGACCAGCAAGCCGTTCACCAGCGGCCCTGACAGCCACCCCTTCTACGGAGCCCCCGCCCTCGCCCATGTTGTGGCCCGCGCCGCCGAACACCAGGCCGGCACCACTTACCACCGCGCCCTTGCCTCCCTCGACGCCCGGATCGCCACGGACGTTCAGCGCCGCCTCGACGCGGCACACCGGCGAATCGACGTCGGCCGCCTTCCGCAGCTGGCGGAGTTCGACGCGATGCGCGGCCTGACCGGCTACGGCGCCTATCTCCTGCGACGTGACCCGTCCAGCTCCACAGCACGAGCCGTCCTCGACTACTGCGTACGGCTCACCGAGCCGGTCGTCCACCATGGTGAGTTCCTACCGGGCTGGTGGACTGCGACCGGACCCTCCGGTCGGCCCGACGACCGTTACCGGGGCGGCCACGCCAACAACGGAATGGCGCACGGCATCGGCGGCGTGCTCGCGCTGCTGGCCGTCGCCGCCCGCCGCGGCACGGTCGTGAGCGGCCATCGCGAAGCCCTCCGTACGATCCTGGACTGGCTCGACCTCTGGCCCAAGAGCACCGGCCCCGACCTGGCTTGGCCGTACTGGGTCACGCGCGACGAGCTGCGGACCGGACGTCTCACCCCTGCCCGGCCACGGCGACCGTCATGGTGTTACGGCACCGCGGGTCTCGCCCGCGCCCAGCAACTCGCCGCTCTCGCGCTCGGCGACATCGACCGCCAAATCGAGGCGGAGACGGCTCTCGTAGCCGCCCATACCGATCCCGCACAGCTCAAGGCCACTACCGACAGCGGTCTTTGCCACGGCTTCGCCGGTCTCGCTCACGTTGCCGCCAGGACCGCTGACGACGCCCACCACACAACCGAGGTGCGGCTCCGCGCGACGATTCCGGCTCTCCTGACAGCTGTCTGCCCCCAGGAGACCGACCCTGTCGAGACCGCCGGTGCCCTGGTGAAAGGGGTCGGCCCCGGGTTCCTCGACGGCGCGGCCGGTATCGCCCTGGCACTCCAGTCCCCGGCTGCCGGTGCGCCGCCCGTCTCCGACTGGGACGCCTGCCTGCTCATCGCCTGACGCCCCTCGATCGAAGGACCGCCTTTATGCCCTCGGACCGTTGGCAGCAGCACAACATCACCTTCACCGATCGCACGACCGGCAACCGCGTCCTCGTCGAACGGCTCGGTCCGGCCTTGCTCGGGGCCGAGGAAGAGGGGGAGCTCACCGGCTGGTGGTTCATGAACAAACAGCCCTGGCCGCTGCGTTACCGTGCCGACGAGCCGTCGCCTCTGGTCGAATCGGTGCTGAGCGATCTTGTCGGCAGCGGCTCGGTCCGATCGTGGCTGCCCTGCGTCTACGAGCCGGAGATAACCGCCTTCGGCGGTGCGGAGGCCATGGACGCCGCCCACGACCTGTTCCACCTGGACAGCCGCCACCTGCTCACCTACCGGCCCGGCCAAGTGCATTTGGGCCGCCGGGAGACCGCTGTCCTTCTGGCCAGTGCCATGATGCGCGCCGCCAACCTGGACTGGTACGAGCAGGGTGACGTATGGGCGAAGGCCGCCGCACTGCGACCGGTCACCGACTTCCCTCTGAAGCGGGCCGCCGCCCTGATACCGGCGATGCGCGCCCTGATGACAGTCGACGTCCACAGCCTGTGCGTCCCGAACGGTGCGCTCGACGGGCACGCCGAGTGGGTGACCGCCTTCGAGCGGGCCGGTTCGACCGTGGCGCACCTCGCAGCCGCCGGCGGACTCACCCGCGGCCTAAGGGCCGTCATCGCCCACCACGTCATCTTCCACGCCAACCGCGCCGGTCTCCCCTTGGGCGACCAGAGCGCCCTGTTCACCACCGCACGAGAGGCAGTCATGGGATCGAGTGACTACACCGCGTCGTCCGCCAAGGGCACGCCCCGGACCACTAGCGTCGAGGCGGTGACCACCGACACGACCACCACACACGACGCCGAAGCCGCCCGGCTCCGCAACGCCCTGGTCGACCAGATCCGCGCGTCCGGATACGCCCGCACAACCGTTGTCGAGACGGCGCTGCGTACCGTTCCCCGCCACCTGTTCGTACCCGATGCGTCCCTCGAAGACGCCTACGCCAACGCGCCGGTCAACATCAAGTACGACACCGACGGCACATCGATCTCCTGCGCCTCCCAGCCTGGAGTCGTCGCCCTCATGCTGGACCAGTTGGACGCCCGCCCCGGCGAACGCATCCTCGAACTGGGCGCCGGTACCGGCTACAACGCCGCCCTTCTCGCCCACCTGGTCGGCGACACCGGCTACGTCACGACCATCGACGTCGACGACGACCTTGTCGAAGGCGCCCGTGCACACCTGGCTACCGCCGGTGTCTCCAACGTCGACGTTCTGACCCGTGACGGCGCCGTCGGCCACGCCGCGGGGGCACCGTACGACCGGATCATCGCCACCGTCGGCGCACACGGCGTCCCGCACGCCTGGATGCAGCAACTCGCACCCGGCGGACGCCTCGTCGTCCCGCAACGGCTCAAGGGCAGCGTGTCGCGCTCCATCGCCTACGAGCAGCGCGACGGCCACTGGACCAGCGTCAGCAGCAAGATGAACACCTTCATGCCCCTGCGGCGCGGCATCGCCGACGACGACCGCCGCGTCATCCTCCTCAGCACGGACGGGACCGTACGGCTCCAGGCCCCCGCCGGACAGCCCATCGACGCCGAGGCCCTGGCCGGAGTCCTGGAACAGCCGCGCTCCGAAGTGTGGACCGGGACGCTGTTCGCCGCTTCGGAGTCCGCCGAGTGGATGGAACTGTTCGTCTCCTGCTCCTTGCCCTCCGGTCTGATCCGAATGCTGTTCCCGGCCCAGGCCAAGGGCACGCTGCTCACCGACGACCCGTACCCGTCCTCAACGGCGGCCGTCGACAAGGCGGCCGTCACCTACCTGGCCCGCCGTCTCTCGGAGAAGACCACGCCGGACGGCGGCAAGCTCTGGGAGTTCGGTGTCATCAGCCACGGGTCCGGAGGCGGCGAGCTGGCCGCGAAGGTCGCCGATGTGATCCGTACCTGGGATCACGACTACCGGAGCCGCGAGGCTACCTTCGGGATCCAGCCCCTCGACGCCCCCGCGATCGAGCAGCGCTCCGGCCTCTTCGCCGTCGACACTCCGCTGAACCGCATCGTCATCGACTGGCGGTAACGCCAGCTCACGCAGGGGCCCGCAGGGCGCACCCGCCGGGCCTCCTGGCCCCCAACCCCCATCGCCACCGACAGGCGGATCTATGGACCCGCACGGCCCCATGGCAAAACGCTTCCCACTCGTCGCCCGCTTCCGCCCGGCCTGCCTCCCTCTGCCCAACCGCATCCAAGCCCTGGTCGACCTCGCCGACCGGTCAGCAGCGCAGAAGGACCAGGGGCTGGCCTCCGCCGTCTTCAACCAGGCGGCACTCCTCGCCTCCGACGTCGGCCTCCCCGACCTCGCCCGTTCCCTGTGCCACCGCCACGCCCAGGCGTACCTCAACGCCTGTCCACTCCCCGCCACGAGCGCCATCCGCGCCCTGGAACCCCTGATCAACCTCGCTCGCCTACAGATCCGCGCCGGCCACCCCTACGACGCCCGCCAACGCCTCCTCGCCCTCTACGAAGCCGTCGGCACCGCCACCCCCGCCACGTTCGACGGCATCACCGTCCCGGCCAACCTCACCCCCACCGACGAAGACCGCCGCGACGTCCACGCCTGGCTCTGGCGCGTCCTCCTCGCCGACGGCACCCGCACCCTCACCACCACAGGCCGCTGGCCCGAAGCCCTGGCCCACATCGAGCAACACCGCGGCATCGGCACCCGCATGCTCGACGGCCGCCAAGTCGCCGTCGTCGCGGCCCTGGTCGAAGGCAACACCAACCGCGCCACCGAACTGCTCACCAACACATCACCCGGCGAACCATGGGAGCAGATCGTCACGGCGTGCCTCATGGTTCTGTGCCGCAACGACAATGGCCAGCCGGTTGAGGAGCACATCACCGACCTGGTCAATGCCTACCTGACCCACGAGGCGGAACCGGGCTTGACCGTCTTCGACATCCGCCTCGGCCTCACCGTCCTCGACACGATGAGCACCGCAGATCATCCCGAGGCGCGCCGCCTCACCGCGAGCCTGGTCCGCCGAACCACAGACGCCGGTGACGGCTACGCAGCCCGCGAACTCCTGGCGCACCCCCTGGCCACCTCTCTCAGCACTGCCAGGGAAGCCCAGCACTTCCACGGTCTGGCCCAAGCCTGCGCCCTCGGAGCGAGCACCCTCCATCAGGAGCTGTATACCGACCTTTCAGCTGTACTCGACGCCGCTGACACGGTGCTCACGCGGCCTGCGTAGCACCGCTCCTGACGATGCCGATTCCTGCCGAGCAAAGTCCCGTTTCAGCCCCTGCCTGCCTCATCCTCATCAATACGCCCAGGGGGAAAGCCCGTTCATGGGACGTGCCATCCGTGGCTGTGAAATGTTCCTCTTGCAACCTGAGAGCCCTGCGGCCAGCCGTCCCAACGCCACTCATCGACCGGCCCGGGCGTCATCTGAACGGGCGCGCCGCTACCCATCACTCTCCGGAGGGGACTCCGTGCCGACGGCTCCCGACAGCACCGCGATACCCGATCCTTCCTATTGGGCAGCCCTCCAGGCAGAACTGGACGCCCTGGCGGTGAAGGGACTCTGGTTACCGGGCCCCGCGACCACACTTGAAGTGCTTGGGCAGTCCGAGGTCGAGATACACCATGAGCGTCTCATCGCCTGGCTTCTCGACCCACTCGCACCGCACTATCTGGGGCCAACAGTCCTGCGGGCGCTGCTCCAGCGCTTCCTCGCGGCCGATTCGCCGTCGACGGATGAGCTGATCGGGGCACGGGTCAGGACTCAAGCCGTCGCCGCGTCCAGCCGGCCGGACATCGTGGTGACAATGCCAAAGCACACTCTTGTGATCGAGCTCAAGATCAACTCCCCCGAGGGTGAAGGGCAGACCACCCGGCAGGCGGACGATCACGCGAACATGCCCCATCCTGTCCTGGTCTTTCTCACGCGCCGTTGCCAACAGCCCACCGATCGGCGCTTCGAGCCGCTGGGGCTCACCGATTTCGCGACAGACCTACGACAGTGCCTCGAGAGCGCGCCAAAGCCGCGGACACCAACCGCAGCCAAAGGCAGAGCCGTCGCCCACGACTACCTGGCCACCTTGGAGAAGATGCTCGCCATGGATCCCGCAGATCAAGAAGCAGCGCGCTTCTGGCTCGCGCACGGTCGGAATCTTCTCCAGGCCCAGGCGGCGGCCAAAGCACTCCTCGCCCACTTGCCCCAGTACGTAGTCACCGCGCTGGAATCCGTCTCCCCCGAACTTGGAGACGGTCTCGTGGCAAGCTCCTTCCCATCCAAAGTAGTCGGTTCGGTCGGCAAGGAATACACCGAGGACGCCGTACTCCTGGCACGACAGCGATGGCTCGGAGCGGACGGCAGAGCCCTGTTCGGAATGGGCTTCGGTCAACGGACCAGGCCGAATCCCGATATCCAGGAAGAGTGCCCGTTCTGGGGCGTATACGCGCACGATCCGGATGTGCGCGCGTCCTTGCGTGCCACATGGGGAGTGGCGGACGAACGCCCGTGGGGCAAGTGGGTCTGGTGGAAATATCTGGAGTTGGAACCCCCAACTGACGCAGAAAGGCTGCTTGCTCACTACGCGGGAACGCTCGCGGAGCACGTCCGTACAACCTGGCCCTGGCAGATACAAGCTCTCGACAGCGCAGTCGGCGGTCTCGTCCCGTGACGAAACACCACAAACGAGTGCCGCCGACGGCGAGCCGAAGGTGTTGATCGTCATCGCCACATCTCCGGTGGATAACGACTCGGTGAGAACCGGCCGGGCACCACATCCATCCGGCCGGGTGGCGCGTCTCACCTTCGAGCCGCACACTCTCGTGTGACCGCGCCGCAGGGGCATTTGGAGCAATCAACGTGATAACCGGCAGCAAGGCCATTCGTCGTACGTCCGTGGTGGCCGTCACCGCGGGCGCCGTACTGACCGTCGGAGCGCTCGGCTCCACGGCCCAGGCGGCGACGCCCGCGCCGCCCCCGATCGTGGCCAAGGGCGGCTACGTGATGAACAACTCGACGGGCACGACCTACTACACCAAGACCGCCGACACCAAGCGGTCCACCGGCTCCACCACGAAGATCATGACCTTCGAGGTGGTGCTGCGGCAGAAGAAGCTCAACCTGAACGCCAAGGTCACCGTCCAGAAGGCGTACAGCGACTACATCGTCAGCAAGAACGCCTCCTCGGCGCGCCTGATCGTCGGCGACAAGGTCACCGTGCGGCAGCTCCTGTACGGGATGATGCTGCCGTCCGGCTGCGACGCGGCGTACGCGCTGGCCGACAAGTACGGCGTGGGCTCCACGCGCGCCGCGCGGGTCAAGCAGTTCGTCGGCCAGATGAACTCCACCGCCAAGGCGCTGGGCCTGAAGAACACCCACTTCGACTCCTTCGACGGAATCGGCAACGGGAACAACTACTCGACGCCGCGCGACCTGACGAAGCTCGCGAGCACCGCCATGAAGAGCGCCGACTTCCGCTCGGTGGTGAAGACCCGCTCCATCAAGACCAAGGCCACCACCAAGAGCAACGGCTACCGCTACTACACCTGGACCAACACCAATACGCTGCTGGGCAGTTACAGCGGCGCGATCGGCCTCAAGACGGGCTCGGGCCCGCAGGCCGGCTACTGCCTCGTCTTCGCCGCCACCCGCGGCAACCGCACCGTGATCGGGACCGTCCTGTCGTCCAGCTCGGTGAACCAGCGGGCGACGGACGCCAAGAAGCTGATGGACTACGCCTTCAAGCGCTGACGCGCCAGTTCGGCGAGAGCCCTTGACGAGAGGGCCCGCTGATCAAGAGGCCCCCTGACGAAGGGGCGCTCTGCCGAAAAGGCCCCGCTCGCCGTCTCCGGTGAGCGGGGCCTTCGTCCGTACGGCGCGGGCGGGCGCCGTCAGTTGGTGTAGTACAGGTACTTCCACCCCGTGGACGTCGTGGTGTTCAGGCGGTCGCCCGAGGAGCCCTTGACGTACACCGCGCGGACGCGGGCCCGGATGCCGGACTCGCCGGGTCCCGCGAGCCCCACCCGCGAGGTGCCGGTGATCGCCAGCCGGAAGTACTCGCTGCCCGAGGAGTACCAGCGGCCCTTGTAGTAGACCTGGAGGTCCAGGCGCTGCGAGCGGCCGTTGGCGTACGTCATGTGCGTGGTGAACAGCGCGGACTTCTTCTTGTGGAACCAGTAGTACGAGGTCGAACCGACCTTGCCCTTGCGGTAGTTGCCGGACACGGCCAGCGAGACACTGACCTGCGTGCCGACCGAGCGGGCCACCGACTTCGGCGCGGAGACGGCGTCACCGGCGAACGAGGCCCAGAAGGTGGTGTTGCGGCTGAGCCGGTAGGTCACCTTCAGGTCGCCCGCCGCGTTGACCTTCGCGGACTTGACCAACTTCTTCTGCCCGCCCGCGGGTTGGGCCCAGATCGAGAGCACGCGGCTCTTGCCGGTCTTGCCCAGGTGCCCGGTGACGGTGGCGGTGGACCCGTAGGCGTACGTGGCGCGGTTGGTCTTCACGCTCGCCGCGGTGGTCAGGCGCGAGACCTGGACGACGCGCTTGCCGGAGCCGGCGGTGTGCGTGGCGTCGCCCGCGTACGTGGCGGTGTACGTGACGCCGCCGCCGGTGGTCGGGGTGTCGGTGAAGCTGAACGTGCCGTTGGCCGCGACCGACTTGGCGCCGAGGGACGTGCCCTTGGGGGAGGTGAGGTCGGTACGCGTCACCGTGACCTTGGCGCCCGCGGGGAACGCCGTGGTGGCGGTCAGCTTGCCGCTGACCGTGATCTTCGTGGCGCGCTTGGCGGTCGACGGGGCGCTGACCGTGACGGCGGTGACCGACTTGGTGGGGTCGGTCAGCACGCGCAGGGTCGGGTGCTGGCCGTAGACGTCGGCCGTGACCGCGAACAGGCGGCTGCTGTCGGGCGCCCACGCGAGGCCGCCCGCCACCAGGGCGGAGGCGGTGCCGGGGTTTCCGACGACGCCGAAGTCGTAGGTGCGGACCCGGTGGTCGGAGCGCGGGCGGAAGATGTAGACGTCCGGCTCGTAGGCGCCGTCGATGCCCGCCGCGATCGTCCCGTCGGGGGCGACCGCCACCGCGTTCGGGTACGCCTCGGTGGTGTAGCGGCCGTCGTCGGCCAAGTCGGATGTCCGGTACGCCTGTTGGAAGTACGGGGCGCCGCTGGCGACCAGCACCTGCTTGCCGTCCGCGGACAGCGCGATGTCCTGCATGTTCCCCGCGTTGTTGGCGTTCCACCGGTACGCCTGGGGCTCGGCGTGCCCCGACGACACGTTGTAGACCTGGAGCTCCATCGGGCTCTGGACGGGTGTCCCGGCCGCCACCACGTCCGGGTTACCGGGCGAGGAGGCGAGCATCGGGGCGGTGCTCCAGGTGTGGGGGCCGCCCTGGCCGAGGGTGACGACGGCGCCGTTGGTGGTCCGGGTGGGGGTGTCGGCGGCGAAGGGGGCGGGGGGTGCCGGGGTGGTGGCGTCCGGGGTCGGGGAGGTGGTGACCGGCGGGTCCGAGGGCGAGTCCGTTGGCGTGTCGGTCGGGGTATCGGTCGGGGTATCGGTCGGTGTGTCCGACGGTGTGTCCGACGGGCTGGGGCTCGGGGCCGTGGTGTCCGTCGGGGTGGGGGTCGGCGTCGACTCGGGGTCCGTCGGGGTCGGAGTCGGGGTGTCCGTCGGAGGAGTCGTGGGCGGGGTCGTCGGCGGTGGAGTCGTCGGCGGGGTCGTCGGGTCGGTCTCCGGGTCGAGGTCCAGGGAGCCGAGGTCGGCGGACCCGTCCGCCGCGTATCCGAACCAGATCGTGTGCCTGGTCATCGCCAGGTGGCGCGGGGCGACACCGAGCGGGTAACGGGCCGTCTCACGCAGGGTGGCCGTGTCGATCGCCGAGATCGCGTCGGCCTTCGGGAGCGCCACGTACACCGTCGAGGAGTCCGCGGACAGCACGAGCCCGGCGGCGCCCGGCTCTGAGGTGATCTGGGCGACCGTCTTGCCGTTGTAGTCGGCGACGACGACCTTGTTGTCGGTCGTGCTGATGAAGACGCGCCGGTGCGCGCCGTCGACCACCATGTCGGAGTACGAGGTGATCGGCAGGGTGGCCGCGCTGTCGGCGGCGGCCGGTTCGGCCGCGACCCCGAGCAGGGACGCGGTCGCGAGCAGGACGGACAGAGCCGTCCCGCCCGCCACATGACGGGTGAGCAAAGTGGGTTCCCCCCAGGAACACGTGCGGGGCCGGACGTCCTCCGGCACGATGCGGGCGCGCCGCCGAGCGCGGGTTCCGATGCGGATCCGGCCTGCTCGCGGCGCTGACCATGAGCACGATAGGGCACGGCTGTGACAGCGGGCCATCGTATTGGGGCGGGCCGCCGATCCGTCACGGCGCCTTGTCCCCGCGGTGGCCGTACCGTGCCCGATTCGGTCCCTGGGCTCCTACAACCTTCCGGCCGCGCGTGCCTTGGGGCCGGACGCGCCTTCCGGCAGGACATGCCGGACGCGCGGTACGGAGCCCGTGCCCGTACCGCGCGTCCGGTGGCGGGTCAGCGCTGAGCGGTGGACGCCGAGGGGGACCAGATGTCGATCACGATCTGCTGCCGCTCGGGGCGGACCGCCGCCGCGCGGCCCGCATAGTTGCGGTCGACCTGGGCCGCCTCCGCCGCGTTGGGCTTGGCGTTGAGGCACGCCGTGCCGGGGCCGTGCCCCGACATCAACTCCGAGCACGGGCCGCTGTAGTGGTCGAGGAGCCCGAGGATGTGTCCCGTCTCGTGCGCGGCGATCCGGGTCACGTCGTACCCCTCGTTGACCGCCTCCTGCCCCAACTGCACCTGTCCCCTGCTGCCTCCCGGCACGATCGGCCCCAACGTCGTCTGCGGCCACCCGCTGGTCGCCTTGTACACGAAGTTCGCCGAGCCCGCTGAACTGGCCGCTTGCAGCCGCACGTTGTGCACCGCGCTGTTCCAGTTCTGCACCCCCTGCGTGATCGCCGCCGCCCACTGCCCCGCCTGGCTGGCGTCATAGGTCAAGGTGACGACCGCCGTCGCCGCCTTCGGTTCGGCCTGCGCCGAAGCGACCCCGGACGCGGTGCCCACCATGGCCGGAATCAGCGCCGCCACAGCGACTATTCGCGTGATCATGAGACTCACCCACCTCCTCAGAACCAGTTGCCCCGCAGTCCCCCAGGGCACCACGCCCCCATCCCCCACCACAAGTACCCGTTTCCCGCCCTTTCCCCGCCATCCCACCCCAAGCCCCGGACGTGACCGCGTGGCTCCGCCCTCGGCCGCGGTGCGCGCCCGGGCGTCGGGGCGGGCTCATCCCCACCAATTACGACAAGGTCACAATGCCGGGACTTTTCCGGTCACCCCCGCCGAGGTGCGGGACGCCCTCCAACGCTACGCGGGACAGCACCTGGTGGAGTTCAGCGAAGAGCCCGAGGCGCTGGAATGGCGGGCCAGCTCCTCCCGGTGACCACGGCCGGGGGCGGACGGGTGCCCCGGGTGCCGCGGGTGCCGCGGGTGCCGCGGGGCGGGGGCGGCGTGGCAGCATCTGGGGGTATGGAATTCTCCGAGGTCGTCCGCCGTCGACGCATGATCCGGCACTACTCCGACAAGCCGTTGGCACCCGAGGTGACCGAGCGGATTCTGGCGTCGGCGCTACGGGCGCCCTCGGCCGGTTTCTCGCAGGGGTGGGCGTTCCTCGCGCTGACCGACGCGGCCGACCGCGCGCGGTTCTGGCCCTTCGTGCCCACGCGGGTCGAGAACACGCCGACCATGCAGGACGCGCCCCTGGTCGTGGTGCCCCTGGCCCACAAGGCGACGTACCTCGAACGGTACGCGGAGCCGGACAAGGGCTGGGAGGACCGGGCCGAGGCGCGCTGGCCCGCGCCGTACTGGTACATCGACACGGGGATGGCCTCGCTGCTCATGCTGCTGAGCGCCGTGGACGAGGGCCTGGGCGCCTGCTTCTTCGGCATCATGCCCGAGCATCTCCAGCCGTTCCGGGACGAGTTCGGCGTCCCCGACGCCTACGCGCCGCTCGGCGGCATCACCATCGGCTACCGCGCCGACGACCTTCCCCCGCAGAGCCCCCGCACCCGCGACCGCCGCCGCGACCCCCGAGAGGTCGTCCACCGCGGCCAGTGGGGCCGCCACGCCTGAGGTCGCTCGCGGAAGCGGCCCGCCGCCTGTGAAAGAGCCCTCGCGGGCGACCCGGGGTGCGGGCCGCCCGCGAGGGCTCGGGGAGGGAGCGGGGTCAGCCGGTGGTGCCTGCCGCGGCACCGGCGGCGATGAGCCTGCGGTTGATGTCGCGGACCGGGCCCGGTTGGACCTTGAGGACTTCGCGGTCGTACGTGATGAGGCCGTTCAACTCGCCCTCGACGTCGCTGATCTGGGTGTACACCGAGCCGGAGAGGTCGGTGGAGGCGTCGGGGACGAGAAGAGCGGTGTTGGCGACGTACGCCTTGGTGAGCTCCTCGATGGTGGGGACGTCACCGTAGTTCTGGCCGCCGGAGACACCGAGGATGTGGCCGGGGACGGTGAGGGAGTAGCCGCCGTGCTCGCCGTCGACGGCGGCGCGGGTGGCGTCTGGAGCCGGGGAGGCGGGACCGTGGTAGAGGTGGTAGTCGATCAGGTCACCTCGGCCCGAATCACCCTTGGAAGCGCAGCAGTTGACGCCGGAGGCGGGGTCGACCAGGCGGCTCGGGTCCTGTTCCTTGACCGAGTCGGCGAGGGCGCCGGTGGCTTCCTTGGTCTTCTCGCCCCAACCCTCGTTCGTCATGGTCCAGATGACGATGGACGGGCTGCTGATGTGCTGGTCGACGATCTCGTGGACCTGGCTGGTGAAGGCCGCGTCGCTGGCCGGGGTGGAGTCCGGGCCGGTGTTGCGGCTCGGCATGTCCTGCCAGACCATCAGGCCGAGCTTGTCCGCCCAGTAGTACCAGCGGGCGGGTTCGACCTTGATGTGCTTGCGCACCGCGTTGAAGCCGAGCTGCTTGTGCAGTTCGAGGTCGGACTTGAGGGCCGCGTCGGTCGGCGCGGTGTAGATGCCGTCGGGCCAGAACCCCTGGTCGAGGGTGGCCAGGACGAACGTCGGCTTCCCGTTGAGCTCGATCTTGTTCACGCCGCCGACCTTGCCGACCGAGATCGACCGCATGCCGAAGTAGGAGCCGACGGTGTCGATCGAGCGGCCGTTGGTGAGCGTGACCTGGAGGTTGTACAGGTACGGGTGGTCGGGGCTCCACAGCTCCGGGTGCGGTATGCGCAGCCGCAGTTCGGCGCCCGCGCGGCCGACGGCCGCGCCGACGGGCTTGTGGCCCGCGTACGCGACGGCGGCCACCAGCGAGGAGGACGATGTACCGGCCGCGGGACGCACCGTGACGGACAGCGTGCCGTCCTTCACGTTCGGCGTCAGGACGAGGGAGTCGATGCTCGCGGCGGCCACCGGCTCCAGCCACACCGTCTGCCAGATTCCGGAGGTCGGGGTGTACCAGATGCCGCTGGGGCTGCGCGACTGCTTGCCGACGGGCGTGCCGTCGTCGGTGGTGTCCTTCACCTTCAGCAGGACGGTCTGCGGCCCGCCGCGGGTGAGCGCGTCGGTGACGTCGGCGGTGAACGCCTCGTATCCGCCCACGTGGTGGGCGACCTGACGGCCGTTGACGTACACCCACGTCTCGTAGTCGACCGCGCCGAAGTTCAGGTGCAGGCGCTGGCCCGAGCCGATCCGCCAGTTGGCGGGTACGGAGAAGGTGCGCTGGTACAGCGACCAGTCGTGGTGCTCGGCGACGCCGGACAGCGGCGCCTCCATCGGGTACGGCACCAGGATCTTGCCGCTCAGCTTCGACGTGGGCAGCGGCGCGCTCTCCGAGGTGCCCTGGAACTGCCACGTCCCGTTGAGGTTCTGCCACTTGTCCCGCGTCAACTGCGGCCGGGGGTAGTCCGGGAGCACGTGGGACGGGTCGACGTCCTTGGCGTACTTGCTGGCGAAGTACCAGGTGGAGTTGTTGGTCGCCAGACCCGAGAAGAGCGGTACGGGACCGGCGGACGTCGTCAGGCCGCCGAGGCCGTCGTAGCTGATCCGCACATCGGAGTGCAGGGAGACCGGCGTGTCCGACTCTCCCGCCGTGAGCAGGAGTTGGGAGCTGTTCGCCGGGTTCACGGAGACGCCCGGCGTCCACCGGCCCGCGCCCGCGATCACCGCGAGGTGCTTGGTGATGTCGGACGGCACCGCGGTGACCGGGCCCGCCAACTGCACGGTGGCGGTCTTCCCCGAGGGGGCGACCACGGCGTTCACGTCGGACGGCGTGTAGCCGACCGGCAGATGCAGCGCCGCGTCCGGGATCGCCTGGCGGGCGATGCCGGGACCCGACCACTCCGTCTTGATGTACGCGCCGCCGTTGCCCTGGTTGTAGTCGAACGCCAACTGATGGGCGCCGGCGGTCAAGGTGACCGGCTCGGACGTCGTCTGCACGTCCCAGTCGGTCGTCCAGTGGTCGATCACGCTCGACCCGTCGAGCGACATCCGGAAGCCGTTGTCACCCTTGATGTAGAAGGTGTACGTGCCGTCGGCCGGGACGTCGAGCTGGCCCGTCCAGTGCACGGCGACGTTCTCCGTCGAGCCCGCGTAGCCGCGCAGCGTGGGGATCAGGTCGGGCACGTTCAAGGACGGCTCGACCGCGGTGCTGCTGTACTGCGCGAAGTCGAGCGAGGTGGCGTCGGTACTCAGGTAGTAGTCGCCGCGCAGACCTTGAGCGGTGTCGGCCGGAGCGGCGGACGCCCCGGCGGTGGACGAGGCCGGTGCGGCGGCCGGGGCCGCGCCCGCCGCGGCCGGGGTCAGCAGCGCCGCGCCCAGTATCAGCGGCACCAGTGCGGTCAGCCGGGCCGTCCGGGACGGCCGGGACGACCCCGTGCTGCCCGCCGCTCGGCGGCTGTTCGTTGTGCGGGATATGCCTGATCTCACTGCGGATACACCTCTCCGTAAGAGAACTCGGCGTCCAGGAAGCGGGTGAGGACGTGCGGCTCCACGACAGCGCCTTGGGGGCCCTGCCGATTTTCCAACGTTAGAAACCTGGACCGGGAGCATGAAACCAGCAGGCTTCAGCGCCGTCCACCCTCCGCGCAAAGTTTGTGAAAAATCGAGCGGCCCGATCACACCAGGCATGGCTCACCACATGGGGCACAGGGGAGGCACGGGCGGTGCGGACTGCGAAGGCGCGCGGGCATACGAGGGCCGCACTGGGGTCCTCCGGCCCGGCACCTTCCCCGCCGGAGGTCGTCTCCGCGCACCTCGCGGCTCTTTGCATCGTTAGAAAAAATGAGAAAAAGGCGCCGTTAAAGGGGGAAGCGGAACGCCGCCCTCAGATCAGGGGCGGGCCGCGCTCGGCAGGGCCGCGCTCAGACCCGGTGCGCGAGGGCGCGGCGGAGGTCGTCCAGGCCGTCGGCGAGCTGGCGGCGCATGGACGGGACCAGATCGGTACGGGCGAGGCATTCCTCGGCCGCGCGTACGGTGTCGGCGTCGGCCGCACCGACCGGGAACAGCGCCCGGCTCAGCGCCTGGACCACCGCGCCGCCGCGCTCACCGGCCGCCGGAAGCCGCTCGAAGTACCTTTTTACGTAGGCCCGTTGGACCTCCGGCGCGCCCGACCGCCAGAAGCCCTCGGCGGTCGCGACGAGCTGATGAATGGTCAGCTCGCCCGGGGCGAAGAGCAGGTGCCAGGCGCGTTCCTTGGCGGCGTCGTCCGGGAGCGCGGCGCGGGCCCGGGCCGCGCCCACCTCGCTGACGTTGCCCGGGTCGGCCGCCAGCTCGGCCGCGATCCGCTCCTCGTCGGCCGCCCCGGCCGCCGCCAGCCGGGCCAGCGCCGACCAGCGCAGATCGGCGTCGAAGGCGATGCGGTCCGGCACGTCGTCACCCGCCAACCAGCCCTCAAGCTGGGCGAGTTGCGCGTCACCGGACGCGGTGGCGACGGCGGTGCGCAGGGCGGCCAGCCGCAGACCCCTGCCCGTGGTCGCGGCCGGGCGGGCCAGGACGGCACGGGCGGTGTCGCCGAGCCGGGCGAGCGCGGCGGGCCGGTCGGCGGGGGCCAGATAGCGGCCGATGACGTGGTCGGCGGCGAAGGCCAGCACCGCCTCGACGACGCAGTCCGAGGTCTCGCCCGGCAGGTGCGCGGCGACCAGGTCCAGATACGCGGCGGCCGATGTCTCGGCGCCGCGCGTCAGGTCGCGGAGGTGTTCCCACAGGACCGCGCGGGCCAGTTCGTCCGTGACGGCCGACAGCGAGGCGGCGACGGTGGCCGCGGAGTGCGCGTCCAGGCGCAGCCGCGCCCAGGTGAAGTCGCCGTCGTTGGGCAGCAGCAGGGCCGGGCGCGGGGCGCCTGCCAGTTCGGACAGCGGCGTACGGCCGCCCGGCGCGACCTCGACGTCCAACTGTCGGCGCGGGACGACCGCCGCGCCGTCCCGGTCGTACACGCCGACGCGTACGCGGTGCGGGCGGGTGCCGTCGTTGACGAGGACGGCGGAGGTCAGGACGCCGGGCGCCGTATCCACGTCGGCCTCGGCCTCAGGCTCGACGTCGGCCTCGGCCTCGACCTCGACCTCGATGCGCAGCGTGTCCACGCCGGTCGTCCGCAGCCAGTCGTCGGCCCAGCCGGACACGTCCGGTCCCTGTGCGCCCGCCGGGCCGGCGGGGAGGGCGAGCGCGGCGAGGAAGTCCCGGAGGTTCGCGTTGCCCCAACGGTGCGCGGCGAAGTACCTGTTGAGCCCGGCGAAGAACGCCTCGTCGCCCATCCAGTGCGCGAGTTGGTGCAGTGCGGAGGCGCCCTTGGCGTACGAGATGCCGTCGAAGGCGGACAGCGCCTCGGCCGCGGACTCCGCTCCGGTGGCGGCGACCGGGTGGGTGGTGGGGCGCTCGTCGGCGTCGTAACCCCAGCTCTTGCGGCGGGAGAAGAGCGTCCAGGCGCTGTCGTAGCGGGTGGACTCCGCGGCGATGCGGTAGCCGAGCACCTCGGCGAAGGACTCGTTGAGCCATACGTCCTCCCACCAGGCCAGGGTGACGAGGTTGCCGAACCACATGTGGGACATCTCGTGGCACACCACGACGGCCCGCAGCGCGCGCTGCGTGTCGGTCGGCGCGGACCTGAACAGCATCTCGTCCTGGAAGAGGACACAGGCCGGATTCTCCATCGCGGCCCAGTTGAGCTCGGGCATGAACACCTGGTCGTAACCGCCGAAGGGGTAGCGCTCCTCGAAGAGCCCGTGCAGCCGGTCGAAGCTCGCTCGGGTCACCGCGAACAAGTCCGGTGCCTCGCGGTCGAGTTCGGCGGCGAGCGAGCGGCGCGCGTACAAGCCGAGCGGGATGCCGTCGTGCTCGGCGCGGACCGCGTACAGCGGCCCGGCGGCCACGGCGACCAGGTAGCAGGAGATCGGGCCGACCGGCGCGATCTCCCAGCGGCCGTCCTTGAGTTGGGACGACGCGCCGTTGCCGACCACCGTCCAGCCCTCGGGCGCGGTCACGGTGAAGGTGAACGGCGCCTTCAGGTCCGGCTGGTCGAAGCAGGCGAAGAGCTTCGAGGCCAGGTCGGGCGCGCACGCCGAGTACACGTAGACGGCACCGTCCGCCGGGTCGGTGAAGCGGTGCAGCCCTTCCGCCGTACGCGAGTACGCCATGTCGGCCTCGACCAGCAGCTCGTTGTCCGCCGCCAGGTCCGCCAACTCCAGCCTGTTGTCGACGTGTCGCGCGAGGTCGAGCGGCCTGCCGTTCAACTCGGCGCGCAGCAGCGTCTCCGGCTGGATCTCCACGAAGGTCGACGCGCCCGGCTCCGCGCAGCCGAACCGGATCGTGGTCGTACTGCGGAAGAGACGGTCGCCGCGCGTGACGTCCAGGGCCACGGCGTACGACCGTACGTCGAGCAGGGCGGCGCGGGCTGCGGCTTCGGTGCGGAGGAGGGATCCCATCTACGGCATGCTGTCCCAGGTCCGCACGGCGGACAACAGATTTGGGGGCGGTGCGGTTGCGCCGAGCGCGAAGCCGGGGCGGCCCCGAGGCAGACCCCCACGGCCCGAACCCCCGTACCGCGCGCGGCCCCGTACTCCCGTTGTCCCCGTACTCCCGTTGACCCCGTACCGCCGTGTCCCGTACCGCGTACGCCGCTCAGCCCATGGTCTTGGCGCCGTCCAACGACTCGCGGATGATGTCCGCGTGACCGGCGTGCTGCGCGGTCTCGGCGATGAGGTGCAGCAGCACCCGCCGCGCCGACCAGAGAGCGCCAGGCTCGAACCAGGGTGCCTTCGGGAGCGGTTGGGAGGCGTCCAAGTCGGGCAGTGCCGCGACCAGTTCGTCGGTCATGCGGGCCTGCTCCTCGTACTCCTCCAGCACCCCGGCCAGTGTCTCGCCGGGCAGCAGACGGAATTCGTCGGTCCGCCGCTGCCAGTCGGCCTCGGTCATGGCCGTCGCGTCCCCGATCGCCGACGGGCCCGCCACGATGAAGTCCGTCCAGGCCCGTTCGCCTCCGGTCAGGTGCTTGATCAGGCCGCCCAGACACAGCTCGCTGACGGTCGTCCGCTGCCGCGCCTGCTCGTCCGTGAGGCCCCGCGTGGTGACGCGCAGGAAGTACCGGTGCTGGGCGAGCATCGCCAGCAGGTCCGCCCGCTCATCGGTGACGGCCCCGGCGGCCTCCTCCGCAGCCTTCGCCGCCGTGCTCTCCGCCGCGTTCACCGTCATGGTCTCGCTCATGATCCACGCCCTTCGCAGTGCTCCTCGGTCCCCCGTTGATCACCACCCTAGGAGCCGTTGCGGTCAGCTTCTGTCCGCGATGACGCGTCTCCGTCCGTTCGGTGTTCGCGCTGGTCAGAGCCCATTCGGCGCTAGATGATTCCGGGGCGGGGCCGGGCGCCGAGGGTGTGGGCGAGGCGGAGGAGGTCGCGGTGGCGGGGGTCGGCGGCGGTCGCGCGGGCGAGGACGTCGAGCTGCGGGGCGTCGAGGGCGGCGAGGGGGCGCTGGAGGAGCGCGCCGGGGTGCTGGAGGTCGTGGACTCTGCTGATCCAGTCGAAGGAGCGGCGGCGCGCCGGGGCCGTGACATCGAGCTGGCCGTAGTAGACGACGTGGCGCCCGCCGGGTGAGGTGATCACGGCCTTGAGGTGGCCGGGGTCGCCGACGAAGGCGGCCGGGGCGGCGACCGGTGCGAGACCGTCGGCCGGGTCGAAGAAGTGCACGCGGTCCTCGGAGCCCGCCTGGCCGCCGGCCACGCCCCACTGCGGCACGGCGAAGAGTCCGGACAGCCGTACGGTGTCGCGGTGGGCGACCGGCGTCAGCTCGGTGCCGTCCAACTGCCAGAGCATCAGGCCGCCTTGGTGGCCCACCGTCATGAGCAGGTCATCGTCGGCGAAGACCAGCTCCGACACCGGCGCGTGGTACCGGGGCACGGCGCCCACGGCCAACACCGTGCTGAGCGTGGCGTCGGTGGCGATGATCCGGCCGCCGTCGGACAGGACGAGGCGGTCGCCGCGGGGCGTCACCGCCATCCGGTTGTCGTAACCGAGGCCCCACGCCTCCAGGTTGACCTGTTCGAGCCGCCCGTTGGGGCCGAGCGTGAGCGCCGCGGGATGGAGCGCGAGGGTGGCCACGCAGCCGCGGGCGGTGGAAGCCAGCCGCGTTCCCAGGAGTTGGGCGCCCTGCGCGAGGACCGTCGTGCCGTCCGGGCCGTGGCGGACGAGCTCCGTGCCCGCGTCGCGTCCGGCCCGCCGCCGGACCGCGATCACCTCGGTGGCGCTCAGGCAGGCCAGGGTGCTGTGGCAGGCGGGGCCTTCGTACAGGACGGTCCGCCGGGCGGGGTCGAGTCCCGCCTCCGGGCCGGACTCCGGCCCCGAGCCGAGGTGCTTCCGTCCCGAGCCGAGGTGCTTCCGTCCCGAGCCGAGGTGCCTCCGTCCCGAGCCGAGGTCGAGGGTCTCGATCCGCTCGGTCGCCTCCGCGTCCCCCCGCTCCGGCACGTAGTCGATCGGGACCAGGGCCAGCACGTCCCCGCCGTGGGAGAAGGCGGAGAACGAGGGCGAGAAGAAGGTCAGATCGGCGGGCAGCGGGCGGGTGGCGGCCTTCGCGGCCTCGGCGATCAGCGCCTCGGCCTTGCGGGGCGAGGTCTCGCGCAGCCAGGCCAGCAGCTCCTGATCCGAGCGGGACGCGGGCAGCCAGCCGCGCCGGGGAACGCGGCGCGCCAGCCGTACCGCCTCGGCCAGGGGCGCGGCGCAGATCCGTTCCCAGTACGCGGGCCAGTCCCGCGCGTCCGCGAGCCGCGCCGCCTCCGCTCCGAATGCGGCGGCTGGCGGGGACGGCCGGGGCAGGAACTCCGGCTGCCAGCCGTGGACGGTGACGGTGGCGGGCGGGACCGTGTACGTATCCCTCAGCTCGACGCGCCGGGAGCGGGCGTCGGCCTCCGGGTCCTGGGCCAGGCCCGTCGACCGCCGCGCGTCGTTCTGCGCGTGCAACGCGCCCACCAGCTCCATCTCGTACGTGGCGGGCGCCTTTTCGACGAGCCGCCGCAGGATCGCGATCGCCTCCTCGCCCACCTCCATGGCTTCGCGGGGGCGGCGCGCGTCGAGGAGGGCGGAGTGCAGCAGCCTCAGCGAGGTGACACAAGCCTCCTCGTAGTGCCGGGAGTTGGCCCGGGCGAGGCGGCGGTTGATCGCGGCCACCTCCTCGGCCACCTCGACGGCCTCGTCGTGCCGTCCCTCGGCGGTCAGTTGCCGCCCGAGCAGGGACAGCGACCTGCCGAGCGGCGTGTCCTCGACCTGCTCGCCCTCGGCCACCAACTCCCGGCTCAGGGCGACCCCTTCGCGCAGCGCGTCGGCGCCTGCCGGGGGACGGAAGGTCAGCGTCGCGCCGTTGACCAGGGCGATGGCCAGCCCCCTGCGGTACGACGGATCGCGCGCGGCGACGGTCCGATACGTGCGCGTGGCCCGCTCGTTGGCGCGGTACGCGTCCTCCCAGCGACCGGCCGCCTCCAGCCGCGTACTGAGATTGGCCAGCGCGGTGGCCAGGTGGGGGGTGTACGCGGACACGTAGTCCGTCACCGGAGCGGACGCGTCGTCGGGCCGGTCCTCGGCGACCAGCCGCTCGAAGAGGTCCACGACCCGCTGCTGGGTGCTCAGCGACTCCTCCAACCGGCCCAGCGAGACGAGGTGGTTGGCGACATTGGTCAGGGCGCGGCCGACGTGCTCCTCGTACCGCCGGGGGTCGGTCGCGGCCAGCTCGGCGAAGAGGTCCGCGCCGCGCCGCGTGGCCCGCAGCGCCTCCTCCGTACGGCCCAGGTCGTCCAGGTTGTTGCCGTGGTTGACGTGCAGCCTGGCTCGCGCGTCCACGTCGTCCGCCGCCGCCAGCCGGTGCTCGAACAGCCGTACCAGCAGCGCCGCCCGACCTACCGTCAGGTCCGCGGGCACCGGTTCCGGCAGCTCGGCGGCGACATCTTCGAGGAGGTCGGGCCCGATGTCCGGCAGACCTGCCAGGGCGGTGAGCGCGGCGCCCCCGGCCGCGACGCCCAGCGCGGGCTCGGCGGCCAACAGCGGGTAGAGGCACGTGCGTCCGACGTGCGGCCAGCGGCCCGCGGCCGTGGCGAGCGCCGTGACCGGCCGGGCGGGACCGCCGCAGCGGCGCAGTACGGTCGCCGCCGTTTCCGGGGCCCAGGGCTGCGCGGGGTAGTCGGCCGGGTGACCCGGCAGCGTGAGGGCGACGAAGTCCTCGGCCAGGCGGTCGGGATAGAGCGGTTCGAGTACGGTGTCGGCCGCTTCCTCGGGCGGCGGGTAGCACACCGCGTGATCGGCGAGGACGGTCGGCGGCGGGTGGCCGAGGCGTAACTCGTCCACCAGGAGCGTGCCGCGGGCGGTGGGCTGCGCGCCGCCCAGCGAGGCGGCGAAGACCACCTGGTTCATCACCGCGGGCGGGACGGTGACGCGGCCCGGTGTCCCGTGCAGCAGCGCCCAGCCCAACTGCTCACGGTCGAGGAGGTAGACGGTCAGTCCGGCCAGGTCCTCCGGGGCGCGGCGGCCGGTGGCCTCGGCGTCCACCGCCACGAGCGCGGCCATGTGGACGGCGAGGGTCAGGCCGAAGTCGGGCGGCCGTAAGTCGGGTTGGCGGTCCGGCGGGGGGATGCCGTAACGGGCGGCGAAGCCGTCGCGCGCCGCGCGGAACATCGGGCCGCGGTCGTCGCGGCGCGGGTCACCGGCCCGGCGCCGGAAGCCCTCCTCCATGTCCAGCGGGCCCAACGCCTGTGTGGAGACGTCGACTTGCTCATTGCTCAGGGCGGCGCGCAGCGCGGGCCAGGGGTCGGTGCTCCGCGCCAGGAGCAGGACGCGGGTCGACACGTCCGGCCGGTGCAGCAGCGCGTTGCTGAACAGCCACGTCAGGCTGGTCAGCGCCCAGCGGTCGGCGTAGTCGACCAGGAGCAGCAGTCCCGCCGCGTCGTCCAGCCGCAGATCCTGGCTGCCCTGCGGCGGAAGTACGGTGCCCGGTCCCTCGACCGCGGTGACCACTTTCCAGCCCTGCTCGGCGAGTTGCCCCGCGAGCTGCTGGGCGAGGCGGGTCTTGCCCTGGCCGCCGGGCGCGTGCAGCCAGCGGGCCGCGCGCCGGGGGCCGTCCGCGCACCAGGCGTGCAGGGAGGCCAGTTCGGTGTCGCGGCCGGTGAAGGGGGCCACGGCGTAACGGGCGTTGAGCATCCTGCTGGGCTGCTGGGCCAGCCACTCCGCCGCGGGCTCCGGGGCCGGGGACCACTGCCTGAGGAGGTAGAGGGGGGTGCCGTCGCCGAAGACGTGGATGTCCGCGCCGATGGCGCCGTAGGCGAAGCCGCCGACCGCGGTGACATTCTGGCTGGTCACGTCATGGGTCCGCCGTCGCGGCGGGCGCCGGGTGCCTGGCCGTCGGGCGATGGGGCGTCGGGCGATGGGGCGTCGGGCGCTGGGGCGTGGGGCGTCGGGGTGACGGGGTCGGCGCTCGGGGCTACGCCTCCGGCGCTCGGGGTGGCGGGGCCCGCCGCCGGGGCCTCGTGGATGATCACGTTGCCGTTCTGGACGCCGAAGGCGCGGGCGTTGTCGTGGGCCTCGACGTTCTGGTGGTACCGCACCCACTGCTGCTCGGAACCCGGCAGCTCGGCCTCCAGCCGTACCGTCAACTCCCGGATGGCCTCGGCCGCCTCGGGGTTGTCCCGCAGGAACTGCTCCAGGCGCAGCCGCCAGCCCGGCTGCAAGCTCTCCCTGGCCGCCCCCGCGTCGTCCGCCGCCACCACCAGCGCGGCCTCGCTGTCCAACTGCGCCGCCAGCGCGGCCGGTTCGTGCTCGCCTCCGCGACGCAGCACCCGCAGGATTCCCGTACGCGCCGTCTGCCAGGCGTCCGTGGCCATCGCGGCGACCAGCGTCGTGGACGCGGCTGCGGCAAGC
Organism: Streptomyces sp. NPDC024632; assembly: GCF_055559175.1. Taxonomy (NCBI): domain Bacteria; kingdom Bacillati; phylum Actinomycetota; class Actinomycetes; order Kitasatosporales; family Streptomycetaceae; genus Streptomyces; species Streptomyces sp. NPDC024632. The sequence continues at coordinate 730,973 of NZ_JBVHLD010000001.1, forward strand.
GTCGCCAGGGATTCGATCATCGGCTTCCTTCCGCGGCGTGGCCAGGTGCTTCCATCGTGCCACCGAACCGCCCGGCCGTTAGGCTTGTTGGTCACGCCCGCGCGGCGAGGGAGGGGGCAGCCATGGGGAACGGCTCGACCCGCAGGCGGCTGCACCGGCAGGTCCGTACGGCCCGCGCCCTGTTCGACGAGGGCGCCCTCGAAGAGGCCGAAGCGCTGCTCCGCAGCCTCATGCCCGACTGCGACGACGCCTTCGGCGGCGACCACCGCGAGTCGATCGGCCTGCGCAATCTGCTCGGCTCGGTCCTCTACCAGCAGGGCAAGCCCGGCGCCTCCGCCGCCCTGCACGGCGAGGCCATGGCCCGCGCCGCCCGCGTCCTCGGGTCCGACGACCCCGCCACGCTCGGTTACGCCCACAACTACGGTGCGGCCCTGGCCGTCCAGGGCCGCACCTCCGACGCCGTCTCCGTCCTCGACGACACCCTCCAGCGCCGCGTCCGCCGCCTCGGCGACGCCCACCAGGACACCCTGACCACCGCCAACACCCTCGGCGCCACGCTCTTCACCGCCGGTGCCCGCTCCGACGGCCTCACCCTCCTCCGCCGAGCCCACGCCTCCGCCCAACGCCTCCCCCCGAGCCATCCGCTCCGCGAGGACATCGCCCGCAATCTGGCGATCGCCCAACGCAACGCGGGCAGTTGGTAGCAGCCTCCCCGCGCGAACCGAGAGCAGCCGGGCGGGGGGCGGTGTGCCGGCCGTGGAGGCCGCGCGGGACGGCGGCGCCGGGGTCAGGGGTGGAGGGTGCGGCTGACGAGGTCGGCGAGGAGGCGGGCTCGGGGGATGAGTTCGGAGGTGAGGACGTGTTCGGTGGGGGCGTGGGCGCCGGTGCCGACGGCGCCCAGACCGTCGAGCGTGGGGCAGCCGACGGCGGCCGTGTAGTTGCCGTCTGAGGCGCCGCCGACGGGGAGGCCGCGCAATGGGGGGCGGCCCGAGGCGGCGGTGAGGGCGGCGGCGAGCGCGAAGAGGTCGGCGGAGGAGGCGGGTTCCATCGGGGGGCGGCGGGGGCCGCCGCGAAGGGAGAGCCGGGCGCCGGGGGTACGGGCGGTGAGGCCGCGCATGAGGACGTCGATACGGTCCTGCGCGGCACGCGTCGGCGCGCGGACGTCGACGGAGACGACGGCCTGGGCCGGAACGGTGTTGCGGGTGCTGCCCGCCGACAGCAGGGTGGGGGTGACGGTCGACGTGCCCAACTCCGCATCCCGCGCCGCCAAATCGGCCAGCGCCAGCACCTGGTGAGCGGCCTCGACCGCCGCGTTGACCCCCTTCTCCGGCTCCAGTCCCGCGTGCGCGGCGCGGCCGTGCACCACCACCTCGTAGCGTGACGTCCCTTTGCGCGCCGTCTTGAGCGCGCCGGTCCCGTCCGCCGACGCCTCGAGGACGAAGGCCGCCGCGCACCCCCGCGCGGTCTCCTCAATCAGCGCGCGGGACGTCGGGGAGCCGACCTCCTCGTCACCGTTGACCAGCACGCAGACGCCGTCGAGGGACGGCAGCGAGGCGAGCGCGTGGAACATCTGCACCAGCCCGGCCTTCATGTCCAGGACGCCGGGGCCGCGCGCGATCCCGTCCGTCACCGACCAGGGGTGGGTGGCGAGCGTGCCGGCCGGCCAGACGGTGTCGTGGTGCCCGACGAGCAGGACGCGCGGAGTGCCGAAGGCCCACCGCAGGTGCGGTACGCCGTCGCTCACGATCGTCTCCGGCGCGGTGCCGAGCAGGCGGGCGCCCAGCGCGCCGACCACGTCGGCGCTGCGCGCGAGTGCGACGTGGTCGGCGGAGAAGGACTCGCAGACGACCAGCTCCTCAAGGTCGGACAGCATCTCCCGCAAGGAGAAAGGGGGTTCGGACTTCGGCTGCGCCATGGCGACTCCCGCGTCAGAGGGAACGGGCTCAGGTCCGGTCGGAGCAGGCCCCGTTCGGTCCCTTCGACGGTAGGAACCGCCGCCCCATTCCACCAGCGACTACATTTCATGTGACCCATGCAGAGAGGGAATGGCGTGCGCGACACCTTCGGTACGGACGCGCTGCGGCTGCTGCTCGCCGTCGCGGACACCGGCTCCTTCACCGCCGCCGCGCAGCGGCTCGCCTACACGCAGTCCGCCGTCTCCCGCCGCGTCGCCGCGCTCGAACGGCAGGCGGGCGGACCGCTGTTCGTCCGCCTGCCGCGAGGCGTACGGCTGACGCCCGCAGGAGCGGCCCTGCACCGGCACGCCACCGAGGTGCTGGACCGACTGGCCCGCGCGGAAGCCGAGTTGGCCGCCATCCACGCGGGCCGGGGCGGCACCCTGCGCGTCGGCGCCTTCGCCACCGCGAACATCGCCCTCGTACCGGCCGCGCTGCGTGCCTTCACCCGCGCGCGTCCCGACGTCGAGGTCGTCGCGGTCGAGGGCCGCAGCGACGCGCTGGTCCAGCGCCTCGCGGACGGCGCGCTCGACATCGCCGTGGTCAGCGACTACCCGTCGGGCCTGCCGTCGGCCGAGGGCGTCACGACGGACGCGCTGCTGGCGGACGAGCTGTACGTGGGTCTGCCGCGCGATCACCGGCTGGCCGCGAGCGCGGATGCGGTCCACCTCGGCGACCTGCGCGACGAGTCCTGGATTCAGGACGCGCCCGCCGGAGGGCACCCGGCCCTCCTGCTCGACGCCTGCGCGCAGGCGGGCTTCGCGCCGCGCAAGCTGATCCGCGTCGCCGAGTGGAGCGGGAAATTCGGCTACGTCGCCGCCGGGCTCGGCGTCGCCCTCGTGCCCTCCCTCGCCCTGTGGGCCGTCCCGCCCGACCTCGCCCTCCGCCCCCTGGCGCCCCCGTTCCCGCGCCGCACCGTCCACACCGCGCTTCCCCCGTCCCCCCTCCCCTCGGCCCGGCTCCTTGCGGACCTCCTCCGGGCGGCGGCCCGCCCCGCGACCCGGCCGAGCGGACCGGGTCGAGTACGAACGCCCGCTCCCGGCAGCCCTGTTGACGACGGCGTTGAGCGCGCCGAAGTCCAGGCCGTGCGCCAGCCCGAAGTACGTTCCTTCGCCGAGCAGTTCAGCGGCGGCCCGCCGGGCGGCACCGTAGGCGGCCTGGGCCAGGGCGGTGCCGACGCTGATCCGACGGACGCCGACGGCGGAGAAGTCGGCCCCTGACGGCGAGCCGGGACCGGCCATGACGTCGACGGGCAGCGGGCTGTCGCGGATGAGGGCCGCCACGGCGGGCAGGTCGACGAGGCCGGGGACGAAGATGCTGTCGGCGTCGGGCTTCGGCGTACGCCGCCCGGCGCGAGGGAGTCCTCCAGGTTGACGCCGACGGCTCCGGCTACATCCGGACACGCTGCCACGCGCCCCGGAACGGGCCGCGTCCGGGCGGAACGGCTAACGTCCAGCCGGAACGGGCCGCGTCCGGGCGGAACGGCTGACGTCCAGCCGGAACGGGCGGCGTCCAGCCGGAACGGGCGGCGGAAGCGGATCGGAAGCGGTCCGGTTCTGGCCGGGGAAGCGGCGGCACTGGTCGCATCTGAGGTGTCAACAGCCCTTCCGCGCAGGCGCGTACGCCAGCGTGCCGAGCGGGATCGGGCGCACACCGCACCGACCGTTGGAGTGGTCCATGAGCGACCCCGGCCTCCCGTCCCCCGACCCGAATCCGTACCCGTATCCCAGATCCGCCGACCTGCCGGTGCCGCCATCGGCGCCGCCGTCCACACCGCCGTCCACACCGCCGGCCACACCGCCGTCCGCACCCGTACCCGTACGGGCCTCCGAACCGGCCTCCGTACCGGCGCAGTTCCCCCCGTACGTGTCCGCGCCCGGTCCGACGCCGTACCGGCACGTGGGCCTGATACCGAGCGCCGGGCCCGCGCGCGGGTGGGGGCTGGTCGTCGCCGCCGCGCCCCTGCTGCTGATCGCGCTGATCGCCCTCGTCGCCGGCTCGGCGCTGCACCCGGCGAGCGGCCTCACCTCCGGTGCGCGCACCGGCGTCAGCTCCGCCCACGGCGCGCCCGCACACCGCGCCGCCGCCGACGACCTGTTGAGAGCGGAGCGCTGAGCCGCCATGACCGTCACCCGGACCGTGCTCCCGCACACCGCCGAGCCCCCGCAGGCGCCGCCGGTGTCCCGCGCGTACGCCCGTACGAAGGCGACCCGTCTGCTGTCGGCGGGCACGTACCTCGACCCCGTCTACCGCGGCACCGTCATCAGGGAGTTGCTGCGCAACCGCTTCCGCGTGGTCGCGCCGTCCTACGGCTACGACAACGTGTCCGTCCTCGCGCACGCCCTCGCCGCCCGCCGACTGCGGCGTCTGCAACGGTGGTTGGGCGCCGGATCGGTCGTCGCCGCGCTGATCCTGACCGCGAGCGGCGCGGTCAATCCCGTCATCGCCGTCCTGCTGGTGTTCTGGGCGCTGTGGGCGCTGGCATACCTGCGCCGGATCGTGACCCTGAACATCCTGATGACGCGGCTGAAGGAGACCGGCACCGACGGCGGTTTCGACGGGGCGTACCCGGCGAACGCGCGCCTGACCGAGACCCTGATCCGCAAGATCGACCGGGAGCAGTCCGCCAGCGACAGCCTGGTCTTCTACGGCGGCTTCCGGCCGTTCGTCGGCGCGGGCGAACCGCTGCGCGACTGGGCGAACGCCCAACTCCTGATCGGCGCGCGGAAGCTGCGCCTGAAGTCGAGGGACCACGAGGGGAAGCGGGACGTCGAGGGGACGGCGCCGGGGCTCGACACCGACGAGCGCAAGCCGCTCCTGCCGTTCACCGTGGACAAGATCACCGCATACGTCGGCGAGCGGATGGCCGCCGAACTGCGCGACGGCGCGAAGCCGGGCGAGCGCATCGAGGGCCTGGCCGTCGAGCGGCGCCGCTTCACCACGGCGATCCGGACCAACGACCGCACCAGCGGCGAGGGTTGGTCCCGGCTGCCGGGCATCGGCGATCTGCCGGACCTGCACTGGCGCGAGGACTACGACTCGGCGCGCGAGTACCTGTGCGTGCGGATCGGCTCGTGGAACGAGGAGTTGGTGACCTCGATCTTCGTCGGCTTCGACCTCAAGGGGAACACGCTCCACACCGAGTTCTACCCGTACGTCCTCGGGCCGCTCGTGGAGGACTTCCACCTGGTCGACCGGCTGCCGGACGCCTTCGACGGGCGGCTGGCGGCGCGGGTGGCCTGGGACATGGTCAAGGCGACGCCGCGCTGGGGGTTCAGCCTGCTGCTCTCGCCGCTGCGGCTGCTGCCCGAGCGCTTCCTGCCGTCGCCGCTGCGCTCCCTGGTCCGGCCCGGCCGCCGCGGCCCCAGTTCCATCCGGATCGGCACGAGCGTGACCTCGGTCGACAGCAGCGAATTCCGCCTGGGGCGTTACGTGACCAAGTCGGTCAACTGCGGTGCGCTGACCAGCGTGCGCGAGTTGGCGACGAACGACTACTACCACGCCTTCTTCCAGAAGTCCGACGCCGTGAAGTACACGCAGATCGTCGAGCGCCGTCTGCTGGAAATCATCCGGACGTTCCTGAACGACCACAATGTGGATCTCACCGACCACGACAGGGCGCAGAACAACATCCTCAACTACGAGGACAAGAGCATGCACGTCTCCGGCGACAACAACAGGAATTTCGGCTACGAGTACGCGCCGGGCAACGGCGGAACCGCGAACGGCCAAGGGGATTGAGCGGCATGGGCGACGAAATGGATCACCAGGACAAGCACATGACCGTTTCCGGTTCCGGAAATGAGCACTTCGGGTACGAATACCGTCCTGTTCTGGCCGCCGCGCAGGAGCCGGCCGCCACCGGGACCGCGCGGCCGGACTCCCCGGCGCCGACGCCGTACGACGGCCTCCGCAGCCGTAACGTCTTCGTCGTGCACGGCCGGGACGAGCAGGCGCGGCTCGCGATGTTCGGGCTGCTGCGGCGGCTCGACCTGCGCCCGCTGGAGTGGGAGGAGTTGGTGCGGGCGACCGGCAAGACCTCGCCCTACATCGGTGAGGTGATCGCGAACGCGCCGTCGCTCGCGCAGGCCGCGCTCGTGCTGCTCACCCCGGACGACACCGCCAAGCTGCACCCCGAACTCCTCGGTGACTACGAGCGGGTGGACGAGGTGCAGTACACCGGGCAGCCCCGGCAGAACGTGCTGATCGAGCTGGGCATGGTGCTGATGGCGTACCGCGCGCGCACGGTCATCGTCGAGGTGGGCCGGCTGCGGCACGCCACCGACATCGAGGGCCTCAACGTCATCCGCTTCGACGGTTCGCAGTCGTCGCTGGAGAAGGTCGTCGCCCGGCTGAAGGTGGCCGAGTGCCCGGTGGACGACAGCCGCTCCGACTGGCGCGACACGTCGTACTTCGAGAATCTGTCGGCCTATCGGCGGCTCGCCTGACACGCGGCCCGCCGGACACGCACCGCATCACCTCGCAGGACGAAGCAGGGGGCGGCCGGAGACCGGCCGCCCCTTCTCGTACGGTCCGCACGCGCCATCCGGCGTCCGCCTTTTACGCGCGGTCGACGCCCGACGCCAACGTCCGCAGGAAAGCGGCCACTTCCGGCATGTTGACGCGCTCCAGGTCCGCGGACCGGACCACCACCCGCAGCTCACGGCAGACCGCGCCCTCGCGGGACCTGGCGATGAACGACATGAGGATCAGCCGCAACAGGCTGTCCTGGTCGAGGTAGTCGAGACGGGACAGCCCCGAACCGACCAGCGGCATCGCCACCGCCTCCGGGCGCGCGTACCGACTCACCGTGTCCCAGAGCCGGTTGAGGCTGAACCAGAGGTCCTCCACGCTGGACGCGGCCACGTAGTCGTTGCCGATACGGCTGTACGCCGCCGCGAACGTCAGCCGCGGGCGGGTGCCGAGGACCGCCACCGTGCCGATCGGGTAGCGGTCCAGCTTGCCCAGCGGCTTGCGCGCCCGTTCCTCGCGCGCGACGGGTGTCACCGCGCCGAGGGCCGCGTCCAACTCGGCGTCCAGGCGCGGGAGGTCGTTGTCGTAGCGGCGGGCGAGCAACTGCCCCTGGACGCTGGCCTCGTTGATGACGAGGCCGCCCTCGGGGGCGGTGTCGAAGGTGTCGGTGAAGCCGATCACGAGGTGCGCGGCCTGCTCGAACAGGTCGCCCTCCTCGACCACCACCGTCATGTCGGGGCGCCGGAACTCCTGCCGCACGCGCGTGACCGGCCGGGCCCTGCCGATGCCCCACAGCACGCAGGCCGCCACCGATGCCGCGGTCACCGGGGCCGGATCGGGAAAGCTCTGGGGAAAGAGCTGCCCCACGAACTGGAGGACCGCGGATATTCCGCCGAATGCCGCAATGGCATTGCGTACGAAGATCTGCCGGGCGCGCCGCGCCACACGCAACCGTAAGCGAGCGAGGAGCCGAGTCCGTAACGCGGAACGCGACGGAGAACGCGACGGGGGAAGCGACGGGGGAAGCGACGGGGAACGCGGCCCGGTAGGCGATCCGCGCCGTAACCGCACGCGTAACCGCGCGCGCACGCGCATCCTGCGCCGCACCCCTGTCGGCGGGAGGGCCGGAACCGGGCCTGTGGGATCAGCGGAACTCATGGTTTTTCCAAGGCGGCTTGATAATCTGGCATTCGCCTCCGGGAGTTTGCGTCGAGGGAGGCGGAAACGGGTGGGGAAAGCAATGACGCACGTTCGGATAAATGTGCTGGGGCCCGTACTGCTCGAAGTCGACGGTCTTCCGGTACGGCTGACACCGCTCACGACCCGGCTGCTGGTCCGGCTGGTGGCCGCCGAGGGCGAGGCCGTTCCCGTACGTCAACTGCGCCGCGACGTCTGGGGGCTGGCCGACGAGCCGCGGCACCAGGCACAGCGCAATCGCAACGAGGTGCAAAAGCGTGTCCTGGAGTTGCGGCGCGCCCTCGATCCGGGTCAGGACGGCACGGCCGCCCGGCTGCTGCGGACCGAGCAGCAGGTCACCGTGGGCGGCGCGGAGACCGCGTACCGACTGGTGCCGCGCGCCGAGGAGTTGGACAGCGCGCGGTTCACGGCGGTCGTCGGCGAGGCGCTGCTCGCGCCGCCCGCGACCGCGGCCCACCGGCTGGCCGAGGCGCTGGGCATGGTGCGCGGACGGCCGCTTGCCGAGGTCAACGGGGAGGCGTTCGCCGTCGACTTCGTCCGGCGGCTCACCGCGCTCCAGGACTCCGCCCGGCGCGGCCTGGTCCGCTCCCGCACCGAACTCGGCCGCCCCGATCTCGCCCTGCCGGTGGCCGAGTTGATCGCCCGCGAGCATCCCGGCGACCCGGACGCGGCCCGCACGCTCGAAGCCCTGCGGACCGCCCTGCGCGCGCGGCACGGCGCCGAACTGCTGCGCCACGCGGTGCCGTTGCCCGGCCGACAAGTGGACGTCGTGCTCGTGCAGGGCGATCTGTTCGACCAGACGGACGCCAATCTGGTGGTCGGCTTCACCGACACCTTCGACACCGCGACCGACGAGGACGTCGTCATCAGCCGCGGCAGCGTCCAGGGCCAGCTCGTGGACCGGCTCTTCGCCGGCCAGCGCCGCCTGCTGGACGAGAAGCTGCGGGCCGGGCTGCGCGCGGTGCCCGCCGTCGGTACGGAGAGCAGCCGCGCCAAACCGCGCGGCCGGCGCGTGCGCTACCCGGTGGGCACGACCGTCGCCGTACCGGTGGACGGACGGCGGGTCTTCGCGACGGCGTATTCGCGGATCGGCAACGACCTCGTCGCGCACTCCGGCCATGACGACCTGCGGGCCAGCCTGGACAGCCTCTGGGCCTCGGTGGCCGTGCACGGCCTGTTCAAGCCGCTGGCCGTCCCGCTCATCGGCTCCGGACTCGCGCGCGTCACCGACCTCGACCGCGGTCAGCTCGCGGCCCTGATCGTCGACTCGTTCATCGGCGCGTGCCGTCGATACGCGGCGCTGACTCCGGAGTTGCGGATTGTCATCAGGCCCGAGGACCTGGGCAGGACGGATCTGTCGCCGGTGGAGCGGCGGTTCGAGGAGCGGTACGGGGAGGCGGTGGCGGAGCCGGGTGGGCGGCCGGTGGTGGAGAGGGTCGCGGAGGGGGCTGTCGCGGGGCGCGCGGAGAAGATCGCGGAGCCCTTCGCGGGGGCGGACCTGGCCGAGTGACGGCGGGTGCGTGGGCGTCGCCGCGACCGTGGCCGTAGCCGTAGCCGTAGCCGCGACCGTACGCGTCCCCGAGCCCGTACCGTACGACCGGCTGTACCCGCCCATCTGCCCGTCCCCGTCCCGCCCGAGGCGTCGGCCCGGCCGGCCGCGCACACCTCAGTCGACCGCGGCGGGCGCTTCCGCGGGTACCCGCCGGGCGCTTCCGCCCCGCTTCCGATGCGGGGCGATGTCGGGGCCGCGTCCGTGTCGGTGTCAGGGCCGCGTCGGTGTCCGGACCGTGTCGGGCGGTGTCGGGCCGGGATGTCGGCCGGGCCGAAGGCGTCAGGCGGCGCTGAGGAGGGAGACGAGGTGGTCGACCGTCGCCGGGGACTCGCGGTGGAGGCCCGGCAGGTCGAGTCCCTCGTCGGCGAGTATCACCAACAGGGCGTGCTCGCCGACGGACAGGACGACGATGTAGCCGCCGTTGCAGCGGACGACGACGTCGCGCAGCCCGCCGAGACCGACTTCCGCCGCCGTGCGGCGGCCGACGCCGAGGCTCGCGGCGGCGAGCGCCGCCACCGACTCGGGCTGCACGGTCGCGGTGTCGGCGGCCACGAGCAGCCCGTCCGAGGTGGAGATCACCGTTTCGTTGACGCCCATCACGCGTTCACGCAGGGACTTGAGCGAAGCGACGAGCGCTTCGTAAGGGGCGGCACTGGTCATGGTGCACTCTCCTCGGGCAGGCCGGTCGCTGTCCCGCTCACGGCAACAGGTTGTTCTGTGACGGGTGGTTCGGTGACGAGTGATGGGGGTGACCGGGCGGCTTGCGCTCCGACGGCGGTCGTGTGGACGGCAGTTGGCCGCCGGGCTGGCGGCGCGGAAGCGGCCTGTCGTCGGCGCCTGGCGGCGGCGGTGACTGCCGGTCGGCGGCCCGCGCGGTCAGCAGCGGGCGCGGCGCGAGCGGGTCGTCGTCGCGCGCGGCGGCCCTGCGTGTCGCGATCCTGGCCAGGTCGAGCATCACCGGGTACACGCCGCGCCCCAGCGCGAACGCGAGATCGCGCGGTGTGCGGCGGCCGTTGGCGGCGAGCAGCAGCGTACGGCCGCGCTCGCCGATACGGTCCGCGTCGGACCTGGCCTCCGCGCGGACCGCGCCGCGCGCGAACTCCCCTACGGACGGCACCATTTCGCGCAGCGTCCGCAGCCGCAGCGCCGTCTCCTCGGTCAGGCGCGCGGGCTCCTGGCCGGGCCAGGCGGCCAGTTCGGGGCCGCGTGCGGGACCGTGTCCTGGGCCGCGTTCCGGGTCGGTGCGCCAGCCGGTCACCGGTTGCAGGGCCATCGCGAAGGCGCCGTCGAAGAGCGCGGCGGTGCAGACGACGAACAGCTCCGCCGCCGTAACCGATCCGCGGGCGGTCAACACCGCGCCCAGTTCGCCGTTTTCGGGGAGCGCGGCCAGCGCGGCCTCCCACTCCCGCTCGTCGATCCGCCCGGACTTCAGCAGCAGCGACCGGGCGGAGGGGGCGGCGGGTGTCTCGACGGCGCCGACCAGTCCTTCGCGGAGGAAGAGGGTGCCGCCGGGGCCGCCTTCGACGGTGACGGCTCCGGTGAAGCGCTCCTGGCGGAGCTGGGCGAGGAGAGCGGGGACGTTCCGGGGCACGCGCAGCTCGGGGTCGGAGTCGGAGTCGGAGTCGGGCAAGGGATCGGGCGAGGGCTCGGGCTCGGGCTCGGACACGGACACGGACACGGACACGGACTCGGACACGGACTCGGACACGTCGTCGGGCTCGGTCCCGCTGTCAGCCGTCATGCGAACAGGCCCTCGGCGGCCGTGGCGATGTGCCGGGCGGCCAGCGCCAGATTGGTGTCGGCGCGGTCGAGCACCGTGGAGATCAGCACCGGGTCGCCCTGCCGGGCCACGACCCGCACGACGTGGTACGTCCGCCGCCCGGTCACCACCACGCTCTCCAACTCGCCCTCCGCTCCCGCCTCGTGCAGCCCGTCCTCGATGAGGCTCAGCAGACGGCAGACCTCAGGTCCGTTTCCGGCCACCGCGCAGTCCCCGCTCTCGGCGTATGTGAGACCGGTCACCGCGTCGACCAGGGCCGCACCGGACGTCCCGGACGCACCCGAGGTCCCAGCAGTCCCTGACGTCCCGGCAGCGGAAAGGACTTCGCCGAGTACCGACTCCAGCGCGTCCACAGGCACCCCTTCACTTTCGAACACCTGGCAGAGTACTTTAACGCCGAACTCTTTCACCTGTGATCGCGCATAGCTGTTTTCCGCTCACGCCGATCCTCGCCCGTACGGTCCGCGACACCCATGGACCTGCACAACCAAGGGAATTCCCGTGAACATTGAGTCGGCACTCAAAGAAGCGATGTCCGTCGAAGGCGCCATCGGGGTCGCGCTCGTCGACTACGAGAGCGGCATGGCGCTCGGCACGCTCGGCGGCGGCCGGGGCCTGGACCTGGAGGTGGCGGCGGCGGGCAACACCGAGGTCGTACGCGCCAAGGTCCGCACGCTGTCGATGCTCGCCATCGACGACACGATCGAGGACATCCTCATCACGCTGGGCACCCAGTACCACCTGATCCGCCTGCTCGGCAGCAGCACCGGCTCGCTCTTCCTCTACCTCGCGCTCGACCGGAGCCGGGCCAACCTCGCCCTGGCGCGGCACGTGCTCAAGCAGGTCGAGAACGGCCTGGAGGTCTGAGCCCCACCGGCTCCACCCGCTCCATCCGCTCCACCTGCTCCACCCGCTCCACCTGCTCCATCCGCCGCGTCGGGTCCACCGGCACCCCCGGGGCCACCGGCCCTGCCGGACGGAATATGCGGACGGAATTTGCCCGTCGGTGAATTTCCGCCCGCCGAATTCCCCTTTTCCTCAGCCCGGCCCCAACGGGCCCCAACCGGCCTCAGCCAAAACATCCACCCCGCCCGTCACACGGTCGACAGATTCCGCGGGACGGTGTTTTGGCATGCGCCATGCCGCATACACATGTAGGGCGGCGCCCCGCCACGCACGGGAAATCCATTTCTCCCGCCCCCGGCCCTGGCCCCACTTTCCCCACGGGAACCACCTCGCGCGGCCCCCTCACCGGCCCCTGGCGCCGTGGCCGGATATCGCCGCCCCGGCGGCGGACCGGTGCCGCCGGGCCGCTCCGCCGTCGCGCCGCCCCGCAGTCGCGCCGCTCCACCGTCGCGCCGCCCCGCCGCTCCGCCGTCAGCCGGCGACGCGGAAGACGTAGTCGCCGGACCCGACCTCGTAGGCGGCGTAGCCGTCCTTCAGGCCGGTGAATCGGGCGTCGGAGGGGGCGTGGACGGCGGCGCGGGTGCGGGCCGGGACCAGGATCTGGGCCGAGGCGCCCACGGGGACGCCGGCGTGGAGCGTGAAGCGGCCGTGGTCGAGGGTCCAGGAGGAGGCCACGCGGCCGAGCGGGGACTCGACGTGGGCGGAGGCTTCGGTGAGGTCGCCGACCGGGTGGGGCCGGATCGTGATCCGGGTGTAGCCGGGCGCGGCGGGCTCGATGCCCGCGACGCGCTGGTAGAGCCAGTCGTCGACCGTGCCGAGGAAGGCGTGGTCGTGGGAGCGTGACGTGTCCTGCCACTCCTCCCACATGGTCGTGGCGCCGAGGCCCTGGAACCAGTAACCCCAGCCGGGGTAGGTGGGGTTGGTGGCGACGTCGTAGGCGAGGTCGTCGTTGCCGGTGTCGGTGAGGACGGGGAGGATCAACTTGGTGCCGAGCGCACCGGTGTTGAGGTGGCGGCCACGGGTCCTGATGTCGTTCGTGAGGTTGGCGACGACGGCCGCGCGCTCGGACGCGGGGACGATGCCGAGGCTGAGCGGCAGCAGGTTGGACGTCTGCCGGTAGCCCGCGTCCTTGTTGTCGTAGTACGCCTTCGCCTTGGCGTCGTAGAAGTTCGCGTTGATGGCGTTCGCCGTCGTCGTCGCGAAGGCGTCGAAGTGCGCGGCGTCGGCGCCGTGTCCGAGGGCGCGGGCGATCCTGGCCATCATGGTGGCCGTCTGGTGGATGTACGCGGTGCCCGAGAGCCGGGTGCCCTCCGGTGGGAACGCGGCGCCGGGCGCGACCCAGTCGCCGTAGCTGAAACCGGTGTAGACGTTGCCCGTCTTCGCGATGGTCTGCTCCTAGTGGTCAAGCCACAGCTTCATCGCGGCGTAGTTGTCCGCCAGCGGCCGGATGTCGCCGTAGTACCAGTACAGATCCCAGTTGATCAGCACGAAACTCGCCGACCAGACCGGGTCGTTCACGCCCTTGGCGCCGACGGTGCCGGGCACGGTGTGGCCGAGCGTGCCGTCCGCGTTCTGGTCGTCGCGGTGGGCGCGCATCCAGTTCTCGTAGAAGTTCTCCATGTCGAAGTTGGCGATGGCGGAGTCGGCGGTGAGGTGCGCGTCCGCGTCGTACGGCCGCTTCTCGTACATCGGGGTGTCGGTCGGGATCGAGTGCAGGTTGTTCAGCGTCGTGTTCGCCTGGGCGTCCTGGAATCGGTTGAGCAGGTCGCTCGAACTGCTGAAGTCGCCGGTGGCGGTGACCGCCGTGTGCACCCGCTCGCCCTTGACGGAGGTGACGGTGACGCCCGCGGGCGCGGCGACCTGTACGTAGCGGAAGCCGTCGTAGCTGTAGCTGGGGCGGTAACTCTCGCCGCTCGCCGCGCCCTTGAGCGTGTACGTGTACGTCTGGAGCCCGGCGTTGTCGACCGTGCCGTCGGCGAGCAGCTTCTCGCCGTACGTGATCGTGACGACGGACCCGGCGGGGCCGCGGAGCGCGGTGTCCGCCCAACCCGCCGTGGGCGAGGCGAAGTCGTACACGTTGACGGTGCTTGTCGCGTCGCTCCTGGGCGTGGTGACCTGCTTGACCGGGAGGGTGCCGGTCACCTTGATCGGCGGGAACGCCTGCGCGCGGAGGGTGCCGCCCGGGGCGGTGACGGGGAGCGCGGGCTTCCAGGCGGTGGCGTCGAACCCCGGCTTGTTCCAGCCGGGTTGTTCGAGCCGCGCGTCGTACGTCTCGCCGTACAGGACGGATTCGGTGCGCGTCGGGCCGTCGGCGGCCTGCCAACTGCCGTCGCTGGTCACCTGTTGGGTGCTGCCGTCGGTGTAGGTGATGTCGAGTTCGAGCTTCAGCTTCGGCTCGCTGTGCCAGGGCGAGGCGTTCCACTCGTCGGGGTTCGTCATCGCGTAGTACCCGCGGCCGAGGCTCACGCCGAGCGTGTTGCCGCCGCTGCGCAGGGACTTGGTGACGTCGTACGTCGCGTACAGCACCGTCTTGTCGTAGACGGTGAAGGCCGGGTCGAGTTCGTGGTCGCCGACGCGCTGTCCGTTGAGGTAGAGCTTGTAGTAGCCGAGCCCGGCGACGTAGGCGCGGGCGGACGCGACCTTCTTGGGGCGCTGGGCCTTGCCTTTCGCGCCGCCGGTGGTGAAGTCCTTGCGCAGCAGCGGCTCGGGCGGGCTCGGGACGCTGACCGAGCTGTACCAGGGCGCGTCGCCGTAATGCGCGGCTTCCAGGGCCGCGGGCCAGGCCGCGTCGTCGAAGTCCGGCTGCTGCCAGCCGGTCGGCGCGGTGTCGCTCGCCTTCCAGGCGGCGTCGGTGACGAGGTCGGGCGGGACGCCCGCCGAGCCGTCGATGTGCAGCGTGCCGATCACCCCGGCCGGGCCGGGGAGGGTGTTGACGGCCTGGACCGCGATGACGTTACGGCCGGGCCGCAGGTCGGCCGCGATGTCCGTGACGGTGGCCGTGCTCCAGGAGTTGCTGACTTGCGGCGAGCGCGCGATCTCCTTGCCGTTGACGTAGAGGACGAAGCTGTCGTCGGCCGTCAGCTCGAAGGGGGCCGCCGTGAGAGCGGCGTTGGCGGGGAGGTCGACGGTGCGGCGGAAGTACCGCGTGGCCGCGGGCGCCGAGTCGGCCGGTTTGCCCTCCGGGTACCAGATCCAGTCCGCGCCGGTGAGCGTCGTGGTCGCCGGTTTCGTCGGCGAGCCGATCCAACCGCCCTTGAACTGGCCCGGATTGAGGAACGCCGTCTCGAACGAGGCCGGTTGGCTCCACCGTGACACCTTGTGCGCGCCGTCCCAGACCCGCACGCGCCAGAAGTACCGCTTTTGCGACCGCAGTTGGCGCCCCGCGTACTCGACATCGACGGACTGCGCCGAGCGCACCTCGCCGCTGTCCCACACATCCGCGCGGCCGTCGCGCGTGCTCGACACCGCGATCTCGTACGCCGTCTGCCTGGCGCCGTGCGCGCCGCCGTTCGCGCTCAGCGTCCACCCGAGCCGCGGCTTGGCCTCGTCCACCCCGAGCGGCTCGGTCTGATGCTCCACCGTCAACCCCCCGGCCCGCACCCCGCCGCCCCCGCCGCCGTGCCCGGCCCCACCGGCCTGCGCGGGCGCCACCCCCACGACCACCAAGCTCAGCACCGCCGTCACCGCACGCACGATCACCGGGGTCTCCTCTGCATCTCTGCTTCGGCACGATCTCCCCATGCGCCGACCCCACGCGTCGCCCACGAAAAAATCGTTTCAAGTCCGTGGCCGCGAACCTAAGCGGCCACCCACCGAAGGGTCAAGAGCCCCAACACAAAGCATCAACCCCACCCAATTGAAACGTATTTGAAACCCTGACACCCCCACCCATCCCCCCACCTCCACCGCCTACCGGTCAGCCATGACCGCCCCCGCCCCGCACCCCCACCCGCTGCTCTTCCTCGACGTCGACGGACCGCTCATCCCCTTCGGCGCGACGCGTAAGCAGCTCCCGGACGGCTACCCGACCTGCACGAGCCAGCTCGGGCCCGACGCCAACCCCCTGCCGGCACGGGTCAACCCCGCCCTGGGCGCCCGCCTGAGCGCCCTGCCGTGCGAGCTGGTGTGGGCCACCACCTGGGTATCCGAGGCCAACATCTCCCTCTCCCCGCTCCTCGGCCTCCCCCAGCTCCCCTTCGTCTCCTGGCCCGACCCCTCCGAAAGCCACGACATCCCCGGCCTCCACGGGAAGACCCGCCCCCACCCTGCTCCACCGCGTCGACCCCCACCACGGCCTCACGGCCACGGACTTCGCGGCGCTCGACGAGTGGCTGAGCCGACTGCCCGACAGGGGCGAGTGATGGGGCCGTGCCCAGAGTGCCAAGTCCGCCTGACGGGTCCTACGACCTCCACGCCGAGTCTCCTGGAGCGTCCACGGGCGCCGCGGCCTGCGCGCGGCGAACTCGGTCCAACGTCTCCTCGCCGTGCGGCACACCAGTCGCACTGAGGATCTCCGCGAACTTGACGCCGATGAAGGCTCGATGAGTTCCCGTCAGTTCCCGGAGCATCGAAGCCAAGGAGTGCTCCCAACTGTCCGAGGCATCGAGCAACCCCTGGTGATCCACAGTCCATTGCAGGACGTCCTTGGCTTGGTCCGGGTGGTAAAGCAGCCACAGAGCCGCCAGGCCGTGGGGACCCCCGCCCACAACGTCGCGATAGAACCGGTACGCCTCGTGCTGGTCCGCCCCCCACAGCGACGGCAGCGCGGGCGGGGCCGGTGGCGGCGACAGGGCCGGGCGCCCCGGCCGGAAGCGGAAGGAGACGCCCAGTGGATCCAGGCGGTAGGGCTTACCGGGATCATGGCGCCCCGAGCTGAAGGGGGAAGGGCTCGCGTCGGACAGGCCGGGCCAGACGCCACTGAGCGAGGCGCTTTCGACGATTCGCCGGACCATCTCGTCCTCGGTGAGGGCGAGTCGGGCGACCACGGCGGGATCGCTCACCCACCATGCCAGGCCCTGGGGATACGTTCGGCCGGACTCGCCGCCCGAATCCCGACCGCGAGTCCGCGGTTCCACCTGGCACTCGCGTACTCGCAGCGACACCCATCGCGCGTCGCTCGCAGGCGCTCGCCAGGCGCTCATCAGGCCGAGCCGAGGGTGCCAGCCCACCGGCGCGCGGTCCTTCGGGTAGGCGACGAGGTCCTCCCCGTTCGGGTCCAACAGCACGAGTGCGCGGGCCTGGACGGCGCGACTCCACCGGAGTGCGATCAGGCACGACAGCGCTGAGGAGGTGGGCATTTCGACCAGCGGCTCGTAGACCTGCGACTCGTTCATGTGCGACTCCATTCGGCAGGACTGACGGCAGAGTGGGCGTGGTACCAAGTGAGGAGAAAGGCGACAACACCCGGCCGCCCGGTGGATTCGGCGGCGAGAGTTTCGAGCAAGGCGGCCAGCGCGACGCGGTGGCGACTGTCGGGCGATTCACCGACGGCCGTCAGCGCCGCTGACATCACTGTGTCCGTGCCCGGACTCTCCAACGCCGCCATCACCAGGGGAACCAATGCCTCCGGCTGCTCCACGACCAGTTCGGAGAGCCGCAGCTTGAGAGCGCCGGTGCGCTGACCACCGTCGACGGCGCTGCGGCCGAGTTGTTCCATTACGTACACGGCGTAGGCATGGTGGCCGGTGCCGACCTGCGCGGTGGACCATTCGGCCAGTCGACGCAGTACCGGATCCCGGTTTGCCGACTCCGTCAGCAGGGCCCTCAGCGCGAAGGACACGGCCGCGTAGAGTCTCCTGACGGTCTCCTGCTCGACGGGGCCGTCGAGCACCTTGTGCAGCAGTTGCAGGGCGGTACCCGGGCGACCCAGGCCAAAGCTGCCCGCGCAGGTCTCCGCCACTGTGCAGCGGAGATTGACATCGACGACCCGACTCCAGTCCCGCACCTGTGACGTCACCCTGCCGACCATCTGTTCGTTCTGCGCCGCCTCGCCGAGGGCGTATGCCGCCAGCCGGCGGTGCCAGCGCAGGCCCGACTTCGCGAACGCCTGGAGCGGCTGGAGCGGCCTGGTACCGGTGGCATGGCAGAGAACCCGCCCGATCGACCGCCCGGCGGTCAGGTCGTATCCGGGCTGGTACTCCCGGCTGAGAAGGACCGCGCAAAGGTGGGTTTCCATGCCCGCCCGATCCCACCAGAGTTGCCGCAGCACCTGGTCCGCACGGTGCCTGGCCGGGAAGTCGACAGCTTGGGACCAGTAGTTGGAACTGTCGCCGGGGACCAGTCGGCGTGGCAGGAGTCGCGCCTCCACACACGCCAGCCGACTTTCGAAGCTTGGTCCCAGCACGTTCGGCGGCCGGGCGCCGTGGACATCGGGCACAAGCACATCGCGGACACGCGTACGGTCGCCGTCGAGGTCGACGGCTCGGTCATGCGTGGTGTCCCACCTACCGAGGCGCTCGCGCAGCGCCGCCGCGTACGTCTGTACCGACTGGCGGTCCTCCCCGTGCAGAAGGGCGACCGCCGCGAGCAGTGCCAGTTCGTCCGGCTTACCGGCCACCTGGTCCAGAGATTGGCACACCTCGTCCGCGCCGCCCTGACTCAGGTTGGTGACAGCCTCCTCCACTGATTGGGCGCCGGCCGCCACGGCTCGCAGTTCCTCGGCGACATCCACCCCGGACTGCGGAAGTTGGTCCGCGTCGAGGTATCCGGCGAACACCGGGTCATCGAGGTACGGCCAGGCGGAGGAGAAGTGATCCGGCGACAACTCACCCGATTCCACGGCGGACTTCAGGTGTCCTGCGGCGACGTCGTACGCCCGCGGACGCACATGGACCACCAGCCGATTTCGCGCTTTCACCGACTGGGCGAGATCGTCGTCCACCACGATTACCAAAGCGGCCCCGGCGTGGACCAGATGACCGGCCATCGCGCTCAGCACGACATCGTTGAGCGCGTCGACGGTCTGCGGTGTGGCGCCCGCGAGGATGTAGCCACGCGGTGCGGACGGACGCCAGCGGGCCAGGTCCTGTCCGGCATCGAGGCCGGTGATGCCGTCGGCGCCGAACCGCTCACGGAGCAGGGCGAACGCCGCGGTGGCCGCACCAGCGCCGCGGGTGCCCCGCAACAGGAGAACGCGGTCCTCCAGCACCGCACGGCATCGGGGATACGACGGGGGCTCGACAAAACCGCGCAGCCGGTCCTCGATCTCCGCTGCGGAGTATGCGCCTTCGCGTAGCCGTGGGGTGAGGATGTTCTCGGCTGCTTCTTCGCCGTCGCGGAAGATGAGAAGATTCAGGTCTCGTCCCACATTGCCCATGTGAGCTGCGGCACCGGCGCCCACCTGCTGCCGATTGCCCTGGTACGAAGCCGACCCGGCGGGCTGGGGCGCCGGGTCGGAGCCGTCCTCGGCCCGAGGGTGCGGTATGTCCCACTCGCCGCGCACTTCGTGCGCGTCTGCGGTTTCCGCGGTCACCGGTCGTCCTCGGCACCGCCGCCGACGTGCTTGGAGCCGGAGACGTTGTCGCCGCTGCCCCAGTGCTGGTTGGCTGCGCGATGGGTTGTGGACCGACCCGTGAAGTTGAAGTCCCCGCCCACACCCCCCATGAGCGCGGCGCTGCCGTCTCCCACTTCCTGGCTGTTGCGGTGATACGTGGCCGCCGGTGGCACACCCGGCGTTGCCGAAGCGGCCGGGGCACCCACCGCTGCGTCAGCGCTGTCGGCAGAGGGGGCCTCTTTGAGCTCCTCCCTCGCCGGAACTCCCGCACTGAGCAGGTTCCCGGATGGCGAAGGGACATAGAGCCAAGCCCGCTGGGCGAAGTTCTTGCCGTCCACTGTCGCGGGCACCTCCGTGCAGCGGTCCGGGTGCAACTGTGTGTATCCCCCGATTACGGCATCCTCATAGACACGGTTGGAGAGGATCGCGACAACGTGCGTGGTCTGCTCGCTGGCATTGGCGAGCATCGCCTTGACCTGCCGGGAGTCCAGCAACCTGTGTGTGTCGTTGCGAGGGGTGCCGTTGCCGTCGCCCGGGGCGTCCGCGTCCGGCACCGGACCGACGTGCACGCTGGCCCGCAGCCTGATCCGCGGCCCCACCTCGGAGCTGTTGTACTGACCGAGAATCTCGTCGAGTACGGGCAGGAACGGCCAGAGAACATAGGGCAGATGTGTCGGGTCGAAGCCGAAGACGATGCCGTCGCCCGTACTCGCCGGGAATCGCTTCGCGTCCCTCAAGTCCTTGAGCTCCGCCTTTTCCAGTGCGCGATCGACGAGTTCGGGAATCAGCTCACTCACCGGGGCGTGCAGAACGGACGGAAGTCCGGTGAAGTCCTTCGCGTCGACCGCGAGGAGGGCGCGGTAGGGAGGCAACGGTCGGCTCTGCGACCAGGGGGCGGGAACGGTCACGCTCACAGGTGTGCTCCTGACGTCGGACGGATGCTCTGGACGGTGCAACTGCCGGTTGGCGGCCGACTCCCAGCATTCGCGTACGTCTTGAGCCGTTCTGCACAGCGCAGGGCACTCCGCGAGTGACCGCGGTCACAGCGGACACGTCCCCTTCAAGGGCTGAGCGGAGAGCGGGCCGACGGGACGTCAGGCCGTATCGGCCCACGTCCGTAACCCGTCCAGGTCCTTGATCACGATCGACCGTCGCGCCGTCTCCACTGCGCCGGCGTCACGTAAGGTGCGCAGCGCCACGCCCACGGCGTTCCTGGTCACTCCGATGGACTGGGCGAGTTCTTCCTGCGTGAGGCCGGTCAACCGGACCGGCAAGTCCGGCTGTGCCGTGGCCGGTACTGATATCGGTCGACCGTGGCCCGAGCCCGCCAGTTCGACCAGTCGCACCAACGTGCGCGCGAGGCGGGTCACCAGGGGAAGGGTGAGCAACTCGGCGCGCAGCAGATCCGATTCACGCAGCCGGTGCATGGCTTGGCGCATCAGGTCGATCACCAGCCCATGCCGCTCGACGTAGGCACGGAAGCGCTCGGCCTCCAGGACCACCGCCGTGCACGGGCTGAGCGCGATCACATCGGCGATCCGCGTCCTGCCGTCAAAGACCGACACCTCGCCCAGCAGGTCACCCGGTCCGCGGAAGGCGAGCAGTGTCGTGACCCCCTGATGGTCCCGGCTCACAACCTTCGCGATTCCGGTGGTGAGAGCCAAAAGATGTGTCCCGGGATCGCCCTGCCGCAGCATCACGCTGCGCGGGCGAAACCGCCGTGTCGTCCCTTGGCTCATGACGTCGCGCCACGGCTCCGCTGGCAGCACGGGGACCTTCCCTCGAACCGACGAACCTGTACATGCGATCACGGACCGGGGCCGTGGCGTCACAGAAGGTTCTACTCCCGGAACGCGACAGATGTAAGCGGGCGTCGAACGGTTCCCCGCGTGGGGGAGGTCAGGCGTCGGCGAGGAGGGGGTCGTAGGGGGTGGAGCGGTGGCGGGCGGACATGAAGGTGAGGAAGTCGGTGATGAAGGCGGAGCGGGTGTAGGTGGAGGCGGTGGCCGGGACGGTGCGGGTGAAGGCGGTGCGGAAGAGGGCGCGGTATTCGGTGGCGTCGATGGTCTGGTTGCCGTCCTTGTCGGTGACGTCGAAGAGGACTTCGGCGACGCGGATGAGGGCGGGGCCCGCGAGGGTGGGGGCGGCGGCGGTGTATTCGGCTCTGCTGACGCGGCCGTCGCCGTCGGTGTCGAGGGCGGACTGGAGCTCGCGCCACCAGTCGGCGTAGGCGTTGTAGAGCTTGGTCTCCTGGGGCTCGTCGAGGTCGAGGCGGGAGGACAACTCACGGGCCATGGCGGCGAGATCGGGCCAGTCGAGGAAGCCGTCGCCGGTCTGGTCGAGGACTTCGCTGAAGAACTCGTCGGCGCTGCGCCGCGATCCGCCCGTGGCGGAGGCGCCGGTGGCGGTGGGGCCGTCGTCGGCGGACTCGCGCTGGGCGGGGAAGGGCGTGACGAGGCGGATGAAGGCGCCCGCCTGCTTCATACGGTCGCGCACGGCGGTGACCGTGGCGTAGGCGGGGTCGTCGCTGTCGGAGGTGAGGGCCATCAGGTTGGTGAGGGTCTCGGTCCTGATCCAGCCCTCGGGGAGGAAGCGGGCCAGGCCGGCGGCCATGTAGGCGCCCTGCATCAGCGTCTGGGCGCCGGGGATCTCGGCCAGACCGGCGCGGCGGCGGAAGGGCTCGGGGAGGGACGCGACGGTGATCTGCCCGATCACGGGCCCGGCGAGCGCGCGGCCCGCCGCCCAGACGGTGGGCAGGCCGTCCAGCAGGGGCGGCGCGGGGAGGTGGTCGAAGAGCTTGTAGAGGATGATGCGCAGCGCCTCGGTGTTCTCCAGCTTCTCCTCGACCATGCGGTCGAAGTACTGCCAGAACTCCGGAAGTGTGGCGGGCAGTTGACCCGCCGGATCCCCCAAGGCACCGAGGAACGCCTGGAATTCGGCGTAGAGCTGCTCCATCGTCGTCTGGTCGAGCGGCTGCCCGCTCAACCGGCACATCGTGACCGAACTCTCGAAGAGCGTCGCGACCACCCACGCGCGGACCTCGGGGTCCATCGCGTCGTACGGACGGTGCCGGGCGTCCGCGCCGTTGAGCCGCGCGTGCAGGCGGTTGAGGCGCGCCGCCTCCCGCTGCCGTACCGCGTCGTCCGCGCCGAACATCCGCTGGAGGCTGACGAGGGTGTTGCGCAGCCGCCGCCACGGGTGCGCGACGAAGGTGGAGTTGTCGGCCAGGGCCGCGCCGATCTGCGGGTGCGCCGCCTCCAGGACCGTCGCCCTGATCACCGCCAGGCCCCAGCGGGGGTCGTTGAAGAAGCGGTGGAACTGGGAGTCGGGGCCGAAGAGGGATTCGATCCGCGGGGCGGGCGCCGCCGGAGGTGGCCCTGCGGGCGGTTTGACCGGGTCCGGTGCTACGGGGTCCGGTGCTACGGCGGCGGGCGCTACGGGGTCGGGTCCTACGGCGTCCGGTGCTACGGCGTCCGGCTTCGACGCTCTCGGCTTCACCGGCTTCACCTGCTTCACCGGTTGCACCGGCTTCGGCTTCACGGCCCTCGGTTTGACGGCCCGCGGTTCGACGACGTCCGGCTTCGCGGCCCGCGTCTTCACCGCTTTCCGCTTCGCCGCGTCCGGCTTCACAGTGCCGACCGCCTCGGCCGCCCCGACCGCCTCAGTCACGCCGGTCGCCCCGGCCGCCCGCGAACGCACGCGCTTGGAAGGCCGGTTGATGCTGCTGCTACTGCCTGTCTCCGTCACGTGCGGGACTCTCCGTTCGCGTGCGGCGGCACGCCGCCGAAGCGGCGCTTGCGTTGCTGGTACGTGTGCAGGCACTCCAGGAAGTGCGGCGCGCGGAAGTCGGGCCAGAGCACCGAGGGGAAGGTCCATTCCGCGTAAGCGACTTGCCAGAGCATGAAGTTGGAGATGCGCTGTTCACCGGAGGTCCGGATCACGAGGTCGACGTCGGGCGTGTCGGGGAAGGGCAGGTGGGCGGCGAAGTGGCTCTCGTCCACGACGTCGGCGGACACCCCGCTGCGGATCAGGGAGCGGGCCGCCTCGACGATGTCGCCGCGTCCGCCGTGGTCGAACGCGACGGTCAGGGTCATGCGGCGGTTCGTGCGGGTGAGTGTCATCAGGTCGGCGAAGTCGCGGGCCAGCGGGGCCGGGATTCTCGGGTCGGCGACGCCGAGGAAGCGGCAGCGGATGCCGCGCGCGTGCAGCAGTGCCGCGTGTTTGCGTACGACGCGGCGCACCAGGCGCATCAGGTAGTCGACCTCGTTGCTCGGGCGGCTCCAGTTCTCGGTGGAGAACGCGTACAGGCTCAGCCACTCCACCCCGGCTCCGCGCGCCGCCTCGATGACGTCGATCACCGTCGTCTCCGCCGCGCGGTGGCCCGCCGTCCGCGGCAGCGAACGGCTCTCCGCCCAGCGGCCGTTCCCGTCCATCACACACGCGACGTGCCGCGGGGCCGGGGTCAGTGACGTGGCCCGTCGCGGCTGTCTGCCCACGCGGACTCCGGTGTCCCATACGACCGAAGTGCCGCTGTCTCGCTCCACCGTCACAGGTGCCCCCGGCCGTCACCGTCACCGCAATTGGATCAACACCTCACAGAGTCCTGGCACTTGGCCTCCGGCACATCCCGATCCGCGCATATTCACCCATGGCACGCCAGTCCGATTCCCCGCCTCCGCGACACGCGGGCGGAGGCACACCGGGGCGCGCGGAAACAGCGCCGCCTGACTCCCTGACCCCCTGCTCCCTGCTCCCTGCTCCCTGCTCCCTGACCAGGACATACGTGGCACGTAAAGGCGAGGCCGCGCCAAGAGGCCGCACCACGTGGCCGTGGAAGGACGGGCCCGCGCCGAAACCGGGACGCGCGTCAAGACGGCGACCCGCCAGGGGTCTACGCGCTGCCCACCGCGTCCGGCTCTCCGGCAGGAGATTTGGCGGCGCGCATCGGAACGCCGCGGAAGGCCTGGACGAGGACGAAGAGGGCGCCGGCCGTGACGCACTGGTCGGCGAGGTTGAAGATGCCGCCGTTGCCGACCTGGATGAAGTCGAGGACGGCGCCGCGGCCGAAGGCGGGGGTGCGGAAGAGCCGGTCGGCGAGGTTGCCGCCCGCGCCCGCGAAGAGGAAGCCGAGGCCGAGGGCCCAGCCGGTGGAGCGGACGGCGGGGGCGACGCGGGCGATGAAGACGAGGACGCAGAGGGCGAGGAAGGTGAAGACGAGGGTGGCGCGGGGTGCGAAGGAACCGGCCGCGCCGGAGTTGCGGATGGCGGTGAAGGTCACAGCGCCGCCGAACGCGTGGCTGGCCTCGTGCCCCTCGACCACGACCGCCGCGACGGCCTTCGTGGTCTGGTCCACCACGAGCCCGACGGCCGCGGTCGCCCACAGCAGGTACGTACGCCGCACCGCACACCTCCCGATCCCAGCCCCGTCCCCCATCGAGCGTACGTGGCCGCCCGCCGAAACCCGGGCCCGCGCCCGCGCCGACCTGCCGCCCGTACGCCTCCGGGACCGGTCCGGCCCCGCGCCCGCGCCGACCTGCCGCCCGTACGCCTCCGGGACCGGTCCGGCCCCGCGCCGACCTGCCGCCCGCACGCCCCCGGGACCGGTCCGGCCCCGCGCCCGCGCCGACCTGCCGCCCGTACGCCCCCGGGACCGGTCCGGCCCCGCCCCGCCCCGCCCGTGCCACCCTGGCCCGGCGGACAAGCGGCGACGAAACCCCTACGCCTCCGCCGGCGCCGGCATCTCCCCCACCGTCCGCGCGGTGTCGATGACCGAGAAGTTCGCGCCCTGCGGATCGGTGACGGCGGCGAACCGGCCGTAGGGGCTGTCCATCGGGCCGAAGCGGAGGGTGGCGCCGAGGTCGACGGCCTTCTGTACGGCGGCGTCGCAGTCGCCGACCGCGAAGTAGACGTTCACATACGCCGGTACCTCCGGCGGGAATTCGTCACCCATGGTCATGCGGCCGAGCACCGGATTCGGGCTGCCGCCGACCTTGAAGACCTTGAAGTCCACCCCGGCGTCGGTCATTTGCTGCGCGGAGTATGTGAACGCCTTCGTCAGGAAGGCGTCCGTGACGTCGGGCTCGCGCGTGAAGAACTCGGCCCAGCAGAAGGCGCCCGGCTCGCCCACCTTCGCGAAGCCCTTGTGCTGATCCGGCTGCCAGAGCCCGAAGGCCGCGCCGGTCGGCTCCTTGGCCAGCGCCATCGTGCCGAGCCGGCCCACCTGCATGGGCTCCATGAGCAGTTCGCCGCCCGCCGCCTTCACCTTCTCCGCGGTCGCCGCCGCGTCCGGGGTGGCGAAGTACAGGTTCCAGGCCGACTTCCCCTCTTCTCCCGGCATCGGCGGGACCACGCCCGCGACGGCCTCCCCGTCCGAGAACGCCTGCGCGTAATCGCCGAATTCGCTCGCGCTCTCCCCGAACGTCCAGCCCAGCACGTCGGCGTAGAAACGCTTGGCCCCTTCCAGGTCCACGAACATGGCGTCCACCCAGCACGGTGCGCCTTCCGGGAAATCAGTCATGACCCGCGACTCCGTCCCCACGAATGTGACGTACGTCACTTACGTACGTCTCCACGCTAGTCAGTCCTCGCGCTCCCCGCACGGCGAGGCAACGGTGACGGGCGACGGAGAGCGGAAACGTACGAAGTGGCCATGGTCACCACCGATCCGGGAATGCGCGCCCGGCGGCCGGAGGCTGAGGAAGTACGGAGGCCGCACCTCCCGTGAGACCCCTTCGGACAAGGAAGTTGACCCCATGTACAAGAAGATCCTCGCCGCCGTCGACGGTTCGGCCCACGGCAGTGCCGTCCTCGACGCGGTGTCGGCGCTCGCCAAGCTGACCGGCGGGACGGTGCAGGTCATCCACATCCGGCCGTCGCAGGTGATCTCCGGAGGGATCACCAGCACAGTGGTGCCGGTGGAGGAGAGCGCCGAGAGCCGCAAGGTCGTGGACGACGCGCTCGCGCGGCTGCGCGCGGACGGCATCACCGCCGACGGCGAGGTGGACGAGGGCCTGACCGAGGACCTGGCCGCGATACTCGTCGAGCGCGCCGAAGCCCTCGGCAGCGACCTCATCGCCGTCGGCCCCGGCCACTACAGCGGCATCTCCGCGCTTCTGCACCCGAGCGTCAGCCGCGCCGTCGCGAAGTCGTCTCCCGTGTCGGTCCTGCTGGTCCACAGCGAGGCCGGGGCCACCGCCTGACCTGCCCCTTCCCCTTCCCCTTCCCCTTTCCGGATCGCCCCACTGCCCGCCACCCCCGGTTCCGCACCCGGCCGGGGACGGCGGGCAGCGTCGTACCGGGAGCCTTACGCGGAGCCGCGCCCGAAGCCGTACGCAGACGGGGGCGGCGCCACCGAGGACAAGCAGCAGCACCGGAGGACAGGCGGCGGCACCGGAGGACAGGCGGCGCCACCGGAGGACAACAAGCGGCGGCACCGGAAGACAAGCGAAGGCACCGGCAGAAACGGTCAAGCGGGGCAATTCACCGACCGCCGGACACGGAGAGTACGGCCGCGTAACCTGACCGTCAGCCGGGCACCTGGACGCTGGTGCCCTCTCCGTACATCGCATTCGGCGGTGTCCGGAGAGAGGAGCAGTGCAGTGGCGCGTCACCGCAGGCCGAAGAGGCTGCGGACTACCGATCGATTACGCATGGGCTGGTGGCTCGTCCAGATTGCCGTCTGGATCCATCAGCACGTCAACGACCGGTAATCCGGCTGGGCGGGGGCCGTCTTCGTGGGATGCGGCGGCGGCCTCCGCGTACTCATCTCATGATGTGCCGCCCCGGCCCCGCGGGCCGCGAGTCGCACGACTTTGGCATATGCCAATCCACGCGTCGAGCGTTCCTTCACGTGCGCGCCCCGGCCTCATTCGGCCGCGGCGTGCGCCCCCCGGCCTCATTCGGCCGCGCCTTCAGGAGCGGCGGTACGGACCGCGCCCGCGTGGCGCTTGCGCTCCAGGACGACGAGCGGGCAGTTCAGCGCATCGGCAATCTTGATGAGATTGGCGGGGGTGGCACTGCGCCAGCCCGACTCGATCTCACCCATGAGCTGCTCCGAAATGCCGACCTGGTCGGCGAGCGCCCGCTTGGTCAGCCCGGACTTCTCCCGCGCCCAGGTGACGGCCTCGGGCTCCTGATGGAGCCTGCTCGGCCGGGTGCGGTGCGACATGGGCAAAAACTAGCGCGTAGTAGCGCGTAGCACAAGTATTTATCGGGAACTACGCACACCTGCGCACGTTGCCGCCGCGCATATGCGCAGGCCAGACCGGCCGATACCCGCCCCTCTTCGCCGTATCACTGGACGCATAATGCGTAGTTGTGCGAAGCTCGCCGCATGACTGAGCGCCCGGACGCGCCGCCCGAGGGGGAGCTGATCAAGGTCGCGCTCGCGGCGTCCGGCCTTTCCCAGCGGGAGGCCTCGCGGCGAGCCGGCATGAGCGACACGCGGTGGCGGCAGATCGTCAGCGGTTACCAGTCGGTCGACGGGACACCGGTCCCCGTCCGCGGCCGTGACGAGACGCTGGCCCGGATGGCGCATGTCGTCGGCGTACGCCCGGAGCAGTTCGAGGACGTCGGCCGCCCCGACGCCGCCGAGGAGCTGCGCGACCTCACGGCCCGCAAGCGCGACATCGACGCCGCCTCGGCCATCCCCTCCGGCGCGTACGACCGCCTGGAGGAGCGCTGGCACCTGGTGGAAGCCGTGCTCCGCACCGCGCGCGAGGGGCTGAGCCCGTCCGAGGACAGCAGCCTCGTCGGCCGGGTGCACGGGCTGCTGGCGCAGGACCCGGACGGTTTCACACCCAAGACCCCTGGCTAGCAGCCGACTTCACCCGTCGGCGCTCAGGCCGCGCCGGAGGACGGCGCGCTCGCCCGTACCAACTCCCGTGCCAGAGCGACGCTTTCCGCGAGCGTGTCGAGCGGCAGCGGCTGGGTGGCGAGCGCGCCCTCGTGCAGCAGGAGGAGCCGGGTGGCCAGGGCGGCGGGGGACGCGCAGGCCGCCGCGGTGGCGAGGCGCTCGAAGAGGCCGAGCAGCCAGAGCTTCTGGTCCGCGGCGACGCGGTGCGCGGGGTGCGCGGGGTCGGGGAGTTCGGCCAGGGCGTTGATGAACGCGCACCCGCGGGTGTTGGTCGCGCTCCAGGTCCGCAGCGCCTCGAAGGGCGCGGTGACGGCCTCGACGGGGTCGTCGCAGGCGTCGACGGCGGCGCGGACGAGGGCCCGCCAGCGCCGGTCGCGCTCGCCGAGGTAGACCGCCACGAGCTGGTCCTTCGAGCCGAACTGGTTGTACAGCGTCCGCTTGGTCACGCCCGAGTGCTCGGCGATCAGGTCCACGCCCACCGCCGTGATCCCGCGCCCGTAGAACAGCTCCTCGGCAGCCGCCGCGATACGGCGGCCCGCGGCGGTCATGGGCCGTACGTCGCCCGCTTCCGTCTCCTGGACCTCCGGCATCGGGCCCCCCTTCACTGATCGGTGTACCGTGGGTCAATGTTCACAGATCAGTGTACTCAGGAGGACGGTGGAGCGATGAGCATGCCCGGGACCATGCGTGCGGTACGGATCGCCGGTCACGGCGGGCCGGAGGTGCTGGAGGCGGTGGAGGTGGCCGTGCCCGCCCCGGGGGCGGGCGAGGTGCTGGTCGAGGTCGCCGCCGTCGCGCTCAACAACACCGACCTGTGGACGCGCGAGGGCGCGTACGGGAGCCCGCAGGACGCGACGGCGCTGTCCGGCTGGCGCGGGCCGATCGACTTTCCGCGGATCCAGGGGGCCGACGTGGCCGGGCGGGTCGTGGCGGTCGGGCCACGGGAGGACGTCTCCGCCGACGGGGGCGCTGGCTTCGAAGGGGGCACTGCCCTCGACGGGGGCGCTGTGGTTGACGGGGATACGGCGCGGGCGGTCGCCGGGGATACGGCCCGGGCGGTCGCCGGGAAGGCCGCCGGGGCGGCGGCCCGGGGCACGGCCGCGGAGCCTAATCCGTACGCGGGCCTCCTCGGCCGCCGCGTTGTCATCGACCCGGCCGTCTACGACTCCGACCGCCAGGACGCGAATCCCATCGGCCTCATGGGCAGCGAACGCGACGGCGGCTACGCCGAGTACGTGACCGCGCCGGTCGGCCGCGTGCACGACATGACCGAATCCCCGCTCACGGACGACCAGTTGGCGTCGCTGCCGACCGCGTACGGCACGGCGCTCGGCATGATCGAGCGCGGCGGGCTGCGGGACGGCGAGACCGCCCTGGTCTCCGGCGCGTCCGGCGGCGTCGGCCTCGCCCTGACCCAACTCGCCCGCGCGCGCGGCGCGAAGGTGCTCGCCGTCAGCAGCGGTTCCAAGGCCGACGCGGTCCGCGCGGCGGGCGCGCACGTCGTCATCGACCGCGCGCGGGATGTCGCCGGGCAGATCCGCGCCGCCGCCCCGGACGGCATCGACATCGGACTCGACGTCGTCGCCGGGGAGTTGGTGAGCGCGTGCCTGCCGCTGCTGCGCGAGGGCGGCCGGTGGGTGGTCGCGGGGGCGCTCGGCGGGTACGGCGTCACCTTGGACGTACGCCGTCTGTATCTGCACAACGCGCGGGTGATCGGCTCCTCGATGCACACGCCCGCGCACTTCGGGCTCCTCATGGACCTGGCGCGCGAGGGCGCTGTCCGGCCGGTCGTCGCCGCGACGTTCCCGCTCGCGCGGGCCGCGCGGGCGCAGGAGGAACTGGCCCGCAGGGGGCACGTGGGGAAGATCGTGCTGCACCCGTAGGGCCGCCCGCGGCGCCGGGCGGCGGCCTCCCCCGCACGCGCGCCCCGCCGTGGTGGAATTGGGTGCGTTCGAGCGAGGCGGGCGCGCGGGCACGCGGACGGAGCCGGGATGGGGAGAGTCGTGGGGCGGCGGGCAGTGCTGGGGAGCGGGGATGTGCGGCGCGTGGCGCTCGGGCTGCCCGGGACCGTCGAGAAGGAGTTGTGGGGACATCCCACGTTCCATGTCGGCCGCCGGATGTATGTGACGGTGCCCGACGACGGGACGTCGTTCGCGGTGCGCTGTCCGCGGCACGAGCGCGCGGAGCTGATCGCCTCGGAGCCGGAGAAGTTCTGGGTGCCCGCGCACGAGGCCCACTCGTCGTGGGTACGGGCGCGGCTGGCGGCGCTCGAGGACGAGGGCGAGCTGTACGACATCCTGCTCGACTCGTGGCAGCAGGCGGCGCCGCAAGAGCTGGTCGAGACGTTCCCGGCGAACGGCCGTCGCCCCGAACGGAATTGATTCACCCGGCGGGCGGGGGCTGCCCATCAATGCGCGCTGCCGTGGAATCAATCTCGCGGGCGTCGCATACGGGGTCCGCGGGGATCGTCGCGGAAGGGCAGCACCGCCGATGGACGAAGCACGTCCGCACGCATGGGAGTTGGGGCAGGTCTGGCTGACGGTGGTGCGCCCGCCGGGACCGCTGACCGTACGGCCGGGGCCGGGGCCGGGGCCGGGGCGGGGATCGGGGCCGGGGCTTGGGCTTGGGCAGGGGCCTGGACGTGGACCGGGGCATGGGTCTGGGCCTGGGCCGGGGGTCGACCACTGGCGGCTGGCGCTGGTGTCGGAGGGGCCGCTGACGCTGCGCCGGGCGGACGGGGTGGACCGGGGGGACCTGAGCGCTGCCGGGAACGGTGCCGGGAACGTCGGCCGGACCGGTGGCGGAGACCTCGGCGGGGACGCGGAACGGGACCGGGCCGGTACGCGGCTGGAGGCCGGCGAGCTGGGGCTGTGGGAGCCCTCACGGCCGTTGCTCGTCAGGGCGGTCGAGTCCGCCGCGCCGCTAGGGCGGGCGATCGTGCTGCACCTGCCGCGCGAGGCGGTGCCGGTGCCCGCCAGGTCGCTGAGGCACCTGGTCGCGCGCCCGCTCTCCTCCGACACCGGACCCGCCGCGCTGCTGGCGCACTACGTCGAAGGGCTCGCCGACCAGGCGGCCGGTTCGGTGCTCGCCCCGCAAGGCGCGCGCCTCGGCTCGGCGGCGCTGAGCCTGGCCACGGCCTTCCTGGCCCAGCTCGCGGAACCGGCGGCCGTACCCGCGTCCCGCACCCTCGAACTCCGCTGCGCCATAGGCGAGTACATCGACCGCCACCTCGCCGCGCCCTGGCTGTCGCCCGCCGCCATCGCCTCCGCGCACCACATCTCGGTGCGCTACCTGCACCACCTCTTCCGCCAGGACGGCGGCCGTACCGTCGGCGGACACGTCCGCGCCGAACGGCTCGACCGCTGCCGGGCCGATCTGGCCGACCCTCGGATGGCGCACCGCAGCGTCAGCCGGATCTGCGCGCGGTGGGGCTTCCCGGACGCGGCGGTCTTCGGCCGTGCCTTCAAGAAGGAGTACGGCGTCGCGCCCGGCGCCTACCGCAGGCGGCTGTTGAGCGCGTGAGCGTCCACACCGCCCCCGCGCACGCCCGCCGAGCGGGCGACCGTACGCCCGAACTCCCCGCCCCCACACGACCGGTCGGCCGAGGCGCGACCCCTGCCCCCATCGCGGCTCACTGCGGTCGTCCTCCCCGATCGCCGTCGCCACTGACGACCCGCACCGCGCGCCGCGCTCTCGGCCCACCGGCCCCGGGCACCCTCCCCCGTGCGCCGGGCCACCGAGTCTGCCGGGGGCCGAGCCGCCCGTCATCGGCCCTGTGCGCAAGGGAGCTGACCGAGAGCGCAATGCCGGGCCCGCGCGGCGCGGCCCTCAGCGGGCGGTGGTGCGGCAGACCGGGCGGGCCTCAGCGGGCGGTGGTGCGGCAGACCGGGCGGGCCTCAGCGGGCCGTGGTGGTGCCGCAGACCGGGCGGGCCGGTTCGTCGGGGAGATACGTGCCGCGCTCCTGCCGGGTGAGGTCGCGGCCGACCGCGCGGCAGACGGCGGTGACGGCAGCCGCGGGGTGCGGCAGGTCAACGGCCCAGAGCCGCACGGTCTGTTGCGGGTCGAGGACGAGGAGCGTGTGCGCGTCGGGGCCGAAGGCGAGGTCGGTTGCGGAGCGGGGCGCCGCCGTGAGGGTGGCCCGCACGTGTCCGGTGGCCACGTCCAGGAGGTGCACGGGGCCGTCCCAGTCGCCCGCCGCGACGGTCCGGCGGTCGGGGGTGAAGGCCACCGACGTCACGGGCGCGGTACGGCCGGTGGCCAGCGCGCGGGTGCGGCCGGTCGTCAGGTCGGCGAGCAGGACGTGGCCGTCCCAGGTGCCGACGGCGGCCGTGCGCCCGTCCGAGCTGAGCGCGACGCCCGAGTCCACCATGGGCATGCTGCCCGAACTGCCGTGCACAGGAGCGCCGTTGAGGATGGACCGGGTCTCTCCCGTGCCCAGGTCGACGAGCGCGACCGCGCCGTCCACGGTCTGCGCGGCCACGATCCGGCCGTCCGGGCCGAAGACGGGTCCCGTGCCGGGTGCGATCCACACCCGGAAGGTCGTACGGAAGCGGTGCGCGCGCACATCCCACGGCCGCAACCGGCCGTCGTAGTCGGCGATGACGAGCGTACGGCCGTCGGGGCTGAACGCCAGGCCGCCCGCGTTCCCGGCCGCCGCAAGGGTGGCGGTGACCTGCCCCGACACGGTGTCCCACAGCCGCACCGAGCCGTCGCCGTCCCAACTGGCCACCGCGCGCCCGTCCTTGGTGACGGCGACCGCGACCGGCGGCGGTCCCGGGGACGGACCGGCCAGGACGCGCACATGTCCGGTGGCCGTGTCGCGCAGCCGGAGTCCGCCGTCCGTTCCGGCCAGTACGACGCCACCGCCGCCGAAGGCCGCCGCCGCGACGCCGGGCAGGACGGCGGGGCCGTTCGTCACGTCCCACAGCCGTACGGTGCGGTCCGCGCCCGCCGTCGCGAGGGTGCGGCCGTCCGGGCTGAAGGCGAGCGCGCGGACGGTGCCCGTGTGACCGGACAGCACCGCACGGGCCCTGCCCGTGGCCACATCCCAGATCCGTACCGTCCGGTCGTCGCCGCCGGTCGCGAGGGTGCGGCCGTCCGGGCTGAACGCCAGCGCGCCGACCTGGCCCGCGTGCCCGGACAGCACCGCGCGTACGCGGCCGGTCGCCGCGTCCCGGATCCGCACCTTGCCGTCGGCGAAGTCCCCCGTGGCCACGCTGCGGCCGTCCGGGCCGCACGCGAGATCGAGGAAGTCCCCTCCGTCGTCCGGGACTTCGTGGGCCTGCGACCTGGCGGCGAAGTCGGCCAGCGGGCGGCCGGTCCGGGTGTCCCACTCGCGGATCCGCCCGGCGTCGGACATCGCCACGACGCGCCCGCCCGCGCAGAACGCCATCGGTCCCGGGATCTTCTCGCGGCTGGTGACGATCCGCCGGTCGCGGCCGGTCGCCACGTCCCACAGCCTGATCGCGCCGCCGCGGTCCGCGGTGACGGCGGTGCGGGCGTCGGGGCCGAGTTCCCAGTCCAGCGGCGGCTCAGGGCCGAGGGCCACGGTCCTGGCCCCCCGGCCGCCCTCGGCGGACACCGGACGCAGGTCCAACTCCCCCTTCCAGCCGGTGATCGCGAGGGTACGGCCGTCCGCGCCGTACGCCAGCGCGGTCGCGCCCGCGCTCGGGTGGCCGACCGTCGAGCGGACCCGGCCGCCCGCCGCGTCCCACTGGATCACCGTGCCCGCGCTGTCGCCGGTCGCGAGGGTGCGGCCGTCCGGGCTGAACGCCAGTGACTCCACGTCGTGTTCGCGGTCCGGCGGGCGCAGGACGGCTTTGAGGGGCAGCGCGGCGGCGGCTTCGAGGCTGACCACCGCCTCGGTGGTGGGGCTCTCGCGATACGCCTGGACGGCCAGCAGCGAGGCGAGTTCGGGGTCGGAGCCGACGAGCGCGTCCGAGGTGGTGGCGAGCTGCCGCGACAGCGCGACCTGCCGGGCGGCGTCGGCGGCCCTGCGCTGCCGCTCGTTGCTGCGGCTCTGCGTCCACGCCGTCGCCCCGGCCGCCACGGCCAGGACGAGGAGTACGGACAGGGTCGCCGTCAACGCGCGGAGTCTGCGGGTGGTTCGGGCGGCGGCCTGCTCCTCGCGGCGGCGGGCGGCGGTGCTGGCGTCGAGGAACGCCCTTTCGGTGGGCGTCAGTTCGTCGGGTCCGCCGGCCGCCTCCGCCGCCGGGAACGCCTCCTCGGCCGGGAACGCCTCCTCGGCCGCCGCGAGCCGCGAGCCCCGGTACAACGCGCCCGGCTCGCGGTCGAGTTCGTGCCACATCACCGCCGCGTCGGTGAGCCGACGGTGCACGCGCAGCCGGGTCCGCTCGGCGTCGATCCAGGACCGCAGGCGTGGCCACGCCTGGATGAGGGCTTCATGGGCGAGGTCGACGGTCCCGTCGTCCACGGTGATCAGCCGGGCCCCGGCCAGCTCGTCCAGGACGACGGCGGTGTCGTCCGCGCCCAGGGCGAGTTCGGCGCGGGCCACCGGTCTGCGGGTGTCGGGGGTGCCGTCGCCCGGCATGACCAGGCGGAGCAGCACGCGGCGCGCGAGGGCCGCCTGCTCGGCGGTGAGCCGGTGGTAAAGGTCCTCCGCCGTACGGGAGATGGCGCCATGCAGACCACCGGCCTCGTCGTACGCCCGCTCGGTCAGCGCCCGGCCGGCGCGCCGCCGCCACGTCTCCAGCAGCGCGTGCGACATCAACGGCAGCCCACCCGGCTCCCCCACGACCTCCGCGACCACCCGCGCGGACAGCGCCCTCTCCACGATCAGCCCCGCGGCCTGCGCCGGCCGCACCACCGCCTCCCGCAGCTCGTCCCGGTCCATCGGCCCCGCCAGCAGCGTCGCGTCCTGCAACGCCCCGATCAGCCGCGGATGCTCCGCACACCGCCCCAGAAAGTCCGCCCGCACCGCGATCACCACCCGCGTCCGCCCCGCCGGATGCGCCGCGGCCAACAGCCGCTCGATGAACCCCTCCCGCTCCGCCGCGTCGGCACACAGCGTGAACAGCTCCTCGAACTGATCCACAATCAGCCACGTATCCCCCCCGCCACCCTCCGCACCGGACCCCGCACCAACCCCCCGACCGCCCACCGGCCCAAGGCCCGGACCAGCCCCCCGACCGCCGGTCGCGCCGATCGCCGTACCAGCCGTGGAGCCAGCCGCGCCAGCGCCCTCCGGGCCGGACTCGGAGCCGGTCACGTGCCCAGCCGCCGTACCGCCGGACGAGCCGGACCCCGCGTCAGCCGCGTACCCAGCCGCCGGACGAGCGGTGCCCGTCGCACGACCGCCCGCCAAGCCAGGCTCCGGGCCGGACGCGTGCCCAGCCGCCCGACCGTCGGTCGAATCCGTCGCCGCACTCGCGGCCGAGGCCGTCGCGGGACCAGACGCGTGCCCGTCCGCCGGACCGGCCTCCGGGCCTCGCTCCGGATCGGCCGTCGTACCCGTCGCACGACCGCCCGCCAAGCCGGACGCCGAACCGGATGCGTGCCCGGCAGGGCGACCGCCCTCCGGGCTGGGCTCGGAGCCGATCACGTGCCCAGTCGCCGGACCACCCGCCACGCCAGGCCCCGGACCAGCCGCCAGCCCAGCCGCCCGACCGTCGGTCGAATCCGTCGCCGCACTCGCGGCCGAGGCGGTCGCGGGACCACCCTCCGGGCCTCGCTCCGGATCGGCCGACGTGCCCGTCGCACGACCGCCCGCCAAGCCGGTCGCAGGACCGTCCGCGGTGCTGGCCGCAGGGTCGTACGTGGAGCTCGCCGCAGGCGTCAGGTGGGGGGCGTGGTCGCGGAGCGGATGGGCGCCGGGGGTGAGGATGCGGAGGGCGGCGGGGCGGGTGGCGGGGTCGGTGACTTGCTGGAGGCGGGGGATGAGGCCGGCGCGCAGGAGGGAGGACTTGCCGCTGCCGGAGGGGCCGAAGACGGCGGTGAAGCGGCGGCGGGCGGTGAGTTCCAGCAGGCGGTCGGTGAGGCGGTCGCGGCCGAAGAAGATGTCGGCGTCGCCCGCTTCGAACCGGGCCAGGCCGCGGTAGGGCGCCGGATCGTCGCCGTCCTCGGCGTCCCGCGGCCCCGCGGCCCGCGTGGCCGCCGCCCGCCAGCGCCGCTCCCAGTCGGCCGGATCGCCGCCGCACGCGCGGACGTACGCCAGGACCACCGGCAGCGTCGCCAACGTCTCGCCGGAGGCGGCCCGCGACAGCGTGCTCGCGCCGAAACCCGCGCCCCTGGCCATCGTCCGGTACGTCGGCTTGCCCGCCGCCTCCCGCAAGTCGCGCAACTCGCGCGCCAGTTGGCGTACCGGGTTGTCGCCCGGCGCCATCTCCTTCTCCGGACGTCCCGACACCGCGCACTCCCCTCGACGGACAGAGCTGCCACGCTACGCAGACCCGCGCCCCACGGGGACGGCCACGGCCCGGAATTGCACTGGGTGCACACCGCTGCCGCATACCTCCCTGGCCGGGCACCGTCCTCCTCCCGTACGGCGCGCGGACGGCTCCGTAAACGTTGCCGGAAGCCTTGACAGGGGCTGGGGCAAGGCCGACTCTCGCGTGGAGAGAGCGCTCTCACGCAACCCCCCACACAAGGAGCAGGCATGTCGATGAGAGACAAGCGCTTGCGGAAACGGCTGGGCGTCGGATTAGTCGCCGTCAGCGCGATGGCCGCGGTGGCGCTGGCCGGTTCGCCGCAGGCGTCGGCGTCCGCGTCGGCGTCGGCGTCGGCGTCCGCCGTAGGAAAGGGCACCGTCTCCCCACAGACGGCGACCCGGACCGCGGCGGCACAAACGGCCGCACAACCGGCGGCGCAACAGGCCGCGCGACAGGCCGCACAACCGGCCGCCGTACAGCCGAACGCCGTCCCCGCCGCCCCGAGCGGCTTCACCACCACCTGGAGCGACGACTTCAACGGCGCCGCCAACACCGGCTTGGACACCGGGACATGGCGCTACGACGCCGGTGAGGGCTGGACCTTCGGGACCGGCGAGATCGAGACGATGACGAACAGCACGGCCAACGTCTACCAGGACGGCAACGGCCATCTGGTGCTCAAGGCACTGCACTCGGGCACGGACCCGAACACCGGCTGGACGTCGGGACGGGTCGAGACCCAGGCGGACGGCTTCGGCGCGCAGCCCGGCGGCGTGGTCCGGATGCAGGCGTCGATCCAGCAGCCGAACGTGACCACGGCCAACGGCGCGGGCTACTGGCCCGCGTTCTGGATGCTGGGGTCGCCGCTGCGCGTGGGCGTGCCGTGGCCGGGTTCCGGCGAGGTCGACATCCTGGAGGACATCAACGGCCGCAGCTCGGTGTTCGGCACCCTGCACTGCGGGACGAATCCGGGCGGCGCGTGCAACGAGTCCAGCGGCGTCGGCAGCGGTGAACGGGCCTGCTCCGGCTGCCAGACGGGCTATCACACGTACGCGGTGGAGATCGACCGCTCGACGTCACCCGAGCAGATCCGCTGGTACCTGGACGGCGCGAACTACTTCACGCTCAGCTCCAACCAGGTGGACGCCACGGCGTGGGCCAACGCCGTCGACCACAGCTTCTACATCATCTTCGACCTGGCGATCGGCGGCGGCTTCCCCGCCGCCTTCGGTGGCGGCCCCAACGCGGCCACGGTCAGCGGCGGTTCGCTGAACGTCGACTACGTGGCGGTCTACAACAAGGCCGCGCCCGGCAGCACCGGCACCAACATCGCCAAGGGCAAGCCGACCACGGCCTCCTCGACCGAGAGCGCGCAGTTCCCCGCGTCGAACGCGACCGACGGCGATGTCACCACCCGCTGGTCGAGCGGCTTCAGCGACCCGCAGTGGGTCCAGGTCGACCTCGGCCAGTCCTACAACCTCACGCACGCGAGTCTGGTCTGGGAGGCGGCGGCCGCATCCGCCTACCAGCTACAGACGTCGGCCAACGGCACGACCTGGACGACGGTCTACTCCAACAACAACAGTCCGGCCGACATCCAGGACACCGCGCTGTCGGCCACGGCCCGCTATGTGCGGGTCTACGCGACCGCCAGAACATCCCAATACGGCGATTCGCTGTACGAGTTGGCGCTGTACGGCACACCGACGTCCGGCGGCGGCGACCCCGGCGGACCCGGCACGCCCACCCTGCTGTCGCAGGGGAAGGCGGCCACGGCCTCGTCCAGTGAGAACGGCAGTTTCACGGCGGCGAGCGCGGTGGAC
Organism: Streptomyces sp. NPDC024632; assembly: GCF_055559175.1. Taxonomy (NCBI): domain Bacteria; kingdom Bacillati; phylum Actinomycetota; class Actinomycetes; order Kitasatosporales; family Streptomycetaceae; genus Streptomyces; species Streptomyces sp. NPDC024632. Next base: position 769,393 of record NZ_JBVHLD010000001.1, read on the forward strand.
GGCGACCCCGGCACCCGCTGGTCCAGCACCTTCAGCGACCCGCAGTGGCTCCAGGTCGACCTCGGCGCCAGCCACACCATCAGCCAGGTCAAGCTCAACTGGGAGGCCGCGTACGCGACGGCGTACCGGATCCAGACCTCCGCGAACGGCACCACCTGGACGGACGTCTACTCCACGACCACCGGCACCGGCGGCAATCAGACCCTGAACGTCACCGGCACCGGGCGGTACGTGCGGATGTACGGGACGGCGCGCGCCACGCAGTACGGCTACTCGCTCTGGGAGTTCCAGGTGCTCGGCACCTGACCGTCAGGACCGCGTGAGCACGTGCGCACGTAAGCACGTAAACGTCCAGGGCCGCCCCCGGTGCACGCGCCGGGGGCGGCCCGCGTACGAACAGCCCTACGCGTCACGGCACTTGTGCCAGCCGCAATGTCCTCGCTCCCGCCTTGAAGGACTCCTGCGCCGCGGCGCTCGACATGAACGTCCAGTCGGAGCCGCCGCCTTCGGCGTGGGTGTACTGGAACCAGATGAAGCCGATGACGTCATGGCGGCTCGCCAGCCACGGGAAGAGGCTGGCGATCCAGGGGGCCTTGCGCCCGCCCGGCTGGGCGCCGGTCTCGGTGATGAGCAGCGGCTTCGCGGTGAACGCGCGCAGGGCGTTCACCGACGGGTCGAGGAGTTCGCCCGCCGAGCGCTCGGCGACCCCGTAGGCGTCGAGGCCGATCCAGTCGACGTAACCGTCGCCCGGATAAAGGGACTTCAGGCTGATGTCGTCCGCGCCGCGCAGCGTGTTCGGGGCCCAGACCCAGATCACATTGGTGGCGCCGGCCTGCTGGAAGATGTCGTGGACGTGCTTCCACGCGGCGACGTACTCACCGGGTCTGTTGCCGCCGTTGGGCTCGGCCCACGGGTACCAGTGGCCGTTCATCTCGTGGGCGAAGCGCAGCGCGATCGGGAAGCGGTTGGCTTTGACGGCCTCGGCGAAGGATCTGATGTACGGGTCGTGCGCACCGTCGATGATGGTGCGCAGCGCGTACGAGGGCTGCTCGGTGCCCTTCGCGGAGCCCGCCCACGGTTCCCAGGAGACGACGGGCACGGCGTGCTGGGCGTAGGCGGCGCGGACCGGGTCCGGGTCGAAGCCGCGGGTCCAATTGACGTAGTACTCCACCATGTTGGGCGTGACGCCGCCCGCGTCGCGGCCGACTCCGGCCAGGACGGCCGAATTCCAGGGCGCGTCGGGCTTGGCGACGCCGAAGTACGTGGTCCCGGCGGGCGGTCGGCGGATGGCGTCCTTGTCGGGCACGGCGGTCCGCGGCGGCCCCGGCGCGATGGTCGACACCCCGTCGCCGTCGCCCACGCCGCTGTCGGCCGCGCCGCTGTCGGCCGCCCGGTCGGCTCCCGCGCTGCGGTCGCCGCCCCCGTCCCCGCCGTCACCCCAGGCGAGCGCGGCGACCCCGATCAGCAGCGCGAGGACCGCGGCGGGCACGACGTACTTCGCCCGGCTCCAGACCTGGCCGTAGAAGGGGCTGGACAGCCGCCCCGGCCAGTTGACGAGCGGACCTCCGCGCGTCCACCGGTCGCGTCTTCCCCCGAGCATGCTCCCCCGCCTCCGTCACCCGTTCCCCCGACGATTCCCTGAACGCCCCGCGCACCCTGCCCCCGCGCGCCCCGCCCCCGTCGGGCCCGGCCACGTCCGCGACCGGCCACGCCCGCGGCCGGCCCGGTCGGCGCGCCCAACGCGCCCGCTACCGCGCCGACTTCCGCGGCAGCCGGTCGAACAGCGTGATCCGCAGGCCGCCCGCGAAGTCCTTCGCGGTGCCCGCCTTGTACTCGGTCTGGAGGAATCTCCCCTCGTCGGCCGTCATCCCCGCGTACGGCGTGCGCGGCGCGGTGGCCACCAGCCAGATCCGCTGGACGTCCTTGGTGCACACCACGGGCGCGGAGCACGGCTGTCCGGTGTACGTACCGTCCCGCTGCGGCGACACCGTCACGTACACCGCGTCCGGCGGGTCAGCCACGGCGCGCAGTTGGTACGCGGTGCCCCGCATCGCCTTGTCCAGCTCACCGCTGTAGACGACCCCGTCGCCGCCGCGCGTCTGCGTCCGCAGCCAGGCCGACGCCGCCTGGTAGTCGGGGAGTCCGGGCCGCGGGTCGGTGCGCAGGCCGTTGAAGGCCGGCAGCGAGACCGCGGCCACGGCGACGGCGGCGACCGCGCCGAGCACGATCTGCCGGGTCGCCGCCCCGCCCTCCCTGCCCGGCAGCAGCTTGGCCAGACCGCACACCCCGGCGCCCGCGAGCAGCGCGACGGCGGGCACGGTGAAGACGAAGTACGACGGCGTGAACAGGTTGCCGTACGAGCGCAGTCCGAACAGCGCGACCGGCGGCAGCACCGCCCACACCAGCAGCGGTACGCCGTTCCTGCGGCCGAGCAGCACCCCGAGCAGCGCGAGGCCGCCCACCGCGAGGGCGACGTGCTGCGAGCCGAGCAGTTCCTGCGGCAGTCGCAGCAGCGCGTGCACATCGGTGCCGCCCTGCGGGTCCTGGTGGTTCTGGCCGCGCGCCAGCATCAGCACCGCGAAGAGCGGCGCGACCGGCACCAGCGTCACCGCCAACCACGCCCCGGTGCGCTGGCGTTCGGTGGCCAGCGTGATCAGCAGATACGCCACCACGACCGTGGCCGCCACCGGGTGGAACAGCCCCGTGCACAGCATCCCGAACGCGTATCCGCCCCACCGGTCCGCGCCCACGTGGTCCAGCGCCCGGTACAGCAGCAGCGCCCCCGCCACCACCGACAGCGCCGCCAGCGCGAACGGCCGTGCCTCCTGCGCGAATCGCGTCGTCACCGGCAGCACCGCGAACACCAGCCCCGCGACCAGCCCGGTCGGCGCGTCGAACATCCGGCGGCCGAGCAGCGCCAGCAGTCCCGCCGTCACCGCCATCGCCACCACCGACGGCACCCGCAGCATCGCGGGCGAACTCCCGGCGACCGCGACCCAGAAGTGCATCAGCACGTAGTACGGCGCCAGCACCACATCGGTGTTGTCCAGCAGCCGCCCGAGGTCCGACCACGACAGATGCGCCGCCCACCACGTCGCCGCCTCGTCCTCCCTGACCTGCGCCGCACCCACCCGGTACCCGCCCGCGACGAGCGTCACCAGCATCGGCGGCAGCATGATCGCGGCGCGGCCCATCCCGCGCCGCTTCTCCTCCTGGCGCCGCCGCGAGGCGCGCCCCCCCGAGGCGGGGCGTTCCCCGGTGCTGTCGTCCTGGATCTCCCACTCGCCCTCGTCGTGATGGGAGTTCCGCGGCTGCGGAATGATCGAGATGGGAATGGTGTCGGGGTGATCGGGGTAGTCGGCGTCGGATTCGAGGACTTCCCGCTCGCTCATGGGGTGCTCCCGGCGGGGGAGTCGGAGGGCGCGGGCGCGCCCGCGTGACCCGTCGCCAGACGCAGCGTGGCCAAGCCCGCCTGGAACTCCTGCTGTTCGGCCTTGCTGGAGGTGAACCGCCAGTTCCCGCCCGCGCCCGAGTCGCGGTCCTTCTGCATCCAGACGAACCCGATCACCTCGGAATTCTTCCGCAGCCACGGGAAGAAGGCGTCGACCCAGCTCAGTTGCTGCGCGTCGATCTGCGCACCGGTCTCCATGATGACCAGCGGCTTGTCGGTGAAGGTCCTGATCTGGTCGATCGTCGCCCGGAAGGTGATCTCCGGCGTCGACTCGCGTACGCCGTAGCCGGTCATGCCGACCCAGTCGACGTAGTCGTCACCGGGGTAGAGCGCCTTGAGCGAGACCTTCTTGGCCGGCCGGACGATGTTCGGCGACCAGGCCCAGATCACATTGGTGGCCCCGACCTTCCGGAAGATGTCGTGGACGTGCCGGTACGCCTTGACGTAGTCGCCCTGGTGATTGCCGTTCACCCGCTCCGCCCACGGGTACCAGACGCCGTTCATCTCGTGCGCGAAGCGGATCACCAGCGGCCACTTGGCCGCCGCGACGGCCTTCGCCGTCTGCGTGATGTACGTGTCGTACATGCCCGCGGTGATGTTGGCGAGCCGGTACGCGGGCTGGTCGATATTGGACTTCAGGATCTGGTCGGGTTCCGGATTCTGCGCGCCGCCCTGCCAGGGCTCCCAGCTCAGCACCGGAAGCGTGCCGTGCTCGTAGGCCGCCGTGATCGCGTACGGGTTGAACTTCTGGCTCCACGACAGGAAGAAGGACGTCATCGTCGGCCGGATGCCGCCCGCGTCGACGGTCAGCTTGTCGACCTCCGCCGCGTCGTAGGGAGCGTTGGTGGTCGCCGCCCCGAAGTAGACGCCGTCCGGGTGCAGGAACTGCGCCTTGGTCGGGATGCCGGGCTCGGTCCTGCCCTTGAGCCGCTCCAGCAGGCCGGGGTTGGTCCTGCTGCCGCCGCCGAGTCCGGAGTAGCCGGTGCCCTCCGCGTTGGAGACCACGGCCGCGTAGACGCCGTAGGACAGGGCGGAGAGCAGGACCGCGTTGACGGCCATCCAGATCCGCAGCCGGATGCCGGTGCCCCGGTTCCACCAGTGCGCCGGCTTCTTGCGCCGTCGGCTGGCGCTCGGTCGCCGGGGGTCGGAAGGGGGCGGTGTCGCCGGGGTGTTCTGGCTGCTAGACACTCATCATCACCGACCCCCCGAGCATGAGGCCGCCGATCACGTACGGCACCAGGACCAGGGCGCTGTGCGACTTCTCGCCCGCGAAGCTGTCGGCGCGGGTGCCCCAACTCGCGTTGTGCGCGCAGCGGAAGAAGCCGAGCAGGCGCACGGGGAGCAGCAGCAGGGTGTTGATCACCATGAAGGCGGGCAGGAAGAGCAGGTCCTGCGGCCGGTAGGCGAAGTGCCGCCCGAAGCGGAACATCAGCGAGAACAGCGACATCACGGCGGCCAGCGCGATGAGCAGGACCAGGGCCTTGGTGGGGTCGCCGGGCAGCGGCAGGTCGTGGTAGATGCCGGGACGGCCGCGGTGGAAGGCGGCGACCAGCCAGGAGGCGAAGGTGCCGAGGAGCACGAACGGCACGGCCACGTCGGTGAAGTAGAACAGCGCGAGCATCTTCGCGTTGCGCAGCATCCAGGGCATCATCCGCAGCGTGTTGTACTGCGAGCCGCGCGCCCAGCGGTACTGCTGCTTGGCCAGCTTCTTCAACTGGAGCGGGGCGTCGGTGTAGACGAGCGACGTGGACTGGTAGACGGTCTTGTACCCGGCCTTGAGCGTGTAGTTGGTGAGCGTGCGGTCGTCGCTCACCTCCAGGAAGACGCCGAGGAACTTCTCGCCGAGGAAGGCGTCCATGCAGTCGAAGAGGATGTGGCTGCGGAAGGCGATGGTGCGGCCGGGCAGACAGCCGACGGTGCCGAGCACGCTCATCGCGGGCATCGCGTACTGGCAGCGCACGCTCTCCAGCCAGTCCGCCCAGCGGGTGAGCACGGTGCGGCTCGGCTGGAGGATGCGCTGACGGGTCGTCACCCCGCCGACCTCGGGGTCGCGGAACGGCTTGACCAGTTCGCTGAGGGTGTTGGCGGTCCAGATGGTGTCGGAGTCGACGAGTACGGCGATCTCGCCGCTGGATTCCGCCAGGCCGACCTTGAGCGCGTTGCGTTTGCCGGGAACGGGCGTCCATTTCCAGAACACGCCGAGGTCGTCGCAGATGTGCTCAAGCGCCTCGTTGCGGCGGCCGTTGATCACCACGATGATCTCGGTGGGCCGCTGGTCGATGATCCGGCCGACAACTTCGCGGAACAGGTCCTCGGGCTCGTCCACGACCGGGATGATCACGGAAGTGGTGGATTGGAACGGGCGCTTCCATGGCTTGTACCGACGCGCCAACACGACTTTGATCAGCCACAGCAGCCAGATCAGCGCCATGAAGGCGGCGAAGGGGTACACCACCCCCTGGAGCCGCAACTCACGGATCTCCAGCAAGAACGCCAGCATGTCTTCCTATCGCGCCGATTCCCCCGAGCCACCTACAAGGCGGCACGCCGCAGAGAACGTAAGTGGTGACACGATTTTTATCATATGATCCTTAGCGTCCCCCAATTCGGTCATCACCTGTAACACAGCCGGTACCTGCGGCCTGACACACAGCTGACACACATACATGTGGCGTACCCCACACCGATGTCGCGCATTTCGCCCCGCTCCGTGAATTACCCGGACAAGCCCGTCGCGCCGTCGTCCGTATGGTCGTCGGATGAGATGCTGACGGTTCGCTGAGACGCTGACGGTTCGCGGATCCATCGATCCGCGACTCCGCGGAGAAGAAACGGCCGGGGATACCGGAGATGAATGTCCTGACACGACGGATATGGCGCACGTCCGCCCTGCCGACGTGCCTGCTCGTGGGCGCACTGCTGTTGAGCCTGGTCGCATGTTCCTCCGACGGCGGCGAGGGGACGACCATCGCGGGCGACGCCGTACCGGTCACCACAGCCCCGCCGAGCGGCCCCACGGGATCGGCCACGGCGCCCGGAGCGTCCGGAACGCCGGGATCACCGGCATCACCCGGAACGCCGGCCCGCACCAAGACCCTGACAAAAGCCGAGTATCTGCACCCCGACGGCCTCTACTTCGGCCTCGCGACCTTCCACGGGCCGAACCGCGCGACCACCGCCTCGGCCTCGGCCGCCGCGGGCCGCCCGCCCAGGATCCTGGAGTACTACCAGGACTGGCGGCGGGACTTCTCCGCCTCCGACGCCGAACTCGCTTACCAGCAGGGCGCGCTGCCGCTGGTCACCTGGGAGCCGTACGGCGATTCACGCTCCGCCGACCAGCCGAAGTACGCGCTCAAGCGGATCGCGTCGGGCACGTACGACGCCTACATCATCCGTTTCGCGCGGCAGGTCAAGGCGATCGGACAACCGATCGGTCTGCGTTTCGCACACGAGATGAACGGCGACTGGTACCCGTGGTCAGAGAAGAACAGCGGGAATTCATATGGAGATTATGTGAAGGCGTGGCGCCACATTCACGATCTCTTTCAGATCGTCGGAGCTTCCGAGGTGATCTGGGTCTGGAGTCCCAATGTGCTGCGCGGCACGAACGGCGTCGCGTTGAATCCGCTCTATCCCGGTGACGGGTACGTCGACTGGATCGGACTCGACGGCTACGGCTTCGGCGAGCGCACCGCGACCGAGGTGCTTCAGCCCACGGTGGACGAGATCACCAAGTTCTCGCACAAGCCGATCCTGGTGAGCGAGACGGGCAGCGCGCCGGGGCCGCAACAGGCAGGCTGGACGGCCGATCTCTTCCGCTGGATCAAGCGCACGCCGAACGTGATCGGCTTCATCTGGTTCCAGTACAGCAAGGACGAGGGCGGCAAGTACGACTACCGGTTCGACATCTCGGCGCAGACGAAGACGGCATTCCGCAAGGGACTCGACTCGCTCACCCTGCGGCCCTGGCCGATGTCGGCCGGAGGGTCCTGAACGCCGCCCGCGTGACTAGTCCGCGGGCTGTCTGTGAGCCGTCTGAGAACCGAAGGTCCTGTGAAGGTGCCGTAACGGGAGAAGCCACCCCGAGTCCATGACGGACGCTATGATTCACCGAAATGAGTGACGGAAGGGCGAACTCCCCCAGGCCATGAGTACTCCCACGGGGCCCCAGGATCCTCGCATACCGCACCAGAACGGTGCCGTACCGAAGGTCGACCAGCAGCAGACGCAGGCCGCGCGACCGACGCAGCAGGCGCAACCGGGTTACGGCTACCCCCCGACCCAGCATCCGCAGCCGGTCCAGCAGGGCTACCCGTACGAAATCCGGCCGGGCGTACCGCAGTTCCCGCAGCCGCAGCCCTACGTGCCCAATCCGAACGAGCCCGACTGGTCGGCGCTCGCGGACCAGCACGTGGCCGAGCAGCGGGCACGGAAGAAGCGGATGCTCATCATCGGCGTGGCGGCCGTCCTGGTCGTCGCCGTGGCGGGCGCGGCGGCGCTGTTCCTGATGGGCGGGTCCAAGAAGGACGACGGCACCGTCGCCAAGGACGACAAGGACAAGCAGACGACAGCGCCGTCCGTCCAGCCGACCGAGTCCGCGGACACCTCGCCGACCGACGGCACCCCCGGACCGTCCTCGACTCCGACGTTGCAGGGCAGCGACCTCTTCACCGCGAAGACCCTCACGATCAACGGGCAGAGCTTCGCGCGGAAGGCCACCAGCCACCGCACGCCCTGCTGGAAGAGCACCCAGGGCGGACTCGGCCCGGTCCTGGACAAGAACCACTGCACCCAGATCGTGCTCGCCACCTACGTCTCGGGCAAGGACTCGGTGAGCGTGGGCGTGCTGGTCTTCCCGACCGAGGCCGAGGCCAAGGCCGTCGACACCGGCTTCAAGGGCAAGTTGATCCCCCTGACCGGCCAGCCCGGCATCCCGAACTTCTGCAAGCAGGTGCCCTGCGCGGTCACCCACGCGGTCCACGGCCGCTACGTCTACACCACCCTTGCCGGTCCCAACACCGGCGCCGCGGGTAACAAGGACTCCGATTCGGTGGCAGCCGGTCACGGCATCGCCGGCTACACCCTGACCCGGCTGACCGAACTGGACTGACCCGCAGGGGTCGTTGACGCCACGCGACCGCGCCTTGTGAGCCCGTGACCCGTAACAGGGTCACGGGCTCACGTCGGTTCTTCGCCGATGCGGCGCAACAGGGCGAGGAGGGTGGCGCGTTCGGTGTCGTCGAGGGCGGAGAAGGCGGAGGAGAGGACCTCGTCGGCGATGCGGTGGCCGGCGGAGAGGAGGGCTTCGCCGGCGGGGGTGAGGTGGTGTTCGATGCGGCGGCCACGGCCGGGGCGGCGGTCGATGAGGTGGCGGTCGGCGAGGCGGGTGGCGAGGGTGCCGAAGGACTGCTCGGTCTGGAAGGTCGCGGCGGCGAGGTCGCGGGCCGAGGCGCCGGGCGTGCGGGCGACGGCGCGCAGGGCGTCCCACTGGGCGAGGGTGGTGCCGACGGTGGCCAGGCGACTGTCGAGGGCGCGGTGCTGGCGGTACTGCGCCTGCTTGACGGCTCGTCCGAGGAGCTGGAGTTCAACGGGCATGGGCACAGCCTAACACTCCGACTAAGCTTGCTTATATAAATATCCTTAGTTACAGTCGACGGTATGACGACCCCATCGCAGCTCACCGTTGCCGAGACCGGCCCCGCCGACGCGCGGACCGATGCCGCCGCCCGCCCCGTACTGCTGCTGCACGGCGGCGGAGGCCCCTTCACCGTCGCGGGCCTCGGCGCCCACCTCGCCCGTACCGCGCGTGTCCTCACCCCGACCCTCCCCGGCTGGGACGGCACGCCCCGGCCCGAGGCGTACGACGGCGTGGACGACCTCGCCGTGGCGTACCTGGAGCTGCTTCGGGAGCGCGGGCTGCGTGACGTCCTGGTGGTCGGCTCCTCGCTCGGCGGCTGGATCGCGGCCGAGATGGCGGTACGGGACGGCGCGGGCCTGATCACCGGGCTCGTCCTGATCGACGCGGCCGGAGTGCTGGTCGAGGGCGAGCCGATGACGGACTTCTTCGCGCTCGACGCGCGGGGCGTGGCCGAGCACTCCTTCCACGACCCCGACCGCTTCTTCGTGGACCCCGCCACCCTCCCGGCCGGTCAACTGGCCGCGCGCCAGGCGAACATGGCCACTATGCGGATCATCGCGGGCGACCCGTACATGCACACGCCCGGCCTGCGCGAACGGCTCGCCGACGTCCGCGTCCCGACCCTCGTCCTCTGGGGCGAGAGCGACCGCGTCTTCACACCGGGGTACGGGGCCGCGTACGCCGCCGCCTTCGCCGACGCGCGCTTCGAGGTCGTCCCGAAGGCGGGCCACCTCCCGCAGATCGAGCAGCCGGAGGCGACCTTCGCGGCGATCGACGCCTACCGCGCCCGCTAGGACCCGGCACCCGGCAGAAGAACCGCCCGGGGCCGCGCCCCAAAACCATCGGCGAACCCCCACGGCAGAGGAACCGTCCTCGCGGCGCGGGGGAGGGTCACTCGTCCACGACGACGACCCGCAGGAGCGCGAGGTGGGCCTCGTCCGCGAGGACGTGAATTTCGGCGACGCGCCCGGATGGGCTGACGGTGAGGGCGAAGACGGCGCGGGCCCGGCCGTCGTGGATCCAGGCGAGCTGGGGGACCCCGTCGACGAGGACGCGGCGAGCCCCCTTGGCCCGGGTGAGGAAGGTGGTGGCGACGGCGGCGGCGCCGCGGACGGAGGTGGCGCCGGACAGGGCGGCGGCGGGATCGGCCCGGAGCACGACATCGGGGTCGAGGAGTTCGAGGAGCGCCTCGAAGTCCCCGCCGCGGGAGGCCGCGAGGAAGGCGTCGACCACGGCGCGGCGCCGTACCGCGGAGCGCTCCTCGTCGACGACGGCGACCCCCTGCACCCGGCGCCGGGCGCGACTGGCGAGCTGACGGGTGGCCGCGGGCGAGCGCTCCACGATCGGCGCGATCTCGTCGAAGGGAACGGCGAACATGTCGTGCAGGACGAAGGCGAGCCGTTCCGCGGGACCGAGCGTGTCGAGGACGACGAGCAGGGCGAGCCCGACCGAATCGGCGAGCAGCGCCTGCTGCTCGGGGTCGGTGTCCTCGGCCGCGGCGGCGCGCGTGACCGGGCCTCCCGAGGGCGTCTCCAGCGGCTCCTCGCGGCGGCTGCCGCGCGAGCGCAGCATGCTCAGCGACACCCGGGCCACCACCGTGGTCAGCCACCCGGCGAGGTTGTCGACCTCGTCGGCGTCGATCCGGCTCAGCCGCAGCCAGGTCTCCTGCACCGCGTCGTCCGCCTCGCCGGTGGAGCCGAGCACCCGGTACGCCACCGCGCGCAACCGGCCGCGCTGCTCCTCGAAACGCGCCGCCAGGAACTCGTACTCGTCCATCGGGCCACCCACCTCCGTCACCTCGTCGTCGTGGCAGTGACCCGCCGGACGGGCCCGATGTGACACCTGGCGGTACCGCCACGCACCGTACAGACGCTTTTACTGGGTGGAACGGCCCCCTGCCGTCACCCGGAAGAGTGGTCTCGGTGCCCGTACGGAGGACGGGACCAATCCGGATGAGCCGCCGCCACGAACCTGTCGCAGGAGTGCCCTCACAAGAGCGGGCACCGTGAGAGATGGGGCGTGATGGGCGTAGAGCGCATCGACACCCGGCTGCTCGAAGAACTGACGGAGCAGTCACAAGACCTGAACAGTGACGCCTTGCGGATCACCGCGAGCGCGCTGGACGACTTCCGCGCGGCGGCACAGCCCGCGCCGGCGTCCTCGCGCCGCTGGTGGCACCGCGGCGGAGCGGTCGCCGGAGTGGCGGGCGCCGCCGCTCTGCTGCACACCTCGCGGGTCGCCGCGGCCTCCTCCAGCGACGACATCATGGCGCTGCAGACGGCGGCGTCGATCGAGAACCTGGCGATCAGCGTCTACCAGACGGCCGCGGGACTGCCGTTCATCAAGGACGGCAACAAGACGATCGCGGCGTTCATCGCCAAGACGACCACGCAGCACCAGGCGCACGCGAAGGCGTTCAACTCCGCCGCCACCCAGGCGGGCGGCAAGGCGCAGGACCAGCCGGACCCGAAGTACGCGGCCGTGGTCAAGCAGGCGCTGCCGTCGATCAAGACCCCCGCGGACGTCGTGAAGCTGGCGATCACGCTGGAGGACGTCGCGGCCCAGACGTACACGAAGAACGTCAGCCAGGTCAGCAACGGCGACCTGCGCAAGCTCTTCGCCTCCGTCGCGCCCGTCGAGGCCCAGCACCGCGCGACGCTGCTGGCCGTACAGGCGCTGCTCGCCGGGAACATGGGCGACCTGATCGCCATCCCGACGGACGTCGCCAAGCTGCCCGCCGCGGCAGGCAGCGTCGGCTTCCCCAACGCCTTCTACCCGACCAAGAACGCTTCACCGATCTCTGAGGGGGCCGTGAAGTGACCACCGCACGCGACGGCTGGGAGCTGCAGATCAGCGAGCGCGAGCTCGCCCGTCTCACCCAGGACATGGAAGAGGCCCACCGCGACACGCTGCCCGCGATGCGTGCGGCGGCCGCGGACCTCGCAGCGGAACAGCGCGACAAGGCACAAAGCGACCGGCGCGGCGGGGTGGCCGACGCCTCCCGGCGGCGTTTCCTGCTCGGCGCCGGCGGGGTGGCGGCGGCGTTCGCGCTCGCGGCGTGCTCCAGCAGCGACAAGAAGACCTCCGCGGACTCCGCGACCGGTGCGCCCGGCGGCTCGCCGACCGCCTCGGCGTCGGCGTCCGGGAGCAGCCAGTACACCGGTGACCTGAAGGTCGTCGCGCTGGCGACGGCGCTGGAGAACCAGGCCGTCGGCGCCTACAAGGCGACGCTGGAGGCGGCCAAGGCGGGCAAGCTCGGTACGGTGCCGCCGGCCGTCGCCACCTTCGTGACGACCGCGATGGCTCAGCACGCGGACCACGCGAAGGCGTGGAACGCGGTACTCACGGGTGCGGGCAAGCCCGCCATCACCAATGTGCCGCTGTCCAACCAGGCCGCCACCCTCAAGGCGCTCGGCGAGGCGAAGACCTACGGCGCCGTAGCCAAGCTGGCCCTGCAACTGGAGGACCAGGCCGCGCAGACGTATCTCTTCGCGACCTACAACGTCACCAGCCCCGCCGGGATCGCGACCGCCGCCACCATCGCGCCGGTCGAGGCGCAGCACGCCGCGATCCTCAACTTCGTCCTGGGCCAGTACCCGGTCCCCGACGACTTCCTGCCCGTGGACAAGGCGGCCAGCCCGACCCTGCTCACCGTCTGACCCCACCTGTACGGGACGGCCCGCACCCCCACACGGGCCGTCCCGTGCCTCGCCCGAATTCCGAAGGGAAAAGCCCGAGTTGATCGTCACCCGGCTCCACGCACGCACCGCTCCCGTCCCCGTACGCGTGCCTTCGCGCGTCCCCGTACGCGTACGCCGTGCGCCGTTGCTGGCCGCCGCCTGCGCCGCGCTGGCCCTGACCGGTTGCTCCAGCTCGGGTTCGAGCGGCAGTAGCGGTACGAGTACGTCGGCGGCTGCCACGTCGGCGTCCTCGTCCGCGTCGAGTTCCGCGTCGAGTTCCGCGTCGGCCTCCAGCGGCGGTGGCGCGGACACCATCGTCATCCAGAACTTCGCCTTCACGCCCGCGTCGCTGACGGTCGCGGCCGGCGCCACCGTGACGGTCACCAACAAGGACTCGACGGCGCACACGGTCACCTCGGTCAAGAGCGGCCAGTTCAACACCAACGACATCGCGCCGGGCAAGACGGTGACCTTCAAGGCCCCCTCGGCCAAGGGCACGTACGACTACATCTGCACGATCCACCAGTTCATGAAGGGCACGCTCACCGTGAACTGACGCGCCGTCGGATCACCGCGCGTTCCGCTCCCCCCACCGTGGCCGTACGACCGGTACGCGCCCGAGGAAACGAGGATCCGTCATGCCGTCAGCCGGGGTCAGCTCCACCGGCCGAGCGCTCGACCTGGCGGCACGCCTCGTCGCCGCCGCCGGGCTCGCCGTGGACGCCTATGTGCACGCCAAGCTCGCCGACCAGTACGACGCGGTGTCCGCCGACATCAGCCAGGGCACGCTCTTCCGGATCGAGGCGGGCATGGCGTCGTTCGCGGCCCTGCTCATCCTGGTCTGGCGCCGCCCGCTCAGCGCCGCCCTGGCCTGGCTGGTCGCCGCGGGCGGCCTCTTCGCCCTGATGCTCTACCGCTATGTGAACGTCGGCGCGCACGGCCCGTTCCCCAACATGTACGAGCCGGTCTGGTTCTACGACAAGAAGCTCGCCGTGTGGTCCCAGATCGTCACGATCGTCATGGCGACCGGCCTGCTCATCCACTGGTACGTCACCCGCGTCACCCGCCGCCGTGACGCGTCCACGCTGCGCTAGGAACACCTCTCAACGACGAACTGCCCGATCCGGCCGGTGCGGCCGGGTCGGGCAGTTCGCTGTGCGGTGCGGTGGAGCAGATCAGCCGTGGGGGGCGGATCAGCCGTTGTGCACGCCGTTGCCGGACAGGACCGGGATCTGGTCCAGGATGTGCGAGGCGGGCTCGTCACCCTTGATCTGGCTGCTGTTCTCGGCGCACTGCTGGTTCTGCGGGGAGGCCAGGACGTTGATGTCCTGGACCGTGACCGGCACGAGGCCCACGAGGGAGCCGACGTTGGCCTTGACCGGGACGCCGAGGCAGGGCTTGTTCAGGGTGCCCTGGATGAGGCCGATCTGCGGGCTCTGGGTGCCGCCGGTGTGGGTGTTGCCGTAGCTCTGCTCGGCGCCGTTGCCGTTCACCGTGGTCGTGCCCTGGTCGTCGCCGAGGGCCATGGCCTGCGGGGCGGCGGTGACGCCGACAGCAACAACCGAGGCGGCGAGCGCAGCGCCGGCCAGCATCTTCTTGATCATCTGAAATCCCTTTTTGGTGCTCGATTGCACGGTTCTGGAGCGATCTGATCAACCGCTCACGTGGGGTTTGGTTCCGGCGATTCACTCCGATGGCGGAGTGCTGCCGCGAGGATGGCCGAAGCCGACGCGCGGCAGGTGGGGGAGCCGGGGCCGGGTCAGCGGCCGAGCGGGAGTCCGCCCAGCAGCGAGGCACCGGGCACCGCACCGGTCACGGTGGAGGTGGCGGCATCCTTGGTGGCGGAGGTGGCCTGGCCGAGGAGCGCGTCGGTCGAGGTCTCACCGCGCAGGCGGTCGGCGGCGGCGCTGACCGTCCGGAGCGCGGAGTCGACCTTGAGGCCGTCACTGAGCTGCTGCAGCGGCTGCTCGTTCAGGGCCTGCTCGACACCGCCGTTGATGCTGGTGGGCATCGTGGCCGCGGTGGGCATCTCGGGCGCCGTCATACCGTCGGCGAAGGCAGGCGCGGCGACGCCGACCGCCATCATCGATCCGGCCACGACTGCTGCGACCTTCGAGTACTTCATTGCCACCCTTTCAGTGCCGGTGTCTGTCGGCATGGTCAACGACCGCGGATAGCAACGGAAACGAGGAGTAAACCGGCCTCTCGACAATCACCCGAACGTGAGAGCCGCCTCGCCCAATTCTCGTATTAATTCCGTTGCCCAGGGTTACGAATACGTGCGGCGAATACGGGCCATGGAGGCCGCGTGGGCGCCCGACGCGGCGTGCGCGCCGTGGGCGGCGGCGTGCGCGACCCGCGGCCCGCGCCCGCGGCGGTAGAGCATGGCGCCGCCGAGCAGCAGCGCGGCGCTGGTCGCCCCGGCCGCCCCGAACTCGCCGCCGGCGACGCCGGTCTCGGCGAGCGACCGCTGGTCAACCCCGTCCAGGACGGCGGGGACCGCGTGGTTCGGCTCGGGAGCCGGCGGAAGCCTCCGGACGTCGACCGTCGGATCGGTGTGCACCGAACTGGTGTCGGTGCCGGTGACCGCGTGCGCGCCCGTGCCGTCGTTGTCGCAGGAATTCCCGGACACCGCATTCAGCAGCGCCAGGGGGTCCACGGTGTTTCCGCACACATTGAGCGGAACGTCGACCGGAATTTGCACCGAGTTCCCTGAGGCCACGCCCGCGGAGCCCTGGGTGCCCGACGAATGGGCGGAGGAGGGGGCGCCGGAAGCGGTGTGGTGGTGGGAATGCGATTCGTTGGAGCAGTGGTTGCCCAGCGCGGCGTTGTCGGCTCCCACGACGTTCACGCTGTTCCCGCACGCGTTCAGCGGGACGTCGACCGGTGCCTCGACGCTGTTGCCCGACAGCAGGCCGGGTGAGTTGGACGCACCGCCCTGCGCGTCGGAATCCGCGTTCGCGTACCCCCCGGTGGCCGCGAGGATGCTGCTGGCGGCGGCGACGGTGAGCAGGCTCCGGCTCAAGATGTGTCGCATCGACTTCTTTTCTCCGCTCGGTTCTTCGGCTGCGCCGAATACGTCCCGCGGCCGTCCCGTGCCCATCCCGTAAGACGGACCGCCCCGGAGCGCGACGCACACGCTCCGGGGCGGTCCGGGATCAGAACCTGACGGCCTGACAGGACGACGTCACTTCACTTCGTCACTTGTTGACGCAGGTGTTGCCGAACGCGGGGTTCAGCAGACCGATGACGTTGACGGTGTTGCCGCACAGGTTCACGGGGATGTGAATCGGCACCTGGATGCTGTTGCCGGACAGGACGCCCGGGGAGTGCGAGGTGATGCCACTGGCGTCGGAGTCGGCGAACGCGGGGGCCGCGACACCCACAGCCATGAGCGTTCCGGCAGCGACCGCCGCGACCTTCGAGTACTTCACGTTGAGCTCCCTTTCCGGAGCGGTGTCTGGCACCAGCACGTCCTTCGTACGGGCCGGACACAGGAAATCCGCGTCCGTGAACACCACTACCGACCGGGCTAACGACGGGTGCCGACCGTAAGCAACTCCCCAGCGTGCGGCGCCTTCCATCATCCACTCGAATGGCTCGGCTTTTTCCGCCCGGAGCAGAATCCCGGCGCGGAAAACGCGTACGGCCCCGGGGGGGGGGGGGAAGGGGGGGGAAGGGGGGGGGGGGGGGAGGGGGGGGGGGGGGGGGGGGGGGGGGGGGGGTGTTGGGGGGGGGGGGGGGGGTGTTCAGGGGGTTTGGA
>NZ_JBVHLD010000002.1:0-80221 GCF_055559175.1 Streptomyces sp. NPDC024632
CGCGAAGACGGGGTATCAACATATCTGGCGTTGACTTTTGGCACGCTGTTGAGTTCTCAAGGAACGGAAGCTTCCTTCAGACCGTTTCACCGGCCTTCCGGGCTTTCCCTTCGTCGTGTCTCCGACTTTAGCAGAAGTTCACTGGTCGGAATTACCACTCGCGTTTCGGAGACACGGATGCCCGAACTGAGATTTCTCTCGGCTTGGGTGGTGTGTCTTCGTCGAGCGAAGCGACATGGATCCTAGTCGGTCACCAGCGGACCTGTCCAGCTCGTGACAACCGTTCTAACCTACCTCCCCGCCAACCTTGAGTCAACGGTTCACGGTGAGGAACTTTCAGGCGGCCTCACGCGAAGGTCGACGGAGGGGTCTCCAGGTCTTCCAGCTCGATGCCAGGGGCCGCGAGGACCACGTCCCCGGCGATGTGGACGTCGTGCTGATCGCCGGTCGCGAGGTCGTTGACCTGGTATTCGTCCACAGCCAGCGGCCCGTTGTCAGTGGGGTGTGCTGTCCTGGTGATCAAGGACCAGGACTGGTCCACGGTGAGGGGCGCGAGCACGGGGGGCCGGAATGACACGAGACGTACGCGGGTGGCGGGGCCGCCGGGTTCCAGGCGGAGCAGTCGCGCGGTGGCGATCAGGAACGCGGGCGAGGCACCGGTGAAGGCATGGGCGGCGGCGTTGCCCTCCTGGGCGTGTTCGCCGGTGGGGTCGGTACGGACCCAGGTGACGCCGTCGAGTGCGGCTCCGCGTACCTGCCAGGCGGACGCGTGGAGTTCGAGTCGGATGGGGCGGCCGAGTTGGTCGAGGGTGAGGTCGACCGAGCCCGCGTGATCGCCGCTGGGGGTGGTGGTCTGCGCGGTGTAGCGCCAGCCGGAGGGGCCGGTGGCGCAGTGGAAGTGTTCTGCACCGAGGGGGGTGTGGTCGTGCGTGTCGTGGAACGAGTAACGGCCTCGGGGCATGGTGGGGTCTCGGTGTCTTTCGGTGTGCCGGTGACGTGCGAGGCCCCCGCCTCGGACGGGAGACGGGGGCCAGCGCGCGGTGGATCAGTAGCGGTAGTGGTCGGACTTGTAGGGGCCTTCGACCTTCACGCCGATGTAGGCGGCCTGCTCCGGGCGGAGCGTGGTGAGCTTGACGCCCAGCGCGTCCAGGTGGAGACGGGCGACCTTCTCGTCCAGGTGCTTGGGGAGCACGTAGACGCCGATCGGGTACTCCTCCGGCTTGGTGAACAGCTCGATCTGGGCCAGGGTCTGGTCCGCGAAGGAGTTGGACATCACGAAGGAGGGGTGGCCGGTCGCGTTGCCCAGGTTGAGCAGGCGGCCCTCGGACAGCACGATCAACGTCTTGCCATCGGGGAAGGTCCAGGTGTGGACCTGCGGCTTGACCTCGTCCTTGACGATGCCGGGGATCTTCGCGAGGCCGGCCATGTCGATCTCGTTGTCGAAGTGGCCGATGTTCCCGACGATGGCCTGGTGCTTCATCTTGGCCATGTCGGAGGCCAGGATGATGTCCTTGTTGCCGGTCGTGGTGACGAAGATGTCGGCGATGCCGACGACGTCGTCGAGGGTGGCGACCTGGTAGCCGTCCATCGCCGCCTGGAGCGCGCAGATCGGGTCGATCTCGGTGATGACGACGCGGGCGCCCTGGCCGCGCAGCGACTCCGCGCAGCCCTTGCCGACGTCGCCGTAGCCGCAGACCACGGCGACCTTGCCGCCGATGAGGACGTCGGTGGCGCGGTTGATGCCGTCGATCAGGGAGTGGCGGCAGCCGTACTTGTTGTCGAACTTCGACTTGGTGACCGCGTCGTTGACGTTGATCGCCGGGAAGAGCAGCGAGCCGTCCTGCTGCATCTCGTAGAGGCGGTGGACGCCGGTGGTGGTCTCCTCGGTGACGCCGCGGATCTCGGACGCGAGCTGCGTCCACTTCTGCGGGTTCTCCCCGAGGGTGCGGTTGAGGAGGCGGAGGACGAACTGCTCCTCCTCGCTCTCCGCGGTGGCCGGGTCCGGGGCGGCGCCGGCCTTCTCGAACTCGACGCCCTTGTGGACCAGGAGCGTGGCGTCGCCGCCGTCGTCCAGGATCATGTTGGGGCCGCCGGTGGCGGTGTTCGGCCAGGTCAGGGCCTGCTCCGTGCACCACCAGTACTCTTCGAGCGTCTCGCCCTTCCAGGCGAAGACGGGGATGCCCTGCGGGTTCTCCTCGGTGCCGTCCGGGCCGACGGCGATGGCCGCGGCCGCGTGGTCCTGGGTGGAGAAGATGTTGCAGGACGCCCAGCGGACCTCGGCGCCGAGGGCGACGAGGGTCTCGATCAGGACAGCGGTCTGCACGGTCATGTGCAGCGAGCCGGTGATCCGCGAGCCGGCCAGCGGCTGCGCGGCAGCGTACTCGTTGCGGATGGACATCAAGCCGGGCATCTCGTGCTCGGCGAGGGTGATCTCCTTGCGGCCGTAGGCGGCAAGCGAGAGGTCCGCGACCTTGAAGTCGGTGGCGGTGGTGGTCATATGAAGTGCTCCTCGGTGCTGCGGTCGAGGCGGACGTGGATACGGCGCGGCCACGGGGCGTGTACGGGGGTGCCCTCGTGCGGACACACCCGTCCCCTAGCGGCAGCGCAATCCGTCGGAGGCCCTCTCTCCCTCGGCCGGGCATCGCGAGATGACCCGCCCGACCGCCATCAGCAGCGACGTCTGGCTACGACAAAGCTACACCGGACGGGCGGTCCGCCCCAGTGCGCTTCCGGTCACCGGCCGCCAGGAGTCTGGTCCGGGTCGGGGCCCGCGGCGGCGGCCTGCTCGCTGTAGATGTCGGGTTCCAGGTAGACGACGCGGACGAAGGGTTCCGCGGCGCGGATGCGTTCCTCGGCGGCGTCGATGGCGCGGGCGACCTCGGCGGCGGTGTCGTCGTGCTGCACGGCGATCTTGGCGGCGACGAGGAGTTCTTCGGGGCCGAGGTGCAGGGTGCGCATGTGGATGACGCCGGTGACGGTGTCGCCGTCGACGACGGCGGCGCGGATCCTGGCCAGCGAGTCGGGTCCCGCGCCTTCGCCGATCAGCAGCGACTTGGTCTCGGCCGCGAGGACGAGGGCGATGGTGATGAGCAGCAGGCCGATGCAGAGGGTGCCGATGCCGTCCCAGACTCCGTCGCCGGTGGCGAGGGCGATGCCGACGCCGATCAGGGCGAGGACGAGGCCGATGAGGGCGCCGAAGTCCTCCAGGAGGACGACGGGGAGTTCGGGTGCCTTGGCGCGGCGGATGAACTCGGCCCAGGACTGCTTGCCGCGGGTGTGGTTGGACTCCTTGATGGCGGTGCGGAAGGAGTAGCCCTCGGCGATGATCGCGAAGACGAGGACGCCGACCGGCCAGTACCAGTGCTCGATCTCGTGCGGGTGGCGGATCTTCTCGTAGCCCTCGTAGAGCGCGAACATGCCGCCGACGGAGAACAGCACGATCGAGACGAGGAAGGCGTAGACGTAGCGTTCCCTGCCGTAGCCGAAGGGGTGCTCGTCGTTGGCGGCGCGCTTGGCCTTCTTGCCGCCGATCAGGAGCAGCGCCTGGTTGCCGGAGTCGGCGATGGAGTGCACGCCTTCGGCGAGCATCGAGGACGAGCCGCTGAACGCGAAGGCCACGAACTTGGCCACGGCGATGGCCAGGTTGGCGCTCAGCGCCGCGACGATCGCCCGTGTTCCGCCTGACGCGCTCATAGGTGCTGGGGTCCCTTTCGTCGGCCCGGGGTCTGTGTCTTGTCGTACCGGGCGTTGCGGACGCACATTGTTGCAGCCCGTCGGGCTTTTGGTGCGTCAGGCGGCCACGGTGGCCCGGAAGACGGTGCCTTCGCCGGTCAGGGTGGTGCGCTCGCTCGCGGGGACGTACGCCGACTCGCCGGGGGCCAGCGTCAAGGTGATGCCGTCGCCGTCGCGCAGTTCGGCCCGGCCCGCGGTGCAGAGCAGGATCTGCGGGGTGCCGGAGTCGAGGGTGCGGGCCTGCGCGCCGGGGGCCAGGACGTAGCGGGAGAGCCGGAATTCGTCGATCGGCGCCGCGTACAGCTCTTCGCCGTCGGGGGCGGCCTCGGGGCGCAGGACGCCGGGGTCGCCGGCCTCGAAGCGGACGACGCGCAGGAGTTCGGGGACGTCGATGTGCTTGGGGGTGAGGCCGCAGCGCAGGACGTTGTCGGAGTTGGCCATGATCTCCACGCCGAGGCCGTCGAGGTAGGCGTGCGGGACGCCCGCGCCGAGGTAGAGGGCTTCGCCGGGTTGCAGGCGTACGTAGTTGAGCAGCATCGCGGCGATGACGCCGCGGTCGCCGGGGAAGCTATGGGCGGCCTGGGCGTAGGCGGCGTAGTCCGCGGCGTACGTGCTGTCGGTGGTGGACAGCCGGGCGGCGGCCTCGGCCGCGGCGGTGACGGACTCGGCCATCGCCTCGGGTTCCGCGGTGAGGACGGCGGCGAGGACTTCGCGCAGCGCCTTGTCCTCGGGGTGGGCGCGGAGGATGTCGGCGTAGGGCGCGAGGGCGGGGACGCCGAGGCCGTCGATGAGGTCGGCGGCGTCGGTGGGGCGGCGGAAGCCGCACAGTCCGTCGAACGGGGAGAGCGCCACGAGCATTTCGGGCTTGTGGTTGGCGTCCTTGTAGTTGCGGTCGGGGGCGTCGGTCGGGATGCCGCGGGCTTCCTCGTCGGCGAATCCGGCCTTGGCCTGCGCGAGGTCGGGGTGGACCTGGACGGAGAGCGGCGCGCCCGCGGCCAGCACCTTGAACAGGAAGGGCAGCCGGGGGCCGAAGCGCTTGACGGTGGTGTCGCCGAGTTCGGCGCGGGGGTCGGCCGCGATCACCGTGTCGAGTGCGACGGGGCCTTCGCCGCGGTCGATCCGGGAGGGCGCGCCGGGGTGGGCGCCCATCCACAGTTCGGCCTGGGGTTCGCCGGTCGGCGGTGTGCCGAGCAGTTCGGGGATGGCGGTGGTGGATCCCCAGGCGTAGGGGCGGATCGTGTTGGTGAGGCGGTTCATGCGGTCATGATCTCTCAGCCGAGGCGACGGTCAGGTAGACGGTGGCGAAATCCGCGAGGGCGATCAGTTCGGCCGCGGTGTCGAGCGGGCCGCCGGGGGCGGCGGCGATCTCGCTGAGCGGGGTGTCGTGGGCGTACGCCTGCTCGCGGGCGGCGGGGGTGGCGGGTCCGGGCTGCTCGGAGTTCTCCTGGAGGAGCACGATCCGCAGGCGCAGTCCTCCGGGTTCCTCGACGCGGTCGCGGAAGAAGTCCTCGGGGTCGGCGGCCAGGGCGAGGGCGCTGGCCTGGAGGGGGCCGTGGACGGTGAGCGCGGCGGGCAGTTCCGCGGTGAGCGCGGGCTGGCCCGCGCGGGTGCCGAGCACGGTCGCGAAGCGGCGGGCGGCGGTGGCGGAGAGCCGGCCCTGGCTCCACAACAGCGGGAGGGCGTCGGCCAGTTCGGCCGCGAGGGTCTTGGCCGGGTTGGTGTACGTGGCGATGGCGGGGCCGCAGCGGGCGGCGACCTCGTCGAGCCGGTCGGCGACGCCGTACAGCGCCTGGGCGGGTGCGCTCAGCAGGCCGATCCGGTCGGCGAGGGCGAGCAGCGGGGCGAGGAGCGCCCAGAAGGCGCCCGCGTCGTTGGCGGGGTCCTCGTCCGCGGGGTCCGCGCCGTTGCCGAAGGGCGCGGCGAACGGCAGGGCCATGCCGTGCACCTGTTCCACGGCTTCGGCGAGCGGTGCCTTGACCGGGGTGACGGCGGCGGCGGTGCAGCCGCGGCGGTATGCCTGTTCCACGAGGTCGGTCAGGCCCTGCTCGCTGCCCTGCGGGGTGATGAGCAGCAGCAGGTCGAGCGGTCCCGCCCAGCCGGGCAGTGTCCAGCGGGACTGTTGCGGGGTGGGTCCTGTGGGCGGCAGCACCTCGACGGGGCAGGTCCCGGAGCCGAGGGCGACCAGCAGGTCGGCGACCGCGGCGGCGTCGGGTCCGCTGGCCGCGAGCAGGACGGTCCGGGGGCGGCCGTCGGGCCGCAGCGCGGTGACTCCGGCCTCTTCGGCCAGGCGCAGCGCGGTGCGTACGCGGGCACCGGCGGCGGCGACGCCCAGCAGCAGTCCGCGGCTGTCCGCGCGGGCCAGCGCTTCGGGGTCCTCAAGCAGCGACTCGTCGAACAACGCGACCTCCCGGTCGGAAGCGGCCTGGTCAGGGTCGGCGGATGGATGGGGCGGACGGGCGGTCCGGCGGTCGTGCGGGGGTGTCAGCGGGGGCGGCGGGCCTCGTCGACGAGGAGTACGGGGATGTCGTCGCGTACGGGGTAGGCGAGGCCGCACGTGTCGGAGGTGCAGACCAGCTCGTTCGCGTCGGCGTCCTCGCGGAGCGGGGCGTGGCACGCCGGGCAGGCGAGGATTTCCAGGAGGCTGGGTTCGACGAGCGGCATGGTGGGGTCCTCCGTGCTGGGTGCGGCGAGCGGCGAGGTGCCACCGCGCGCGGGACTGCGGTCGGGAAACGGCGGGCGCGTGCTCCGAGCGGTACGGTCCCGGGCCGGGCCGACGGCTCCCGCCGCGTACGTTCTCAGCCTATAGCCGTAGCGCCCGGCCCCGAGTGCGGCCTGTGGATAACTCCGGGAGCGCCCATGCGGGGACCGCGCCCGTACGGTGACCGCGCCCGTACGACGACGGGACCCGTACGGCGACCGGACCCGTACGACGACCAGGCGCGTACGACGGCCGGCCCGCGTACCCCCGGCCGCGTAGGACCCACCCCGCGTCGGGCCCGCGAGACCACGCGGGCTCAGGCCCTGACGATCGCCAGGACCTGGTCCCTGACGCGGGCCACGCCCTCCGCGTCGCGCGCCTCGACGTTCAGCCGCAGCAGCGGCTCGGTGTTGGAGGCACGGAGGTTGAACCACCAGTCGGCGGAGGTGACGGTGAGCCCGTCCAATTCGTCGAAGGTGACGCCGTCCTGGCCGGCGAAGGCGGCGCGGACCGCCGCGGTGCTCGCGGCCTGGTCGGCGACGGTGCTGTTGATCTCGCCGGAGCCCGCGTAGCGGTCGTAGGCGGCGACCAGAGCGGACAGCGGGCCGTCCTGGGCGCCGAGGGCGGCCAGCAGGTGGAGGGCGGCGAGCATGCCGGTGTCGGCGTTCCAGAACTCGCGGAAGTAGTAATGCGCGGAGTGCTCGCCGCCGAAGACGGCGCCGGAATCGGCCATTTCCTGCTTGATGAAGGAGTGGCCGACACGGGTGCGCACCGGGACGCCGCCGTGTTCCCTGACCACCTCGGGCACCGACCAGGACGTGATCAGATTGTGGATGATCGTGGCGCCGGGGTGCTTGGCCAGTTCGCGGGCGGCGACCAGGGCGGTCACTGCGGACGGGGAGACGGGTTCGCCGCGCTCGTCCACCGCGAAGCAGCGGTCGGCGTCGCCGTCGAAGGCCAGGCCGATGTCGGCGCCGGTCTCGCGGACCCGCGCCTGGAGGTCGACCAGATTCTTCGGGTCGAGCGGGTTGGCCTCGTGGTTGGGGAAGGTGCCGTCCAGTTCGAAGTACATCGGCACCAGGTCGACGGGCAGCCCGTCGAGGACGGTGGGCACGGTGTGGCCGCCCATGCCGTTGCCCGCGTCCACGACCACCTTGAGCGGCCGGATTCCGGAGAGGTCGACCAGCGAGCGCAGATAGGCGGCGTAGTCGCCGAGCACGTCGCGCCGCACCAGGGTGCCGGTTTCCACGTCGACGGCGGGGACCCCGTTCTCCAGCCACTTCTCCGCGAGCGCGCGGATGTCGGCGAGGCCGGTGTCCTGGCCGATGGGGGCGGCGCCCGCGCGGCACATCTTGATGCCGTTGTACCGCGCCGGGTTGTGACTGGCCGTGAACATGGCGCCGGGCAGGTCGAGTTGCCCGCTGGCGAAGTACAGCTCGTCGGTGGAGCACAGGCCGATCCCGGTGACGTCCGCGCCGCGGGAGGCGGCGCCGCGCGCGAAGGCGGCGGACAGGCCGGGGGACGAGGGCCGCATGTCGTGTCCGACGACGATCGCCGTGGCGTCGGTGACCGTGGCGAAGGCGGCGCCGAAGATCTCGGCGAGCGGCTCGTCCCACTGGTCGGGTACGACTCCGCGTACGTCGTAGGCCTTGACGAGCTGCGACAAATCGGCCACTGCACACCTCTGGTGAACTCTGGTGAAGGGTCGGAACGGCGCCGGTGGGCGGCGCGGTGGAGTTTCCACCACAACCTACCCCGATGGGGTGAGCGGAGTTTTTCGCCGCCGCCGCGACGCAAGGGGTGGCGTCACGGGAGCCCCGAAAGGGTCAACGGGACGGCGCGAGGGGCGGCTTGCGCCGGGTGGGGACGGGAGGTGAGGCTGGCTGCTACTGCTCGGGCGAGCGGAGCACGCGCAGATGGCCGCGGCGGGCCACTTCCAGCGGGTCGATGTCGCGCGGGCCAGGGCCCTGCTGGCGGCGCTCCTGGGGGCGGGCCGCCTCGCGCACCGCGTTGGCGAGCGCTTCGAGGTCGTCGCCGCTGGGCCCGACGGGACCGGTGTCCGTCGCCAGGCGCACGACTTCCCAGCCACGGGGCGCGGTCAGCCGCTCGGAGTGCTCGGAGCACAGGTCGTAGCAGTGCGGTTCCGCGTACGTGGCGAGCGGTCCGAGAACGGCGGTGGAGTCCGCGTAGACGTACGTCAGCGTCGCGACGGCGGGACGGCCGCATGCGGTGCGCGAACAGCGACGTACAAGGCTCACGAGGTTGGACGGTACCGCACTCTTGAGCGGGCCGCGACGACTCTCCGCCAGCTCACCCGGTCGTGTCGTCACGTGCCCCCGGAATCGTGCCGTGCGACGGCCGCCGCGCTGACCTGCGCGGACGGAAAACACATGGCAGGCGCGGCGCGGCGGGGCGGGAGAAGTACGACACGCGGTCACGGCCGGGAAAGGCGGCGGCTGGCGCATATGCGTCTGATCTATGGCCAGATGCTGACTGCGTGGTGTCCGTCCTGTGCGCACCCGGCGGGAGGGCTAGGCTCATCGCTGATGGAAAGCTCGGCACCTCCTCCTTCCGCACCTCGTCCGCGCCACCGCGACCGCCACGGACGTGGGATGCGCGGGCCCATCGCGCCCCCGCAGGTGCCGCTGGCGCTCAGCCGCGCCGACGCCTTCGACGACCTGGTGCGCGACGCCGCCGACCGGCTGGAAAGGCGCTGGCCGCAGCTCGCCGACGTCGAATTCGCCGTCCAGGAGGTGCCCTGGCCGCAGGACACCCCGCCGACGGACGACGACACGGTGCCGCTGGGCCGTCTCATCGGCGCGGGCAAGGACCGGCCGAGCCGCATCGTGGTCTACCGGCGCCCGGTGGAGATCCGCGCCAAGACCCGCGACGAGCGGGCGCTCCTGGTGCACGAGATCGTCGTGGAGCAGGTCGCGGAGCTGCTCGGCCTGTCCCCCGAGAACATCGACCCGAAGTACGGCGAGGACTGACACGGCCCGGCGCGGCCCCGACGCGGACCGCCCGCATATGGTGCGGCCCGCGCGGACCGCACCAGGTGCGGGAAAACGCTCTAGTGGTTGAGAATCCCCAGGTCGGCGCGGGCCGCGGGAACATCCACCATGCCGTGGTCGTCGGACATCGGCTGGATCGTGAACATCGGCACCCCGTCCAGCGGGAGCGCCAGCGTCCGTGAGGCGTAGACGCTTCCGCCGGAGACGCGCTCGACGGTCACGGCGAACGTGCCCTTGCCGGACGCGGGCAGCGGCGGCGGGACGGCGACGGTCGTCCCCGCCTTGACGCTGACCGTCTTCGACACCGGCTCACCGCCGGAGGATCCGGCCGACGCGGTGATCTTCACACTGGCGTCCTGGCCGACGGCGACCAGCGACAAGGTGGAGCCTTTGGTGCGGTTGTCGGCGACGGTGGAGCGGGTCTCGATCGCCGGGGTGGCGGGCAGGAACGCCATCTCCTGCTTGGCGCCCTTGCCGCGCGTCACCCGCAGGCCCGCCACGACGGGGACCGCCGCGTGGACCTGGCTGGAGGTGATGACCAGCGAACCCGCCTCGCCCTTGGTGAGGTCACCGAGGTCGACCGCGCTGGTCATACCGCTCTTGACGTGCAGCGTCTCGTGTCCCGCGGGGGTGATCGAGCCGGTCGGCGTCGCCAGCTTCAGCGTGAGGTCGGCGTCGTCGGAACCGGCCGCGTACACCACCAGGCGCACGGTCGCGGCGTCGGCGGGGATGCCGGGCAGCACCAGGCTGGTGGCGGGCTCGGCGGCCGGGGTCAGCCAGTCGCTGCCGAGCTTCTTGTCGATGGCCTGAACGGCCGCGCCGACCCGGCCGCTGCGCGCCACGACGTGCACGGTGAGGTCCTGCGCCTTGTCCGCGACCAGGGTGGACAGCAGCACCGGCTTGGCGGACTTGCCCGCCACGGTGACGCCGTCGCCGGTGGACGCCTTCAGCAGGCCGTCCTTGCCGTACAGCTCGATGTCGACGACCGCCGGGGTGTCGTCGGGGTTCACCAGGTGCAGGAAGTCCTGCCGGTCGGGTCCCGTGCTGGCGCCCGCGAACCAGAATTCGCTGTCAGGTGCCACGCAGGACGCGCCGAGCAGGCCGCGACCCGCCCCGGTGTCCACGACGGTGGTCTGCTGGACGGTCCAGCCGGGCGCGAGCGGCCCGTCGGCCGTACCGATCAGCGCGGGCGCGTCCGGCTTGTCGGTGGAGCTGGTGGCGGGCTTGCCCGCGGCCTTCAGCGGGGTGAGCGCCTTGCCCCTGGGCGTCGCCGGGACCAGTTGCGCGCTGCCGGAGCCGGTCGCGCCCGCCGTCCCCTGCGGGGTGAACGAGGTGTAGGTGGTGTTGGCGAATTCCGACGAGGACGGCGCCGGGCAGAGCAGATTGCTGCGCTGTACGGGCAGCCGGGCCGCGGAGGCCACCGGCGCGGTGTCCCGGTCGCCGCCGCCGGACACCACGGCGGCGCCGGTCAGTACGGCCAGGGCGGCGACGGCGCCCGCCAGGGAGATCGTGCTGCGGTTCACTGGTGGTCGCTCCCGTCGCGGCGCTGGTCGTCTTCGGCGTAGTACGGGGCAGCCGGGTCGGGGTACGCGGCCGGGTCGTAGGGCTGCTGTCCGCCGTACGGCGCCTGCCCGTCGTACTGCTGCTGCGGCGGCTGCTGCTGGTCGTAACCCGCCGTCTCGTCGTAACCGGCCGCCTCTTCGTGGCCGGTCGTCGCGTACGGGTCGTAGGGCGGCGGGGGCTGCTGCGGGTAGCCGTACTGGTCGGTGTAGCCGACCTGCTGCTGCTCGTACGTGCCCGGCTCCGCCGCGTACTGCTGCTGCCCGTCCCACTGCTGCTGGGCGGGGTCGGTGCCGTAGCCGGGGTCTTGCCGCGGGTAGCCGTAGAACTGCTCGCCGGTGTCGGGGGCAGGCACCGCGTACGGGTCGTAACCGCCCTCAGAGGGGTCGTACGGGGTCTGCGGCGGTGCGTCGGGGCCCGCGGGCCCGTCCTGGCCCTGCTGGCCGTGGTGGGCCTGCTGGGCCGCGTAGGCCGCCTGCTCCTGGCCCTCGGCCTCCGCGGCGTCGGGATCGGCCGCGGCGGCCTCGGCGTCGGCCGCCGCCTGGAGGCGGCGGGCACGACGGCCCTCGCCCGCACCTTGTGCGGGAATCTGGACGGCGCTGGGCGCGTCGGCCTCCGGCAGGTCGTCGTCGATCTCGCGGCGGCGGCCCGGCAGGGCCAGCACGATGACCACGAGCAGCAGCAGTCCCTGCGCGCCCAGCCAGAAGGTGTGGGTGAACGGCTCCTCATAGGTGACGTCCAGACGGCCGCCGGTGGCGGGCAGCTGGAAGCCCTGTGCCCAGCCGTCGACGGTCGTTCTGGGCAGCGCGGATCCGTTCAGGGTGGCGTGCCAGCCGGGCGCGGCGGAGTCCGCCAGGCGCAATACGCGGCCTTCGGGACCCGCGGGCACCGTGGTGTGCGCCTCGACCTTGCCTGCCGCGACGGCGACGGGCTGCGCGCCCTTGCTGGTGATCGCGATCCTGGAGACCGCGTCGTTGACGCGCCACAATTCGCTGCCGTCCGCCTGGCTCACCCGGGACAGGCCGGGGGTGCTGTCCAGGACGCGGCCCACCGAGCGCGGCGCGCCCTTCTGCGCCAATACGTAGCGGATGGCGTATCCGGTGAGGCGGCTGCCCTGGTCGGCGCCGGAACCCGCCACCAGGTTGGCGACGACGGTGTCGAGTTCGCTGTCGCGGGACGCCTCCGCGGCCAGTTCGGCGTCGCCGATCCGCGCGCCCGCGCCGCGCACCAGGGAGTACGAGATGCGGCCCGCGGTGCCGTTGAGCACCAGGGTGCGGGCCTGGTCGCGGGAGGTGCTCTCCTCGGCGACGAAGGCGGGCACCTGCTGCGGGTCCTGGCGCTTGATGGGGCCGTTCGCGCCGTCGGCGACCCAGGTGAAGGCGGCCAGCAGCGGCGCGAGGGCCGCGGCCAGCGCGATCAGGCCCGCGACGGGCTGGCGCCAGCCGAAGCCGCTGGCGGCGATCCGCTCCTTGGCGCCTTCCGCGCCGATCGCGGCGGCGGCCAGCAGGGCGAGACCGTAGACGAGGGTGGCGGGGCCCGCCCACGCCTTGGTGTTCTCGATGACGGCGAAGAGCAGTCCGGTCGCGGCGGCGGCCCAGGCGGCGACGATCGCCGGGCGGCGGGTGTCGCGCATCAGGGCGGCGAGCGCGGCCAGGACGACGCCGATCAGCAGGAAGGCGGCGCCCGCCTTGGGTCCGCCGGGGCTGAGCATCAGCAGGTCGATGCCGGAGACGCCCTTCTCGCCGTACGGCAGTCCCGCCTCGTGCAGCAGGCGTCCGGGGTGCGCGAGCAGCGTCAGCGACCAGGGGGCGAGCAGCACGATCGGGGTGATCAGCAGGGCCGCGAAGCGCAGGAGCTGCGGGACCAGGAGCTGCTGCTGGCCGCGGGCCATGCGCCAGCCGAGGGTGGCGGCGGCCAGTGTCAGGGCGATCGGCCAGGTGACCGGGGTGAAGGCGGTGGTGAAGGTGAGCATCAGCGCCAGCGCCCAGGTGGAGCGCCAGCCGGGCCGTGCGCCGCGCTCGATCGCGCCGTCGCCGAGCTGGAGGCCCGCGGTGCCGACGGCGGCGCGCGCCATCAGCGGCAGCAGGATGGCCAGGACGGCGGTGCCGAGCCGTCCGGTGGCCAGCGCCCCGGTGGCGGCGGGCAGGAAGGCGTACGCGACCGACGCCCAGGCGCGCAGCAGGCGCGACTCGACGAGCGGGCGGGAGGCGAAGTAGGCGGTGATCCCGGCCAGCGGCACGGAGGCCACCAGCAGCAGGGTGAGGGTGAGTCCCGTGGAGCCGAAGAGCACGGTCGCGAAGAGCGCGAGGACCGCGATGTACGGGGGCGCGGCCTGGGTGCCGCCGGTGCCCAGCGCGTGCCAGGAACCCGTGTAGGTGCCCCACAGGTCGGAGGCGCCGGGGTCGGCGGGCAGCAGGGCGCCGCCGAAGAGGGCTCCGCCGCCGAGCAGTGAGCGGCAGGCGGCGAGCGAGACGACGAGCAGGACGGCGAAGAGCACGGGGCCCGGCTTGCGGGCGACGCGCTTGAGCCGCGCGAATTGCTCGACTTCCAGGAAGTCGCCGTCCTCGTCGCCCGGTCCGGACTCGACGGAGCCGCCGTGGCGTCCCGCGGCGGCGGACGCGGCGTCCGCGCGGCCCGCGATGTTGCTGACGACCTGGTCGACGGTGGCGCGTACGGTCGCGCCGGGCGGCGGGAAGAGCGGTCGCAATTCGGAGGGCGGTACGGTGCCGCGGCCTCTTCTGCGTCTGGCGGCCAGCACCCGTCCGGGGCGCAGCAGGACGCCGAGCAGTCCGACGATCTCGTCGACGGCCTGTCCCGGCACCTTGCCGACGAGATAGGCGAGCGTGCGCAATATGGTGCCGACGGCGATCCGCAGCATCACATAGGGCAGCAGCGGGCCGCGGGTGTTGGCCAGCAGGGTGTAGACGGCGCCGGCCTTGTCGACGCGGTGCGGGTTGACCGAGGAGCGGCCCGCGCAGTCGACCGGACGGCGCTCGCGGGAGGCGGCCTCGGCGTGCCACATGACGGCGTCGGGGGCGACCAGCACGGTGTGGCCCGCTGCTTGGGCGCGCCAGCAGAAGTCGACGTCGTCGCGCATCAGGGGCAGCCTGCGGTCGAATCCGCCCAGCTCCTCCCACACGTCGCGGCGCACCAGCATGCCCGCGGACGACACGGCGAGCACCGGGCGGGTCTGGTCGTGCTGGCCTTGGTCCTGCTCGCGGCGTTCGAGCGCGGTCCAACGGCGACCGCTGCGGGCGATGCTGACGCCGACTTCGAGGAGCTGCCTGCGGTCGAACCAGCTCCGCAGCTTGGGGCCGATGATCGAGGCGGACGGCGAGGCGTCCGCGGTGCGCAGCAGGGCGGCGAGCGCTCCGGGGTCGGGCTCGCAGTCGTCGTGCAGCAGCCACAGCCACTGGACGGGGTCGCCGTGCGGCTGCTCGGGCTCGTCGTACGCGTCGTCGTTCCAACTGCGGCTGACCGGGTCCCAGCCGCTGCGGCGTCCCAGGTACGGCAACTGCTCGGCGCTGAGCGGCGCGGCGACCCTGGCGGCCTCCTCGACGGCGGCGCCGAAGCCGGTGCGGCGGGCCAGGTGCAGGACGCGCTGGTCGCCGAGGGAGTCGGCGAGCAGCCGCGCGGAGTCGTCCGCGCTGCCGGTGTCGGCGGCGATCACGTCCTGGACAGGGCGGTCCTGGGAGAGCAGGCCGGCGAGGGCTTTGGGCAGCCAGCGCGCGCCGTCGTGCGCGACGAGCACGGCGGTGACGACGTGGCGCGGGAACTCAGGGATGCCGGCCGGGAAGAAGGCCGGTGCTGGGCTGTTCACGGACATCGAGGTTCGGGCCCCGGTTCGCTGGACTGCGGTTGACGCATCGGCCGCCGGCGGCGGGGAACGTCTCGGACGGGCCCCCACACTAACGGCTTACGCCGGGGGCTCCGTCCGAGTGTGAGAACAACGGCAGCCCGCCTCCCGTGCCGGTGGGCGCGGAAAGCGGGCTGTACGCGGGCTGGAAGCGGGGTGTGCGGGAGCTGTGATCGGGCCGGTGCGCGGTGCCGCGCGAGGGGCCGGGGGCGCGGTCAGGGCTCGGTCGGCGCCCTGCCGCGGACCCGGTCCTCGGACCGGTCGTCGGCCCGGTCGCGTGGGTCAGACGACGCCCTTCTTCAGGCGGCGGCGCTCCCGCTCGGACAGGCCGCCCCAGATGCCGAAGCGTTCGTCGTTGGCCAGGGCGTACTCCAGGCAGTCGGAACGGACTTCACAGGCGAGGCAGACTTTCTTCGCCTCACGCGTGGAACCGCCCTTTTCCGGGAAGAACGACTCGGGGTCGGTCTGCGCACACAGCGCGCGCTCCTGCCAGCCGAGTTCCTCGTCGGCCTCTTCGGCCAGCAGCAACTGGAACTGCTCGGTCATGCGCGCCCCTCGTCTGTCGTGCTTCCCCGTGATGTTGCCGTCACCATGTGCGGCCTAACGACACGAGTGAAATTACAAGTGTGCCGATCCGGGCCAGTCAAGCCGAGATCTGCTATTGGGCCCGTTATTCACTCCGCTGAACCAAGAGGTGACAGAAAGTGTTGATATCGGCCTAAAATCCGGTATCCGTCAACCATGGTCCCGTCGATCCACCGTTCACACCTCGTCAGACGCCTTGGCGACGCGCCACGTTCCGCCATTCGGGTGAAGCGTTGTGGATCACATTCCGATCACAGAAGCACAACAGCACAACGTGCTCTTCATGCGGTTGGGCACCACATATCCGCACACTTCTGCGCACAAACCTTTCACCAACCCTTCCAGCCGGATCAGGTGAAAGATTCGCGACATTCCGGACATCCGGTTGACAAGGTACGGGCGCGACCGGTCTCCTTGACGGCATGCCTGCTGAGCACCACGCGCCTACCCGGACTCGCCGTCGCGAGTCCCGCTGCGTCGCGCTCGCCCAGAGCTGTTGTCGTTCCTGTTGTTGCCGCTGAGCCCCCTGCCCAGGACCTGTCACGGACCTGGCACCGCCTAGCCACTCGCGCATCACGAGGAACACACCTTCATGTACAGCGATGTCTCGATCGCCGGTGACCCGCTCGCCCTTCCCCACCTGCTCCCCCCGGTGCCGCAACACCCACGCACCGTCGCGGAGTTCGCCGGGCTCGCCCGCTCCATCGCCGCCGACCGCGAGCGATGGGCCCCCCAGGTGCGCTACGACGCCACCACCCGCTGGTACGCGCGGCTGCGCCGCGGACCCGGCTACGAGGTGTGGCTGCTGAGTTGGCTGCCCGGTCAGAGCAGCGGGCTGCACGACCACGGCCTGTCGTCCGGTGTGCTCACCGTGCTCCAAGGCGCACTGCGCGAGCGGGCGCTGCCGGATGCAAGCACGGGCACCTCGGGCGGCGTCGGCCGCGAGGTCAACCGGGTGCTGTCGGCGGGCGCGCAGCGTGCCTTCGCGCCCGGTTACGTCCACGAGGTCGTCAACGACGCGCTGGAACCCGCGGTGAGCCTGCACGTCTACTTCCCCGGCCTCACCAAGATGACCCCGTACGCCTGCACGTCCGCCGCCCCGCAGGCCGATACCTCACGGGCCGCCGCGGCGGGCTGACAGACTGGGAACCATGCGAATCGTGGTTCTGGCCGGAGGTATTGGAGGGGCGCGCTTTCTGCGCGGCCTGAAGGCAGCGGCGCCGGAGGCGGAGATTACCGTCATCGGCAACACCGGAGACGACATCCATCTGTTCGGTTTGAAGGTCTGCCCCGACCTCGACACCGTGATGTACACCCTCGGCGGCGGCATCCACGAGGAGCAGGGCTGGGGGCGGGCCGAGGAGACCTTCGCGGTCAAGGAGGAACTCGCCGCGTACGGCGTGGGCCCCGAGTGGTTCGGTCTCGGCGACCGGGACTTCGCCACCCACATCGTGCGCACACAGATGATCGGCGCGGGCTACCCGCTCAGCGCCGTCACCGAAGCGCTGTGCGCCCGCTGGAAGCCCGGCGTGCGGCTCATCCCGATGTCCGACGACCGGATCGAGACCCACGTGCTGGTCGAGATCGACGGCGAGCGCAAGGCCGTTCACTTCCAGGAGTACTGGGTACGGCTGCGCGCCTCCGTCCCCGCGCACGCCGTCGTGCCGGTCGGCGCGGAGGGCGCCAAGCCCGCGCCCGGCGTCCTGGAGGCGATCGGCGAGGCGGACGTCATCGTCTTCCCGCCGTCCAACCCCGTCGTCAGCATCGGCACCATCCTCGCCGTGCCCGGCATCCGCGAGGCCATCGCCGAGGCCGGGGTGCCGGTCGTCGGCCTCTCCCCGCTCATCGGCGACGCCCCCGTGCGCGGCATGGCCGACAAGGTGCTGGCCGCCGTCGGGGTCGAGTCGACGGCCGCGGCCGTCGCCGCGCACTACGGCTCCGGGCTGCTCGACGGCTGGCTGGTCGACACCGTCGACGCCGCCGCCGTCCCCGAGGTCGAGGCCGCCGGAATCCGCTGCCGGGCCATCCCCCTGCTCATGGACGGCCCCGAGGCCACGGCCCAGATGGCCAGGGAGGCGCTGACGCTCGCCGAGGAGGTACGGGCATGAACGCGCCCCGCTACGAGGTGTTCGCCGTCCCCGGCATCGGCGAGGTGCAGCCGGGCGCCGACATCGCCAAGCTCATCGCCGCCACCGGGACCGAACTCGCCGACGGCGACGTCCTGCTGGTCACCTCCAAGATCGTCAGCAAGGCCGAGGGCCGGATCGTCAACGCCGACGACCGCGAGGCCGCCATCGACGCCGAGGCCGTACGCCTCGTCGCCCGCCGCGGACCCACCCGCATCGTCGAGACCCGGCACGGCTTCGTCATGGCCGCGGCGGGCGTCGACGCCTCCAACACCGCGGCGGGAACCATCCTTCTGCTCCCCGAGGACCCCGACGCCTCCGCCCGGCGCGTCCGGGACGGCCTCCGCGAGATCCTCGGCGTACGCGTCGGCGTCATCGTCACCGACACCTTCGGGCGGCCCTGGCGCGAAGGTCTCACCGACGTCGCCATCGGCGCCGCCGGGGTCCGCGTCCTGGACGACCTCCGCGGCGGTCTCGACAGCCACGGCAACCTCATGTCCGTGACGGTGACCGCCACCGGGGACGAGTTGGCCGCCGCCGGGGACCTGGTCAAGGGGAAGGTCGGGGGGTTGCCGGTGGCCGTCGTACGGGGGCTCGGCGAGGTCGTCGCCGCCGAGGGCGCTCTCGCCGACGGCGACGATTCCGGCGCGCGGCCTCTTGTGCGGGCCGCCGCCAACGACATGTTCCGGCTCGGCACCTCCGAGGCCGTACGCGAGGCCGTCTCGCTGCGGCGGACCGTACGGGAGTTCACCGACGACGCGGTCGACCCCGCCGCCGTTCGACGTGCCGTCGCGCTCGCCGTCACCGCGCCCGCCCCCCACCACACCACTCCGTGGCGGTTCGTTCTCCTGGAGTCGGCCGAGACACGGGAGCGGTTGCTCGACGCCATGCGGGACGCCTGGGCGGCGGACCTGCGGCGCGACGGTTTCTCCGAGGAGTCCGTGGCCCGGCGGCTTCGGCGGGGGGACGTGCTGCGGCGCGCTCCTTATCTCGTCGTGCCGTGCCTTGTCGCCGACGGGGCTCACGCCTATCCGGATGCGCGGCGGGGGGCCGCGGAGCGGGAGATGTTCGTGGTGGCGGTGGGGGCGGCCGTCGAGAACTTTCTTGTGGCGCTTGCCGGGGAGGGGCTTGGCTCCGCGTGGGTTTCCTCGACGATGTTCTGCCGTGACGTCGTCCGCGACGTCCTTCGGCTTCCCGCCGACTGGGATCCCATGGGGGCCGTGGCCATTGGGCGGCCGGCCGCCGCGCCGGCCGTTCGGCCGGCTCGCGACTCCGCCGCCTTCATCGCCGTTCGCTGAGCCCCCTCCGGGGGGTGTCTTTGCCCGCCCGCCCACCCGTGCGGGTGTTTTCTTCGTCTGCGGGTGCCGCTTGTGCCTGGGTCGGTGCCGGGCCGGGGCACCTCCTCGAAATGCGGCTACCTGGTCTCCTGTATCCGGCACCGTCCCTGTCACCGCATTTCTGCGGGGGCACC
Source organism: Streptomyces sp. NPDC024632 (assembly GCF_055559175.1). Lineage (NCBI taxonomy): Bacteria > Bacillati > Actinomycetota > Actinomycetes > Kitasatosporales > Streptomycetaceae > Streptomyces > Streptomyces sp. NPDC024632. The sequence goes on from NZ_JBVHLD010000002.1 coordinate 19,040, forward strand.
CCGGCCCGTCCCCTCCCGGTACGTCGGCGTCCGCCTGTCCGGTGGGGGTTGCCGGGAGGGGGGTGGGTGGGCCGAGGTGCGGGGGCGGCCGACGGTCCGCTGCGGTGCCGGGGCGGGGGTGGGTGGGCCGAGGTGCGGGGGCGTCCGGCCGCCGGTGGGGGTGCTGGGAGGGGGGTGGGTGGGGGCCGGGCGTCTCCGCCAGCGGCCGTCCGGGCGGGTGGGCTGGACAGGGGGGCCGGGGGGTGGGCCATGCACCGCCCGGCTCTTCGCTCGGGTGAAGGGGGCGAAGCCCGGGTCTTGCGGGGTTTGACGGTTCGGCTCGGGCCCGCAACCTGACGGCCGCCGGAGGGGGTGGGGGGCGGGGGGGTAAAGGGCCACCTGGTCCTCAGGGCGGGTGTGGGGCTGGCCGCAGGGGTTTTGTGGGGCTGTTGGAGGAAGGGCCCGAGCATTCCGACTCACCGGGAGGGGGCACCGGCGCAGGGCGGCCCGCCGAAAGAACCCCCTCCCCCGGCAACCCCCACCGGCGGGCGGACGCCGACGTACCGGGAGGGGACGGGCCGGGGTGCCCCCGCAGAAATGCGGTGACAAGAAGGGCACCGGATACAGGAGACCAGGTAGCCGCATTTCGAGGAGGTGCCCCGGACCGGCACCGACCCAGGCACAAGCGGCACCCGCAGACGACAAAACACCCGCACGGGTGGGCGGGCGGGCAAAGACAAAGGGCAAGAGGGCTAGCGGCCAGGAGGGTTGGGGGCCAGGCGGGGGGCGCGGCGGGGCGGGGCGGGAGAGTTGAGGAGGATGAGGCGGGCGGCACGGTGCCGCTGCCCCGCGTAGGGCGCGAGAAGACCGAGCATGACCTCATCGGAAGAGCGGCGCTCACCCGTGAGGGCGTACCCGACCCGATGCGGCAGGTGCAGGTCCCCGACCGTCACGGCATCGGCGGCCCCATGACTGCGCTGAAGCGTCTCGGCAGCCGTCCAGGGCCCGATCCCGGGCACCGTCTGGAGCCGCGTGGCCGCCTCGCCGGGTGGAAGGGCGGTGAGCCCTTCGAGCGAGGAGGCGGCCCGGACGGCCCGCAGGACGGTGGAGGCGCGCTTGTTGTCGACCCCCGCCCGGTGCCAGTCCCAGGACGGGACCAGGGCCCACCCCCGCGCGTCGGGCATGACGCGCATGCGCTCGGCGCCCGCCGGCCCCGGCGCGGCCTCCCCGTGGCGGTGGAGCAGAAGCCGCCAGGCCCGGTACGCCTCGGTGGTGGTGACCTTCTGTTCCAGGATGGAGGGGATCAGCGATTCGAGGACGAGCCCGGTACGGGTCAGCCGCAGACCGGGGTGGCGCCGGTGCGCGGCGTGCACGAGCCGGTGCCGGGGCGTGAACGCGGCCGGATCGTCGTCGGCGCCGAGCAGCGCGGGCAGCGCGTCGAGCAGCCACTGGCCGCCGGGCCCCCACGCGTGGGCCTCGATCGTGGCGGGACTTCCGGTCAGGCGGAGGGTGCCCGCGCCGTCGGGCGTGCGGCTCGCCCGCCAGACGGTGCCGTCCGGGTCGATCCGGAAGGCGGGGTCGCCGTAACCGCGGCAGAGCGGGTTGAGGGTGAGCCGGATGTCGAGCGGCCCGGCAGGCGACCAGGACCGGGTACGCGGAGCCGCGGGAGCCGCCGATGACACCGACCCCGCGCAAGCGGCGGTGGCGGTGGTGGTGGAGGCGGGTCGGGGTCGCGGGAGAGGCACCCGGCGAGCGTATCCGCCCCCTCCGACGCACCCGCCGCCCCGCCCCCGTAAAGCCGAGCCCCCCGCCCTACTGGTCCGACGAGAACCGCACCGCGCCCGCCGGAATCCGGGCTCCGCACCAGATCCGTACGCCGTCGCGCAGTTCGTTGTCGGGGCCGATGTGCGCGCCGTCGCCCACGACGGCGCCGTCGAGGACGGTGCGGGCGCCGATGACGGCGCCGATGCCGACGAGCGAGTCGCGGACGACGGCGCCGGGCTCGACGGTGGCGCCGGACAGCACGGTGCTGCCGTCGACGCGGGCGCCGGCCCCGATGACGGCGCCCGTGGAGACACAGGTGCCGCCGGAGAGCTTGGCGTCGGCGGCGACATGGGCGCCGGTCAGGACGAGGTGGTCGCCGCCGAGGCCCGCGACGGCGGGGGACGGCGCGTGGCCGAGCACGAGGTCGGCGGAGCCGCGGACGAACGCCTGCGGGGTGCCGAGGTCGAGCCAGTAGGTGGAGTCGACCATGCCCTGGAGGTGGGCGCCGGCGGCGAGCAGGTCGGGGAAGGTCTCGCGTTCGACGGAGACCGGCCGCCCGGCCGGAATGGTGTCGATGACCGAGCGGGTGAAGACGTAACACCCCGCGTTGATCTGGTCGGTGACGATCTCCTCCGGCGTCTGCGGCTTCTCCAGGAAGGCCGTGACGCGGCCGTCCGCGTCGGTGGGGACGAGGCCGAAGGCGCGCGGGTCGGCGACCTTGGTCAGGTGCAGCGAGATGTCGGCGCCGGTGGCGCGGTGGGTGCCGACGAGGGCGGGGATGTCGAGGCCGGTGAGGATGTCGCCGTTGAGGACCAAGACGGGGTCGCCGGGCGCGGAGCGCAGCCGGTGGGCGACGTTGCGGATGGCTCCGCCGGTGCCCAGCGGCTCGGTCTCGGTGACGTATTCGAGGTGCAGGCCGAGCGCCGAGCCGTCGCCGAAGTGCGGTTCGAAGACCTCGGCGAGGTAGGAGGTGGCGAGCACCACGTGCTCGACCCCGGCGGCCCTGGCGCGCGCGAGCTGGTGGGTGAGGAACGGGACTCCGGCCGCCGGGACCATCGGCTTCGGGGTGTGCACGGTCAGCGGCCTGAGCCGGGTGCCCTTGCCCCCGACCAGGAGGATCGCTTCGGTTGCCGCAGGGCTCTCCACGGGGCGCTCCGCGCTGACGGCGGAGGCGGGGTGTGCTCGCATGGCAAGCATAGTGACATAAGCCGTAAAGATGAGTATTCACGAACTGACGGACAGTCGGCCGCGCCGCCGCACTGACACCCGTACGGACGAGCCGAGTCGGACGCGCCGAGTCGGACGGGGACGCCACCCGCGACGGCCGCACGGGGAACCGGCCCCGTACCCGTACGGGCACAGGCCGTGGTGATCGCTGGGGGTAGCCTGACACGCGTGACGCCGACCGCCAACACGCCCGACACGCCCCGCACTCCCCAGGGCCCCGCGACTCCCGCCGGGCTGCTCGACGCCGCGCTGCGCGGTGATCCGGGCCGCCCGCTGGTCACCTTCTACGACGACGCGACGGGTGAACGCGTCGAGTTGTCGGTGGCGACCTTCGGGAACTGGGTGGCGAAGACCGCGAATCTGCTCCAGGACGAGTTGGGCGCGCAGCCCGGCGACCGGCTGGCGCTGCTGCTGCCCGCGCACTGGCAGACGGCCGTGTGGGTGCTGGCCGGTTTCTCGGCGGGCGTCGTCGTGGCGCCCGGCGGCGATCCGGCCGGTGCCGACCTGGTGGTCAGCGGCCCGGACACCCTGGACGCGGCGCGGGCCTGCGGCGGCGAGCGGGTCGCGCTCGCGCTCCGGCCGCTGGGCGGACGCTTCCCGCAGCCGCCCGCGGGCTTCGTCGACTACGCGGTGGAGGTGCCGAGCCAGGGCGACCGTTTCGCGCCCTACGCGCCGGTCGGCCCGGACGCGCCCGCGCTCGTACTGCCGGACGGCGGGGGTGTGCTGACCGCGTCCGAGGTCGTCGCCAAGGCGCGCGCGTCGGCCGCCGCACTCGGGCTCGGCCGCGGCGGACGGCTGCTGTCGCCGCTGTCCTTCGACACGTGGGACGGGCTCGCGGCCGGGCTGCTCGCGCCGCTCGCCGCCGACGCCTCCGTGGTGCTCTGCCGCAACCTCGACCGGCTGCCCGAGGAGCAGTTGGCCAAGCGGAAGGACGCCGAGCGCGTCACCGTATCTCTGTAGCGGTCACGCGCCCCGGCCTCGCCGGACGCCTCTGTCGTCACTTCCGTCACATCTCGTCAACAGCTGTCTGTGGATTTCGGGTACCCAGGCAACCAACCACCGTATTCGGCTGTCTGAACGAATGCCGGGCGGGTAATCGCAAGCCTGTCCCCGGTAACCGGCGACTTCCGAGAGACGGGCCCCGACGTGACCACGCCAGCAGAGCCTCCGCAGGGTGACTCCGTTCCCCCCGCCTCCGACGGCTCCGACGACGCGTCCGGCACACAGAAGGCGCGGTCGGACGAGCCCGCCGAGCCGACGACCGAAGCGGAAGCAGAACCAGAGGCAGAGGCCGAGACCGAGACCGAAGCCGAGGCTGAGGCAGAACCAGAGGCCGAGACCGAAGCGGACGCGGACGCGGGGACGGACGCGGACGCGGGGACGGAACCGGACGCCGATACGGAAAAGGCCGCGGAGCCGGCTGCCGATACGGAGACGGATACGCCGCCGGTCGAAGGTCCCGCCGCCCCGGCGGAGGAGCCCGCCACCCCCAAGAACTGGCGCTGGCTGAAGGTCGTCGCCCTGTGCACCGCCGTACTCGTGCTGGCCTGCGCGGGCACCGGCTGGTACCTCTACCAGCGGCTCAACGGCAACATCACGACCGACACCGCGACCGAGAACGACCTGAAGGTGCACGCCTCCGAGCGCCCCACGCAGGGCCCGACGGAGGCCCAGAACATCCTGCTGATCGGCTCGGACAACCGCGGGAACGGCAACAGCAAGTACGGCCAGGACAGCGGCACTCAGCGCTCGGACACCACGATCCTGCTGCACATATCCGCCGACCGGAAGAGCGCCACCGCCGTCAGCCTCCCGCGTGACCTGATGACGCACGTGCCGCGTTGCACCCTGCCGAGCGGCAAGGAGGACCACGAGCGCTTCGAGCAGTTCAACTGGGCGTTCGAGTCGGGCGGCGCGGCCTGCACCATCCGTACGGTCGAGAAGATGACCGGCATCCGCGTCGACCATCACCTGATCGTGGACTTCAACGGCTTCAAGAAGATGGTCGGGGCGGTGAACGGTGTCGATGTGTGCCTGGCCGAGCCGGTGCACGACACGTACGCGCACCTCGACCTGCCCGCGGGACGGCAGACGCTCAACGGCGAGCAGGCGCTGGGATACGTACGCGCCCGGCACGGCATCGGCGACGGCAGCGACACCATGCGGATGGACCGGCAACAGGCGTTCCTCGCCTCGCTGTTGAAGAAGGTGAGCAGCAACGGCGTGCTGCTCAACCCGACCAAGCTCTACCCGCTGCTGTCGGCCGCCACCTCGTCGCTGACCGCCGACCCCGGCCTGGACTCGCTGAGCGAGCTGTACACCCTCGCGCACAGCCTCCAGCAGATACCGACCGGGAACGTGCACTTCCTGACCGTGCCGCGCGAGCAGTACGTCAACGACATCAACCGCGACCAGCTCGTCCAGCCCGCCGCCGACACCCTCTTCAAGACGCTGCGCGACGACCGGCCGGTGAACGTGTCGGACAAGGCGCCGGACAGCGGAGACGGCGGCGGTGACAGCGCGGGCGGTACGCGTACGCCCGGCACCCCGTCCGCGGGCTCGACCTCTACGGCCACGCCCACGACCACCCCCACGGGCCCCACGTACCGCGGGACGACCGCGGACCGCGACATCTGTGGCAAGAGCGGGTGAAATCCCGCTAAAGAGTCCACCTGGTCGGCAGGCGGGATCGGCAGCTTTGTCCGGTTGTAGGGGCGCTCGATTTGTCACGGGCGCGCATCGGCGCTGAACTGTGGGGCTAGTGTGAGCGATCCGGCCGATCCCGGATGGAGGACCCGAGCGACCGTGGACACGCAAGGCCGTAGGAACATCGACCCGGCGGACCAGTGGGTCCTGGACCCGGCGACCGGTACGTACCAGTTGCGGCTGGAGCCGGACGCGGCGCCGAGGCCCACCGTGCCGGGGCAGAGCGGTCATCGCGACGCCTCCCCCGCACCGCGGGACGCCGGGCGCGGCCAAGGGCGCGACTCAGCTCCTACCGCAGGGGACGACGACGCGACCGGGGCCGGGACCGGCCCGACGGACAGCCCCGCCCCGCCCCCCGGCGGCCGGCGCGCGGCCCGCCTCGCGGCCAGGACCGGTGCCACGACCTCCACCACCGGCTCGGCGCGACTGGGGGGCGGCTCGGCCGACGTGTCCACGCCGACCAGCCGTCGCAAGGCGAGGAACAAGAAGTCCCGTAAGAAGAAGGTCCTGTTGTGGACCGCGGGCACGGTGAGCTTCGTGCTGGTGGCGGTCGGCGTCGGCGGCTACCTCGTCTACCAGCACTTCAACAACAACATCACGACGGTGGACGTCGGCAACGCGGGCAGCAAGGACGTCACGCACACCGGTCCGATGAACGTGCTGGTGATCGGCACGGACAGCCGGGTCGGCCTCGGCAAGAAGTACGGCGACGCGGGCAGCGTCGGCCACGCGGACACCACGATCCTCTTCCATGTGTCGGCCGACCGCAGCAACGCGACCGCGATGAGCATCCCCCGCGACATCGTCACCTCCATCCCCGACTGCCCGACGAAGCAGAAGGACGGCAGCACCAAGACGGTTCCGGGCACGCCCGCGCAGCTCACCACGCCCAAGTTCAACGAGAGCCTGGGCGTGGACGGCCGCGACCCCGGCTGCACCATGCGCGCGGTGACGGCGATGACGGGGCTGCCGATCGACCACTTCATGATGGTCAACTTCGAGGCGGTGAAGGCCCTGTCGACGGCCGTCGGCGGTGTCGACGTCTGCCTCGCCCGGCCGCTGGTCGACCCGAAGTCCCATCTGAACCTGAGCGCGGGACCGCACAACATCCAGGGCGAGACGGCGCTGGAGTTCGTACGGACCCGGCACGCGCTCAAGAACCAGAGCGACCTGGACCGGATCAAGCTCCAGCAGAACTTCCTGAGCGCGATGATCCGGAAGATCAAGTCGAGCGGCACGCTGACCAACCCGAAGAAGCTGTTCACGCTGGCGGACGCGGCCACCAAGGCGCTCACCGTGGACAGCGCGATCGGCAGCGTGAGCAAGCTCACCAGCCTGGCCAAGGACCTCAGCGAGGTGGACGAGAAGCACATCAGCTTCACCACCCTGCCGGTGCTCGACAACCCGAACGAGAAGGTGCACGCCACCGTCGTCGTCGACCCGGTCAAGGCCCCGCAGCTCTTCGCGCTGATCAAGAACGACGTGTCGCTGACCGCGGTGAAGAAGCCGTCCGCCACGCCCGACCCCCGGCTGAGCGGGCCGAAGGCGACCCCGCACGACACCCGCGTCAACGTGCTCAACGGCAGCGGGACCTTCGGCGCGGCGCAGAGCACCGTCAACTGGCTCCAGAACACCCAGGGCGTCAACCGCTCGGCGAACGGCGGCAACGCGCCCGCCACCGCCAGGACCGTCCTGGAGTACGCGCCGAACCAGGCCGACCAGGCGCGTTCGCTGGCCGCGATGATGGGGCTGCCCGCCTCCGCGCTGAAGCAGGGCACGACGGACGCGGCGCCGCTCGCGTACATGAAGCTGACTCTCGGCAAGGACTTCACGGCGCCCGGCACCCCGATCGGCCCGCCCACCGCGGCTCCCTCGGACCTCCCGAAGACCGAGGCCGCCGACACGGCGTGCGTGAAGTGAGGTCACGGATGTCGCGCACGCGACGAACGCGGTGAATACCGTAAACGCGGTGAATACGGTCAATCCGGTGAACGCGGCGAATGCCGTGACCTCCGTCACCCTCTGATGTGATCCGGGCGGGCGCCGGAGTCCCGGCGTCCGCTAATTGACGATCTCCGGGTGCAACTCCTCGCCGCTCACAGCCGTCTGACAGTGGGGCGACCCAGTATGACCCGGGTAGGGCGGCGCGTCGGCGTGCACCGTCCGTACACCCCGCGCGAAGGCGCGCGGCCGGTCACCGTGATGACGATGCGCGCCACAGGGAGGTTCGGGATGCGCGACGGGACAGTGGGAGGGAACGGCTTCGGTACGGCACCCAACCCGGACCACCGGGGATGGGACGAGAGCCTGTACCGGGACGACGCCCGCGCCTACGCGCCCGGCGCGCCATCAGGTACGGACTCCGGCGGCGACGACGGCGCGGGCTCCGGCGCGGGACCGGACGCCGACCCCGCCTCTTCCGACGGCGGGCAGGAGCCACCCGAGCGAATACCGGGCCAGCGCGGCGCGGCGGGCGGTGGCGGTCACCGGCGTGGCGGCTCACGGCGGCGCACGAAGAGCCGTAAGCGCAGGGTCCTGAAGTGGGTGTCCATCGGCGCCGCGGTCGCGGTGCTCGGCTCGGCGGGCGCGGCCTACGGCTACTACGAGTACCTGGCGGGCAAGATCCGCAAGGGCGAGCGCGTCAGCGGCAGCTCGACCGTGGCGAAGACGAAGGCCAACGCCGCCGGCAAGACGGCGATGAACATCCTCATCCTGGGCTCCGACAGCCGCAACGACCCCGAGGATCTGAAGCTCGGCGGTGCCAAGAACACCGTGGGCGACGCCGCCCGCGCCGACGTGATCATGATCGCGCACCTGTCCGCGGACCGCAGCAACATGTCCGTGGTCAGCATCCCGCGCGACACCCGCGTCAACATCCCGGCGTGCACCGACCCCAAGACGCACGAGAAGTTCGCGCCGGTCAACGACATCATCAACGCGTCGCTCGGCCGCGGCGGCGCGGGCTGCACCCTGGCCACCGTGCAGAATCTGACCGGCGTCTACATCGACCACTGGCTGACCATCGACTTCTCCGGTGTGGTGAAGATGGCCGACGTCGTCGGCGGCGTCGAGGTCTGCGTGAAGCAGAATGTGGACGACCACTCGACCCCGGCCCAGCCCGGCGGCTCGCACCTGCACCTCAAGGCGGGCAAGCAGAAGATCTACGGCGAGACCGCGCTGAAGTGGCTGCGGACCCGGCACGCCTGGGGCAGCGACGCCGCGCGGGCCAAGGCGCAGCACATGTACATGAGCGCGCTGATCCGGCAGTTGCGCAGCCAGAACCTCTTCACCGACCCGGGCAAGCTCAACAAGATCGCGACCACCGCGATGGAGGCGTTCGAGGTCTCCAAGGAGATCGGCACCCCGAAGAAGCTGTACGACCTGGGCATGCAGCTCAAGACCGTGCCGTCGGACCGCATCACGATGCTGACGATGCCGCACGACGCGGACCCGAAGGCCCCGCTGGCGCACTACATCCCGTCGGCGGACGCGCCCCAGGTCTGGTCGCTGCTGCGCAACGACGTGGCGATGGACGGCAACGGCAAGGCGAAGACCCCGGCGAGCGGGGCGCCCGCCACGACACCGGCCACGACCGCGCCGCAGGGCCCGCCAGCCGCGGCCTCCGACACCATCGCGGTCTCCGTGGTCAACGGCACCGCGGGCACCTCGGACGGCGTGGCCACGCCGAACCGCGCGGGCGGTATCGCCACCACGCTCAAGACCGCGGGCTTCACCAAGGCGGAGGCGAGCCAGCAGACCAAGCCGAGCCCGGGCACCACCCTCACGTATCCGACGAGCAGCGGTGACCAGGGCAAGGCCGACGCCACGGCGGTGGGCAAGGCGCTGAAGATCCCGGCGGGCAATGTGAAGGCGTCCGCGGACGTCGACACCATCACCTTGACCATCGGCGCGGACTGGAAGACCGGTACGGACTTCAGCAAGACGCTGCCGAAGAGCGGTTCCGTGCCGACGACGGCGGAGGCGGTGAACGGCGCGGACACGACCGGCTGCATGGAGGTGCTGCCGATCTACCGCTGGTAGGACGCGGGTGGGAGAGGGCGGGACCGGCAGGCGGTACGACCGGCCCGCGCGGGGAGCGGCTCACGCCTCCGCGCGGGCCGTCTCCGTCTGCTGGCCGTCCTGCTGGCCCTGCCCGTCCTGCTGGCCCTGCTGTCGCGACTCCGCGTCGCGCACCGCGGGGCGGCGGCTGGCGATCACTCGGCGGGCCAGCGAGCGCGGGCTGGTGAGGAAGCCGTAGCCCCAGCACATGTGCATGGTGGCCAGGGCGAGCGGGATACGCAGCCGGGCGCCGAAGGACAGGCCGCGGCCCGCCGGGAGCGAGCCGACGGTGATGGCGGCCACGTACGCGGCGGGCACCAGCAGCGCCCACGGGGTGACGGCCGCGCCGACGACGATGCCCGCCGCGTTGGCGAACAGGGCGACGGGGGCGGCCAGGTAGCGCAGGTTGACCGAGCCGCGGTGGTAGCGGGTGACGACGCGCCGCCAGCGGCCGTAGTCCTTGTACTGCTTGGCGAGCGCGCGCACGGTGGGGCGAGGCCGGTAGGAGACGCGCAGTTCGGGCGAGAACCAGATGAGGTGGCCGGCCTCGCGGATGCGGTAGTTCAGCTCCCAGTCCTGGGCGCGGATGAACTCCACGTTGTAGCCGTCCTGCCGCTCCAGCACCTCGCGGCGGAAGACGCCGAGGTAGACGGTGTCGGCGGGGGCGGCGGCGCCTCCGGTGTGGAAGGCCGCGTTGCCGACGCCGATCTTCGACGTCATGGCGGCGGCGACCGCGCGCTCCCAGTCGTTCTCGCCCTCGGCGTGCATGATGCCGCCGACGTTCGCCGCGCCCGTCTCGTCGAGGAGGCGGACGGCGGTGGCGATGTAGTCGGGCGAGAGCATGCCGTGCCCGTCGACGCGTACGACGACCGGGTGCCGGGACGCCTTGATCGCCGCGTTGAGCGCGGCGGGGGTGCGGCCGGTGGGGTTGGGCACCGTGTGGACCCGCGGGTCGGCGGCGGTCAGCTCGGCGGCGATCGCGTCCGTACCGTCCGTGGACGGGCCCAGCGCGATGACGACCTCCAGCTCGCCCGGATAGTCCTGCTCCAGGATGTGCCGCACCGAGTCGCGCAGATGGCGCTCCTCGTTGAGCACCGGCATGATCACGGAGACTGCCGGGGGCGCGGGGTTCTGCGGCGCGGCGGCACGGGTGGCGGGGTCAGGAGCGGCGGCGTTCATCGCGGCAAACGTTACCGCTAATGGGGGACCCCAGCGCGTGGGGTCAAGACCTACTGTCCTATTTGTCCCTAGCCTGAACGGGTCCGCACGCCCCTGTCACCGCACGGAGGGATTCCCTGTGCCGCCCACCCGTGTGCCGCCCACCCGAGTGCCCCCCGCGCGCCGACGTCCGCCGATCCGCTGGAGCACCCGGATCATCGGCGGCCTGGCCCTGCTGATCATCACCGCGAGCGGAGTGGGCCACGCCGTGCTGAACGGGGTCAGCGGCGCGATCGACCGGGTGGACGCCTTCGGCGGGATGGAGGGGCGTCCCGACGGGTCCAAGGGCACCAACTTCCTGCTGGTCGGCACGGACGGCCGCGACGGCCTGGACCCGGCGACGAGGAAGGCGTACCACCTGGGCGGCGCGCCCTGTCACTGCACCGACACGATCATGCTGGTGCACCTGTCGGAGGACCGTTCGCACGCGAGCATCGTGAGCATCCCGCGCGATACGTACGTACGCCTGCCGGACCAGCCGTCGGCGGACGCGTCGTCCTCCGGGTCCCCTCCGGCGAGCGCGTCACCGCCCGGCACGCCGTCCGCCGCACCCTCGGCCACGCCGTCCGGCACGGCCTCCGGTACAGCGGGTGCCGCGCCCGCCGCCGAGGTCCAGGCGGACACCCACCCGGCGAAGATCAACCAGGCGTACGCGGACGGCGGCCCGAAGCTGACCGTCCGTACCGTCGAGCAGCTCACCGGTGTGCACATCGACCACTACCTGGAGGTCGACTTCACGAGCTTCATGAAGACGGTCGACGTCATCGGCGGCGTCCCGGTCTGCACGACGCGCCCGCTGAAGGACTCCTACACCGGCCTCGACCTGCCGGTCGGCACCACGAAGCTGGACGGCGGACAGGCGCTCCAGTACGTACGCGCCCGGCATCTGGACGCGGCGGCGGATCTGGGGCGGATGCAGCGGCAGCAGCGGTTCGTGGCCCAGGTCATCCACAAGATCACCAGCGGCGGGACGCTGGCCAACCCGCTGGAGCTGAGCCGGGTCGCCTCGACCGTGCTCGGGTCGGTGCGCGCCGACCAGAACCTCAAGGCGGGTGACCTGATCGCGCTCGCGGAGGGCATGAAGGGCCTCACGGCCAGCTCGTCGGAGTTCGGCTCCGTGCCGCTGAGCGACACGGACTACTCCGTCCCGGGCGTCGGCTCCACCGTGAAGTGGGACACCGCCAAGGCCGGGAAGATGTGGGCGGCGATCCGCGCGGACCGGCCGCTGGCGGTGCACCACAAGACGGCCAGGAAACACAAGGGCGTCAAGGTGGACGTCGACCCCGCGACCATCAGGGTCTCGGTCCAGAACGGCACCGACACCAGCGGGCTGGCCGCCGCCGCGCAGAAGGCGCTGGCCGCCACCGGTTTCTCGACCGTCGGCACCCCCGGGACGTCCGAGCACCCCAGCGCGCGGACCGTGATCCGCTACGACCCCCGTTGGGACCGCTCCGCGCAGTCCCTCGCCACCGCGCTGCCCGGCTCCGAGCTGGTGGCCGTGCCCGGCCAGGGCAAGACGATGAAGGTGGTGCTCGGCTCCGACTACAAGGCGGTCACGCCGGTGACGGCGGACGACGGCGGGGCGTCGGGGACGATGGACTCCGCGCTGACGGGTGACGAGGTCGGGTGCTGACCGGATGAGGTGCCGATCGGACCGGACGCTGATCGGATCGGTTGCTCAACTGACCGGCTGCTCAACTGATCCGCTGCTGACCCGATCGGCTGCTCAACGGCCTGAGGGCCGGACGGCCGGGGGTCTCGGGGTGCGTCCCCGGGGCCCCCGGCCGACTTTCCGAACCGCTCAGGACACGCCCTGGTCGTCCAGGCCCTCGGCCGCGCGGCGGCGGCGCAGCTCCACGATCGCGCGGCGGCGGGCCAGGCGGTGGGTGCGGCGGATCTGGGCCTCCTGCCAGCGGCGGCGGTCGCGGTCGGTCTCGGGCAGGACCGGCGGTACGTGCCGGGGCTTGCCCTCGACGTCGACCGCGACGAAGACGAGGTAGGCGCTGGCGACCTGCTTGGCGACGCCCGACTCATTCCAGCGCTCGGCCATGACGCGGACGCCGACCTCCATGGAGGTGCGGCCGGTCCAGTTGACCTGGGCCTTCACGGCGAGGAGGTCACCGACCCTGACCGGTTCGAGGAAGATCATCTCGTCCATCGCGCCGGTGACGGCGGGGCCGCCCGAGTGCCGTCCCGCGACGGCGCCCGCCGCGTCGTCCACCAGCTTCATGACGACGCCGCCGTGGACGGTGCCCAGCAGATTGGTGTCGTGCGCGCTCATGATGTGCGAGAGCGTGATGCGGGACGCCGAGGTCGGCTTGCCCGGGAGCGCCGCGCCGTCGGGAGCGGGGACGTCGGACGTGGCCAGGGCCTCAGGTGCCCCCAGGGCCTCAGGCGCCGCCAGGGCCTCAGGCGTGGCCGGGGCTTCGGGGGCGGCTGGGCTCTCGGGGACTGCCGGGCTCTCGGGGGTGGGGCGATCGATCATGACAGCAACCTTATGTCCGTTGCGAAACGGTCGCGGCCGGTGGCCGAATGCATCGGGTCTGCTACAGAACCGCCGTGGATTCCCGGTCGTCGCCCGAGGCCGGGCACACTTTCCACCATGAACGGTTGGAGCGATGACACCGAGCAGCGCCGCGGCGCCGAGCCGCCGCTGCCCCCTGAACTGTCGCCGCGCCGGGCCGCCGCCGCGGCGGGCGGGGTACCGCCGCAGCCCGTCCGACGTCCCGGCCCCGCGGGGCCCGCGGGCCCCGGCCGAGGCGGCCAGGGCGGAGGCGGCTTCGGCCCGCCCCCGCCCGGCGGGACCGCCACCGGCCCCCGCAGGCCCCGCTGGAGCACCCGCAAGAAGATCGGCATCACGGCGCTCGGTCTGGTCGTGGCGCTGCTGGTGGTGTCCGTCTCCACGTACTTCTGGGCCGACTCCAAGGTGCGCCGCGAGGTCGACCTGAGCAAGGTCGAGGACCGCCCGCCGACGGGCAAGGGCACCAACTATCTGATCGTCGGTTCGGACAGCCGTGAGGGGCTGACCAAGCAGGACGAGAAGGACCTGCACACCGGCGCCGCGGACGGCCAGCGCACCGACTCCATGATGATCCTGCACACCGGCGGCAACGGGACCACCATGATGAGCCTGCCGCGCGACTCGTACGTCACGATCCCGGCCTTCACCGGCCAGAAGTCGGGCAAGCGGTACGCGGCCTCCACGCACAAGCTGAACCGCGCGTACTCCGACGGCGGCCCCGAGCTGCTGACCCGCACCATCGAGTACAACACCGGCCTGCACATCGACCACTACGCGGAGATCGGCTTCTCCGGGTTCGTGAACCTGGTGAACGCGCTCGGCGGTGTCAACATGTGCCTGGACAAGCCGCTGAAGGACAAGGCGTCGGGCGCCGACTTCGCGGCGGGCTGCCAGAAGCTCAACGGCAAGCAGTCGCTGGCCTTCGTCCGGCAGCGGCACCAGGAGGCCGACCAGGACCTCGGCCGGATGCGCAACCAGCAGAAGTTCCTGTCGACGCTGGCCCACCAGGCGGCCTCGCCGACGACGATCCTCAACCCGTTCAAGCTCTACCCGGTGATCGGCTCCGGGCTCGACACGCTCATCGTCGACAAGAAGATGAGCCTGATGAACCTGGCCTCGATGTTCTGGGCCATGAAGGGCGTCACGGGCGGCGACGGCAACTCCGTCACGGTCCCGATCGGCAACGCCAACTACATGACGCCCAATGACGGCGACGCCGTGAAGTGGGACATGACGAAGGCGAAGACGCTCTTCGACGAGCTGAAGAACGACCAGAAGGTGACCGCCACCAAGTAGGTACCGGGCGGGCACCGACGGGACGGCACACACTGAAGGCCCCGGCCCCCGCGGCGAATCGTCGCTGCGGGGGCCGGGGCCTTCGGTGACGGTACGGAGTCTGCTGCCTCGGGATCTGATCCTCGAAGGTCTGACACCTCGGGGTCTGACGCCTCGGGCTCAGATGCCTCGGGCTGGACGCCTCGGGCTCAGACGGCGGCCGGGGCTCCGGTCACGGCGGGCACCCACTGGTCGAGCTCGGTGCGCCAGTAACGGGCCACGTTCAGCCGGGTCGGCTTGGGCTCACCGGGGAGCTGGAACTTCAGCGAGCTCCACAGGGCGTTCCGCTTGACCTCGGACACCAGGCCCGCGGCCTCGGCGCGCGGTATCGCGGCGACGAGCTCCTTCGGGCGGGAGCTCATGCGGCCCGCCTTGTGGAAGACCACGGCCTGCTCGGTGACCGTGACGAAGTAGTACTTCACGAATGCCTGGGCGATCAGGCCGAGCGAGTTGATCAGCCACGGGCTCGGTCCGGTGACCGTGTGGATCGTGGCGATCGGACGGTCGCTCGGGTTGATCTCCGCGATGGCCTGAGCCACCTGCTCCTGCATCGTGGACTTGCGAATGGCCATAAAGGGTCCCCCTGCTTCAGGTGTGTGGACGATTGCCGCGACGCCGTCGGATGACGACGGCGTCGCAGCGTATCGCCTGCTGCCTGTCAGGTACGCGCAGGGTTTGCATTGATACACGCCGGTGACGAACGAGACCTCAGCGACGCGTAGTTGGCCGGATCGTGACCTTAGTGACGCGCACCGGCCGTACGACGACGCAGGCCGTAGACGGCGCCGCCGCCGACCACCACGAGCGCGCCGGCGACACCGGCGATCATGCCCGTGTTGCTGCCGCCGCCGGTCTCGGCCAGGTCGGTGGTGCCACCGGCCGCGGGCGAGGGAGCGTTGGTGTCGTCAACCGCCGCCGCGCCGCTGGTGCTCGGCGTCGCGGTGGGGGTGTCGGACGGGGCCGTCGACGGCGTTTCGGTCGCCGGCGTGGTCGGCGTGTCCGACGGAGTGTCGGTGGCCGGCGTGGTCGGCGTGTCGGTCGCGGGCGTGGTCGGGGTGTCGACCTTGCACGCGGTCTCCGGCGTCTTCACGTCCGTGGTGCCGACCTTCTGGCCGGAAGCCTTCACGACGGTGACCGTGTACGTCGTGGACGGCGACCAGTCGACCGGGAAGTTGACGGTGACGCCCTGACGCGTCCCGGTCAGGTTCTCCTGGTGACCGACCTCGGTCTGCCCCTGCGACACGGTGATGTTCACCAGCGTGTGGGAGTAGTCCTTGTTGGTGACGTCGATCGAGCCCTTGCCGTTGTCGCACGAGGCTTGGGCGGAGAACTCGGAGATGTTGCAAGCGAACGCGTTGCCTGCAACGCCCAGCGCGAGCGCGGCTGCGGCGGAGGCAACGCCGATGGTACGCACCGCGATTGCGGTACGGCGGGATATGGACACGTCTTCCCTTCACGGGATCGGATCACAAGCGCGGAAAGGGCACACAAGGGGCGGGATCGAACTCCCGCGCCACCTGTGGCCCTCAAACCTCTACAAGCCGCCGCGTCCGCTTGTCAATTGATCGCAAACCGCCCGCTAAACGGCGCCGGGTGACGATCCCCCCCGCCCGAACCACCGGACTACACCGGATAGTCGGACATAGCGATCTTCCCCCGATCGTTGTACTGAACCCCCCGAACCGCCCTCCCCCGTCACCCACTTCACCCCCGTCACCCGCCTATCACCACCCCCCGCCCTAGGGGAGGTTTCGCGCCATCACGATGCGCTGGACCTGGTTGGTGCCCTCGTAGATTTGGGTGATTTTGGCGTCGCGCATCATGCGCTCGACGGGGTAGTCGCGGGTGTAGCCGTAGCCGCCGAGGAGTTGGACGGCGTCGGTGGTGATGTCCATGGCGACGTCGGAGGCGTAGCACTTGGCGGCGGCGCCGAAGAAGGTGAGGTCTTCCTCCTTGCCGCCGGCCGAGACGCGTTCTGACCTGGCGGCGGCGGCGTAGGTGAGCTGGCGGGCGGCTTCGAGCTTCATGGCCATGTCGGCGAGCATGAACTGGATGCCCTGGAATTCGGCGATGGCCTTGCCGAACTGCTGGCGCTCCTTGACGTAGCCCTTGGCGTAGTCGAGGGCGCCCTGGGCGATGCCGATGGCCTGGGCGGCGATGGTGACGCGGGTGTGGTCGAGGGTCCTCATCGCGGTGGCGAAGCCGGTGCCCTCGGCGCCGATCATGCGGTCGGCGGGGATGCGGACGTTGTCGAAGTAGACCTCGCGGGTCGGGGAGCCCTTGATGCCGAGCTTCTTCTCGGGGGCGCCGAAGGAGACGCCCTCGTCGCCCTTCTCGACCACGAACGCGGAGATGCCCTTGGAGCGCTTGTCGGGGTCGGTGACGGCCATGACCGTGTAGAACTCGGAGACGCCCGCGTTGGTGATCCAGCGCTTGACGCCGTTGAGCACGAAGGTGTCGCCGTCGCGTACCGCGCGGGTCTTCATGCCCGCCGCGTCCGAGCCGGCCTCGGGCTCGGACAGCGCGTACGAGAACATGCCCTCCTTGCGCGCCAGGGCGCCGAGGTACCTCGTCTTCAGCTCCTCGGAGCCGGAGAGCTGTACGGGCAGCGAGCCGAGCTTGTTGACCGCGGGGATGAGGGAGGAGGAGGCGCAGACCCGCGCCACCTCCTCGATCACGATGACCGTGGACAGCGCGTCCGCGCCCGGGCCGTCGTACGCCTCGGGGACGTGGATCGCGTGCAGGTCGTTGGCCTCCAGCGCGTCACGGGCCTCCTGCGGGAAGCGGCCGTGCTCGTCCACCTCGGCCGCGAACGGCGCGATCTTCGCCTCCGCGAGGGAGCGGACCGCGTCCCGGAGCATGTCGTGCTCCTCGGACGTACGGAAAAGGTCGAAGTCGGAGGATCCGGCCAAGGTGTCTCACTCCCCGAGTGCAGCGCTAACTACCGTTAAGTAACCCAATGATCCTAGGCCCGCGCCCGCGGCGCCACCTACGTGACGTTCATGACACCCGCGGAACACCGCACGACACACCACAACGCCCCGCAACGCCTCACGACACCTTGTCGCCGAGCCGGTCGACGGTGTTGTTCGCGAGATAGTCGCTCATCGTGTCGTTGCGGAGCGCCTGCCACAGCTCGGAGGAGCCGTTGGCGTCCAGCAGCACCACGGACTGCTTCTTGATGGTGTCGAAGCCGGAGATCGGCGCGTTCATGAACACCATGTCCGAGGAGCGCACATCGCGCATGTTCCACACCAGGTCGCGCAGATCGCCGTTGGACAGCCTGTCGTCCACGCTCACCACGGACGTCACCTGGTCCAGGGTCCGCTTGAGCTTGAGCGGGTTGGAGAAGGTGCCGCCGGAGAGCATCTTGGACAGCACGGCCCGCAGGAAATTCTGCTGCCGGTGCGTACGGTCCAGGTCGCCGCGCGGCAGGCCGTAGCGCTCGCGCACGTAGTCGAGGGCGTCGTCGCCGTTCATGTGGTGGGGGCCGGCCGTCCAGACCCCGCCGGGGCCGTTGCGGCGGTCGACCGTCTTGTCGACGGTGATGTCCACGCCGCCGACCGCGTTGGTCAGATTCTTGAAGCCGCTCCAGTCGATCACCGCGAGGTGGTCGACCTTCACCTTGGTGAGCCGCTGCACGGTGTCGATCAGCAGCGGCGGGCCGCCCCAGGAGAAGGCCGCGTTCAGCTTCGCCTGGCCGTGGCCGGGGATGCTCACCCAGGAGTCGCGCGGCAGCGAGACGACGTACGCGTGTTTGTGGTCGGCGGGCAGGTGCACGAGCATCATCGTGTCGCTGCGCTGGGCGCCCGGCTTCCACTCCGGCGCCTTGGCGTTCTTGCCGGTGGTCGGCAGGTCGGACCTGGCGTCCAGGCCGACCAGCAGGAAGGTCTGGCTGCCGCTCTTGGACGCCTGCGGCTGCGCGGCGGCCGGTACGTCGGTCGGGAAGGCGTTCGGGATGCGCTCGACGCGGCCGGTGTAGTGCTGGAAGGCCCAGTAGGCGGTGCCGACGACCAGCAGCACACCGGTGCAGAGCAGGATCACGGCCGCGTACAGCACGCGGCGGGTACGGCGGCGCCGCCGGGTCGTGCGCGCCGGGCTGTCGGGGCCGTCAGGACCGTCGGGCGCGAGGCCGTCCTCCGCATCCGGCTCAAGTGCCGACTCCGGCTCCGGCTCGGACCCCGGCTCGCGCTTGACGGCCGATATCCGCCCCGATATCCGCCCCGTTATCCCCTCCGGTTCCGGCGACCGCCCCTCGTCCGGCCCCCGGTCCCGCCGCTGATCCGGCGTCGTCACGTCCGTTCCGGTCGGGACCGTCCCCTCGTCCGTCCCGCCGCCTCTGCCGCTCGCGTCACCCACGATTGCACCCCACCCCTCGACCCACCCCTTGGATATCTGCACGCATTGTGGACCCCCGGCCCCCCGACCACCCACTATTTGGTCCGCGCGGTCCCTACTATGCTCTGCGCATGCCTCTGAAGCTCACCGTCATCGGCACCGGTTATCTCGGCGCCACCCATGCCGCCGCGATGGCCGAGCTCGGTTTCGAAGTGCTCGGCCTCGACATCGTGCCGAGCAAGATCGAGATGCTGTCGCAGGGGCGCGTCCCCATGTACGAGCCGGGCCTGGAGGAACTGCTCGCGAGACATGTGGCCGGGATCGAGGGCTCCAGCGGGCGGCTGCGCTTCACCACCTCCTGGGAGGAGGTCGCCGAGTTCGGCGACGTCCACTTCGTCTGCGTGAACACCCCGCAGAAGCACGGCGAGTACGCCTGCGACATGAGCTACGTGGAGAACGCCTTCTCCTCGCTGGCCCCGCATCTGCGGCGCCCCGCGCTGGTGGTCGGCAAGTCCACCGTGCCGGTGGGCAGCGCGGCCGGGCTGGCGGAGCGGCTGCGCGAGACGGCCCCGGCGGGCGCGGACGCGGAGCTGGCGTGGAACCCGGAGTTCCTGCGCGAGGGCTTCGCGGTGCAGGACACGCTGCACCCGGACCGGATCGTGATCGGCGTGACCAGCGAGCGCGCCGAGTCACTCCTGCGGGAGGTTTACGCCGGACCGCTCGCAGAAGGCACGCCGTTCATCGTCACGGACTACCCGACGGCCGAACTCGTCAAGACCGCGGCCAACGCCTTCCTCGCCACCAAGATCTCCTTCATCAACGCCATGGCCGAGGTCAGCGAGGCGGCGGGCGGCGATGTCGCCAAGCTCGCCGAGGCGATCGGGCACGACGACCGGATCGGCCACAAATTCCTCAGGGCCGGGATCGGCTTCGGCGGCGGCTGTCTGCCCAAGGACATCCGCGCGTTCATGGCGCGCGCCGGTGAGCTGGGCGCCGACCAGGCGCTGACGTTCCTGCGCGAGGTCGACTCCATCAATATGCGGCGCCGCACCAGCATGGTGGAGATGGCCCGCGAGGCGGTCGGCGGGAGCCTGCTCGGCCGCCGGATCGCCGTGCTGGGCGCCACCTTCAAGCCGGACTCCGACGACGTCCGCGACTCCCCCGCCCTCAATGTGGCGGGCCAGATACACCTCCAGGGCGGCCAGGTCACGGTCTACGACCCGAAGGGCATGGAGAACGCCAAGCAGCTCTTCCCGACCCTGCGTTACGCCCCCACGCCGCTGGACGCCGTCCGCGGCGCCGACCTCGTACTGCACCTGACCGAGTGGCGGGAATTCCGCGAGCTGGACACCGCCGCCCTCGCCGACGTGGCCCGCGAGCGGCACATCCTCGACGGCCGCAACGCGCTCGACCCCGCGGTCTGGCGCAAGGCCGGCTGGACCTACCGCGCGATGGGCCGCCCCTCCGCGTAACCGACGACACCCGCGGGGCCCGTACGCGACACCACCGCGTACGGGCCCTCGTACGTGCGCACGTGTCTCGTACGTGCGCACGTCAATGACCGGCCGTACGGGCCGCCGTACGGGCCCGTCGTACCGGAAGGGAACGGCCGGGCGGCACGCGCCTCAGCGCGTACGGCTGCGGTACGCCCGCATCTTGGCGCGGCTGCCGCAGATCGCCATCGTGCACCAGCGGCTGCGGCCCGAGGGGCTGCGGTCGTAGTAGACCCACCGGCAGGTGTCGGCCGCGCACGCCTTGAGGCGGGGCCAGGTGCCGTCCGCGACGGCCGAGACGACGGCGGCGGCGACGCGGGCGGTGAGGGCCGGGGGTCCGGTCAGGCCGGGGGCGGGGCGTACGGCGGCGGCGCCCTCGGCGTCGACGGTCAGACGCAGCGGCGCGCGGGACAGCAGGCGTTCCAGCGCCTCCAGGGTGGCGGGCGGTATGTCGACGCCCGCGTGGGCCTGGCAGACGTCGCGCAGCGCCTCGCGCAGGACGAGGACGTCGGCGAGCCCTCCGGGGCCGAAGCCGGGCCCCTCGATGCCGCGCTCCCCCGCCCAGGCGGCCAGCTCCGCCGGGGTGCGCAGCGCGTCGTCGCCGCTCTCCAGGTCGACGGTGTTGACCAGGTCCTGGACCAGCCGCAGCGGTCCAGGCGCGGGACTGCGTTCTCCGGGCTGCTCCACCCTTGAAACGTTACCGCCACTCCGCCATGATGAAGTAACCGTTACCGGCTGAGACCGCTGTACTGGTAACCGCTGTACTGGTCACCGCTAACCGCTGTCCGGTGACCACGGCACCGGCCGGTGGCACGGCAGCCCACCACGAGAGGAATCCGTCATGATCGGCACCTTGGGCGCGGTCGTCCTGGACTGTCCCGACCCGCGCGCGCTGGCCGCCTTCTACGCCGAACTGGTCGGCGGCACGGTCGACGCGTCGGAGGACGACTGGGTCGACCTCAACCGCGAGGACGGCCAGCGCCTGTCCTTCCAGCTCGCCCCGGCCCACCGGGCGCCCCGCTGGCCCGACCCCGAGCGCCCCCAGCAGTTCCACCTCGACATCGCCGTGGAGCGCGCCGCGATGGACAGCGCGGAGAAGCAGGTGCTCGCGCTGGGCGCGACGCTCCTGGAGGGCGACCTGGACGGCGCGCGCAACTGGCGCGTGTACGCGGACCCCGCCGGGCACCCGTTCTGCCTCTGCGCCTACTGAACGGCCGCCGTCCCCCGGCGGCCCCGCCGCCGTCGCCGCGCGGTCACCGCTCCGCCCCCTGGTCATCGGCCGTCCGACGCCCGGCCGTATTCCGGCCGTTGCATCCTGCTCGCGGTACTACGATCCGGTAGGCGCGTGACTGGCGGGGACGACCGAGAGCGGTGGCCATGCTCCGAACTCCACTGCGGCTGCGGGCATCCCTGCGACGACCACCGGGGGAAGCCGCACCACTGGAGCAGCGAGAACGAATACATCAGGGGGACGAGGGGCGGGAAGAGCGGGACGCCGACGAGGGGGACGCCGGGGAAGCGGCCGGGCGACCGGCCCGCAGGCGTACGCGGGTGCCGTGGCGCACCCTCGCCGGGCTCATACCCGTGCTGCTCGTCGGCGGCTGGGTGTCGCAGCACTGGTCGCTGATCGAGACCGGCTGCCGTGACCTGCTGGCCGCCAACCGAGGATGGCTGCTGGCCGCGCTCGCGGCGACCGGCCTCGGCTGGGTCGCCAACGCCGTGGCCCGGCAGGGCACCGTGCTCGAACCGCTGCCGCCCGCCCGCCTGTTGGCCACGCAGTTCGCCGCCTCGGCCGCGGGACAGCTCGCCCCCGCCGGGATCGGCGCGAGCGCGGTCAATCTGCGCTTCCTGCGCACCCAGGGGCTTCCGCTGCTCCGCTCTTCGGCCGCCCTCGCGCTGTACTCGCTGGCGGAGTCCGTCGGCCGGGTGACGCTGCTGCTGGTGCTGCTCGCGCTCTTCCCGCACGCGCTGCACCTGCGCGGCCTGCTGCCCGACGGCAACGCGCTGCTGCTCCTCGGGCTGCTGGCCGTTCTCGTGCTCGGCGCGGCGGCGCTCGCGCTGGCGCTGCTCCGGCCGCTGCGCCGTACGATCCGCGACTTCCTGGCGGCGGCGCTCACCGACGCCCGCACGCTGCACACCCGGCCGTCCCGCGCGCTCGCGCTGTGGGGCGGCTCGCTGGCCTTCCCCGCGCTCCAGGCCACCGGTCTCGCCGCGGTCACGCTCGCGCTGGGGATACCGGTCTCCGCCGCGCACGTCGCGCTCGCGTATCTGCTCGCCACGTGTCTGGCGGCGGCCGTGCCGACGCCCGGCGGGATCGGGTCGGTCGACGCGGCGCTCGCCCTGGCCCTGGTGGCGGCGGGCGCCTCGACGACCGCCGCCGCCTCCGCCGTGCTCGGCTACCGCATCGTCACGGTCTGGCTGCCGCTGGTGCCCGCCGCGCTGACGCTGGGCGCGCTGGTGCGGCGCAAGGTGCTCTGAGCCGGCGCCTTCGCCTCCACGGGGTCAGGCGCGCGGGCCGTCCAGGGCCGCGATCGTCGCCGTCGAGGGGCCGCGCCGGGCGCGGATCGCCGCGGCGGCCGACTCGGCCTCGCGCAGCACCCGTACCGCGTTCTGCCAGGTCAGCTTGGCGATGTCCGGGTCGGACCAGCCGCGGGTGAGCAGTTCGGCGATCAGGTGCGGGTAGCCGGAGACGTCGGCGAGGCCGTCGGGGGTGAAGGCCGTGCCGTCGTAGTCGCCGCCGATGCCGATGTGGTCGACGCCCGCGACGGCCCGCATGTGGTCGAGGTGGTCGGCGACGGTGGCCGCGGTGGCGACCGGGCGCGGGTGGGCGGCCTCGTACGCGCGCTGCACGGCCATGCCGTCCGGGGTGGTGTCGAGGTGGTGCAGGCCGTGGGCGCGCATGTTCTCGTCGGCCGCCGCGGTCCACTCGATGGCGGCGGGCAGGATGAACTTGGGCACGAAGGTCGCCATCGCGACACCGCCGTTGGCGGGCAGCGCGGCCAGTACGTCGTCGGGGATGTTGCGCACGTGGTCGCAGACGGCGCGGGACGAGGAGTGCGAGAAGAGCACCGGGGCCTCGGCGACCCGCAGCGCGGCGCGCATGGTGTCGGGCGAGACGTGGGAGAGGTCCACCAGCATCCCGAGCCGGTTCATCTCGCGCACGACCTCCTCGCCGAAGGCGGTGAGACCGCCCGCGACGGGCTTGTCGGTCGCCGAGTCCGCCCACGGGGTGTTGTCGTTGTGCGTGAGCGTCATGTAGCGGACGCCGAGGTCGTACAGGCCGCGCAGCGTCCCCAGCGAGCAGTCGATGGAGTGGCCGCCCTCGGCGCCCATCAGGGAGGCGATCCTGCCCTCGGTACGGGCGGTCTCCATGTCGTCGGCGGTCAGCGCGAGCCGCAGGTCGGCCGGGTAGCGGTGGGCCAACCGCCGTACGACGTCGATCTGTTCGAGCGTCGCGGTGACGGCCTCGCCGCCGGTCAGCTCCACCGACACGTACACCGACCAGAACTGCGCGCCGACGCCGCCCGCCCGCAGCCGCGGGATGTCGGTGTGCAGCCGGTCGCTCTGGTCGGCGGCGATGTCGAGCCGGTCGAGGTCGTACGCCACCTGCTCGCGCAGCGCCCACGGCAGGTCGTTGTGCCCGTCCACCACGGGGTGGGCGGCGAGCAGTTCGCGGGCGTGCGTCAGGTGGTCCACGTCGTACCTCCGGGTGGGGAGCGGGTGTTGGCGTCGGCGGCCGGGAGCCGAGGGCGGCGGCCCTTGCGGGCCTTGCGGGGCTACGGGCCTACGGGCTTACGCGCCTTGCGGGTCAGAAGCCGAAGCCGCCCGCGCCCTTCGCCTTCGCGCGCAGCCGCTTGCCCTTCTCCGTCGCCTGCTCGTTGAGCGACTGCTGGAACTCCCGCATCCGGGTGAGGAGTTCGGGGTCGTGGGCGGCGAGGATGCGGATGGCGAGCAGCCCGGCGTTGCGGGCGCCCGCGACCGAGACGGTGGCGACCGGGACGCCCGCGGGCATCTGGACGATGGACAGCAGCGAGTCCATGCCGTCGAGGTACTTCAGCGGCACGGGCACGCCGATGACCGGCAGCGGAGTGACGGAGGCGAGCATGCCGGGCAGGTGGGCGGCGCCGCCCGCGCCCGCGATGATGGTCTTCAGGCCGCGGCCGTCGGCCTGCTCGCCGTACGCGATCATCTCGTGCGGCATGCGGTGCGCGGAGACCACGTCGACCTCGTAGGGCACCTCGAACTCGTCGAGGATCTGCGCGGCGGCCTCCATGACCTCCCAGTCGGAGTCCGAGCCCATCACGACGCCGACCAGCGGGCTCCCGGCGGAAGCGGCGGGGTTACTCATCGATCGTTCCTCGCAGATAGTCGGCCGCGTGCCGGGCGCGCTCGCGCACGTCCGCCAGGTCGTCGCCGTAGGTGTTGACGTGGCCGACCTTACGGCCGGGCTTCACGTCCTTGCCGTACATGTGGATCTTCAGACCCGGGTCGCGGGCCATGCAGTGCAGGTAGGCCGCGTACATGTCGGGGAAGTCGCCGCCGAGCACGTTGGCCATGACCGTCCAGCGGGCGCGCGGGCGCGGGTCGCCGAGCGGCAGGTCGAGGACGGCGCGCAGGTGGTTGGCGAACTGCGAGGTGACGGCGCCGTCCATGGTCCAGTGGCCGCTGTTGTGCGGGCGCATCGCCAGCTCGTTCACGAGGATGGCGGAGCTGCCGTCGGCCGCGCGGGTCTCGAACAGCTCCACGGCGAGGTGGCCGACCACGCCCAGCTCGCGCGCGACGGTCAGCGCGAGCTGCTGGGCCCGCGCGGACAGGGCGTCGGACAGGCCGGGCGCGGGCGCGATCACGGTGTCGCACACCCCGTCGACCTGGACGGACTCCACGACCGGGTACGCGACGGCCTGGCCGTGCGGCGACCTGACGACATTGGCGGCCAGCTCCCGTACGAAGTCCACCTTCTCCTCGGCGAGCACCGGGACGCCCGCGCGGAAGGGCTCGGCGGCGTCGGCCTCGGAGCGGGCGATCCACACGCCCTTGCCGTCGTAGCCGCCGCGCACGGTCTTCAGGACCACGGGGTAGCCCCCGGCCTGCTCCTCGGCGAACCGGGTGACGTCGGCGGGGTCGGTGACGATGCGGTTGACCGGGCAGGGCACGCCGATCTCGGCGAGGCGGGCGCGCATGACGCCCTTGTCCTGGGCGTGCACCAGCGCGTCGGGCCCCGGGCGTACGACGACGCCGTCCGCCTCCAGGGCGCGCAGGTGCTCGGCCGGTACGTGCTCGTGGTCAAAGGTCAGCACGTCGCACCCCTGGGCGAAGGCCCGCAGGGTCGCGAGGTCCCGGTAGTCACCCACGGTCACGTCGGCGACCACCTGGGCCGCCGAGTCCTGAGGGGTGTCGCTGAGAATCCTGAACCTGACGCCGAGCGGGATGCCCGCCTCGTGGGTCATGCGGGCGAGCTGGCCGCCGCCGATCATGCCGACTACCGGGAATGTCACGTTTTTTCCTGCCGGAGGTGCGCGGGCTGGTACTCGTAGGGGGTGCCACCAGGGTATCCGCCACGCGGGGACACGAATGACCGGCTCCGATCGACGTAGCTCCGTACGGCACGGTTAACATGTGGTGGAGACAACACGGAGACACGGGGCGACACGCAGGGACACCGACCGTGCCCCCTCGGCACCCGGTTTCTCAGCGGATTCCACCCCGTTCCCACCCATGACGGCACCCGCCCCCCACCTTCCACAGACAGGGCCGAGCGATCACCATGAGCGGACTGCGAGAGCTGCGTTCCCGACTGCGGCTGTTGTACCGCGAGATCGCGAAGTTCGGGGTCGTCGGCGCCGCCGGTGTGCTGGTCAACATCGGGGTGTTCAACCTGGTGCGGCACAGCACCGAGCTCCAGACCGTACGGGCCAGCATCCTGGCGACCGTGGTGTCCATCGCCTTCAACTACGTGGGCTTCCGGTACTTCACCTACCGTGACCGCGACAAGGCGGGCCGCACGAAGGAGCTCAGCCTCTTTCTCTTCTTCAGCGCCATCGGCCTGGTGATCGAGAACGGCGTGCTCTACACGGCGGTGTACGGCTTCGGCTGGGACAGCTCGCTCCAGGCCAACATCTTCAAATTCGTCGGCATCGGCGTGGCCACGCTCTTCCGCTTCTGGTCCTACCGGACCTGGGTCTTCCGGGCGCTGCCCGCGCGCGAGGCCGTGGAGCAGGCCGAGGCGTTCCTGGCCGACGGCAAGGGGCCGAAGGCGTCCGGTGCGACCGCCAGCGCCGCTGTCAGGGCCCGGCAGGCCGCGGCGGCCAGGGAAGACGACCGCTTCAACTGAGCGGCTTCTCTTCCGGGGAGCCGCTTCTCGTCCCGCTCGACGGGGCCGCTTCTCTTCCGGCCGTTTCTTTTCCGGCCGTTTCTTTTCCGGCCGCCTCAGCTCACGACGTCCTCAGCTCACGACGTCCGCGCGGGGCGGCGGCGACGGGATCTCGCGGGACAGGAAGAGCGCGAAGACCGGGGGCCGCTGCTGGAGCAGTTCCAGCCGTCCGCCGTCCGCCTCCGCCAGGTCGCGGGCGACCGCGAGGCCGAGCCCGGTGGAGTTGCGCCCGCTGACCGTCCGCTCGAAGACCCGCCCGCCGAGGTCCGGCGGCACGCCCTGCCCGTCGTCGGTGACCTCCACGACGGCCTGGTTGCCGGTGACGCGGGTGTGCAGGGTGACGGTGCCCGCGCCGTGCATCAGCGAGTTCTCGATCAGCGTGGCGAGCACCTGCGCGACCGCGCCGGGGGTGCCGACCGCGCGCAGCCCCCGGGTGCCGGAGCGCGCGATGGTCCGGTTCTCGTTCTGGTACGCGGGCCGCCACTCCTCGACCTGCTGCTTGATCACCTCGTCGAGGTCGAAGTCGACGGCGGAGCCGCTGCGCGGGTCGCGGGCGTTGGTCAGCAGCCGCTGCACGACGTCGGTGAGCCGCTCGACCTGGCCGAGCGCGATCGTCGCCTCCTCCTTGACCGCCTCCTGGTCTTCGGCGGTCGCCACGATCTCCTCCAGCCGCATGGACAGCGCGGTCAGCGGCGTACGGAGCTGGTGGGAGGCGTCGGCCGCGAGCCGTCGTTCCGCGGTGAGCATCCGGCCGATCCGGTCGGCGCTGGCGTCCAGGACGTCGGCGATCCGGTCCAGTTCCGGGACGCCGTAGCGGCGGTGCCGGGGGCGCGGGTCGCCGGAGCCGAGCCGCTCGGCGGTCTCGGCGAGATCGGTGAGCGGGCTGACCAGCCGGCGGGCCTGGAGGACGGCCAGTATCACGGCGGCCAGCACCGCGAGCAGCGCGACCGCCAGGATCACCAGCAGGGTGCGGCCGATCTCCTGGCTGACCTTGGAGCGCGGCTCCTCGACCAGCACCTTCTCGCCGTGGCCGCCGGACTGCCGGGACGCCAGCACCCGCCCCTTGGGCTTGTCGCCGAGCGTCACCTCGGGGTGGCCGGGCACCTGCACCACCGCGTAACGGTCGGCGGCGATCTGCCGGTCCAGGCCCTTGGCGGTGATGCTCTCCCCCGCCAGGATGCGGTTCTCCACGATGCCGACCAGGCGCACCGCCTCGGAGTCCACGCTCTCCTGGGCGCTGCTCTCGATCGTCCGGGTCTCCACGATGACCAGGGAGATCCCGAAGACGGCGATCACGACGAGCACCACGGCCAGCGTGGAGGAGATCAGACGGCGGCGCATGGAGCCAGCGTGTCAGTTCTTCTCGAACCGGAAGCCGACGCCGCGCACGGTGGAGATGTAGCGGGGGCTGGCCGCGTCGTCGCCGAGCTTCTTGCGCAGCCACGAGATGTGCATGTCCAGCGTCTTGGTCGAGGACCACCAGGTGGTGTCCCAGACCTCGCGCATGAGCTGCTCCCGCGTGACGACACGGCCCGCGTCGCGTACGAGCACGCGCAGCAGGTCGAACTCCTTGGCGGTGAGCTGGAGCTCGTCGTCGCCCATCCACGCCCGGTGCGACTCGACGTCGATCCGGACGCCGTGGGTGGCGGGCTGGGTGGACTCGGTGGTGCCGCGGCGCAGCAGCGCCCGCACCCGGGCCAGCAGCTCCGCCAGGCGGAACGGCTTGGTGACGTAGTCGTCCGCGCCGGCGTCCAGGCCGACGACGGTGTCGACCTCGTCGGCCCGCGCGGTGAGGACCAGCACCGGGAAGGTGTGTCCCTCGGTACGGATCCTGCGGCACACATCGAGGCCGTCCATGCCGGGCAGGCCCAGGTCGAGCACCACCAGATCGACGGCGCCGAGCAGTGCCGTCTCCAGAGCGGTGGGTCCGTCCTCGCGCACCTCGACCTCGTAGCCCTCTCGGCGCAGTGCGCGCGCGAGCGGTTCCGAGATGGATGCGTCGTCCTCGGCGAGAAGTACGCGGGTCATGGGCTTGATGGTAGTCCGCACCGGGCGCCGGGGAGGCGGTGGTACGAAGAGCCGCCCCACGCCACCCGCCGCGCCCCCTGCGGCGGCCGGATTCCGGGGGCCGCAGGAGGGATTACGAGGAGGGGCGAAGACGGCAGAGGAACGCGCGAGCGGGACCACATCACATCGGAAAGGGCCGGCGCTCCCGGCCGGTGAGCCTCGCCCGCTGGTTTCAGCCCTTCGCGTTGTGCGATATTGGAACAATGGATGAGTGGACGTGGGCCGACGTAGGCGCGAGAGTCGCAGAGGCACGGTCCGTCCGTGGCTTCAGCCAGGAACAACTGGCGGAGACCACCGGCATGGACCGGTCCGCCATCGCGAAGATCGAAGTCGGCGGGAGAAAGCTGAACTCGCTTGAACTGGCGGCCATCGGTACCGCGCTGGACCGGCCCCTGTCATGGTTCGTCACTCCACCCGCGCCGGTCGTGGCCAGCAGGCGTGCCCAGCCGACGCAGCGGGACGACAGAGCAGGCGAGTACGAACTGGAGGACTGTCTGCGTGATCTGCGCACGCTGGTCGACGCCGCGGCCCTCGGGACGGCCAGCCGCGGTGAACCGGTCGCTCCCTTCACCGCCGACGACGCCCCGGCCGTCCTCGCGGCCGCGAGCGATGCCCGGTTCCGGCTGGGAGCAGACCCCGGCAAGCCGCTTTTGAACCTGGCCAACTGTGTGGAGCGGACAGGTCTTTACGCCTGGTCCACCCCGATCGGGCCGCAGGGGGTCGATGGGTGCTACGCGGCCCTGGGCGACCTCGGAGTCGCCGTCATCAACAGCACCCTGGACGCGGGCCGACGACGCAGCACCCTGGCCCATGAATTCGGGCACCACATCCTCGCCGACGCCTACTCCGCCGACTGGGGCGTCGACACCAGCGACCACGAACGTGCCATCGACGCTTTCGCCGCAGCCCTCCTTTTCCCGCCTGGTGCCACCGACCGCTACCGGCAACTGCGCGAGGAGCACAGACTGCGTCCGGCCGTCATCGTCCTGGCAGCCGAGTACCGGGTGAGTTGGTCCGTGGCCCTGCGCCAACTGCGCGGCTACGAAGCGATCGACAGCGACGAGTACCGCAGCCTCGATCGAAGCTCACCCACGCGCGCCGACTACATGGAGGCGGGGATACAGGTCGTGGAAGAACTGCCCGAGGGCCATGTGCCCACCGGTGTCAGAGCGGCAGCCGTGCACGCCTACCGGACCTACAAGATCTCCGCCACCCGCTCCCTTGAGATCATCCGGGACAAGCAACTGCACAGGGAAGACCTCGGCCAGCCCCACCCGGTTCCGCTGGAGGCGCTGCGCGGGGAAGTCGGAGCCTTCCTGCCATGACGGACACGAGCCTGGTGTTCGACAGCTCGCCGCTGAACTATTTCGCCCGTTCCGGTCAACTGGAGGTGCTGGCGAAACTCGTCGAAGGCCGAACCTGCCTGCTGACCAACGCCGTCGCGCACGAGATCCGGCGCGGAGCCGCCCGCCACAGCCGTCTGCACCTGGTGGGAGCCCAGGTGTGGCTGACCGAATCCAACGACGATTCGCTGGAATTCCTCGCATTGTTCAGTGCGTTCCACAACCGTCTCGGTGGCGGCACGGGAGACACCAAGGACCTTGGTGAAGCAGCCACTCTCGCTTACGCCCAACTACACGGGTGCACCGCCGTCATCGACGACCGGGCCGGTCGGAACGTCGCGATCGCCCATGGGGTACCGGTTTCGACTACGCTCCAACTGATCTGCCACGGCCTGCGCGGCGGCCTCCTCACGGAGCACCAAGCCTGCGCGGTCGTCGACGCGTTACGGGACGCGGAGGCGTTTCTGCCGTGCGACGGCTCGGACTTCATCGAGTGGGCCAGAGCCGAAGGACTGCTTGATCCCATCTGACCGGGACGAAAACTTCAGCGGGCGCTCCCGCGGAACCTCGCTTGACGGGCAGTCACAACCGAATCGGCCGGATCGTTCGACGACGTGTCGGCACAGTCGTGTTCCCAACTGTCCGAGCACCGCCTGTGACACCCTCGCCGCTGAAGCCGTACTCGACGGCGCGCTCACACAGCCGCGCGTAGCGCCGGTCCGGTGTTCACGTCGGCCGACGCTACGTGATCCCGCGGGCCGCGACAACAGCCCGTCGCCCGGCTGATGTCGCGGGCCGTCCTGCGCGGGTCAGCGGCGGAGGAAGCGGCGCCAGGGGGTGAAGGTGAGGACGGCGGCGCCGAGGAGGAGGGCGGTGGCGGCGACGTAACCGAGGGCGCGGAGGGGGCCGTTGGCGTCGGAGCCGGTGGCGGCGAGGTCGCCGCCCGTGGTGGAGCCCGTGGTGGAGCCGGTCGTGCTCGAACCGCCGGTCGTGGAGCCGGTGGCGCCGCCGGGGGCGGCGGTGGTGTCGAGGGTGAGGGAGACCGGGGCGGCCTTCGTGGGCGTGCAGGTGGCGACGGCGGTGCCGCCGTCGGTGAGTTTGATGACGAGAGTGCCGGGGCTCAGCCCGACCTTGCCAGTTTTGCCGGGCACGAAGCGGCCCTTGATGTCGTCGATGGTGATGGGCGCGTTCTGGGCGAAGGCGGTGCTGTTCGGGGAGCCGGTGAGCGTGAGGGAGCCGGTCTGGGCACCGCTGAGCAGCACGGTCATACTCGGTGTGATCATGCCCTTGCTGATCGGACTCGGGCTGTCCATCACGCTGTTGCCGAACTTCACGGTGAGGTCGTAGCCGGAGGACGCCTTCGCCGCGTCGATCTCGACCTTCGAGGTGGCCGACTTGTCACCGATCAGCGTCTTGCAGGCGTACGGCACGTCCACGGACGTCCCCTTGAACGAGGTGCCGCCCGTCCCGCCGGACGTGCCCCCGGTGGTCGTACCGCCCGAGGTTGTCGTGCCGCCCGTCGTCGTACCGCCCGAGGTTGTCGTGCCGCCCGTCGTCGTACCGCCGGAAGTCGCGTCCCCCTCCGTCACCTTGATCGTGGTGGCGACCGGCACGGCGGCCGTGGGGGTGCAGACGGTGTCGGTGGAGATCGGGTAGCTGACGTTGATGGTGTAGGCGCCCGGGGAGAGGGTGATGTCACCGGCCTTGGTGAGCTTGAGGGTGCCGGTCATGTCGGAGAGTTTCATTTCGCTGTTCTTGGGGATGGCCGGATTCCGGCGCGGTCCCTGGACGTCGAGGGTGCCGGTCTGGGCGCCGCCGAGGGTGACCTTGCCGGACGGCTGCACCTTGTCGGCGGGCAGGTCGATGATGTCGGGGTTCTTGGAGGCGGCCTGGACGGTCTTCCAGGTGACGGTGACCGTGTCGCCGACCTTGGCGGTGGCGGGCGCGGTGATGTCGGCCTTGGTGGTGCCGTCGATGGGGCCGAGTCCTGACGCGGCCGGGGGCACGCACCTGGTCGCGAAGTCGGATTCCGCGGCGTGCGCGGCCCCCGCGGTCATCAGCACCGATCCGCCGCCGAGCAGCAGGGCGGCCACGGCCGCGGACGCGCTTCGTCGTATGGTCACGGGCTTCCTTTCGAAGGGGGGCTCGGGGCGGGGCTCTCGTCGGACCCGGACCCGGACCCGGACCCGGGCCCGGAGCCGGACCCGAAGCCGGACCCCGAGTCGAAGTCGGAGTCGGAGGAGCGCGGCGGCACGGAGCCGCGCAGAGCGGGCAGGGCGCCGTGGGTGAACCAGGGCAGCGGGCCCGCGTCCGGCGCGTACGAGGGCGGCGGGGGCGCGGAGGCCGGTGGCGGCGGTCCGGGCGGCGCGTGGCGTCCGCGCGGGACGGCGGCCTTCAGCGGCAGGTGGGCCAGTACGGTCGCCGGGTGCCACGCGGGCCGCCCGCCGGGCACGGCGGCCACCGCGCCGGGCCTGAGCCGGTCGACCGCCAGCATCCCGAGCCGGAAGACGGCGGCCGGGACGACCAGGAAGAGCAGGATCCAGAAGAGGGTGACGCCCCACGGCCGCCCGACCGACCACGCCTCGGTGACCAGCACCTTTCCGCCGTAGCGCAGCTGCACGGTGTACGCGCCGTGCGCGCCGGAGCCCAGCTCCACCGGGAAGCCGATCCGCTGTTTGCCGCCGGGCGCGACCGTGCCGTGCCACTGCTGGCGGTCCCACTGGGGTGCGTAGACGCCGTGCGAGGCGCCGACGTCGAAGGCCGGGTCCTTGACGGCGCCCGAGCCCAGATTGCCGACGGTGAACACGAGCGTGCGGTGCGCGGGCGCGCCGAACCAGGTGAGCAGTCCGCCGCCGCCGCGCAGCCGCGCGGTCAGTACGGCGAGCCTGCCGGTGCCGGTCCGCGCGGGCAGCGGCGCGGTGGGGTGTCCTGTGACCGTGAACGGCGCGTCCACGGTGAGCTGTTCACCGGTCACCGTGGACACGTGGATGACGCAGGGGCACGGCTTCGGCGGCGCCACGACCGGCAGCCGGCGGCTGAACTTCCCCGCCGCGTCGGTGGTGACGGCCCGGCCGGAGGCGTTGGCGCAGGAGTTGGTGCCGCCGATCGCGTCCTGGCCGCAGAGCAGGATGGCCAGCAGGGTGCCGGGTTTCCAGCCCGCGCCGACCACGGTGACGTCGCCGCCGGGGCGGGCCGCGCCGGGGTGCGCCACGACGGTCGGCGCCGTGGCGGCGGCGGGCGCGCGGAGCACGGCGGAGTCGGCGGGCGCGCCGAGCGCTGCCGGTGCCGCGATGGCCGAACCGGCCGTCAGGACAAGGGCGGTGAGGAAGGCGAGGACCGGCCGCCGGAGCCGTGCCCGCCGCCCGAGGCCCAACCGCCGTCCCAGGAGCCCGCTTCGCGTCGCCCGCACGTCAGCTCCCGCCCGTCGGCGCGCCGATGACGGCGGTGCCGGGCCCGGAGTCCGCACCCGTATCCGCACCTGAGGCGGTGTCCCCGCCCGTGCCCGCACGCGGACCGGGGCCCGTGTACGTATCCGAAGCGTCCGGCACCGCGTCCGGCCCTGCGCCAGATGCCGCCGCCTCAGCGGCTTCCGCCGCCGGGTGCCGCGACCGCCGGCGGCGTACGTACCAGACGGCCGACACCGCGAGTCCGGCCAGGACGAGCGCCACCGCGAGCCAGGGTGCGACGAGGTACGAGGCGGTGCCGCGCTCGTCGACGCCGCCGGTCGCGGTGCTGACGGTCAGCCGGACCGAGACGCGGTCGAAGGCCGGGGCGTCCGCCCACTTCTCGGTGAGGCTGACCTGCTGTCCCGGCAGGAGTTCGAGGGGCAGGTCGCGGGCCGGGCGGTTGAGCAGGGTGCGGCCGAACAGGCCGGTGGCCTTGACGGCCAGGCGCGGCGAGAGGGTGACATTGCCGCGGTTGACCAGCGTGTAGTGGATGGTGGCGGCCGTGCTGCCGGTGCCGGGAAGCAGCGGGTCGCCGTGGCTGACGGTGAGGTGTTCGACGGAGAGCGCGGCCAGGCTCGGCCCGCCGACCCGCAGGTAGACGCGCGCGCCGACCGCCCGGCGCACGCCGACCGCGACCTTGCCCGAGCCCTCGTCGGTCCGGGTGTCCAGGGCGACGATCGCGCCGGGGTGGTCGCCGGGCGAGGCGTTGGCCGGGACGGTGAGGGTGAACGGGATGTCGGCGCGGGTGCGCGGCGGCACGGTCAGCGTGGTCTTGGCGAGCCGGATCCAGGTGCCGATGTCGCGGTTGGTCTCGTCGGGGCCCCGGACGGCGAAGCCGCCGTCGCGCGGGGTGTTGTACGCGTCGGCGCCGTAGAGCCTGAAGGTCATCGGCGCGGTGGAGAGGTTGGAGACCGACACCTTGTCCTTGACGGTGGTGCCGGGGTCGGCCTGGAGGGTGAAGAACTGCCGTTCCTGGCCGGTGGCACTGGGGTCGGCGGTGCCCGCGGCGGGGGCGGGGAAGACCGACCAGCGCCCGTTGTCGGCGGCGCCGGCCGGTCCCGCCGCCGGGCCGAGGAGAGCGGCGAGGCCGACCGCCACGACGGCCCCGGTCGCGGTGAGCGCGCGCAGGCCCGTGGCCGCCGCGGACCGTGCCCGCGCCCGCGCCCGTCCGCGAGGAAGTACGCCCGGAGGTGTGCCCGCAGGTGTGCCCGCGGGTGTCCCCGCAGGTGTGCCCGCGGGCACGTCCGGAAGCGGCGGACGGGGCCGCACGCGTATCCGCGTACGCGTCCGCGCGTCGGTCCCGACCCGGGCGGCGCGCGGGCGGGACCGGGACGGCGGCGGTGACCACGACCGTGCTCGCGACCACGACATCCTCGTCAACTCCCTCGGTCGGCAGCAGTATCTGACTGTGCGTCAGGTCAGGGTCAGGGTCAAGACTCCCGAGTAGGTTCCGGCGGGGCTGAACCGCGGAATGTCGAGTGAGAGACCGGCGTCGACGGTGAACTCGCCGCCGGTCGCCGCGGCGTCGGGCGCGGAGGCCAGGGTGGCTCCCGTACTGCCGACGGAACCGGCGCTGCCCGCCACGCAGTTGCTCGGGCTGCCCGTCGCGGTCGCGCAGGCGGGTGTCCAGCCGAGCCTGTCCGCGCCGATCCGCGACCCGTCCGGGCCGGTGAAGTCGCTGACCTTGCCGGTGAGCGACCAGCCGGTGGAGCCGCCGCGGAAGTCCGTGACGGTGACGGTCCTGAGCGCGCCGCTGGACGTGCCGCCCGTGCCGAAGTCGACGGGCGTCATGGTGACCGTGTCACCGGCCTGCGTCATCGACAGCGTGCCCGGGACGACCGACGCCGTGACCTTCTGCGCGCCGGGCGGTACGGGGGTGTTGTCATTGACGGTGTACGCGGCGGGTCCGGCGGCGGTCGCGGGGTCGTACGCGCCGCCCTCGTACGCCACGATCCCGGTGGTCGCGGGGTCGTTGACGGTGAGCGACGCCGTGAAGCCGCCGTAGGAGTCGGCGGTGGCCGTCGTACGGTCGGCCGTCCCGTCGGCGCCGGAGCGGCCCGCGACGGTGACGGTGGCACCCTCGGTGAAGTGGCTGCCGGTCACCCTCACCGCCGCACCCCGGTCGCCGGACGCCGAACTCAGCGCGATGGCACGGTTGTTGGTCGGCACCGAGCCGCTCGCCGTGACCGTCTCGGAGACCGGCGCGGGCGGATTCGTCACGGTGCAGACGGTGTCCAGCTCCAGGATGTAGCTGGTGTGGATGGTGTAGTCGCCGGGCGACAGCGTGATCGTGCCCGCCGCGGTGGCGGTGAAGCTGCCGTGCATGACCAGCGCGGGGAAGGCGCCCTTGCCGGGGATCGGCGGGTTGCTCTTGGGGCCGTCCACCGTGACGGCGCCGGTCTGCGCGCCGCCGAGCACCACGACGGCGTGCGGTGTGACCACGTCGGCGGGCAGGGCGATGTCGGTCGGGTTGCTCGCCGCGGCCCGGCTGAGCGTGTAGGTGACGTGGACGGTGTCGCCGACCTTCGGCGTCGAGTCGTCCACGGTGACCGTGGCGGTGGACGTGCCGTCGATGGGCGGCAGCCCGGCGACGGCCGGCGGGACGCAGTGCGTGGCGAAGTCGACCGGGGTGTTGGCGTGCGCCGAGGCGGCGAGCACCGTCCCGCCGCCGACGACGAGCGCCGCCGTACCGACGACCGCCACGAGCCGGCGCGCGACGGTGGCTGGTCTTCGTGGACCTCGGCGGCCCGGCGCCCTGCGCGAATGAGCGTTCATGTCGTCCCCTTGATCCGTATTCATGACGCGGCGTCCCATTTCCCGCGCCGACGGTGGCCATTGAGGCCGGGCGGTCAAGAGAAGTCAATGGAGAGCGCCGACCGTATCTGACGATCCGTCAGGTCGTCAGACGCGGCGCCGGGTGCGGCGGGTCAGCCAGAGCGCGCCACCGGCCCCGAACAGCAGCACCGTGCCGCCGAGGGTGCCGAGGGCGACCACGCCGTCGTCGGAGCCGGTCTGCGCGAGGTTGCCGCTCGAACCTCCGCTCGTACCGCCGGAACCCGACGAGCCGCCGGAGCCCGTCGTACCGCCGGACGCGCTCGATCCGCCAGAACCGCTCGACCCGCCGGAACCGCTCGATCCGCCCGCCGCCTTGACGGTGAGGGTGAGCGACACCCCCGGCTTGGGATCGG
Source organism: Streptomyces sp. NPDC024632 (assembly GCF_055559175.1). Classification (NCBI taxonomy): domain Bacteria; kingdom Bacillati; phylum Actinomycetota; class Actinomycetes; order Kitasatosporales; family Streptomycetaceae; genus Streptomyces; species Streptomyces sp. NPDC024632. The sequence continues at coordinate 56,094 of NZ_JBVHLD010000002.1, forward strand.
CCGTGCAGGTCGTCGTCGTGCCCAGCGCCAGGATGGTCAGCACGCCGGGCGTGAAGGTGACCTTGCCGCTCGCCTTCGGGGTGTACGTGCCCGACAGATCGGTGATCTTGATCGGCGTGTTGGCCGGGATCGGGGCCGGGTTGGACGGTCCCGTCACCGTGAGCGAACCGCTGTCCGCGCCGCCGAGCAGGATCGTCGCGTGCGGGTTCATCGCCCCCTTGCCCAGCTCGATCGGACTGGACGAGACGCCCTTCTGGAAGGTCATCTTCAGGCGGTACGACGAGCCGCTGGGCGTGGCCGCGATGTCGATCGGCGAGACCGCGCTCTTGTCGCCGATCGGCGTCTTGCAGTGGTAGTTGACGTTCACCGTGGCCGCCTGCGCGGCTGGGGCGCCGGTCATGACGACCGCCCCCGCCGCTATCCCGGCCACCACGAAACCCGCCCTGGTCCTGCTCATCGGCCCATCTCCCTCCGCCGCCACCCGCACCGGCAGATCTGACGGCACATCAGATTTGGCGTGAGGGTACGCCGGTGAGGTCGGAGAGGGAAGAGAGGCGTCGCACCGACGGAAACCGGGCGCGCGAAGGCGGACCCGCAGGCGCGCGAAGGCGCGCGTGGGCGTACGGGAGCAGGCGTGCGTGCGCGTACGGGAGCACGCGTGCGCGGAGGAAGGCGAGCTCGGGCGCACAGACGGCGAGCGTGGGCGTACGGAAGCACGCGTGCGCGGACGGGAACGCGTCAGGGCGGGCGCGTACCGGTGCGGGCGTACGGGCGCGGCCGTACGGAAAGGTCGCCCTGACCGGGAGGGGTCCGGTCGTGGCCGCCGGGCGGCGGCCGTCGCGGTTACGCCGGTGCGGCCAGTTCCGCCCAGACCGTCTTGCCCGGCCGGTCGGCCTCGCGGATCACGCCCCAGTCGAGGCAGAGCCGCTGCACGATGAACATGCCGTGGCCGCCGGGGCGGCCCGCGCGGTGCGGGGTACGGGGCGACGGCTCGCCGGGGCCGCTGTCGACGACCTCGAGACGCAGCGACTTGGGGTTGCGGCGCAGCCGCAGCTCGTCGGGGCCGCCCGCGTGCAGGCAGGCGTTGGTGACCAGCTCGGAGACGACCAGCAGCACGTCCTCGGCGGCGGCTCTGCGGTCCGCGCTCGCGGCGGGCAGCCAGCCCCAGTCGCGCAGTGCCTGCCGGGTGAAGTCACGGGCGCGCGGCACAATGCCGCTCTCGCCCGACAGCGCCAGCTTCCGCACCGGTTCGTCGGGACCGGCCCGCTCGGGCGCCGACACGTCGGACTCACCCTCGCCCGAATCCGAGCCGCGGTCGTCCGCAGCGTAAGGCCGGGTGGTGCTCATCAGCGCCTCACCTCACGGATGTCCAACAGGTGTCCGTCGGTCTTCTTCCCGGTCGATCTCCGGGAACACGTCTGGGAGCCCACCAAACATCGTCCCGCAGGAAATCGCCACTCACGTCCCATGGCCCCCGTACGCACCCCGCTACTCCTGAAGCGCCTGGTCCAGCGTGGCGTGCACGGTGAAAACCGTGTCCGCCCCGGTGATCTCGAAAACGCGGGCGACCGTCGGCTGCATGGCGGCCAGATGGACGGCCCCCCCGGCGGCGTCCGCCCGCAGTCGCGCGCTCAGCAACACGTTCAGCCCCGTGGAGTCGCAGAACTCCAGGCCCGAGCAGTCGATCACCAGCCGGGTGGTGCCCGCGTCGAGAGCCGCGTCGAGCGGCTCGCTCAGCAGGTCAGCGGTGTGGTGGTCCAACTCGCCCGTGGGGGCGAAGACCGCGGATCGGCCGTGGTGTCCCACCTCGACACGCAGCCTTCCCAGGTCGGCCGTGCCGACCACATCGCGGTCCATGTGCGCTCCTCTGTGCGTCCGTGTTGACACGCCCCCCGACCCTACGCTTTTCGCAGATGGCGCGGTAGTCGGAGGTCGCGGGCCCGGCAGGAACGGTCCAGCGGACCGTACCTCACCCGTTCGAGGGAATTTGCGACCGGCCGGGGAATCGGGGTAGGGGTGGAGATACGGCACCGCTCCATCCATCGCCGCGAGTGGTCGCGAAAGGTCTCAAGAGAGGGAGGAGCACATGACACCCCGGCTGAGCCTGGATCATGCGCACGAGCAGCTCAAGGGCCTTGAGGGACTTCCCGAGATCCCGCCGTACGACCGTATAGGACCGGTCGACGCCCGCGCTCTGTCGAAGACGCTCTTCGCCCGCCTCCAGTCGCTGGAGGAGGGCACCACCGAGTACTCGTATGTCCGCAACACCCTGGTCGAACTCAATCTGGCGCTGGTGAAATTCGCCGCCTCGCGCTTCCGCACCCGCAGCGAGCCGATGGAGGACATCGTCCAGGTCGGCACGATCGGCCTGATCAAGGCGATCGACCGGTTCGAGCTGAGCCGCGGTGTGGAGTTCCCCACGTTCGCGATGCCGACGATCATCGGTGAGATCAAACGTTTCTTCCGTGACACGAGCTGGTCGGTACGGGTGCCGCGGCGGCTCCAGGAGCTGCGGCTCGACCTCGCCAAGGCGGGCGACGAGCTGGCCCAGCAACTGGACCGCTCCCCGACCGTGCGGGAGCTGGCCGAACGCCTCGGCCTGCCCGAGCACGAGATCGTCGAGGGCATGGCGGCGAGCAACGCGTACACCGCCAGTTCGCTGGACGCCCAGCCCGCGGAGGACGACCCGGAGGGCGCGCTGGCCGACCGGATCGGCTACGAGGACCACGACCTCGAGGGCATCGAGTACGTCGAGTCCCTGAAGCCGCTGATCGCCGGGCTCACACCGCGCGACCGCACCATCTTGTCGCTGCGCTTCGTCGCCAATCTCACGCAGTCCGAGATCGGCGAGGAACTGGGCATCTCGCAGATGCACGTGTCACGGCTGCTGTCGCGCACGCTGGCGCGGCTGCGCCGCGGACTGATGGTCGAGGACTAGGGCCTGTCCGGCGGATCACGAACGGCCCCTTCGCCCCCTGGCACGCCCGCCCGCCGCACAGGCCCTAAGCAGCCTCCCCAGGGCGCTCAGGCGCGCTCCTCGGCGCTTCAGAGGCGCTTCCCGGCCTGCCACACCGCCGCCGTCAGGGGGACTCCAGGGCGGTAGGCGAGGTGGACGTGGCTGGGGGCGTCCAGCAGGTGCAGATCGGCGCGGGCGCCGGGCGCGACCGTGCCGACGTCCGTACGGCGCAGCGCCCGGGCGCCGCCGAGGGTGGCGGCCAGGACGGCCTCGTCGGGGGTCATGCCCATGTCGCGGACCGCGAGGGCCACGCAGAAGGCCATGGAGCTGGTGAAGGACGAGCCCGGGTTGCAGTCCGTGGACAGCGCCACCGTCGCGCCCGCGTCCAGCAGCCGCCGGGCGTCCGGGTAGACGGCCCGGGTGGAGAATTCGGCGCCGGGCAACAGCGTCGCGACCGTACGCGGCGCGCTGGCGAGCGCGTCCACGTCGGCGTCCGTCAGATGCGTGCAGTGGTCGGCCGAGGCCGCGTCCAGCTCGACGGCGAGGCGCACGCCGGGGCCGTACGAGAGCTGGTTGGCGTGCACGCGCGGGATCAGTCCGCGGGCCGCGCCCGCGGTGAGGACCGCGCGGGCCTGGTCGCCGTCGAAGGCGCCCTCCTCGCAGAAGACGTCGATCCAGCGGGCGTGCGGCGCGCAGGCGTCCAGCATCTCGCCGGTCACCAGGGCGACGTACGCCGCCGGGTCGTCGGCGAACTCCGGGGCGACGACATGGGCGCCCAGGTACGTCACCTCGTCGGTGTGACCGGCCGCGATGCGCAGCGCGCGGGCCTCGTCGTGCGTGGTCAGGCCGTAGCCGGACTTGGTCTCCTGCGTCGTGGTGCCCTGCCGCAGCGCCTCCGCGAGGTAGCGGGCGACGTTCGCCGACAGTTCGTCGTCGGTGGCCGCGCGGGTGGCCGCGACCGTGGTGCGGATGCCGCCCGCGGAGTAGGGGCGGCCCGACATCCGGGCGTGGAATTCGGCGGTCCTGTCGCCCGCGAAGACCAGGTGCGCGTGGGAGTCCACGAAGCCGGGGAGCAGCGCCCGGCCCCCGGCGTCGTGGTGACTGTCAGTGGCGGGTGCTTTGCTGTGGGTACCGGTCCAGACGACGCGGTCGCCCTCGATGACGACGGCGGCGTCCTGGATCAGGCCGAGGGGGTTTTCCGGGGTGCGGAGGGAGGGATCGTTGGTGACCAGACTGCCGATGTTGGTGATGGCCGTGCTGTGCGCCGGGCCGCTCGGGGCGCTGGTCGCCGGGCTGCTGGTCGCCGGGCTGCTGGTCATCGCGCGGGGGTTCTCCTTCGGACGCGGGCACGGGGGCGGGGGCGGTGTGCCGGGGCTCGGGGACGGGCTCGGGCTCGGTGGGCGCCCCGCGAGGGGGTTCGGATTCGGGCTCGGGTTCCGGCTCGGGCTCAGCGGGTGGCCGCGATGGCCGCGGCCAGGGCGGCGGGCACGTCCTCGACGAGCTGATGCCGCCCGTCACGGACGATCTGCCGGCCGCCGACCACGGTGGACGTCACATCCGCGCCCGTGGCCGCGAATACGGCGGTCTCCGCGCCCAGCCGGGGCAGGGGTCCGGCGGTGCGGACGGAGTCCAGCGCGATCGTGGTGAAGTCCGCGGCGCAGCCCGGTTCCAGGCGGCCCGCGTCGGGTCGGCCGAGGCTCGCGTGACCGTCCTCGGTGGCGGCGCGCAGCAGTTGGGCCGCGGTCCAGTGGCCGCGGGCGCGGGTGCGCAGCCGTTCGTTCAGCTCCATGGCGCGCGCCTCCTCGAACAGGTCGATGACGGCGTGGCTGTCGCTGCCCAGGCTCAGCGGGCTGCCCGCCGCCTTGAGCCGGGGCGCCGGGCCGATGCCGTCGGCCAGGTCGCGTTCCGTCGTGGGGCACATGCAGACGGTGCTGCCCGCGCGCCCGATCAGGCCGATGTCCTCACCGGTGAGGTGCGTGGCGTGCACGGCGGTGGCGGTCGGCTTCCAGAAGCCGGAGTCCGCGAGCAGCCGGGCCGGGGTGCGGCCGTGCACCGCGACGCACGCCTCGTTCTCCGCGGGCTGCTCGGACAGGTGGATGTGCGTCGGCACGCCGTCGGTCCAGCGGGCGAAGGCCGTGTAGCCGTCGCTCGCCGAGAAGGCCCGCACCGAGTGCAGCGCGGCGCCGATCGTCGCGTGGCCGCCGCCCTTGAGCTGCGACCAGCGCTCGTACCAGCGGTCGGCGGTGCCGTCGCCGAAGCGGGTCTGCGGTCCGGCCAGCGGCGCGTAGCCGTTCCGGTTCAGGCCGCCGTGCAGGTAGACGGTGTCGAGCAGCGTGATCCGGATCCCGGCCGCGCCCGCGGCGGCGATCAGGGCCTCGCCCATGGCGTTGGGATTGTCGTACGGGGTGCCGCCCGGCTGGTGGTGCAGGTAGTGGAATTCGCCGACCGCGGTGATCCCGGCCAGCGCCATCTCGGCGTAGACGGCGCGCGCGAGGTCGAAGTACGTGTCGGGGGTGAGCTTCTGCGCGACGCCGTACATGAACTCGCGCCAGGTCCAGAAGGTCCCGGAGCCGACTTGCACGGTGCCGCGCAGGGCCCGGTGGAAGGCGTGGCTGTGGGCGTTGGCCAGGCCGGGCAGGGTCAGGCCGCGCAGGACGGTCGCCCCGGCGGGCGGCGCGTCCACGCCTGTGCTGACCTCGGTGATGCGTTCGTCCGCGACCGTGAGCGCGACGCCCGGCTCGACATGGGTGCCGAGCCAGGCGTGCTCCAGCCAGTACGTCACCTGCACGCGAGACCTTCCAGTACGTCGGCGAGTGCGGTCACACCGGCGACGCAGTCGTCCTCGGCCGCCGATTCGGCCGGGGAGTGCGAGACGCCGGTGGGGTTGCGTACGAACAGCATGGCGGTTGGGACGGTCGCGGACAGGATGCCCGCGTCGTGTCCCGCGCCGGTCGGAAGGACCGGTACGGGCGCGGCGCCGCCGAGCAGCGCGGTGAGGCGGTCGCGCAGGTCGTGGGCGAATTCCACCACCGGGGTGAAGGACTCGCGGACGACCCGCACGTCCACGCCGTCGCGGGCGCCGCGCTCGGTCGCGGCCTGCTCGATGGCGGTGACGACCTCGGCGAGGGTGGCCTCGTCCGCGGCGCGCGAGTCGAGCCAGCCCCGAACGAGTGAGGCGATGGCGTTGACGCCGTTGGGTTCCACGCTGACCTTGCCGAAGGTCGCGAGGGCGCCCGCGAGGCGGGCCTTCTTGCGGGCGGCCAGCACCGTGTTGGCGTAGGTCAGCATCGGGTCGCGGCGGTCCTCCAGGCGGGTGGTGCCCGCGTGGTTGGCCTCGCCGGTGAAGTCGAACCGCCAGCGGCCGTGCGGCCAGATCGCCGAGGCGACGCCGACCGCGTCGCCCGACAGGTCCAGGGCGCGGCCCTGTTCGATGTGGAGTTCCACGAAGGCGCCGATCCGGGCGAGGCGTTCGGCGTCGGGGCCGATCGCCTCCGGGTCCTGGCCCGCCGTCTCCATGGCCCGGGCGAGGCTCACGCCGTCCGCGTCGCGCAGTTCCCTGGCGCGCTCCGGGGTCAACTGGCCCGCGCTCAGCCGGGAACCGGCGCAGGCGACGCCGAAGCGGGCGCCTTCCTCGTCGGTGAAGTTGACCAGGGCCAGGGGGCGGGTGGGGGTCGCGCCGCGGGCGCGGAGTTCGTCGAGGGCGGCGAAGGAGGAGATGACGCCGAGGGGGCCGTCGAAGGGTCCGCCGTCGGGGACGGAGTCCAGGTGGGAGCCGGTGACGACGGCGTCGCCCGCCGTCGGGTCGCCCTGCCAGGCCCACTGGTTGCCGTTGCGGTCGACCTCGTAGGTCAGGGCGCGGGACTCCGCTTGGGCGCGGAACCAGGCGCGGCAGTCGGTGTCCGCCGGGGTCCAGGCGTAGCGGCGGTAGCCGCCGGTTCCGGTGTCACGGCCGACCGGGAGGAGGTCGCGCCACATCGCGTGGAAGGACGCGCCCGCGGCGGGCTGTTTCGCCCCTGAGCCGTTCTCCCCTGGCCCGCCCCTTCCCGGAACCGGGGGCTCGGCCCCTGGACCCCGCTCATCGAACGCCGAGGCTGAATTCGTGCTCATTCGGTCTCCCGCATCGGGACGCGCACGCCGCGCTCGGCGGCCACCTCGTCGGCGCGGTCGTAGCCCGCGTCGACGTGGCGGATGACGCCCATGCCGGGGTCGTTGGTGAGGACGCGGCGGATCTTCTCGGCGGCGAGGGGGGTGCCGTCGGCGACGGTGACCTGGCCGGCGTGGATGCTGCGGCCGATGCCGACGCCGCCGCCGTGGTGGATGGAGACCCAGGAGGCGCCGGAGGCGACGTTGACCATGGCGTTGAGCAGCGGCCAGTCGGCGATGGCGTCGGAGCCGTCGAGCATGGCCTCGGTCTCGCGGTAGGGGGAGGCGACGGAACCGGCGTCGAGGTGGTCGCGGCCGATGACGACGGGGGCGGCGAGGGTGCCGTCGGCGACCATCTCGTTGAAGCGCTCGCCCGCGCGGTCGCGTTCGCCGTAGCCGAGCCAGCAGATGCGGGCGGGCAGGCCCTGGAACTGGACGCGTTCGCCCGCGAGGCGAATCCAGCGGGCCAGCGACTCGTTCTCGGGGAAGAGTTCGAGGATGGCCTTGTCGGTCTTGTGGATGTCGGACGCCTCGCCGGACAGCGCGGCCCAGCGGAAGGGGCCCTTGCCCTCGCAGAACAGCGGCCTGATGTAGGCGGGGACGAAGCCGGGGAAGGCGAAGGCCCGCTCGTATCCGGCGAGTTGGGCCTCGCCGCGGATGGAGTTGCCGTAGTCGAAGACCTCGGCGCCCGCGTCCTGGAAGCCGACCATGGCCTCGACGTGCGTGGCCATGGACTCGCGGGCCCGCTGGGTGAATTCGGCGGGCTTCTCGGCCGCGTAGTCGGCCATGTCGGAGAAGTCGATGCCGAGCGGGAGGTACGCGAGCGGGTCGTGGGCGGAGGTCTGGTCGGTGACGATGTCGACGGGGGCGCCCATGGCGAGCAGTTGGGGCACCAGTTCGGCGGCGTTGCCGAGGACGCCGATGGACAGCGGGCGGCGGGCGTCGCGGGCCTCGGTGGCCAGCCGCAGCGCGTGCTCCAGCGAGTCGGCCTTCACGTCGAGGTAGCGGTGCTCGATACGGCGCTCGATGGCGCGCGGGTCGACGTCGATACAGAGCACGACGCCGCCGTTCATGGTGACGGCCAGCGGCTGGGCGCCGCCCATGCCGCCGAGTCCGGCGGTGAGGGTGATGGTCCCGGCGAGCGAGCCGCCGAAGCGCTTGGCGGCGACGGCGGCGAAGGTCTCGTAGGTGCCCTGGAGGATGCCCTGGGTGCCGATGTAGATCCACGAGCCGGCGGTCATCTGGCCGTACATGGTCAGGCCCAGGGCTTCGAGGCGGCGGAATTCCTCCCAGTTCGCCCAGTCGCCGACGAGGTTGGAGTTGGCGATGAGGACGCGCGGCGCCCACTCGTGGGTCTGCATGACGCCGACCGGGCGGCCGGACTGGACGAGCATCGTCTCGTCCTGCTTGAGGCCGCGCAGGGTGCGGACCATGGCGTCGAAGGAGTTCCAGTCGCGGGCGGCCTTGCCGGTGCCGCCGTAGACGACGAGCTTGTCGGGGTGCTCGGCGACCTCCGGGTCGAGGTTGTTCTGCAACATGCGCAACGCGGCTTCCTGCTGCCAGCCCAGCGCGCTCAGTTCCGTACCGCGCGGTGCGCGTACCGGCCTCGGTCCCGTCATCGGTGCGGCCTCCTCGTCGTCGGCGCACCCGGTGTGGGTGCATCCATTCACATCCTGACTAGCTGAATAGCTCTAGTCAACAAGCTGCGGTCGCGCGGCCCCGGTGAGATCGGCGCGACCACTCCTTGAGCCGGGTTGGCGGGCGCGGGCGGGGAGGTGGTGGGATGGATGTCATGACGGATGAACTGGGAATACGGCGAGGGCACGCGCTGCGTGCCGCGGTGGAGCAGGGACTGGTCGGCGAGGCGGAGCCGGTCGTCGGCCTGCTGGACGTCACCGGCATCGAACGCTCGGCGACGGCGCTGCACGCCGCCTTCGCGACGCCGGGCGTGGCCGTCACCCACACCTTCGCCGTCAAGGCCGCCTCTCTCGTCCCGGTGCTCGCGCTGCTCGGCGAGTGCGGGCTCGGCGCGGAGGTCGCCAGCCCCGGCGAGCTGGCGCTGGCGCGCGCCGCGGGCATCCCGGCCGACCGGACCGTGCTGGACTCCCCCGCCAAGACCGTGGCGGAGCTGCGCGAGGCGCTGGAGCTGGGCATCGCCGTCAACGCGGACAATCCGCAGGAGCTGGCCAGAATCGACGCGCTGCGCCTGGCCGGGGCGGAGTCGGCCTCCCCCGTCGGGCTGCGGGTCAACCCGCAGGTGGGCGGCGGCACGATCGGCGCGATGAGCACCGCGACGGCCACCTCGAAGTTCGGCGTGGCGCTGCGCGACCCGGGCGCGGAGGAGTGGGTGCTGCGCGCGTACGCCGAGCGCCCCTGGCTCAACCGGCTGCACACCCACACCGGTTCGCAGGGTGTGCCGCTCGAACTGATGGCGGCGGGCGTGCGGGCGGCGTACGAGCTGGCCGAGCGGATCAACGCGGCGGCCGGGCGGCAGCAGGTGAGCGTGCTCGACATCGGCGGCGGCCTGCCGGTGAACTTCCGCTCCGACGACGTCGCGCCGTCCTTCGCGGACTACGCGCGCGTGCTGCGCGCCGAGGTGCCCGGCCTCTTCGACGGGCGCTACGGCATCGTCACCGAGTTCGGGCGCTCGCTGCTGGCCAAGAACGGCACGGTGCTGGCGCGGGTGGAGTACGCCAAGTCCGCGGGCGGGCGGCCGATCGCGGTGACGCACGCGGGCGCTCAGGTGGCCACCCGTACCGTCTTCGTCCCCGAGGCGTGGCCGATACGGGTGCTGGCGCTGGACGGGAAGGGCCGCGAGAAGGACGGCGAGCCGGTCGTGCAGGACGTGGCGGGGCCGTGCTGCTTCGCGGGCGACCTGGTCGCGCAGGGCCGGGCGCTGCCGCTGCTGGACGCGGGTGATTTTGTCGCGCTGCTCGACACCGGCGCGTACTACTTCTCGAACCACTTCGCGTACAACTCGCTGCCCCGGCCCGCCGTCCACGGCTACACCGCGGACAGCACGGGCTCGGTCACCTTCGCTCAGGTCAGGACCGCCCAGACCCTGGACGACCTGGTGGCGGAGAGCGGCGGCGCCCTGCCGCCCTTGCGCCGGGGCTGACGGCGACGACCGGGCGGTCGCCTTCACTTAGCGCAGGGGCAGCCCGGTGCCGGGGCCGACCGCCGTCACACGGGTCAGCACCGCCCGGCGGCAGCCACCGGGCGGTTGCCTTCGCCCAGGTCAGGACCGCCCGGTGCCGGGCCGACCGCCGTCACACGGCGGTCACCATCCCTCGGGTCAGCACCGCCCGGCGGCACCCACACGACGGTCACCATCCCTCGGGTCAGGACCGCCCGGCGGCGGCCACCCGGCGGTCACCATCCCTCGGCTCAGGACCGCCCGGCGCGCGGACGGGCCGGGCGCGCGGAGCGGCGGCGCGGCGCCGGGGCCGCGACGGGGTTGGCGGCGGTCACCGGGCCGCGGCGGCGACCGCCGCCGGGGGCCGCGTCGCCCGCGGCGATCCCGGTGAGCTGGTAGGCGGCGCCGTCGCCGTCCGGGCGGACCCACAGCAGGGCGTCCTGGGAACGCTCGATCCGAGCGATCCTGCGGGACTTGGCCCACAGCCCGGCGCCGATGCCGCCGAGCAGCATGCCGCCCGCGCAGGGCAGCGCGAGCGACGAGGCCGCGGCCACCACGAAGGCGGCGAGCAGCCACCACCTGCGGCGGCGCAGCCAGGCGCGGGCGGTGACCCTGCGGTCCTGGAGGAAGACGCTCTTCGCCGCCTTGGTCGCGGCGCTCGCCCGCTCGGCGTACCGGCCGCCGCGTACCGCGTAGGCGGTCACGGCGGCGACGATGAACGCCACCGCGCCCGCCATGACGCCGATCCGGCGTCCCGTCGGGCTGAAGGTCACCGCCGTGCCCGGCACGGCCGCGATCACCCCCGCCCACCACAGCCAGCACGCCGCCGCGCGCACCGTCACTGCCACCCGTGCCAATGTGTAGGCCCCGCGCACCACGTCGCGCCTCCTCCTTCGCTGCCGTCCTTCGCCACGGCATCACCCAGCAAGTGGTGGGGAGGGTACTCAGTGTTTCTCAGATTTTCGTTAAGAAGTGCGGCTTCCGGCCCGGAATCATGCGGATTCGCCGCGGGCGGGGCGACGCCGGACCCATGAGACCGGCGCCGGGCCCATGAGAACGGCACCGGGCCCTGAGAACGGTGCCAGGCCATCAGAACGGCGCCCGAGGCGCTACTCGGTGAAGACGCCCCGCGCCGCCGCCCGGGCGTCGAATTCCTCCAGGCGCGCCTGGGCGTCGGGGAGGGCGTCACACATGGACTCCAGGAGGACGCGGCCGAGGAGCATGGGGGCGCAGGCGGTGTCGAAGGCGAGGCCGGTGCCGACGGCGGCGGGGAGGAGGAGGTCGGTGTGGGCGGCGACGGGGGCGAAGGCGCTGTCGGCGACGGTGACGACGGTCAGGCCGGCCGCGCGGGCGTGGGCGAGGGCGTCGACGACCTCGCGGGGGTGGCGGGGCAGCGCGAAGCACAGGAGTGCGGTGGCTCCGGCGCGCACGGCCGCGTCGAGCCGGTCGGCGAGCATCGTGCCGCCCTCGTCGAGGAGCCGCACGTCGGGGTGGACCTTGGCGGCGAAGTACGCGAAGCCGCGGGCCTGGGCGCCGGCCGCGCGCAGGCCGAGGACCGGGAGCGGCCGGGACGCGGCGAGTACGGCGCCCGCGCGGGTGGCGGGCCCGGTGTCGCCGAGCAGTTCCGCGAGGTGCCGCAGATTCTCGATCTCGGCGTGCACGGCCTGCTGGTACTCGTTGTACGCGGCCGTCTCCGGCTCCGCGGGCGCGGGCGCGACCTCGCGCAGGTGGCGGCGGAGCGCCGGGTAGCCGTCGAAGCCGAGGGCGACGGCGAAACGGGTGACCGACGGCTGGCTGACGCCCGCCAGTTCCGCCACCTCCACGCTGGACAGGTACGGCGCCTGCGCGGCCTTACGCACCAGGCAGTGCGCGATCCGCCGCTGGGTGGGCGTGAGGCGGTGCGCCTCGAAGAGTTTCAGCAGCCGGGCCGAGGCGCCGCCCGCCGCGTCCCGCGCCGCCGCGTCGCCGCCCGTCACCACGTCGCTCTCCGTCACCGCACCGGCCCTTCGCCGTCCCCGACCTTCGCCGCCCAGCCCATCGTGACCCCGTCCACCGGCTCTTATTCACTGGGACAAGACTCTGCATGACGATATGCAGTCCGGGCAAGGCTACGGTGCCTGGGCGCCCGGCAGGTCGCGGTTCTCCTCGACCCGCAGGGGGCGCTCCTCGGTTCGGTGCGGGCGCTCTTCGGCCCGGAGGGGATTCTCCTCGACCCGGCGGGAGTGCTCCTCGGCGACGGAGCTGCGGATCACGCGCGAGGCCGACAGCGCGTGGCGGCGGTGGACGACGGCCAGGACGATCGCGGTGGCGATGGCGATCAGGTGCTCGCGGCCCGCCAGATTCGGCTTGATGACGGACTCCATGACCATGGAGCCGCCAGTGAAGAAGAAGACGATGGGCGCGCGCTGCGTGATCGACAGATACGTGAAGAGCCCGACGACGGCGGCCGACGGCCCGGTGTCGAGGATCGCCCCGGCGTCGGGCGGCAGCCCGAGCCCCCACCAGCCGGTGCCCATCGCGATCATGGCGCGCGCCATCAGGGTGCCGACCAGCGTCGTGGTGTACGCGATCACCAGCGTCCTGGCCCGCCCGAGTACCAGCTCGGCGAGCGCGAAGGCGAGGAAGAGCTGCGTCATGCCCGCCCACACGGGCAGGTCGAGCGCGGGGACGTACAGCGAGACCGGTGTCCGCAACAGGGCCAGCGGCAACGGCAGATCGGCGTAGACACCGCCGACCACGCGCACCACGGTCGCGCCCGCCCTGCTCTGCGCTATCCCGTGGAAGAAGATCACCCCGAGCCCGGCGAGGAACGCCAGGGACAGCCCGGGCAGCCCGCGGCGCAGCAGCTCACGCACCGGCGCGACGACGATCCCCTGCCACTCGCCGCGCACGGTCCGCCAGATCAGCCGCAGGGCTCCCCGCAGCGCCGTCCCCACCCGCTCCGCGGCGCCCCGACTCCCCTCGCGGACCTTGCCCGGCACCCGACACCGCCCCCTCTCCCGCTCCCAAACTCCGCCCACAAGCGTATAGACGCGTCTATCCGCCGGACATCCGCCCCATGCGGACCATGACGTAGGACGCCGTCAGGGTTTGCGAGGTTTACCCACCCGCGTCCTCGACCGGCACGGCGAAGGGGCCGGGCAGGCGGTGAACACCTGCCCGGCCCCTTCAGAAGCCGGAGCGAGTCGGACATAAAGGACGAACAGTGCGGACCGAGCGGACCGCACCGCGCGGGGTCAGCGGTGGCCGGACTCGTCCAGTTCGCGCTCGGGAGCGGGACCGCCGGGTGCGGCCGCGCGGGTGCGGTCGGCGTGGCCGGGCCACCAGGCCGCGTGCCCCATCAGGGCGGTGAGGCTGGGAGTGAAGAACATGGCCATGACGAAGGCGGCGACGATGATGCCGAAGGCGACGGCGAAGCCCATCTGGGTCAGGAAGGCGTTGCCGGAGAGCATCAGGGTCGCGAAGGTCGCGGCCAGGATGAATCCCGCGGCGCCGATCGTCGGACCCGCGTGCCGCAGCGCCATGCTGGCGGCCTCGCGTGGCTCGCGGCCTTCCTGCGCCTCCTCCCGCAACCGGGCGATCATGAGGATGTTGTAGTCGGTGCCGATGGCGACGACGAACAGATACATGATGATCGGCAGCAGGAAGATCAGCCCGTCGCCGCGGCCGAAGATGAGCACGGTCGCGCCGAGGGTGGCGCCGAAGCCGAGGGCGACGGACGCGATGAGGTACCAGGGCGCCACGACGCTGCGCAGCAGCAGTCCCAGGATGATCATGATGAGGATCGCGGCGACCGGGAAGACCGTCTTGTAGTCGTGGTTCACCGCCGCGTTGATGTCCTTGAAGATCGAGGACGAGCCGCCGACGAGGGCCTCGGTGCCGGGCGGGGCGTTGTCGTGCGCGACCGTGCGCACATCACCCACCGCGGCGATCGCCTTGTCGCTGGCCGTCTCGTACTTCAGGGTCACCGTGAAGTTCGCGGTGGTGCCGTCCTTGTTGAGGTCGTTCTTCTGGTCGAAGGAGACGTCCGCGACGCCGTCGACCTTCTTCAGCTTGTCGGCGTACGCGGTGTAGTCGACCGAGCCCAGCGGCTTGTTCGAGGTGCTGGTGAGGAAGACCGAGGTCGGCTCCGCCGCACCGGCCGAGTACGCCTTCTGGAGGGTGTCCTGGACGACCATCGACTCCTTGGTCTTCGGGATCGACCCGGACGCCAGGTCGTAGGACGCCTTGTAGCCGAGGGTGCCGAGCGCGAGCAGCAGCATGACGAGACCGGAGACGATCGCCACCATGCCGGACCTGCGGCCGACGACCCGGCCGATGGCCGCGAAGCGCGCGTCGGAGGGCTCCTGCTGCCACTTCTTGCCGGGCCAGAACAGGGCGCGCGGCGGGATCAGCGAGCAGATCGCGGGGAAGAGCGTGAGGCCCGCGATCAGGGTGACGGCGACCAGGATGGCCAGCGCCGGGCCGAGCTGGGTGAGGAAGCCCAGGGTGGACAGCGCCAGCGCCAGGAAGGAGATGATGACCGCGCCCGCCGCCGAGGCGATGGCCTCGCCGACGCGGGTGACGCTGTTGATCATCGCTTCCTTGGGTTCGTCACCCGCCCGCAGCCGTTCTCGGTAGCGGAACATCAGGAAGAGGAAGTAGTCGGTGCCGACGCCGAGGACGACCACGATCAGCAGCGCCGAGATGGAGCTGTTGGCCTGGAGTCCGAAGATCTTGGTGGCGTCCGCGATCAGCGCGTTGGCGACGGTGAAGACGACGCCGGTCAGGATGACCAGCGGCATGATCGCGATGAGCGGCGATCTGAAGATGATCGCCAGCGTGATGATGATGATCAGCAGAGAGCCGACGAGCGCCACGGCGTCCGACGTCTTGCCCGCGTCCTGCTGGTCGAGGGCCTGGGCCGCCTGCCCGCCGACCTGCACCTTCAGATCGGTGCCCTTGGCGAGCGCCGTGGAGTCGTCACGCAGCGCCTTGGCCGCGTCGGCCTGTTTGGGCTGACCGGCCGTCTCCTTGTTCATCTGGACCAGCGCGGTCTGGTACTTGCCGTCCTTGGACGCGCTGCCCTCGACGACCTTCTGGACCTGGTCGATCTTCTTCTTACCCAGCTCGTCGGTGATCTTGGTGATCTCCGACTTGTCGGCGTCGGTCAGCGCCGCGCCGTCCGTGCGCTGGTAGAGGACGATCGCGGCCGGGGTGAAGGCGGCGGGGAACGCCTTCTCCTGGACGTCCATCGCCTTGATCGACTCGTAACTGCTGGGCAGGAAGCTGCTCTCGTCGCTGTTGGACGGGAGACTCGGTGCGGTGGCGATGATCGCGACGGCGGCGATCAGCCACGCGACGATCGTCCATACGGGATGGCGGACGACGGTGCGTCCGATGCGGTGGAACATGCGGTGCTGCCTCCATGGCAGGGCGTATCACCGCCACCCTTTGGAGCGGGGCCCGGGTATCGGCGACCCGGGCGGCGTGTACCGGCCGCCCGGTGGTGTGCAAGGGGGTGGACTTATAGGCCAGGAGCCTACTTGCCGCCCGGCAAGCGGCAACTCCGACCCCCGTATCCCTACCTTTTTCATACGGGCGGCAGCAACTTCTTTTGCGGCTTCCCCATCGCGTTGCGCGGCAGTTCAGGCAGGAACCGGACCATTCTGGGCCGCTTGTGGACCGACAGCCGGGTGGCCACGTAGTCCGTCAGTTCGGCCGCCGTCACCCCGTCCGCGACGACGTACGCGACGATCTGCTGGCCGAGGTCCGCGTGCGGCGCGCCGACGACGGCGGCCTCCCGTACCGCCGGGTGGTCGAGCAGCGCGTTCTCCACCTCGCCCGCGCCGATCCGGTAACCGCCGGACTTGATGAGGTCGGTGGAGGCCCGGCCGACGATCCGGTGCGTGCCGTCCTCGTCCACGCTCGCGATGTCGCCCGTACGGAACCAGCCGTCGGCGGTGTACGAGGCCGCCGTCGCCTCGGGCCGCCCGAGGTAGCCGTCGAAGAGGGTGGGCCCGGTGAGCTGCAACTCGCCGACGCCGTCGGCGGATTCGGCGATCCGGGTACGGATGCCGGGCAGCGGGGTGCCGACCGCGCCGGGGCGCCGCTCCCCCGCGGCCCGCGCGCTCAGGGTGATCAGCGTCTCGGTCATGCCGTACCGCTCCACCGGGGCCTGGCCGGTGAGCGCCAGCAGGTCCCGGAAGACGGGCGCGGGCAGCGGCGCGCTGCCGGAGACCAGCAGCCGCGCCCCGGACAGCGCGCGGGCGGCGGCCTCGTCCCGCACCACCCGGTGCCAGACGGTCGGCACGCCGAAGTAGAGGCTGCCGCCCGCCGCCGCGTACGCCTGCGGGGTCGGCCGTCCGGTGTGCACCAGGCGGCTGCCGGTGCGCAGCGCGCCGAGCACACCGAGGACCAGGCCGTGCACATGGAAGAGCGGCAGGCCGTGCACCAGGGTGTCGTCGGCGGTCCACTGCCAGGCGGCGGCCAGCGCGTCCAGGTCGGCGGCGACGGCGGCCCGTGAGATCAGTACGCCCTTGGGCGGGCCCGTGGTGCCGGAGGTGTAGAGGATCAGGGCCGGGCCCGGCGCGGGCGTCCCGGTGAAGTCGGCGCGCTCGGCGAAGTCCACCGGCAGCGTCCGGGCGCCGGAGTCGCGCAGGACGTGCTCGCGCTCGGCCGGGCCCGCGTCCGGCGCGAGCGGCACCACCGGCACCCCGGCGAGCAGCCCGCCGACCACGGCCGCCACCGTCTCCAGCGACGCCGTCGCCTCCACGACGAAGGCCCCGGTCCCGCCCGCCCGCCGCGCGACCGCGCCCGCGGCGCCCAGCAGTTCCTCGTACGAGCAGGACCGGCCGTCCACGGTCAGCGCGTCCGCCCGGTCCCGGCCCTCGTACAGCGCCGTGAGCAGGGGGACGGCGGGCGGCTGCGGCACGGGGGAAGGCATACGGGAATCTCCTCGCGGACGGCTGGCCCCCGGCGCATTCGGGGGCTAACCCCAGTGTCGCCCACCCCCCGCTGTCCGTACGGTGTCCGCATGGACGCCCGCGACCCGGAACTCAACAAGGAACTCTCCGCCACCTTGCAGGCACGCAAGGACCTCGGAGCGGAGTACGAGTCGGAGCTGGTCGACTCGTTCATGGAGAAGGTGACAGAGCGCGTCGACAGCCGCGTGGAGCAGCGCGTACGGCGTGAGCTGGCGCAGCAGCAGACGTCGTACGCCCGCGCCGACCGCCGCCCGATCGGGCCCCCGCAGCCCAGCGCGCGCTTCGCCCGCTACGGCTTCGCCGGGTTCACGATGATCGCCGCCATCCCGCTGTCCGCGATCGGCGCGGTCAACGCCGGTACGGCGGGCCTGTTCATCACCTGGGCGGGCATCGTGGGCGTGAACGTCGCCCAGGGCCTGAGCAGCTTCCTGGTCCCGCGCTCGAAGCGCGACGACGACAAGGACGATTGGGCCTAGGGCCGGACAGGCCCTGGCCGGCCGGGCCCCGCGCCGAAGAACCCGCACCCGTACGGTGCGCCCTAGCGATCGGGCCGGCGAAAGAGTTAGCGCGGGAACCGCCGCACCCCCGGAACAAGGCCGGAGGGCGGGACGACGGCGGTTCCCGCGGTGGACGCGGGCTGGGTCAGGGCCGAGCACTCGCGTCCAAGGGTCACCATGGAGTCCGGGAGCCGCTCCGGAAGTCCTTGGCGCCACATTCAGTTGTGCCGACCGGCCGGTGTCCCGTGCCTTTCGACATCCCCTAATGTGCCGGACGCTTGTTAAGCCCGTGCTGCGCGGACGTGTCGCGGGTGTACCAGTTTCCGCGAATCCCCGCCCGCGCCGCGGACACCCGCCGCACACGGCCCCCCGGCGGCTCAGACGCCGCTGTGCCCGGCCAGGAAGGTCAGCAGGTCCTGCCTGCTCACGACGCCGGTCGGCTTGCCCTCCACCAGCACGATCGCGGCGTCGGCGCTCTCCAGCACCGTCATCAGATCGGCGACCGGCTCGCCCGAGCCGACCTGCGGCAGCGGCGCGGACAGGTGCTTGTCCAGCGGGTCCTCCAGCGTGGCGCGCTTGGTGAACAGCGCGTGCAGCAGGTCGCGTTCCACGACGGAGCCGATCACCTCGGCGGCCATCACGTCCGGGTGCCCGGCGCCGGGCTTGACGACGGGCATCTGCGAGACGCCGTACTCGCGCAGCACCTCGATGGCCTGGCCGACCGTCTCGTCCGGGTGCATGTGGACGAGCTGCGGCAGCCCGCCGTCCTTGTGGGCGAGGACGTCGGCGATCCGCTGGTTGCCGCCGCTCTCGTCGAGGAAGCCGTGCGAGCTCATCCACTCGTCGCTGAAGATCTTGGAGAGGTAGCCGCGCCCGCTGTCCGGCAGCAGGACGACGACCACGTCGTCGGGGCCGAGCCGCTTGGCGACCTCCAGCGCGGCGACGACCGCCATCCCGCAGGAGCCGCCGACCAGCAGGCCCTCCTCCTTGGCCAGGCGGCGCGTCATCTGGAAGGAGTCCTTGTCGGAGACGGCGACGATCTCGTCGGCCACCTCACGGTCGTACGCGGTCGGCCAGAAGTCCTCGCCGACGCCCTCGACCAGGTAGGGCCGCCCGGAGCCGCCGCTGTAGACCGAACCCTCGGGGTCGGCGCCGACCACCTGGACGCGGCCTTCGCTGGCGTCCTTCAGATAGCGCCCGGTGCCGGAGATGGTGCCGCCGGTGCCGACGCCCGCGACGAAGTGGGTGATCCGCCCCTCGGTCTGCTCCCACAGCTCGGGGCCGGTGGAGTGGTAGTGCGACAGCGGGTTGTTCGGGTTGCTGTACTGGTCCGGCTTCCACGCGTTGGGCGTCTCGCGGACCAGCCGGTCGGACACGTTGTAGTACGAGTCCGGGTGGCTGGGGTCGACGGCCGTCGGGCAGACGACGACCTCGGCGCCGTACGCCCGCATGACGTTGATCTTGTCGGTGGAGACCTTGTCGGGGCAGACGAAGACGCAGTGGTAGCCCTTCTGCTGCGCGACGATGGCCAGACCCACGCCGGTGTTGCCCGAGGTGGGCTCCACGATGGTGCCGCCGGGCTTGAGATCGCCGCTGCGTTCCGCGGCCTCGATCATGCGCAGCGCGATGCGGTCCTTCACCGAACCGCCGGGGTTGAAGTATTCGACCTTGGCCAGGACTGTCGCCTGGATCCCCTCGGTCACGCTGTTGAGCCTCACCAGCGGGGTATTGCCCACGAGGCTGATCATCGAGTCGTGAAACTGCACCGTATGTCTCCGGGTTCTCCGTGATGGTGGGGCCAAGCCTAGGGCGTGTCCGCAAGGTCTCGTCTGGCTGGCGGTACCTAGCGGGCAGGTCCAGGACGGGGGAAGCGAACCGCGGGCGAAACGTGGACGACGCGGACAGCGTTGACGTTGCTGATGGTCCCTGACGGGGCACCAGGTTCATGTACCAAGTAACCAGGACCGATACGCGTGCGTACACGCAGTAGGCCGGTGGAGTCAGTGGGAGGTGACCGGCTCGATGTCGAGGGCGAGGGTGGCACGGCGGATCGCGACGGCGGCGGCGTTCGGAGGCGGCGGCATCAGCCTGCTGGGCGGGGCCGCGATCGGGGTGCTGCTGACCGAGGCGCGGCTGGCCAAGCGGATGGTCGGCGGATCCGGCGCGGTCGCGCCGCGGGCGGACGGGAGGTACGGCTCCGCGTTCGCGCACCGGACCGGCGAGACGCCGCTGCGATTGGGCTTCCTGGGTGATTCCACGGCGGCGGGTCAGGGCGTGCGCCGGGCCAGGGAGACGCCGGGCGCGCTGCTGGCCTCCGGGCTCGCCGCGGTCGCCGAGCGGCCGGTGCAGTTGGTGAACGTGGCGCTGCCCGGCGCGCAGTCGGACGACCTGGCCCGTCAGGTGACGCTGCTGCTGGAGTCGGGCGCTCCGGTGCCCGAGGTCGTGGTGATCATGATCGGCGCCAACGACGTGACGCACCGGATGCCGTTGGCCACCTCGGTCCGGCTGCTGTCGGACGCGGTACGGCGGCTGCGCGAGGCGGAGTGCGAGGTGGTCGTGGGCACCTGTCCCGACCTGGGCTCGGTCGAGCCGGTCTACCAGCCGCTGCGCTATCTGGCCCGCCGGATGAGCCGCCAGCTCGCCGCCGCGCAGACCATCGCGGTGGTGGGCCTGGGCGGCCGTACGGTGTCGCTGGGCGCGCTGCTCGGCCCGGAGTTCGAGGCCAGGCCGCGCGAGCTGTTCGGCCCCGACAACTTCCACCCGTCGGCGGAGGGCTACGCGACGGCCGCCATGGCCGTACTGCCGACGTTGTGCGCGGCGCTGGGGCTGTGGCCGGACACCGACGACGAGCGGCCGGACGCGCGCCGCGGCGAGGGCTTCCTGCCGGTGGCCCAGGCGGCGGCCGAGGCGGCCTCCGAGGGCGGTACGGAGGTCACGGCGGCGCGGGGCGCGGTGTCCGGTCCCCGCGGGCGCTGGGCGCTGATCAAGCGGCGCAGGCGGCGCGGACTGCCGGCGGAGGACGAGCGGCACCCGGAGGCGGCGGCCGAAGGGGTGGGAACGGGCGGAGCCGGGTAGGACCAGCCACGGAGCGGGGTAAGCAAGCGCTCAGAAAGAGGCCCGCATCACAGGCGGTGTCTGATGACTCGCTGCGCTACGTGGCGGTAGCTTCCCCAGGAGTCCCGAGAATCCCGCAGCCTCGACGAGGAGTGTCGCGATGCCAGAAGCCGTCATCGTCTCTGCCGCCCGTTCGCCCATCGGGCGCGCCTTCAAGGGGTCGCTGAAGGAGCTGCGGCCCGACGACCTGGTCGCCACGATCATCAGGACCGCGCTGGACAAGGTCCCGCAGCTCGACCCGCGCCAGATCGACGACCTGATGCTGGGCTGCGGTCTGCCCGGCGGCGAGCAGGGCTTCAACATGGGCCGGATCGTGGCCGTGCGGATGGGCATGGACCACCTGCCGGGCTGTACGGTCACCCGCTACTGCTCCTCGTCGCTCCAGACCACGCGGATGGCGCTGCACGCCATCAAGGCCGGCGAGGGCGACGTCTTCGTCTCGGCGGGCGTCGAGATGGTCTCGCGCTTCGCGAAGGGCAACTCCGACAGCCTGCCCGACACGATGAACCCGGTCTTCGACGAGGCCAGGGCCCGTACGCAGCAGCGCGCCGAGCAGGGCAGCGCCGAGCTGGGCGACTGGCACGACCCGCGCGAGGACGGCGCGGTGCCGGACGCGTACATCGCGATGGGGCAGACGGCCGAGAATCTGGCCCAGCTCAAGGGGATCACCCGGGAGGACCAGGACGAGTTCGGCGTGCGGTCGCAGAATCTGGCCGAGGAAGCGCTGAAGAACGGCTTCTGGGAGCGCGAGATCACGCCCGTCACGCTGCCCGACGGCACCGTGGTGTCCAAGGACGACGGTCCGCGGGCCGGGGTGACGCTGGAGGGCGTACGGGGCCTCAAGCCGGTCTTCCGCCCCGACGGCACGGTCACCGCGGGCAACTGCTGCCCGCTCAACGACGGCGCCGCCGCGCTGGTCGTGATGTCCGACACCAAGGCGCGCGAGCTGGGCATCACGCCGCTGGCCCGCGTGGTCTCCACCGGCGTGTCCGGGCTCTCCCCCGAGATCATGGGCTACGGCCCGGTCGAGGCGTCCCGGCAGGCGCTGTCGCGCGCGGGCCTGTCGGTCGGCGACATCGACCTGGTCGAGATCAACGAGGCGTTCGCGGCGCAGGTCATCCCGTCCTACCGCGACCTGGGCATCGACCTGGAGCGGCTGAACGTCAACGGCGGCGCCATCGCCGTCGGCCACCCCTTCGGCATGACCGGCGCCCGCATCACCGGCACCCTCATCAACAGCCTCCAGTTCCACGACAAGCAGTTCGGCCTGGAGACGATGTGCGTCGGCGGCGGCCAGGGCATGGCGATGGTCATCGAGAGGCTGTCGTAACGCGCCGTCGAAGCCCGTCATCCGGCCATTTTGTGACCTTCCGTGATCACTCGGCTTCGTAACGCACAGTTGTGACGTAAGTCGCAATCAAATCGCCCCCAGGATGTGATTTTTCCTGGGGGCGATGCGTTTTCGCAGGTCAGAACGGTCATACCCGGATGGCCTAGGACGACAGACCCGGCCAATTCGTGACTTTCCGCACTGCAAAGGCCAGGGGTTTACCGGCAGAGTGTTGGGAGGGGAAAGTTTCACCCACCGCTTCGGTGGGCATTGCTCGGGTCGCGCGTCAGTCGGGAGAACGTCAGTGAGCGCCAACTTCACCGTCCTGCTGGTCGCCGCGGGTATCGCCGTGGCCGCGGGTTCCGCCGCCCTGCTCTCCGCTCGTGGCATGCGCCGCGAGCTGTCCGCCCTGCGTCAGGACCTCGCCGGTCTGAGTGTGCCCGGACCGCGCGCCTCCGCCGGGGACATCAGGTCCGCCGTCGCCGACGCGCTCGCCGACGAGCGGGAGCGGGAGCTGGCCGAGGCCCGTGCCTTCTGGGCCGAGCAGGAGGCCCGCGAGACCGCCACCGACGGCACCTTCTTCCGCGGCGGCGTCTACGGCGCCGGCGCCGAGGGTCCCGCGGCCGGTGACTACGAGGTCCCGCCGGTGCTTCCCTACCTGCCCCGGCAGGCCGACCTCGCGGGCCTCGAGGCGGCCGGAATCGAGACGGGCGGCCTCGAAGCGGCCCACGAGCCCGAGGCGTCGGAGGCGACCCTCCCGCTGCCCGGCACCTTCCCGCACCCCTCGGGTCCCGACTACGCGCCGTCCCCGGTCGTCGCGTCCCAGGACCAGACCGCCGAGCGCCTCGCCGACCTCGCCGACGGCCGCGTCCCGCTGACCGACGTGCGCCCCGGACCGCTCGGCACCCTCGACGTGTACGTCTTCGCCGACGGCACCACCTTGTGCATGACCCCCGGCCACCGCGAGACCGCGGTACAGCTCTCCGACGCCCTCGACCGCGGCGAGGTGCCCGTGCTGCGCGGCGGCTCCGCGATAGCGGGCGCGTACGCGCTCACCTTCGCGTACGGCGACGAGAGCGTGTACGTACTGGCCGACCGGGTCGTGGCCTCGCTCTGAGGCGGACTCGCTCCAGGGCCGGACCCGCTCCACAGCGGGACGCCGGTTTCCGGCCCTTACGGGCTCAGCCGATCGCCTTCGCCGCCGCCGACACCCGCTGGAGGGCCGCGGCGCACACCTCCGCCGTACCCGCCGGGTCGGCTTCCAGGGCCGCCGCCAAGTCATTGCCCGCGACGGCCAGTTGATCACCGACGGTGAAGACGCCGTCGTCGGGCAGCTCGTACGGCTCCCGGCCGGGGAACTCCAGCGCCTGCGCCTGCCGCGCCAACCACCGTGCCAGCGCGAGCCCTTCGGCCGCCGCGCCCGCCTGGAGGCGGCGCTGCGGAAGCGCCCGCAGCCGTCCCGCGAGGCGTTCGACGGAGGGGCGCAGAGGAGTGCGATCGGCCATGGTCGTGACCCTACCGGCGCGCGCGGACCGGCATCGCACCCATATCCGCACGTCCGGGGTGGTTGCCAACGGGGGAAGGCTCGGGCACGGTGGGGTAACCGGACCACCTACCGGAGGCGCCGATGTCCCAAACGCACTTCTCCGCCGAGACCCACCGCAATCTGCTGGACCGCATCCCGCACTGCACAGGCCGCGAGGTCAGCGACTGGCTGAGAGACCTCGCCGACGGCCCTTCGTTCTTCCGCTTCGACGACAAGGTGAGCTGGCTGCGCAGCGAGCACGCCCTCTCCTACGGCCACGCGAAGGCCCTCGTCCACGAGTACGACCTGCGGCGGGCCGCACGCAATCTGATGTAGCGCCCGCCAGGCCCCGCCCCCTCCCTCCACAGACGCCGACGGGCCGCCGGCCGTCGTTCGCGTTGGACCCGAGCGCGAAGCCCGCGCCGGTGACGGTGCCCACGAAGTCGAACACCTTGCCCGTGG
>NZ_JBVHLD010000002.1:80231-240813 GCF_055559175.1 Streptomyces sp. NPDC024632
GCGTCGTGGGCGGTCACGGCGGCGGGGCGCGCGATCACCGCGGTGACCAACGTGCCAGCGGGGACGCGATCGGCGCCCCCCCCCCCCCCCCCCCCCCCCCCCCCCCCCGCACACCCCCCCCCCCCCCCCCCCCGTCGCGATGACGCGGACCGTGTGCGCTAGTCGCGCAGGATCGAGAGCAGCCGCAGGATCTCCAGGTAGATCCAGACCAGCGAGACGGTCAGGCCGAAGGCCGCGAACCACGACTCGTTCTGCGGGGCGCCGAAGCGGATGCCGTCCTCGACCTGCTTGAAGTCCAGGGAGAGGAAGAAGGCGCCGAGGCCGATGCCCAGCAGGCAGAAGACGATGCCCAGCGGGCCGGTGGTCAGGCCCAGGCCGTCGCCGCTGCCGAAGGCGTAGAACAGCAGGTTGACCACCATCGCCAGCAGGAAGCCGACCGCGATGGCCATGCCGATCCGCGCGTAGCGGGCGGTGACCCGGATCAGCCGGGTCTTGTACGCGAACAGCATGCCCGCGAAGACCGCCATGGTGCCGAGCACGGCCTGGACGGGCGCGCCCTGCCACCGCTCGTTGTACATGTTGCTGATCACGCCGAGGAAGACGCCCTCGAAGATCGCGTACCCCAGGATCAGGGCCGGCATCGGGGTGCGCTTGAACGACTGGACCATCGCCAGCACGAACGCGATCAGCGCCGCGCCGATGGCCAGGCCGTAGCTGTCGGGCAGCGCGAACCAGCCGAGGATCGCGCCGAGCACGACCACGCCGAGCGTCATCGCGGTCCGCATGACGACGTCGTCGATCGTCATCCGGCCGGTCTGCGCCGGACCCGCGGCGGGACCGGCGTACATCTCCTCCATCTGCTCGGGGGTGAGGGGCTGCCCGTCGGCCGCGTACGGGTTCCCGCCCTGTTGGGGCTGGGCGGCATACGGGTTCCCCGCTGGCTGCCCGTAAGGGTTTCCGCCCTGCTGCCGGGCACCCTGGGCGCCCTGCGCACCGAATCCGGCGTACGAGTCCCCGCGGGTGAATCCCCGCCGGGAGAAGACCGGGTTGCTGCTCCTCATTTCACTCCTCCAAGACCGCGTGCTGCGGCTCCGCTTGCGTCAAGAGTAATGGCTTGGCAAAAAGCCGAGCTACGCCTGGAGGAGGATCTTCCCCCAGGACGGACCCTCAGTCACGTCGGCGCCGGAAGAGTCCGCGGCGGGGCGGACCCGCGGCGGCGGTTTCCGCGGCCGTTTCCCGCACGGCTTCCGCTTGTTCGCCTCGCTCGCCCTGTTCACTGTGTTCGGCTCGTTCGGCTCGTTCGCCTTGCTCGGCGTGTGCGTCCGAGCGGCGGACGGCGGCCAGCAGGTCACGGGCGAGGCTCGTATAGGTGTCGTCCAGCCAGGGGCAGAGCAGCACCAGGCGGCACAGCGAGCCGAGGACGGTCACCTCACGGGTCTGGTACGCCTTCGCCGCGTCCAGCATCCGTTCGGTCAGGCGCAGGCCGACGTCGGCGCGGACGGCCGGGTCGCCCCAGGCGGTGGCCACCATGGCGAAGGCCGCCGTCTCGTTGACCCAGTCCTCGGGGCCGTGCAGCAGGTCGAGCAGGACCGCGCGGCGCCGGGAGTCCTCCCACGGCTCGTCGGCGCGGTGGTGGGCCACGCCCAGGCAGGCGAAGGTCTGCACGGCGCGAATCCACAGCTCGGGGCGGTGGTCGCGCAGGAAGCGGCCCTGGTCGTCGTCCGGCGGCTGCGGCGGGTGGGCGAGGACGCCGAGCAGATCGTCGAGGCCGAGCCCGGCCAGCCGCACCGCGTGGTCGTACGCGGCGGGCAGGTGCGGCCAGCTCACCGAGGCGGTGTCCTGGACCAGCCCCGCGGCCTCGGGCGACGGCGGCGCGACGGTGGGCAGCGCGGCCAGGCCCTCGTACCGCCAGATCCGGACGGCGACCTCGGCGGTCGGCTGCCGGGGGTCGGGGTCGCCCGCCGCGTCGTTGACGAGCGTGCCGCCGGGCAGCGCGAGGGCGAAGGCGAGGGCGGCGCTCGGCGGTTCGACCGCGGAGGCGGACAGCTTCGCGCCGCCGCCGGACCGGATCGCCTGCGCGTCGGGGCTCTCCAGGATCTGGTGCAGGACGTTGACGGTCGCCTCGGTGGCGCTGTCGACCACGCCGAGCCACGGCTGCCACTCGCTGTGCCGGGCCAGGACGGTGCCCGCGTAGGGGTGGTCGGGGTGCTCGCGCAGGTGGTCGGTGAGGGCGACGAGATGGGCCGGGTCGCCGTCGGCGGCGTAGCGGACGCCGTGCACGGCCGGGGCGGCCTGCGGGTGCCGCGGGTCCGCGGTGACGGCCCGCTCGGCCCACGCCAGGCCCTGCTCGGCGCGGCCGGTGACCGCGTACAGCTCGGCGATGTCGACCATCAAGGAGAGGTCGGAGTCGTCCCTGGCCATCTCCTCCTCCCAGACCCGCAGCGCCTCGTCGGGGCGGCCCGCGGCGCGCAACGCGTAGCCGAGCATGACGCTGGGCACGTGTCCCGGCTGGACCCGGCCCGCCTGCCGGGCCCAGGCGATGGCGCGGTCGTGGTCCTCGAAGCGGCGGGCGAGTCCCGAGCCGATGGCGGCGAGCTGCGCCTCGTCCGGGTGGCGTTCGACCACCGCGCGGGTCAGGTCGTAGAAGGGCCGCAGCGCGTCGCGGGCGTGCTCGGGCACGGGGTCGGGCAGCGCGCCGCCGACCGCGCGGGCCAGCGCCTGCGTCATGACCTGCGGCGGCAGCAGTTCGGGCAGCCGGTCCTGGGTGAGCCAGGCGACGTGCGACCACGGCCGGTCGTACTCGGCGCGTACGGCGGCGGCGATCAGGCCGACCGCCTCGGCCCACTCGCCGCAGGCGGCCTGGAGGTGCGCCCGGCAGACGACGGCGCCGATGTAGGGGTGGTCGAGCGGGAAGAGGTCGAGCGCGGCGCGCGGGCCGCCCGCGCGGGTGGCGAGTTCGGTGAGCGCCTCGTGGGTCTCGGGGAGCAGCGGGTCGATGGCGACGGCGTTGCCCAGATGGCTCGCCGCGTGCGGCAGGTCGCCGCCGTCCATGATCAGCCGGGCCAGTGCCGTCTCGCCCTCGGCCGCCAGCCGTTCGTCACCGCCGCCCGCGCACAACTCGGCGTCCCCCGCGTGCAGTTCGTCCATCTCTCCCGCCCCTCCGTCGCGGCGCCGGCCCGCCTGGGGCCGGACTCGGACAGCTACGACCTGTCCGCGCCCGACCGTAGTACCCGCGCGTGTCGAACACGGTCACCGGGGTGTCACGGGCGTGACGCGGAACGCACCGCCACACCGGCTCGCGCAGTGGACGGTGGGCGCCGCGCGCGGTATTACTTGAGGGTGCAGACGAACACACGTTCGAACGTCAGGGAGCAGGCCATGCCACGCCCCGACCACACCCGCGCGCTGCACGCCGCCCTGCTCACCGCGGCGCGCGGCCTGCCGGTGATCCCGCTGTCCCGGACCAAACTGCCCGCCATCCGCTCACCGCACCGCGACGAGCCCCGTACGAGTGACTGCCGGGGCGCGTGCGGGCGTCCGGGACACGGTGTGTACGACGCGAGCACCGACCCGGCCCGGATTCGCTCCCTGTTCGCCGCCGCGCCCTGGGCGACGGGGTACGGGATCGCCTGCGGCCGGGCGCCGCACCATCTGATCGGCCTCGACCTGGACGTCAAGCACGGCGCCGACGGCGTCGCGGCGCTCACCGCCCTGGCCGCCGCCCACGGCTTCGCCGTGCCCGACACGGTCACGGTGCTCACCCCCAGCGGCGGACGCCACCTGTGGCTGACCGCGCCGACGCAGGTCCCCAACTCGGCGGGCCGCCTGGCGCCGGGCATCGACGTGCGCGGCGAGGGCGGTTACGTGGTCGGCCCCGGCTCGCGTACGGTCGCGGGCCGCTATCTGCTGGCGCCCGGCACCGCGGGCCATCCGCTGGCGCCCGCGCCGTCCGCGCTGCTGCTGCTCGCCGCGCCGCCACCGCCGGTCGCGCCGCCCCGCGATGCCTCCGCGCCGCGCCACCCCGCGGAGAAACGTGCCGCCGCGCTCGTCCGCTTCGTCCTGGATTCACACGAAGGAGAGCGCAACGGCCGGTTGTTCTGGGCCGCGTGCCGGGCGTACGACGCCGGTCTCGGCGAAGCGCTGGCACCGGCGCTGGTGACGGCGGCGGTGCACACCGGGCTGAGCGAGCGCGAGGCGGCGGCAACGGTGGCCTCGGCGGCCCGCCCGCGTACCTCCCCGCACCCGTAACCCCGGAACGAGGCACCCCGACGCCCCGACACCCCGGCGGCTCCATGCGCCCTCCGGCACCCCGGCGCGGGGTGCGGACCTCGCACTGGTCGAGTCGTACGGCTGCCGACCGGCTGCCCGCGACCGGGGTACGCACCGGCCTTCCCGGGCATGACGTGTACACCAGCTCACACCATGGGGGCCCGCATGCTGCACATCCTGATCGTCGCCGCGGTCATCGCCGCCATAGTCATCGCCATAGCCCTGGCCGTCACCGGCCGCCGCGGCCGCATCCGCTGAGGCCCGCCTCACGCGGAAGGGGGCACCGCCCGTCGGCTCCGGGGGCGTGGGGGCACCGTGCTGGCACGGTGCCCACCGGGCGGTCCTCTGGGTGGAGCGGGGTCACCGCCGGTGAGGGCGGTGGTGCCCGGAGCCGGACTTGAACCGGCACGCCCCCGAGGGGCAGCGAGGTTTAAGCTCGCCGTGTCTGCGTTCCACCATCCGGGCCGGCGAGGCGCAGTGAAAAGCGTATCGGGGTTGGAGATCCCGAACAGGGCGCCCAACCGGCCATGTTGTCTTATTTTAGGGGTTACTGACGGGGTGTTAGTACGAGTTCCAGGGTTCTTGGGCTGAACAGGCACCGTTCACAGCAGTATCAGTCGCCACGCACAAGTGACGCGAAATCGCTCTCCGCGACCGGATCTCGCCCTCCGCGCTCAACCGGGCCCCGCTCAACTCGCCTCAGCACCACCCAAACCCAGCACAGCACAAACCCAGCCGGCTCGGCGCAACGGGCTCGGGCCCAACCGGGCTCAACGCAACCGGGCTCAGCTCAGCCACGCCGTGCGGGTCGCGGGCATGCCGGGGTCGCCGTCGGGGGCGGTGCGCACCGCGAGGACCTGGTTGACCCCGATCCGGTTGCGCTCGAAGGCCAGTGCGGAGGCCGCCATGTAGAGCCGCCAGACCCGGGCGCGCCCGGCCGACGTGGCCCGCGCGGCGGCGCCCCAGGCGTCCTCCAGATTGCGCACCCAGGCGCGCAGCGTGCGCCCGTAGTGCTCGCGCAGCGCCTCGACGTCCCGCACCTCGAACCCGGCCTCCTCCAGCCGGGCCACCGTCGACCCGACCGGCGCCAGCTCCCCGTCGGGGAAGACGTACCGGTCGATGAACTCGTCGATGCGGTACGACTCCTCGTCGCGCAGCGGGCGGCGCGCGATCTGGTGGTTGAGCAGCCGCCCGCCCGGCCGCAGCAGTCCGTACAGCGCCTGCGCGTACTCGCGGTAGCGCTCGCTGCCGACGTGCTCGGCCATGCCGATGGACGAGATCGCGTCGTAGGGGCCGTCCTTGACGTCCCGGTAGTCCTGGACGCGGATGTCGATACGGTCGGTGAGCCCGGCCTCGGCGATCCGCTTGCGGGCGAAGGCGGCCTGCTCGGCGGAGAGCGTGACGCCCGTCGCGTGGACGCCGTAGTGCTCGACGGCGTGCAGGACCATCGACCCCCAGCCGCAGCCGACGTCCAGCAGCCGCATCCCCGGCCGGAGGCCCAGCTTGCGGCAGACCAGGTCGAGTTTGGCGGACTGCGCCTCCTCCAGCGTGGTCTTCTCGCCCTCCCACACCGCGCAGGAGTAGACCATCGAGGGGCCGAGGACCAGCGAGTAGAAGTCGTTGCCCACGTCGTAGTGGTGGGCGATGGCCGCCTTGTCGCGCGGCCTGCTGTGGGCGATCCCGGTACGGCGGCGGACCTCCTCGGGCGGCGGCGGGGGCGGCAGCCCGGGCCCGGCCAGCGCGAGGGCCGCGCGGGCGACGCGGTAGTTCGCCGGGTCGCGCAGGACGCCCGCGGTACGGCGCACGGTGGCGGCCGTACTCTGCGCGGGCCCTTCCTCGCGCTCCCAGAACAGCCCGGACAGCAGGCCGAGCGCCTCGTAGAAGTCGCCGTCGACGTCGAGGTCGCCGGAGACATAGGCGCGGGCCAGGCCCAGCTCGCCGGGCTTCCACAGCAGTCGGCGCAGCGCGCGGCGGCGCCGGATGACGAGGACGGGGGCGCCGGGCGGCCCGGCCTCGCTGCCGTCCCAGGCGCGCACGCGCAACGGGAACGGAGTCGAGAGGGCGTGGTCGGCGAGTTCGACGATTCTGTGAGCCGCGTCAGCCATGCTTCCGAGCGTACGACTGAAAGACAGTCTCCGCTGACGAATCTACGTTGCGGATACATGCATTTTTTCCGGGCCGCTCACCGGGGGCGGCGCGGGCGCCGCGCGGCGGAAGCGGAGGACGCCGCGCGGGTGCGCGGGACGGGCGGCGAGGCGCCGCCGACCGGCTCTCGGCGGGGCGTCCGGCGGCTCGGGGGCAGGCCGCGCGGGCAGGTCCCGGAAACGGCGCCGGGTACGCCGAAGGGCGCCCGCACCACGGATGGCGGGCGCCCTTCGGACGGTGCAGCGGGTGCGGCGCGCGCGCCGCGGCGCGTCAGGACGCCTTGGCGGGTTCCGCCGTCTTCTCGGCGGGAGCCGGCACCGCCGCGGCCGGAACCGGAGCGGGGCGGGCGGCCTCGTAGAACTCCTCGCGCGGGTTCTCGATCGCGCCGAGCGAGACGACCTCACGCTTGAGGAACATGCCGAGCGTCCAGTCGGCGAAGACCCGGATCTTGCGGTTCCAGGTCGGCACGGCCATGCCGTGGTAGCCACGGTGCATGTACCAGGCCAGCCGGCCCTTGACCTTGATCTTGGCCTTGCCGAAGACGATCATCGCGACGCCCTTGTGCAGGCCGAGACCGGCGACGGCGCCCTTGTTCGCGTGCTTGTACTCCTGCTGCGGGAAGCCGCGCATCCCGGAGACCACGTTGTCGCCGAGCACCTTCGCCTGGCGCAGGGCGTGCTGGGCGTTCGGCGGGCACCAGGCGCCCTCGCCCGCGGCGAGGTCGGGGATCTGGGCGTTGTCGCCCGCGGCCCAGATGTAGTCGCTGCCCTGCACCTGGAGGGTGGGGGCGGTGTCCACGTGACCGCGCGGGCCCAGCGGCAGACCGAAGCGGGCGAGCGCCGGGTTGGGCTTCACACCGGCCGTCCACACGATGGTGGAGGCGTCGACCTCCAGGCCGTTGGCGAGCACCACGTGCTTGTCGACGCAGGACTTCATCGACGTGCTGAGGTAGACCTCGATGCCGCGCTCGCGCAGGTGCTCCAGGCCCCACGTGCCGAGCTGCGGGCCGACCTCGGGGAGGATCTTGTCCGCCGCGTCCACCAGGATGAAGCGCATGTCCTCGCGCTTCACGTTCGGGTAGTACTTGGCCGCGTCGCGGGCCATGTCCTCGACCTCGCCGATGGTCTCCGCACCCGCGAAGCCGCCGCCGACGAACACGAAGGTCAGCGCCTTGCGGCGGATGTCCTCGTCGGTCGTGGAGTCGGCCTTGTCGAGCTGCTCCAGGACGTGGTTGCGCAGGCCGATCGCCTCCTCCACGCCCTTCATCCCGATACCGTTCTCGGCCAGGCCGGGAATCGGGAAGGTACGGGAGACCGCGCCGAGCGCGATGATCAGGTAGTCGAACGGCAGCTCGTAGGACTCGCCCACGAGCGGCTCGACCGAGGCGACCTTGCGGTCCTGGTCGATGTCGACGACCCGGCCGGTGAGCACCTCGGCCCCGGGCAGGACGCGTCGCAGCGGGACGACGACATGCCGCGGGGAGATGCTGCCGGCGGCAGTCTCAGGAAGGAAGGGCTGGTACGTCATGTACGAGCGCGGGTCGACGACTGTGACGGTCGCCTCGCCGTACCGCATCTTCTTCATGATGCGACGCGCCGCGTACAGGCCGACGTAACCGCCGCCTACTACGAGGATCCGTGGACGCTCCGTGGTGCTCATGGCGACAAGTATTCAGCACGTCCCAGGGGGGTGCTCGTGAGCCCCTTCACAAGGTACTGGACACCCTGTGCTATCCTGCCCGGCTTCATGACCAGGGCCTATCTGACCTGCGCGGACTCCTCCGCACCGCCCGCTTCGGCCACCGCCTCTGAGCAGCGCTGATCGATCACCGCTCATCCGTCGTTCCGACGCCCGTCACACCGCCGAAACACTCTCCCGCCAAGGATTCAGGGGGTTTGACACGCGGTCACCTTGGAAAATTTGGGCCGCGGGGCGGGAACTTCATGTGAAGAGTTTCACAAAGCTTTTCCGGAGGAGGGTCCTCCGGCCGGGTCATCCGGCCCCCGTGCG
This sequence comes from Streptomyces sp. NPDC024632, assembly GCF_055559175.1. Classification (NCBI taxonomy): domain Bacteria; kingdom Bacillati; phylum Actinomycetota; class Actinomycetes; order Kitasatosporales; family Streptomycetaceae; genus Streptomyces; species Streptomyces sp. NPDC024632. Next base: position 88,656 of record NZ_JBVHLD010000002.1, read on the forward strand.
GGTGAAGACGTGGGTCGTCCGGGTCCCCGGCGCGGCCTCCATCGTATGGGTCCAGTGCAGGAAGCCGGCCTCCTGAAGCTGCTGGTCGAGCCCGTCGTCGCCGTGGGAGTAGAGCCGGAATTCGGTCAGCGCGGGGAAGCACTCGCGGAGCCGTTTGAGGTAGTCCGCGACCTCGCCGACGCCGAACACCATGTCGGACCTGACCGCGAGGACGGACAGCCCCGGAAAGCGCTCCGCCAGCAGCCGCGGATCGAGCGTGGCCGGGGCGGCCCGCACCGACAGCAGCCATACCGCGCGCCGCGCTTCGGCGGGCCACAGCCCCGCCATGCGCCACGCGCTCAGGCCGCAGTCGGGACAGGCGCAGTCGTCGAACCACAGCTCCTGGACGCCCGGCGCCGTCGGCGCCGGGAACCGGTCGTGCCGGACGGAACCGTCGAGGGACAGCACCAGCAGGGCGGGGGGCAACTCGAGGCCGGACAGGCCCGGCTCGGGGTCGACCAGACGCAGTGAGCGCAGATTCCGCAGCCGCCGGACGACCGCGTAGCTGTCGGCGGCGCCGTCGACCGTGAGGTCCGTGACGCCGGTCAGCCGGTGGAGATGGGGCAGCTCGTGCGGCCCCACCGTCAGCGGCCCGAGCCAGGACAGTTCGGAGAGCACGACATGGGCGAACTCCGCCGTGTCGAAGTCGGGCCACATGCCGACCAGCCGCCGCTCGGTCTCCAGGTCGGGGACCGCGGCGAAACGGGCCAGCAGCCGCATGGCGGAGGGCCCGCCGACCAGGCGGCAGGTCTCCAGGATCGCCCGCACCACGCCGGGCGCCAACTCGGGCCGGGGGCCGGGCATCTGATCGAGCACCACCTCGCCGAGGTTCGCCAGCGCCGCGGCCTGCGCCGGATTCTGCGGGGGGATCAGCTCCGCCGCCCGCCGTCTCGCCTCGTCGACGACGCGCGGGTCGATCGCGGTGCCGTCGCCGACGCAGTCCACGGCGAGAACGGTCAGCCGCAGCCGGTGGGCCTTGTCCCGACGGGCCCGTTTCAACAGGGACTTGATCAGGTGATCGCGCTCGGAGTCCCGCGCCCGCCCGGACACCATCACCACGACGTCCTGCCACTGGTCCTCGTGCGCGTGCTTGATCAGCAGGGCCAGATCGCCGTCGTTGAGCAACTGGTCCGCCGCCAGGTACTCCTGGAAGGTGCGGTGCACGAAGTCCACCGAGTCGTGCGCCGGGGCGCGCAACAGCCCCGACCGCTCCAGCAGTTGGCGGGCCACGGCGGCGGATTCCTCGGGGTACTGCGCCGAGTCCGCGAGGTACGCGGCCACCCGCCCGGTGAGCTGGGCGAAGGAGATCTCGGTCAGGTCGTTGCGGATCATCCAGTACGCGAGCCTGCGCAGCAGCATCTCCTGGACTCCGCTGCGCAGCCGCGGGCCCTCCACCGCGATGTTCCGCTGCTGGTCGCGGCGGACCAGCAGCATCTCCAGCGCCGCGTCGTACACCTTGACCCGGTCGTCGGGAAGCTGCATGTCCCGGTCCCAGTGCAGCGCGCAGAGCAGGGCGCACAGCAGCGGGTTCCCGCCGAGTCTGCGCAGCTCGCGCCGCTCGGACAGGCTGCGCACGAGAGCGTGCTCGTACGTCGTCAGGCGCGCCCGTTCCTCCGCGTCCTCGGCGGTGGACCGCATGGTGGTGTGCCAGTGCTCGATGAACTGGTTCTGGTCCGACGGACTCATCGGGGCCAGCTCGAAGGAGGCGAAGCCCATCGGGGCGAGCCAGCGTTCGGTCACGGCCGCCTGCCGCGAGGTGACGACATACCGGCAGTCCGGGTATCCGCTGGTCAACTCGCGCAGCCAGTCGCGGACTTCGTCGCGGCGGCTCGCGGGCAGTTCGTCCACACCGTCGATCAGCACCAGGCTGTGCGCGGAGTCCAGCGCGTCCCGGACGAAGCCGTCCGGCGCGACGTCGGCGAGCGTCCTGGCGGCGTAGGTCAGGAAGTCCTCGGGGGCGGGCAGCGGCCGTTCGGCGAAGTGCCGCAGCGGGAGGAAGAACGGCGTCGCGCCGTTCCACCGGCCCATCGGCTCCGGCAGATCGCCCCGAATGGCTCCCACGGCAAGCCACTTGAGCAGCGTGGTCTTGCCGGAACCGGCGTCTCCCCTGATCAGCACCCGCTTGGCGGCGTGGATCGCCTCCTGCACGCGCTGGGCGCTGCCCTCGCCCTGGACGGTGAGGCTGATGTACGACGTGCTCATCCGGTAGCGGAAGTCCGAACGGCGCAGTGTCACACCGAACAGCTCCATCGTGTCCAGCAACGTCTCCACGCACGGGTGGTACTTGGCGAGGAACGCCTGCTCGGCCGCGGTGCGTACGGCCGCGGCCGACGGCGCCGGCTCCCCGTCCGCCGCGGCCTTCGCCGTCAACGTCGCTTCCCGCTCGGCCGACTTGGCCCGCACCCACCGCTCGCGGCACTCGCGCCGGACGGCCTCCGCGCGCTCCCGGCCGCCGCCCTCGTGGAGGACGCAGGCCACCGCGATCGAGACGGCGTCATCGACCGAGGGCAGGCTCTCGCCCTGCAACGCCCGGCCCAGCGTGGACTTCGGTACGGGGCGGCCGCGCGGTACGGCGCCGGTCAGCCGGGCCAGGACGGCCAGCGACGGGTCGCCCGCGTGGGCCCGTAATCGTGCCAGCCACACCGCGAAGTCGGCCGCCGCCGACAGGTCCTCCGACTGATCCATACCCCGCCGTTCCGGTCTGCCCAACCCTGTCCAGCCCTGCCCGAGCCCGTCCAACCCTGTCCAACCCTGTCCAGCATCTTCCCGCGTGCTGGAGGCGGTGTCCGGGCTCCGGCTCAACTCGTCACGTACACAGAGAAGAAGGGGAAGGACATCGTGACGGTCATCGAGACGGCGGCGGCAGCCGCGCGGACGGAATTCAGCTGAGAAAGTGTGCCGGCGCTCGCCCCGGGAGGCCCTTCGCCGGGCTTCCGCGGGGCCGCCGGGGACGTGCGGGCGGCCCCCCGGCGGACTCCCCCGGCCGGGTCGGACCAGGCCCGCAGGCGGCGCGTGAAGGGGTCGCCACAAAGGCTCTGACCTGGGCTTTCATGCCCGATGGGCCTAGCGTTCTCCCTGTCGGAAACGCCGGAGAAGACCGGAGAAGAGGGGGCTGGCGTGGAGCGGGACATCAGGTCGGTGGAGGACGTACTGAGGCTGCTGGACGGGCTGTTCGCCGGGGACGCGGACCGGTGGACGGCAGGGGCCGCCGGGTGGTGGGACGGGTTCTACGGGGACCGGGAACGCGGAGTGCCGTTCTTCGTGGACAAGCCGGACGAGAACCTGGTGTCCTGCCTGGACCGGGAGGTGGTGCGGCCGGGACGGGCGTTGGACCTGGGGTGCGGGCCGGGGCGCAACGCGGTGCTGCTGGCGCGGCGCGGCTTCGAGGTGGACGCCGTCGACCTGTCACCGGCCGCCGTGCGATGGGCGCGGGAGCGGGCGCGCGCGGCCGGGGTGGAGGGAATCCGCTTCCACGAAGGGGACGCCTTCGCGCTGAGCGAGGGCGGCGACGGCATGGGCATGGGCGCGCGCGCGTTGAGCGGGCCGTACGACCTGGTCTGCGACTCCGGCTGCTTCCACCATCTGCCGCCGCACCGCAGGATCAGCTATCTGGCGCTGCTCGACCGCGTGCTCGCCCCCGGCGGCCATCTCGCGCTCACCTGCTTCGCCGCGGGGGCGATGGGCTCGGAACTGCCCGACGCGGACTTCTACCGGGACGCGCGGCTGCACGGCGGCCTCGGCTACACCCCCGAGTCGCTGCGCTGGATCTTCTCCGGCCTGACCGAGGTCGAACTGCGCCGCATGCGCGCCGAGCCGAAGGACTCCCCGCACTTCGGGGAGCCCTTCCTCTGGACGGCCCTGTTCCGCAGGGACGGCTAGGGCCTGTCCCGACCCGCCGACTCCGCCACGGCGTACGCGATCCCGTCCAGGATGTCGTGTTCGCTGACCACGACCTCCTTCGCGCCCGTGCGCTCCATGATCCGCAGCAGCACCAGCGCGCCCGCGCCGATCACGTCCACGCGGCCCTCGTGCATCACGGGGATCGCGGCGCGCTCGGCGTGGGTGGCGGCCAGCAGCCGCGCGGTGATCTCCGCGACCTGCTCGACGGTGATACGGGAGTGGTGGATCGCGGCGGAGTCGTACGCGGCCAGGCCGAGCGCGATGCCCGCGACGGTGGTGACCGACCCGGCCAGCCCCACGAGCGTACGGGCCCGGTCGAGGGGGACGGCGCGGGCCGCCTCGTCCAGGGCGGCGTCGATGTCGGCGCGGATCGCGGCCACCCGGTCGCCGGTCGGCGGGTCGACGACCGCGCCGTCCGCCACCAGGTGCCGTTCGGTCAGGCGGACGCAGCCGATGTCGACCGAGCGGGCGGCGGTGACCGTGCCGTCGCCGAGGACGAACTCGGTGGAGCCGCCGCCGATGTCGACCACCAGATACGGCGTGTCCAGGGCCTCGGCACCGGTCAGGCCGCGGGTGGCGCCGGTGAAGGAGTAGGCGGCCTCCTGGTCGCCGCTGATCACCTCGGGCTCGACGCCGAGGAGGGAGACGACTCCGCGCACGAAGTCGTCCCGGTTCTCCGCGTCGCGGGACGCGGAGGTCGCCACGAAGCGGACGCGGTCCGCGCTGACGCCGTGCTCCGCGATCACCTCCGCGTACTCGCGGCAGGCCGCGAAGGTCCGCTCCAGCGCCTCGGGGGCCAGCCGCCCCGTGCGGTCCACGCCCTGGCCGAGCCGGACGATCCGCATCCTGCGGTCGAGGTCGGTCAGCGCGCCGGTCGCGGGGTCGACGTCGGCGACCAGCAGCCGGATCGAATTCGTCCCGCAGTCGACGGCCGCCACGCGGACGGTCGTGCCCCGCGGCCCGTCGGTCGCCGTACCGGTCGTCACGCGGACTCCTCCGTCTCGGGGGCGGTCCCGGTCCCCGTCGCGGTTCCGGTTCCGGTCCCGGTCGCGGGTCCGGTCTCCGTCGCGGGGGCGACGCACGGGCCCTTCGCCCACCACTCGGGCAGCATGGCGATGGCCTCGTCGCCGAGCGGGTTCACGCCGGGGCCCGCGGCCAGGGAGTGGCCGACGAGCACGTGCAGGCACTTGACGCGGTCCGGCATGCCGCCCGCGCTGGGGAAGCCCTCCAGGACCTCGATGGCGTCGCGCCGCGCGATGTAGTCCTCGTGGGCCGCGCGGTAGGCCGCGGCCAACTCCTCGTCCTCGGCGAGCCGGGCGGTCATCGTCTTCATCACGCCGTCGGCCTCCAGCGTGCCGATCGCGGACGCGGCGCGCGGACAGGTCAGGTAGTACAGCGTCGGGAAGGGCGTGCCGTCCTCCAGCCGGGGCTGGGTCTCGACCACGTCCGGGTTGCCGCAGGGGCAGCGGTGCGCGATCGCGCGCAGGCCGCGCGGCGGGCGGCCGAGCTGCGCCGTGAACGCGGCGACGTCCGCGTCGGTGGGCGGGGTGGGGGCGGTGGGCTCGGGGTGCTTCGTCATGGGCCGTTCTAGGTCGGGGGCGGTACGCGGGGAGCGAGGGGTCAGTGCCGGGGCGCGGCGGCGGCGTCGGCGTGGTCGAGGCTGTCCCACAGATTGTCGTACCAGGGGCGGTGTGCGGCGGCCTCGTTCGTCGTCCGGTGGTCGGCGGCGGCGTCCCCGGTCGGGGCCGGCGCCGCCACGTTGTAGCCGGTCTCGCCGGGCAGGACGAAGTGCAGGTGCTCGCGGGCCTGCGTCCGTACGTACTGCGGGTCCTGCCAGCGCGCCTTCTCCTCGCGGAGCTCCTCGACCCGCTGGCGGGCCTTCTGGGCCTCGCGGCGCTGGTCGGCGATGTCGGAGCGCTGGGCGATGTACTGCCGTGTCGGGTAGGCGAGCGCCACGACCAGGGCGCACAGCACCAGGGCGAGCAGCGCCGCGCGGCCGGTGAGCTTGTTGCGCCGCGGCGGGCGCCGCTTGGCCGCCGCCCGGTACACCCGGGCCTGCGCCTCCTGGCCGATGGCCTTCAGCCGGGCCGAGGTGGAGAACCGATCCGCCCCCACGTCGTGTCTCCCCTCGCCGTCCTCGCACGCCGTCGCGTCCACACGCTGCCGTACGGGCGCGCACGCCAGTACGTCCCCGCCCACGGTACGGGACCGGGTGCGGGGACGTACGGAGGCCGGGGCCCGGAAACGGACGGCTCAGTGCTTGAAGCGGGGGAACGCCGAGCGACCCGCGTACACGGCGGCGTCGTCCAGGATCTCCTCGATCCGCAGGAGCTGGTTGTACTTGGCGACGCGCTCGGAGCGGGCCGGGGCGCCGGTCTTGATCTGGCCGCAGTTGGTGGCGACGGCCAGGTCGGCGATGGTGACGTCCTCGGTCTCGCCGGAGCGGTGCGACATCATGCACTTGTAGCCGTTGCGCTGGGCCAGCTCGACGGCGTCCAGCGTCTCGGTGAGCGAGCCGATCTGGTTGACCTTCACCAGCAGCGCGTTCGCCGTGTCGTTGTCGATGCCCTTCTGCAGGCGCTCGGGGTTGGTGACGAACAGGTCGTCGCCGACGATCTGCACCTTGCTGCCGAGCTTCTCGGTGAGGACCTTCCAGCCCGCCCAGTCGTCCTCGAACAGCGGGTCCTCGATGGAGACCAGCGGGTAGGAGGCGACCAGGTCCTCGTAGTACTCGGTCATCTCGGCGGCCGAGCGCTCCTTGCCCTCGAACTGGTACTTGCCGTCCTTGTAGAACTCGGAGGCGGCGACGTCCAGCGCGAGCGCGATGTCCTGGCCGGGCGCGTACCCGGCCTGCTTGATGGCCTCGATGATCAGGTCGAGCGCCTCGCGGTTCGAGCCGAGATTCGGCGCGAAACCGCCCTCGTCGCCGAGGCCGGTGGACAGGCCCTTGGTCTTCAGCACGCCCTTGAGCGTGTGGTAGACCTCGGCGCCCCAGCGCAGCGCCTCGGAGAAGGACTCCGCGCCGACGGGGGCGATCATGAACTCCTGGATGTCGACGTTGGAGTCCGCGTGCGAGCCGCCGTTGAGGATGTTCATCATCGGCACGGGCAGCACATGCGCGTTCGGGCCGCCCAGGTAGCGGAAGAGCGGCAGGTCGGACGCCTCGGAGGCGGCGTGCGCCACGGCGAGCGAGACGCCGAGGATCGCGTTGGCGCCGAGCGAGGACTTGTCGGGCGTGGCGTCCAGGTCGAACATCGCCTGGTCGATCAGCCGCTGCTCGGTGGCGTCGTAGCCGACCAGCTCCGGGCCGATCTGCTCGATGACGGCGAGGACGGCCTTTTCGACGCCCTTGCCCTGGTAGCGGTTCTTGTCGCCGTCGCGGAGTTCGAGGGCCTCGAATGCGCCGGTGGAGGCGCCGGACGGGACCGCCGCGCGGCCGGTGCTGCCGTCGTCGAGGCCGACCTCGACCTCGACGGTGGGGTTGCCTCGCGAGTCGAGGATTTCCCGGGCTACGACGACGTCGATGGACGGCACGAGTGTCTCCTTCAGTCCTTCTGAGATGTCTCTGTCTTTTTCGACCTGAGCCTAACCGTCTTCGGTGTCGCGCCCGGTACCGAGCCCGGACCCTGAGACGGAAAAAGGCCCCGGCCGGGCACGCTCGGGGGAGAGTACGTGCCCGGCCGGGGATCACATCCCGTGGTCTCAGCCCAGGTGCAGGTGCTGGCCCGGGTAGATCAGGTTGGCGTCCTGCACGATGTCCTTGTTCAGGTCGAACAGGTGCTGCCAGCCGCCGGAGACGTGGTGCGCGGTGGCGATCTTGGAGAGCGAGTCGCCGGAGACGACGGTGTACTCGCCGTTGCCCTTGCCGTGGCTCTTGTGGTGGGTGACCGGCGCGGAGGTCTCGGCCGGGGCCGGGGTGCTCTGCTGCTGCGACGGCTGCGAGGAGCTGTCGGAGGAGCCGGTGTTCGAGGAGTCCGAGCTGCTGGAGCCGGAGGAGCTGGAAGAGCTGGAAGACGACGACGAGGAGGAGGACGGCGACGAGGTGTCGACGTTCGCCGCGGAGCCGCCCGAGGTCAGGTTGCCGGCGCCGGCGCAGGCCCAGGCACCCGGGCCCTGCATGGCGAGCAGCTTCTCGGCGGTGGCGATCTGCTGGTCCTTGGTGGCCAGGTCGGCGCGCGCGGCGTACTGGGTGCCGCCCGCGGCCTCCCAGCTCGACTGCGAGAACTGGAGGCCACCGTAGTAGCCGTTGCCGGTGTTGATGGACCAGTTGCCGCCGGACTCGCACTGGGCGACGGCGTCCCACGTGGAGACGGAGGCGGCGGAGGCGGAGGTGGCTCCGAGGAGCGGTACGGCGATCGCGGTGCCGGTGACACCGGCGAGCGCGGCGATGCGGACGAGCTTGGACGTACGGCGGTGCTTAGCCATGGTTCGTGTCCTCACCGACGCCTGCGAGGTGAGCTGTCGGGTTCGGGCGTGAGTTGCCCGGCCGGATCCGCGACCGCGGATTCCGTGCTTAACCCCGAGCCGGTGCGTTCCGCAGGCTGCGTGCCGTACGAACGTGACCGGCGAAAGACCTTGGGTCCCCCGCTCCTGCCTACGGCGCTTTCGCGTCGACTGTTCCCGTCGGTCGGCGGCAGGACTCGGCGTTCCTGACCGGCGGGGCCCGCTGTGGCGAGCGATGACGACGCTAAGCACAGGCGCCGGAAAGGACAAACATCCGCGTTCCGCCCCCGCACCGCTCCCGCCCCCAGGGCGGGTTCAGAGAATCGCAGGTCACAGGGGCCGGTTTCAGCGCTCTGCGAGCGGGCGGTCACAGGGGCGGGCGAGAGGCTTGTCACACGGGCCGCGGAGGACGTCGTACGGTTCGTCCGGTTTGCCCCCGCGGCCGTGACGGACGGTCAGGAAGACGCGGAGCCCTCAGCCGAGGTCAAGTGTCAGGATCTGACCCGGTTTGATGAGGTTCGGGTCCTGGCCGATCACCTGCCGGTTGGCGTCGTAGAGACCGCTCCAGCCGCCCTGGACGTGGTGGCTGGAGGCGATACCGGCGAGCGAGTCGCCGTACGCGACGGTGTAGTCGTGGCCGCCGTCGGCGCTGTGTCCGGTGTCGCTGGCGCCGGTGGCTCCGGTGCTGCCGTCGTCCGAGCCCTTGCCGGTGTCCGTACCGCTGTCCGCGCCCGCGTCCGCGTCCGTGACGGCGGTCAGCTCCGTACGGGTCGCCTGGTCGGCCGCGGCCAGCTCGGCGTCGGTGGGCACGTACGGCTTCGCGTGGCGGCCCGTGCCGGGCGTCGCGGGCGCGTCGGCGGTGGGCGAGCCCGGAGTGGTCCGCGAGCCGTCACCGGGCGACGTGGGGGTGACGGGGGCGGTGGGCGCCGTGGGCGTCACCGGGGTGACCGTCGAGCCGTCGGCGGGCCCGGTGGGCGTGTCCGTCCCCGGCGCGGTCGGGATGATCGTCGGCAGCGACGGGTCGGTGTTCGAGCCCCCGGTGCCGCCGGAGCCGCCGGTCGTGGCGTCGCCGGAGGGCGGGGTCGAGGCGGACGGCGCCGGGGTGGTGGGGGTGGCCGCGGGCGTGCCGCCCGCCACGGGCGGCGTCACGGCGTCCAGCAGCCCCGTACCGTCCTCGCAGCCGGGCCAGGCGTTCGGCCCGAGGTCGGCGAGCATCCGCTCGGCGACGGCGATCTGTTCCGTCCTGGACGCGAGGTCGGGGCGTGGCGCGTACGCCTGGCCGCCGTAGGCGTTCCAGGTGTCCTGGGTGATCGCCAGGCCGCCGTAGAAGCCGTTGCTCGGGTCGGCGCTCCACAGGCCGCCGGTCTCGCATATCGCGACTTTGTCCCACGTGCTGGAGTCCGCGGCGTGCGCGGCCCCCGCGCCGAGGAGCGGGAGTGCGATCCCCGCGCCGGTCGCCGCGACGGTCACCATGGCCGCCGGGGCCTGTCGCGGTCGGCGGTGCCGGCCGTTCCCGGACGAGAGCATGCGGTCGCCTTTCTCGTAAGCCTTACGCGCCGGAGCGCGGTGCGTGACGTGACGGCGGCGGGGAGCGGGCCGGGGCCCGCCGACGTTGCTGGTGCTGTTGCTGCTGTTTCCGCTTCCGCTTCCGTGACGTCCGCCGCGTCTGGCGCGAGCCGTCCGCGAGAGGTGGCCGTCCGTACGCACCGTGCCCGTACGAGCGACCGCGCTTCTCGCGTTGACCGCAGAACGTAGCGGTGTTGGCCAACGGATCACAAGTCGGTGTAGCGATCATCACGTCGCGATCACGACCGTGACGCGCCGTCACTTCTGTTGCGCGGCCTCGGCGGTGAACGACACCGGCAGCGTACGCAGTCCGCGCATGATCAGTCCGCCGCGCCAGCGCAATTCGGCCGGATCCGCCGCGAGCCGCAGGTCGGGGAGGCGGGTGAGGAGGGACGCGAGCGCCGTCCTGGCTTCCAGCCGGGCCAGCGGCGCGCCCAGGCAGTAGTGGATGCCGTGGCCGTAACCGAGGTGGGGATTGTCACGCCGGGCCAGATCGACGGTATCGGGCGCGTTGAAGCGCGCGGGGTCGCGATCGGCCGCCGCGAGTACCACCAGTACGGGGTCGCCCGCCGCGATCGACTGACCGCCGAGGCTCAGGTCGCCGGTCGCGTAGCGCCAGGTGGCCAGCTCCACCGGGCCGTCGTAGCGCAGCAGTTCCTCCACGGCGGTCTCCAGCAGGCCGGTCTCGCCCGCGGCCAGCGACTCCTGGAGGCGGGCGCGCTGCTCCGGGTGGCGGAGCAAGGTGTGCACCCCGTTGCCGATGAGGTTCACAGTCGTCTCAAAACCGGCGAAGAGCAGGATGAAGGCCATGGCGGCGGCCTCGTTCTCCGTCAGGTGCTCGCCGTGGTCGCTCGCCCGGATCAGACCGGAGATCAGGTCCTCGCCCGGGTCTTCTCTCTTACGGTGGATCAGCTCGACCAGATACGCGCGCATCCGCTTCACCGACCGCGCCACTCCGCCGCGCGGGCCGCCGCCGTGCCGGATCATCATCCCCGCCCAGTCCCGGAAGTCGTCCTGGTCCTGCGGCGGCACGCCCAGCAGGTCGCAGATCGCGTAGATCGGCAGCGGGAAGGCGAAGTCGTGGATGAGGTCCGCCTCGCCGCTCGCCGCGAAGCCGTCGATGAAACGGTCCGTCAGCTCCTGCACCCGCGGCCCGAACTCCGCGACCCTGCGCGGGGTGAACGCCTTCGACACCAGGCGGCGCAGCCGCGTGTGGTCCGGCGGATCGATGTTCAGCAGATGCGTCATCAGATCCGCGCTGCGCTCCCCCGGAATCCCGGTCTTCCCCTTCGCCCCCGCCGACTCCGCGTGATGCACCGGATTCTTGCTCAGCCGCCCCTCCGCCAGCGCCTCCCGCGCGTCCGCGTACCGCGTCACCAGCCACGCCTCCACCCCGCTGGGCAACGTCGTCCGCCGCACCGGCGCGTGCTCCCGCAGCCAGGCGTAGGCGGGGTAGGGGTCGGTGGCGAATTCCCACGTGAAGAGGGTGGGTCCGCCGTCGGCCGGGTCGGTGGGGGCGGGGGTGGGGCCGGTGGGCGAGTCGGTGGTGGGGTCGGTCATGCGCCGACGCTATCCGGCCCGGCCGCGTTCCCGGCTCACCGGGACCTGGCCGTTGCGGGGGCGGGGGCCTGGCCGTTACGGGGGCGGGGGCGTCAGAGGCTCTCTGAGGTTGTGGACGCCAGGGCGACGCGGCTCAGGCGGTCGGACTGGCGGGTGGTTTCGGGGAGGCGGTAGGCGGGGGCGAGGGTCAGGGTGTGGGCGCAGGCGGTGGCGAGGTCGATGCCGTGGCCGGTGGAGACGTAGACGGGCTTGACGCCGGTCCGGGTGCGCAGGGCGCGGCCGACGGTTTCGCCGCCGTCGAGGAGGTCGGCGTACGCGCCGCGCTCCGGGGCGAGGGCGTCGGGGTCGTAGCGGCCGACGAACGGGGTCTTGGCGACTCCGGCGGTCGGCAGCCCGGTGAGCACACCCAGGTGGCAGGCGAGGCCGAAGCGGCGCGGGTGGGACAGGCCGTGGCCGTCGCAGAGCAGCAGGTCGGGGGTGGCCCGCAGGGTGCGCAACGCCTCGACGAGGACGGGCAGTTCGCGGAAGGCGAAGAGTCCGGGCACATACGGGAAGGTCGTGGTCGCGGTGGCCGTGGCGCGCTCGACCACGTCGAGCGTCGCGGTGTCGATGACCGCCACGGCCGCCGCGACGAGGTCCCCGGTGCCGCGTCCGTCGCCGGCGTAGGCGACGTCGAGCCCGGCGACCAGGCGGGGCGCGGCCGGTCCGGGGCCGCGGTGGTCGGCCAGCGGGCGCAGCCGGTCCTGGAGCGCCAGCGCCTCCGCCTCGTCGGCCGGCCACGCGTGCGGCACGTCGACGCGCATCGGGGCTAGCCCGCCTCGGTCGTACGGGGTGGCTCGGCGGTCCGGGTCCGCTCCGCCGTACGGATCGCGTCGCGGTAGCGGCGGGCCGCGTGGCGCAGGGCGGCTTCCGGGTCGAGGCCCGCGGCCTGGGCGGCGGCGGCCTCGGCGAGGAGGTGGTCACCGAGGGCGGTCTCGTCGGTGGCGGGGGCGCCGGGGGCGGGGGCGCCGGGGGCGGGGGTGCCGTCGGCCGGGGTGTCGTCGGCCGGGAGCGGGAGGTCGGCCTCCCGGGCGCGGCCCGCGAGCTTGGCGGCCAGGGCGAGGGCGGGCGAGGCGAGGGGCACGCCGTCGGTGACCGAGTCGCGGGACTTCTCGACGCCCTTGAGGCGGATCCAGTTCGCCCGCACCTGCTCGGGGGTCTCGGCGACCTCGTCGCCGAAGATGTGCGGGTGCCGGTGGACGAGCTTGTCCACCAGTCCCCCGGCCACGTCGTCGATGCCGAACGGCTCCTCGGGGTCGCCCTCCGCGATGGCCGCGTGGAAGACGACCTGGAGCAGGACGTCGCCCAGCTCCTCGCGCACCGCCGCGCGGTCCCCCTCCTCGATCGCCTCGACCAGCTCGTACATCTCCTCGATGCCGTACTTCGCCAGGTCCTCGTGCGTCCGCAGGCTGCTCCACGGGCACTCGGCCCTGATCCGGTCCATCACCTGGACGAGGTCGAGCAGCCGGGCGCCGGGCAGGTCGTACGAGCCGGGCAGCAGCTCCAGGTCGGGCATGGCGACCCGTCCCGAGCCGCCGAGCCTGGCCAGTTCGTCGGTGACGGCCGGGTCGCCCGCGCCGCCGCCGGGCGGCAGATAGACGACCGTACGGCCGCCCGCCGTCGCGTCCACCAGCTCGCGCCCGCCGGGCGTCGCCAGCTCGACCCGTACCCCCGCCTCGCGCAGATACGGGAGCTGCGGATGCTCGGGGTCGGCGCACACCACGAGGTCGGCCTCGCGCAGCGTCTGCCAGGCGGGCCAGGAGAGCTGTCCCGGCGCGACCCGGTGGCTGGTCGTGAGCAGCACCAGCCGCCCGGGCGCGTTCGCGTCGTCTACGTCGTTCACCCCTCGAACGTACCCCGGACCACCGACATGCCCTGCGGGCGGCCGCTGCACGGACCGCGCGGCCGGGTCCGCTTACGCGCTCGGGTCCGCCGGGGTCGCCGTCTTGGTCACGACCCACGGCTCGTTGGTGGCGCCGACGATGGCCTTCTTGGCGTCCCAGGTGCCGTAGCGCGGGTTGACGTCCACGCCGAGCGACTTCGCGGTCTTGGAGATGACGGCGATGGCCGCCGCGTTCCCGGTGTCGCTGCCGGGCTGGAAGCCGAGGCTCTGGATCAGCTTGCCGACGGCGATGTTGGTCCGCAGGAAGGTGTCGATGCCGGACGGCACGATGTCGTACTGCTGGAGCAGCGCCGCCTCGAACTGGCTCTCGTCGCCGCCGAACTGCTGCAACGCCTGCGCGTGCGACTGCTGCACCTCGGCGGTGCTGACCGAGAGCCCGGCGTCGGACACGGCCTTGTCGATCACCTTGTTCTGCACCAGCATGCTCAGCGTCTGCTGCGGCAGCTTGCCGCTCTGCCCGATGAGCTGCGCCGCCTGCGGCGACTTGCTCTGCGCGTCGCGCACCTGGTCGACCTCGTGCTGGAGCGTGGCGATCGAGATCTTCTGGTCCCCGACCACCGCCGCGGCCCCCGGGTGCGCGGGTCCCGAACCGCACGCGGTGAGGGCGGGCGATGCCGCCAGCAGCGCGGCTGCGGCGATCGAGACGGCGGTGCGGCGGCGGACCATGGTGCCTCCCGGCATGGGAACGACCTAGCGGTACTGAAGCGATGATCGAGTACGAGGATATGGACCGGGGCCCGCCGATTTCCAGCACTCGGCGCAAACGGCTCTCCTCGCGGGGGAGAGTACGCCTCGCGGCCGGGCCGCCGCGCACCCGGTGGGCCCTGCCGCCTTTGTCCCCGCCACCCTCACCGCCCCGCCGTCAGACGACGGCGACCGGGCCGTCCCAGGCGTCGCGGTCCACGGTCAGCGTGACGCCGCCGTAGGTCTCCTTGGAGTTGACCAGGAACTGGTGTCCGCGCCGGTGCCCGGTCCACAGATTCGCGGCGAACGGGAAGCCGGAGGTGGTGCTGTTGACGCCGTCGTACTTGGCGTACCAGAAGGCGTCCGGCATGTCGTCCATGGTCGCCTTGGCCGCCGCCACGGCAGCGGCGCTGGACGAGCTGAAGCCGTAGAAGCCCGCCAGGTAACCGCCGGTGTGCAGCGCCCGGTTCCACGCCTGGACGTAGGTGAGGACGGCGTTGTTGCACGAGGTGTCGGAGACGGCGTACGGCTCCATGTCGAGGTAGAGCGCGCTGGCCGGGCGCATACCGAGGGCCGCGGCCTTCGTCACCGCGTCGGCGCCGTCGCGCGCGCCGAGCGTGGCCGCGTTGGCCGCCGTGAGCCGTTCGGGGCTGTTGCCGGTCTGGCAGGGCGGCTGCGCGCCGACGTAGATCGGGATGAGCTTCCAGCCCGCCGCGCTGACGGTCGTCACCCACGAGGACGTCAACTGGGGTTGTGCGCAGCCGCGGTTGGCGCCGCCGATGTAGACCGCGGCGGCGCCGTAGGGCGAACCGCTCTTCCAGGACGCCATCTTGCTCGCGCTGGGCGCGGTGCAGGTGTCGAAGGCGAGGCCGGTGAAGGTGCGGACGAAGCCGCTGAACGGCGCGGCCGGACGGCGGGTCTGGCGGGGTACGGACGGCAGGGAGCCGGGGACCGAGGCGACCGGGTTGCCGGGCTTGGCCGTCTGGGCGGCGGCCGGGGCGTGCGACGCGGAGGGGCTGCCGCTCGGGGTGCCGGCCGGGGAGCCCTTCGGGGCCGTGTTCTTGGCGCCGTTCGGTGCGTTGAGGGTGCTCGTCGCGCCCTGCGGGGCGTTCGCGTCGGCGGACCGGTTGGCGGCCTGGCCGGCCGCCGCCGACCCGCCCGTTCCGCCGCCGGACGTGGCGCCCACGGCGAGTGCGCCGCCGCCCCCGACGACGATCACTGCGGCGACTGTCGCGATGACGCGGTACCGCATCGGCTTGGGCAGGCGACGGCTGTTCGACACGGGGTCCTCTGGGGGCTCGGGCGGCGCGATCCACCAGAGGCGATCGGAGTGATCGCGGTGCGCGCGGCCAGCAAAGTATGGCGGGGCCGCGCGCCGTTGACAATCACACCGCGGCCCCCCGGCGTCACCCTCCGCACTGCGCGAGCATCGTGTCCTTGTCCGCGCTGGTCACCGGCAGTTGGTACTTGATCGAGACCTGTGCGACCCGGACCGCGTACGAGCACCGGATCTGCTTGTTCGGCGGCAGCCAGGACGCCGGTCCCGAGTCGCTCTTCGAGCCGTTGGACGGGCCGTCGACCGGGATGAGGTTGAGCGGGTCGTTGGCGATCGACTCCCGCTTGTCCTTGCTCCAGTGCGCCGCGCCCATCTGCCAGTCGTACGACAGCGGCATCACGTGGTCGATCTGGACGGTGGTGGCCTTGGTCTTGGTCCACTTGATGACCCGGCCGGTGTACGGGTCGTTGAGCGTCATCGTCGCGATCACGCACTTGGACGTGCCCTTGTAGTGGACGTCGTCGCCGTCCCGCTTCAGCAGGTCGTTACGCGTGTCGCAGCCGTTGTGCGCGAAGGGGACGGAGGGCGCGGAGTCCATCCACGCGGCGCCGAACTGCGCCCGCGAGTAACCCGTCTTGGGGCCGCGGCCCTTGGTCTTCACCTTGGCGATCAGGTCGCGCGCCTTCTTCTTGTCGGCGTCCGAGGTGATCGCGGCCAGACCGGCCTTCGTCCCGTCCGGGTTGTCCAGCGGGCTCACCGCCCGCCCGTTGCCGGCCGCGGGGCCCGCCGCTCCCGACGGGTTCGCGCTGCCCGTCGGGTCGGCGCCGAGCGTCGTGTCCTTGCACCCCGCTACGCCGATCACCGCGAGCAGGGTCGCGGCGCAGGCGAGGCGCCGGGATATCCGTCTGTCCATGTACGCACCTCGGAGGTCGTCGTCCGGGGACGCAACGGCACCGCCCCCCTGCCCCTACACAATCACGCCTGCCCCGGCGTGCCCCACTTACGTCGTCCTCATCTCCCCATCTCCCCAGGCCGCCCGCCGAATTGACCGGCCGCCAGGGCCAGCCAGCGCCGCCCCGCCTCCCGTGACCTCTCGCGGATCGCGCCGTCCGCCGCCCCTGACGTCAGGTCGGCGATGTCCCGCCGCTGCGTCTCGTCCTCCCCGGTCAGCAGATCGGCGCCGCAGCGCCGCCCGAGCCGGAACGCCATGTCGCGCAGGACCGACGAGCACCCGAGGACCGGCTCCGCGCCCATGGCCGTGTGCAGCGCCACCGCCGCCTGATACGCGAACGCCCGCGCCCCCGACGCCCCGTCGCCCTCGACCAGTTCCCGCATCCCCTCGATGCGCCCGCGCCCCTCCGTCAGCGTCCCGGGCGTCCACAGCGCCTCCAACTCCTTTGCGTACGCCTCCAGATCCGCCGTACGCCCGTCCCCGGCCACCACCCAGAACAAGATCGCCGCCGCCCGCTCGGCACAGGCCGCCCCGAACACCGCCGCCTGCTCCCGCGTCGCGCTCCGCGCGAACTCCCCCGTCACCGCCTCCGCCCCCCGACCTTCACTCGATAGATTCCCGCCGTGGGCACGGGACTTCACCCCAGATCGCGCGGCGGGTCGTACTCCTCGTCATGGCCGACGTAGAGACGCGTCGGAGGAATGGAGACCATACACACGTCTCCCGCTCGCAGCTCCGATGCCGCCGGGACGACCACTTCACTGGCGACCGTCTCCGTCAGCCCTGTTCGACCCATGTGTACCGCTCCCACACCGTCTGTCGGTCACTGGCCTCCAGGAGGACCTCGGGGCCCGTCGTGGGAGGTAGGAGACAGCCCTTCGGCCAGGTGATCTCCTCCCCTGCGACAGTGATCACCGTGTCTGCGGAGTCGTCGGACGTCTGAAGGTTGTAGAACGTCCGGTCCCGGAACAACGTGACCGTGGAGAACTCCGGCTCCACGGTCACGATGACGCAGTCGTCCTCACCGTCGTCCAACGTCAGACCCATCGACGTGCCCGGCGGAACCGCGCCGACCACCGTTGCGAGGTCCGACAGAGGGACCTTCGAGTTCCGGTAGGACGGGTCCCACGTCTCCACGGTCACGACGCCACGTGTCATTGCGCCGCGAAGCCTCGGAGTACAGCGGCAAGTTGCTCGCTGTACGCGTCGCAGGATTCCTCAAGTCGCTGGCGTACGGCGGACGTCAGGAGATCCGCACCGGCCGGGGCGGCGAGAACGGCGTCGTGACACTCGGCCTCGACGGCGAGGTTCCGGGTGCCGAAATACCCCAGCCCGTAAACACGCAGGGACTCGTCGACATCAGCGAGCCAGCGCTCGCGGGTCTCTTGACCGGCGACCTCGGTGAGCGAGCCGGCCATGTAGTCGTCAAGGTAGACGGCCATCGCGCGGGCGATGTCGATGATCCGCTCGGTGTCGGCCTCGCTCATCTCACCGAGAGCGTCCGCGAGCATCAACCAGCCGTTGAGAGCTTCCAGTTGGAAGCTCTCCGCGAACTCCGGCTCGATCTCCGACTCGAACAGCGGGGCGGCGGTCAACGCGGCGACCGCCCGGGCGAACTCCGCACCGCTCCCGCCGTCCGCCACGTCCGCCCCGGCCCGGAGCAGTTCCCCGAGCGCCGCCGGGTCCACTCCCCACTCCTCGGGCATCGCCATACCGACCAACGGCCCCCGCAGTCGCCGCAGGGCGAAATACGCCGCCTGGCAGCGCTGCCCCCGCCCCATGGCCGCGACCTGCGCCGACAGCCCTTCGTGACTCAACCCGTCCGACCGACTCACCGTTCCGCCCACCTACCCGGTCCTCCCGGCACCGACGAAGAATTCCGTCCTTGAGCGCCCGTCACACGATCACCATCTGACATCGAACCCTGGGTACCGAGCCGCCCAGTCCTTGGCAACCCGCTTGACGGTCGCCGCATCCACCGCGCTCACGGGTTCACCTCCACTGTCACGTTCACACCTCGCGGTTGATGCAACCTGTGAAATCCCCCAGGACCGCAAGCAGGCAACGGAGTCGCGCTAGTGCTCTGACCGCTCCAACGAGATGGAACTGGCCTGTCTGCACCCTCGGTGGGCGGGACCCGCTGGTCGCTGCGCGAACTCGTCGCCTGACTGCGGTAATTCCACGGTCGGATGATAATCATCGCCCGACCCACGCACAGCATGTCCCACCTAGTGGGACAATTGAGATTAAATCAATCGCCAGGAAACCAAGACGGAACAAGGGAAATTAGCTCTTGGTCCGTGACGCCACCTTCGGTCCAGCTCAGCAATTCAAGCTTCATTTTTACTGACCAGTCATACTCTTTACCGAGAGCGGATGCCGCGTTAATTTTCCTTCCGCCATTTTCCCCGAATGCTCGCAGAAAGTCGGCGATGTCAATAATCGACGCCCCTCCCCGCTGCATGCGGACTGCCTCTGCGACCCAGTCATCGGTGGACACCCTTGCACCCCTTAGGGTCTCGTAAAGATTGGCTCGACCTTGGAGTAGGCCCCTGGTTCGCCGATAAGTTTAAGAGATCGCAGCACACTGAAGCCGCTTCTCGTAGCGACTTTCCCTGTCCACGTGTGAAGGATCGCTTCTTCCGCTGGCATGCCTCCACCCGTGAGCTTATTAAAGGTGGCTCGATTCTCCTCGATAAGATTACCATTGATGGAAGTGACTCGATCACCAAAGTGGCGAAGTGCCCTGTTGAACACTTCAACACCCCTCACAGGGCTCTTTTTTGTCACCTCGGCGAGCATCGTCATAGTGCCATTATGGTCCACCTCTGCCTCAAAAAGGCTTTCCGATTCCTTGTGCTCCCATGAATAGGTATTAGGACCAAGCTTCTCAGTTTCGCAGTTGTGGACCAGGACCGGCGTGGCGCCGGCCTCCACGTAGTAGGTGTGGAGGTCGCCGATGGTCAGGTCGTATGTGGTGGTGTGGGCGTGGAAGAGGCGGACGGTGGTGATCTGGGCGGTGCCGGTGGGGGTTTGGAGGAGGTCGCCCTGGTGGAGGTCCTTGGCCTCGACGAAGGCGGACTGGGTCTCGTCGTAGAAGGGGTGGTGGAAGGTGGTGGTGAGGTGGCCGTTCACCGGCGTCGGGGCGGCCGGGGAGACCGCCGCCACCGGGGCCGTGGCCGGGTGGGAGTCGGCCGCGTGGTGGGTCGCGCCCAGGGCGCCCAGGACCGCCGCGGAGGCCGCGAGGCCGAGGGCCGCGCGCCGGACCACCTTCTTCGCGGCGGACGTCACGGCGTTGGCCGCGACCGGCTTCACCCCGACATCCACGAAATCGTGGTCCGTCGTCGTCACGATCACCGCGGTGACCTTGTGGCTCTGCGTGCCGGAGGCACCCGGCACCGAGTTGACGACGGAGTCGCCCACCTTGATCCGGTCGATGTCCTTGGTGCCGCCGCCCGCCATGAGGACACGGGAGCCGGCCGTGAAGCTGTGGCAGGTCCCGCTGTCGGTGGCCGACTTGGCGGCGCCCGACTCGCCCTGGCGCGCCGCGGTCTGGGTGGCGTCGCCCGCCGCCGCCTCCTCGGCCTCGGTGGCGCCCTTGCCGAACAGCCCGCCGACGGCCTCCATCGCCTTGGGGGCGAACTTGCTGAGCACCTTGCCGCCCAGCGACCCGAGCGCCCCGCCGATCGCGCCCGCGACGGCGCCCGTCACGGCGGAGGTCGCGAAGGCGCCCGCGCTGCACGCCGCGCCGCCCGCCTCGGCGCACTTGAAGCCCTGCTCGACCAGTGACCCGGCCGCGCCCGCGACCGCCGCGCAGCCGATGGAGCCGACGCCCGCCGTGACCGCCTCGCAGCCCATGAAGACGGCGGTGGAGACCACGAAGGACGTGATGGCCGCCGCATGGTGCTTGGCGTAGGTGGCCGCGGTTTTCACGGCCTTGACAGTGGCGTGATACGCGGTTCTGGATGCCTTCGCCACCGCCTTGGCGGTCTTCTTCACCGCGTGGACCACGCGTTTCGCGACCTTCTTGACCGCGTGGTAGGCCGAGTGGACGGCGTGCACGGCGGCGTGGACGACGCGTTTCACCTTGCGCGCCGCGTAGTGGTAGACGCGGCGGGTGTAGCGGACGGTGGCGCGGTAGACGTCCCGCACGTGGTGGACGACCCTCTTCACCACGCGCTTGGCGGCGTGCACGACCTTGTGCACGATCGGCGGCGTGTAGTGGTAATAGGCGTACGAGGCGTAGAAGTTGAAGGAGCTCCAACTGCTGGAGGCGTACGAGGTGGCCGCGTGGTAGGTGCTGCTCACCGCGTGGCTGACGGCGTGGCTCGCCGCGTGCCAGACGCTGCCCAGGCCCCAGTTGCCCGAGGGGTCCGTGCCGTCGAGCGGGTTGTCGCCGACGTACGCGAAGGGGTTGGCCGCCGCCTCGTTCGGCACCGGGTTGACGGACGCGGAGTCCTTGTTCATGAAGGTGCCGGTCGCCGGGTTGTACCAGCGTGACGCGGTGCCGACCTTGCCGGTGTCGGCCTCCGTCCAGCCGGACTGGAAGCCGAGGTGGCCGATGAGCCCGTTGTTGGCGGTGACCTTGCCCATCGGGTCGTACGTCGTGGAACCGGCCAGGGTGGTCGCCCCCGGCGCGAAGTTCCCGATGACGTCGTCGTGGCTGTCGGTCAGGGCCAGTTGGCCGGTGCCCGGCGCGGTGCCGCCGTTGATGCCGATCAGTGAGCCGCCGGGATCGTACGTATAGCTGTAGTTGCCGTCCGCGGCGATGGTGTTGTCGGCGCCCGAGTACTGGAAGGCGCGCGAGGACTGGTCGGCCGAGTTGGCGTCGGTGATGTTCCGGCCCGACGCGTCGAGCGTGTACGAGTGCGTGCCCGCGGTGATCTGGTTGTTGTACGCGTCGGTGGAGTAGGCCACTTGGCCGTTGGCGGTGGAGGTGTCCGAGGTCATGGTGCCGCGCGCGGAGTACGCGTAGCTGTGGACGCCGTCCGAGGTGAGCTGGTCGCGGGCGTCGTAGGTGTAGACGTCGGCGCCGACGCGGGTGCGGTTGCCGGAGTCGTCGTAGGAGTAGTTCGTGGTGGCCGTGCCGTTGTTCCACGAGCTGAGGCGGTCGGCCTGGTCGTAGGTGTAGACGTTGTTGGAGGCGCCCGCGACCCCGACGGTGTTCTTCGACGTCAGGTTGCCGTTCCTGTCGTAGCCGTAGGTGATGGCCGACAGTGTGCTGGCGCCCTGCGTCAGGGTGTCGCCGGTGAGGTCGTGCGCGGTGTTGTACGTGAAGGTGCGGGTCTGGCCGCTCGCGCCGTACTTGACCGACGCGGTCTGGTTCAGCGTGTTGTAGCCGTAGGTGAGCGCGGTGCCGGAGGCCGCGTCGTTGAGCGTGGACAGCCGGCCCGCGGTGTCGTAGCCGTAGGAGGTGGTGCCGGCCGCGTCCGAGCGGGTCAGCGGTGAACCGTCGTCGTTGTAGGTGAAGTTGGACGAGCCGCCGGAGCCGCCCGCCGACGTCAGGTCGCCGCGGTCGTCGTAGCTGAACGTCTCGTGGGTGGCGGCCTGGTGGTCCTTGGCGCCGGTGGTGCCCGCCTCCGCGGTGTCGGCGGCGGTCACCTGGTTGTCGTGGTCGTAGGTGAAGCTGCGGGTCGCGGTGGCGGCGTCGGCGCCCTGTCCCGAGGCGGTCTTCAGATTGCCGAGCTGGTCGTACGTCATCGTGTGGGTGACGCCGCCGGGCAGCGTGCTGGAGACCAACTGCCCGTCGAGGTCGTAGACGTTGGTGGTCGTGGAGTCGGCCGCCGAGCCGTACTGGGCGGTGGCCGGCTGCTTCACCGTCTCCTGCTGGCCCCACGGGGTGTATCCGTACAGCCAGGAGTTGTTGCGGCCGTCGGTGAACCGGGTCCTGTTGCCCGCCGCGTCGTACCCGAAGGACGTGGTGATCGAGGTGGTCGCGGTGACCGGCTGGATTTCCTGGGTGACGGTGCCCGCCGCGTCGTACGTGAAGTGGCTGGTGTTGCCGTTCGCGTCCGTGGAGGCGGTGAGGTTGCCGACGCCGTCGTAGACCTGGTGGGTCTGCCTGAGCTGCGTGTTGGCGGCGTCGTACTGGGTGCTCAGCGTCGGGTTGCCCGCGACGTCGAAGTCGGTCTCGGTCCAGGTGTTGTCCGGCTGGATCGTCTTCTGCCGGTTCCCCATGAAGTCGTACGTGTACTTGGTGGTGTTGCCCGCGCCGTCGGTGACCGAGGTGACCTCGCTGGCCCGGTCGTACCCGTAGGTGGTGGTGACCCCGGCGGGCGTCGTGGTCGACGCCAGATTCGCGCCGTACGGATTCCCGGTGGTCACCGCGTACGAGTTGGTGGTGGTCAGCACCCGGTTGGAGGGGAAGCGCTCCAGCGTGGTCGCGGTGACCTGCCGGCCGAGGTAGTCCCAGGTGGCCTGGGTGACGGCCCCGGTGCCGTCCGTCACCGACAGTTGGTCGCCGTTGGTGTCGTACGTGGTGTGCAGCTTGGTGCCGTCCGGCTCGGTGACCTGCGCGAGGTCGCCGAGCTGGTCGTACAGGAAGCCGGTGGTCTTCCCGCCCGGAGTGGTGGAGGAGATCTGGTTGCCGTCGGAGTCGTACGACCAGGTCGACGTGGCCGCCAGCGGGGCGGACGCGCCCGCCGGGGTGTACGGCGGCAGGGTCTCGGAGACCTTGTTGCCGTTGGCGTCGTAGACCGTGGTGGTCTGGTTGCCGGTCGGATCGACCTCTTCGACGGCCTCGCCGAAGGTGTCGAATCCGCTGGTGGTGACCGGCCGTTGGGTGACCGGCTGGCCGCCGCCGGTCTCGACCTGGACGGCGGGTGCGGTGGTGACCGCCAGATTCCCCGCCTCGTCGTAGGAGTAGTCGGTGGTGAAGTTGTCCGCGTCGGTCATCGACTTCGGCAGCCCGCGCTTGTCGTACGTGTAGCGGGTGGTCTGCTCGGTGGAGGAACCGACGGTGCCGCCGGTACGGCCGTTGCCGTACAGCGTGTTGACCTCGGTGCCGGTCAGCGCGCGCGGGTAGACCTGCACGTTGGAGACCGCGCCGGGCAGGAAGTCGGTCGGCGCCCCGTTGTACTTGCCCGCGCCGATGGTCAGCGGGCCGTTCGCGGACCACGGCGCGGTGTTGGTGCCGCTGCCGGACAGCGCGCCGTTGACGTAGATCTGGCTGGCGCCGTTGGCGACGTTGTACACGCCGACCACGTGCGTCCAGGTGTTGGTCTTGGGCACGGCGGTGGAGTACGCGGACGGGAAGGTCGGCGCGGCCGTGTCGGCGCTGGTCTGCTCCATGCTCCACAGCGGCGCGCTGGTGTGCGCGTAGTTGTACTGGAGGTAGAAGGCGCTGGCCGTGGTGCCGCCCTGGGCGACGATCGTCGCGTTGTGGGTCGGCAGCGACGCCATGTTGACCCAGGCGGAGACCGTGTAGGACCCGGCGGTGTTGAGCACCGGGCCGTTGGTGGCGATCTGCTGGCCCGAGGTGCCCGCGAAGGTCGCCGCGTCGCCGCCCCAGGTGACGCCCGAGGCGGCGCCGGTGTAGCCGCTGCCCGAGGTGTCGGTGACGGTGGAGCCGGTGGTCTGGTCGAGCTTCCACCAGGCGGAGGGGTGTCCCGAGGCGTCGCCGTGCAGCGTCTCGGTCAGGGTGTTGCCCGCCGCGTCGTAGGTGGAGGAGGTGGTGCGGTCGAAGCCCGAGGAGTCGTGCTCGTTCTGGGTGGCGACCTGGTCGTCCGGGGTGAAGGACACGCTGGTCACCCGGTCGACGCCGGTCGGGTCCACGGTGGTGCTCGTGGTCCTGGAGGCCGCGTCCACCGTGAAGTTGACGACCGTCTGCCCGTTGTCGGTGGTCTGCGACAACTGGTTCCCGGCCGCGTCGTACGTGGTGGTCTGGAGCACCGTCGAGGCCGTGCCGTCGGCGCTCTTCTTGCTCGCGGTGACCGCCAGGCCGTTGTCGGTGTAGGTGTACGACGTCGTGGCGCCCATCGAGTCGGTCACCGACGCCAGCCGGCCCGCCGGGTCGTACGCCCGCGAGGACTCCGTCAGCGTGGTGGCGGCCTGCGGGCTGACCGGGTCGCCGGTGTACTGGAGCGTCTGGGTCAGCAGGTGCCCGTTGTCGTCGTACGTGTAGTTGGTGACCGTGCCCGACTTGGACACTTCCTGCGTCTTGTTGCCCGACGTGTCGTACGTGTACGTCGTCGTCCCGCCGTTGGTGCCGCCCGCGTTGGCGTTGGCGTCGGTCTGGGTGAGGACGTGGTCGTACGCGTCGTAGGTCTGGGTCTCGGTCCGGGGCGCGTCGCCGCCGCTGAGGTCCTTGACCGTCTGCGAGGTGATGTCGCCGTCGGCGTCGAAGACCGTGGTGGTGGCCGCCGCGTGGGTGGCGCCGGTGACCCGGTCGGTGAGCTGCGGGTCGTCCTCCTCGGTGATCTGCCCGGCCTTGTCGTACGTGTAGGACGTGGTCAGACCTGCGGGGTAGGTGTCGGAGACGGCCTTCTTGGTGAGCACCTGCCCGAGGCCGTCGTAGGTGTAGCTGGTGACCAGGCCCACCGCGTCGGTGGAGGAGGCCACGTCGCCGTTGTGGAAGTAGGACACGGAGTTGACCGCGCCGCCGGGCGAGACCGACCGCACCGGCAGGCCCTTGGGCACGTTCCCGCTGTCGGCGGCGGGATAGGTGGCGGTGCCGTCGCTGAACACGGTGGACGAGGCGCGCCCGTTGGGGAAGCCCGCGACCGGCGGTCCGGTCACCGCGGTCTCGTCGCCGAACGCGTCGTAGGTGTACGACGTCAGGTACGTGGGGTCGGTCGCCGAGGAGGAGCGGCCGTCCCGCTCGGTGAGCAGCACGTCGTTGCGCGGGTCGGCGGTGGTGAGCTGTTCCGTCGTGTCGTCGGGGAAGTACGTGTAGTACTCGGTGGAGCAGACCTTGGCCGCCTGATTCTGGCAGGTGGTCGAGGAGACGACGTTGCCGCGGACGTCGTGGCCGGTGACGGTCATCGCGCCGTTGGGGTCGGTGACCGTGTGCTCGTAGCCGCCGGTGTCGTAGCCGAAGCTGGTCCTGTTGCCGAGGCCGTCGGTCTCGGTGAGCTGGCGTTCGTTGTTGACGACGTCGTAGGTGTACGTCGTCACCTTGTTCGCCGGGGAGGTGACCTTGACGGTCTCCACCGGCAGCAGGCCGGTGGAGTTCTTGCCCGCCTGGAAGTGGCTCTCGGCGTCCTGCGCGGTCAGCGCGGTGCGGTAGGTGGCGACGTCGGCGAGCGTGCCGTTGAAGTAGGCGACGGTGCCGTTGGTCAGGCCGGTCCAGCCGGAGCCGGTGGTGCCCGCGCCGATGTAGGCGGTGGTCCTGGCGCTGTTGGACAGCGCGGCCGTGGCCGTCTTGGTCGCGGCCTGCGCGCCGTCGAGGTACAGGGTCTGGCTGGTGGCTCCGGCGCTGAGCAGCACATGGTGCCATTTGCCGTCGGTGACGGTGCCCGTGGTGCCCATCTGCACCGAGCCGGACGTGGTGTAGAAGCCGCCGTAGAGCTTGCCGTCGCTGCCGATCCACAGTTGCGGTGTCGTGGAGGAGACGGTCGAACCGATCGCGGCGCTCTGCGTGTTGAGCAGGATCGCGCCGCCGTGGGTGGTGCTGAACCACAGTTCGGCGGAGGCCGCGGTGTCCCCGGTCACGGTGTCGGGCACCTTCACCCAGGAGCTGGTCCCGTTGAACGTGGCGGCCTTCTGGTCGCTGAACGGCCCGGTCGCGCCGAGCGTCACCGCGTTGTACGTACCGGTCCCGCCGCGCGTCTCGTCCAGCGCCGTGGTGGCGCCCGCGGGTTCGCCCAGCCGGAAGTACGTGGCGGGCGCGCCGCCGAGCACCGCGCCGCGGTAGGTCTGGCTGGAGCCGGTGACGGTCGGCGCGCCGAGCTTCCAGACGCCGCCGTTCTCGTCGGTGAGCTGGGTCAGCGCCGTGGTCGCCGGGTCGTACGTCATGGCGTGGTACGTCTTGGCGGACGGCCGGGTGACCGTGCTCAGCAGGCTCGCGGCGTGGGTGCCGTAGGTGCGCAGCGCGCTCGCGTCGGCGGCGACCAGCGGGCGGTCGTACCAGGCGGCGTCGGCGATCGCGCCGTTGAAGTACGTGGCGTAGCCGGTCTTGTCGGTGGTGCTGGAGTGCGGCTGGTCGGGCCAGGCCCCGCCGAGGAAGCCCGCGCCCAGGGTGTTGTACGGCTGGTTCTTGCCGAAGGCGATGCCGGGCTGGATGGAGATCGAGCCGGACACCGAGCCGACCTTGGCGCCGTCCAGGAAGAGGGTCTGGCTGTTGCCCGCGGCGGACAGCACCATGTGGTGCCACTTGCCGTCGGCGACCGAGGCGGTGGTGCTGATCGGCGCGATGCCGCCGCTGTACCAGAATTCGGCCTTCAGTTTGCCGTCGGTGCCGACGTAGGCGGCCGGGGTGTAGCCGCCGGGCGAGTCGCCCGCGGTGACCGGCTGCGAGGCGTAGGAGTAGAGCACGCCGGGCCCGGCGGAGGTCTTGAACCACAGCGACAGGGCGCCGGAGTCGGTGTTGTTGCCCATGTCGAACGGGAGGGTGGCGTACGAGCTGGTGCCGTTGAACCCGATGGCGGTGGCGGCCGACCCGGTGAGCGGGCCCGCCTGGCCGTAGGTGACGCCGCTGTACGCGAGGTTCTTGGTGCCCTGGTTGGCGAGGACCGCGTCCTTGCCGACGGTGCCCGACGCCTCGGACATCGGCCACACCGCCCGCGGGTCGAGGTCGAGCGCGGCATTCTGGTACTGCGATCCCGCGGTGTAGTTGTACGCGGTGCACTGCGTGCTGGAGATCGGCGAACAGACCTTCGTGAGCTGGTCGTTGGTGTAGCCGTACGTCCAGGTCTGCGCGGAGTTCGGGTCGGCCGCGGTGACCGGGTCGGTGACGACGGTGGCGACGTGCGCGGCGCTCGCGCCGGTGGGTGTCTGCCAGGTCAGGTGCAGGGCGCGGGCGGAGGTCACCGAGGTCATGGTGGTGACGTGGCCGCTGGTCCAGGTGAAGGTGACGGCGCGGCCGTTGGCGTCGGTGACCGAGGTGATGCCGTACGCGCCGGAGCCCAGCGACTGGGTGAAGGCGTAGACGGTGGCGTTCTTGTCGGTCAGCGTGTAGCCGCCGGTGACGGCCTTGAAGGTGGCGAAGCGGCCCGCGGGCGGCGAGTAGCTGCCGTCGCCGTTCTTGCCGAAGCCGACCTGGGAGCCGTCCGGGTAGGTGACGACGCTGGAGACGACGGCGCCCGCCGGGTTGTACTGCTCGGTGGCGCGGGCGTCGAAGATGCTCGACCAGCCCGCGCCGAACGCCCCGGTCCAGCGCGGGTCACGGGAGTTGTAGTCGCGGTCGACGTCGAGGCTCGGGCCGACGGTGGAGACGGTCGCGTCGGTGTCGGAGGTGGTGTAGTTGCCGATCGACGGGTCGTAGCCGTGGTCGCTGCTGTTCTGGGACAGCCCCGAGGTGATCAGCGGCTGCGGGACCTGGATCGCCATCTGGTACCAGGTGGCGCCGGAGTACAGCCCCGCGTCCTGCGACTGCACCGTCCAGGAGTAGCTCTGGCCCCACTTGAGCTTGCCCGCCGGGACCGTCCAGGAGCCGGTGGTGAGCAGTCCGGAGTCGACGACCTTGGTGTTGGTGTTGTCGTAGATCTGGAAGTCGTACTTGGTGGTGGTGTTCGCCTGCGAGTTGGCGCCGCCGGACCAGGCGGTCAGTTGGGGGGTGGTGGTGTACTCCACCTCGTTGTCGTTGGGGTACTGCTGGTAGACCTGCGGCGGGGTGGTGCCGGTGTACGTGACGTCGATGTACGGGCCCTTGCCCGCGTCGGCGAAGGAGCCGAACTGCTTCCAGTGCAGGGCGTCGGTGGTGGCCGCGTAGACCGCGAGGCCGTAGTCGGGGGTGGTGCCGTTCATCCAGCCCTGGATGGAGGCGGTGGTGAGCGGCACCTCCACCGCGTTGCCCTTGGTGGGGTCGGCGGCGGTGTTGGCGCAGGCGATGGGGACGCTGGGCGTGAGGTTGCCGATGGACGCGCCGTGCGAGGGGCCGGGGTAGGTGGTGACGCCGGTCGGGGTCCACGGCGCGGTGATCAGCGCGACGTCGAAGCGCTCGGCGGTGCAGGTGGAGGCCCAGGTCTCGAACAGGTGCAGCGACGCGGCGGTCACGGTGACCTTGGAGCCGTCCCAGCCGCCGTACCAGTGGTTGACGAAGGTGTTGGCGGAGTGCGTGCCGGAGTCGTACGAGCCGATCTTGACGGTCTGCTCGAAGGAGTGGTCGCCCGCGGGGTTGCCGGACTCGGCGTAGGTGGTGGTCCAGCCGTCGACGATGCTGGGGTCGACGGTGACGGGGAAGACCCGCGCGGGGTCGTGCAGCCACGCCGGGTCGAGGGTGACCTTCAGGGCGGTGCCGCCGTGGTCGGCGACCAGCCGGTAGTCGACCGCGTAGGTCGTCGTCGGCTCGCCGGAGCGGCGGTCGACCTTGGAGTCGTAGGCGTAGGCGCGCGGTATCCGGGCGGTCACCTTGCCCGCGGCGTCGCGCAGTTCGACCGAGCCGTCCTTGACCTGGACGGGGGTCAGGCCCTGGAGCCTGAGCGGGAAGAGCCAGGAGTTGGCGGCGCTCGCCGCGTGCAGGACGACGGCTTCCTTGACGCCGGTCGCGGACGGGGCGACGACCAGGTCGGTGCGCGGCAGGGCGTCCGGGTACGTGACCTGGTCGCCCGACACGGCGGCGGTGACGTCGGCCGCGCCGGACAGGCCGTACGCGACGGAGTGCGCGGCGTCGGTGCGCAAGGTGGCGAGGTCCGGCGCGGAGGAGCGCGGCGCGAAGTCGACGCCGAGGGAGTTGGCCGCCTCGTGGAGGCGGCCGTCGGCCCGGCGGTGCACGCTGGTGTCGATCGGCTGCCAGACGCCGTGCGCGTCCCGGTAGTTGACCGGCGTCTGCGACACGCGGCGGGTGTGCGTGCCGTCCGCGTTGTCGAACACCGTGACGGTGTCGGTCGACTTCGCCGCGTTCCGCTTGCTGGTGCGGGCGGAGTAGCCGCCGACGACACCGCTGCGGCCGGACGTGGACGCCTTGCGGAACGGGTGGTAGGCGTCGAGTTCGCCGGGCGCCTTGCCGGGCCTGTGCCCCGCGCCGACGTGCGCGCGGGTGGAGTCCGCGGTCGCCCGGTGGCTGTGCCCGGCGGCGGTGCCGCTCTCCTGCTGCGGCACGCGCCCCCAGTGCGGGTGCTTCAGCCACGCGGTGAGCGAGGCGAGGCTGGGCATCGACAGCGCGGGCAGGGTCGCCCCGTCCGCCGCCGCCTGCTCCGTGGTCAGCACCAGTGCCAGCGCGATCAGCGACAGCATCGCGGTGGCACGCAGCCACCGGCGACGGAGGGTTGTTCTCCGGGACGAACGACGGGCGAAGGATGCGCGCACGGCACAGGCTCCTGACAGGATCGACACAGAAAACTTGCCGATCGTGACCGTTTTCCTCACCCGCGGATAGATCGTGGGGACGATCCGGGGACACTCTTTGCCTGTACATCATCAAGCGCGGCGACTTGTGACCCCTGTCCCGGTTCGTTCCGGGAACGATCTTTACGATGGAGGGGTTTGGTCCGCCTTTCGCCCTGCTTTTGGGCAAGAGAGGTCAAGCCCGCGCGGGCCTCCCGGCGGACCCCCTCGACGACGTCTCAGCGACGCCTCAGCGACGCCTCAGTGACGCAGCGCGTCGGTCACGGCGGCCTCGACCGCCTTGCGCGTGCTCGCGGCGGAGCCCCCGGGCACGGCGGTGACATTCGCACCGGGCGCGTCAGCCGTACCGCCCGTACCGCCCGCCTTCTTCCCCACGGCCTTCTCCCCCACGACGACGAAACGCGTGCCGGGGAACTTCGGTCCCGCCGCCGGGACCGCGCCGTCGGGGGCCGCGCCGACCGTCAGGACGACCGTGCACTTGCGGTCGGCCAGGGTCGCCAGATAGGGCCCGGCCGCCGCCGCGCTCTGCTCCCCCGCCATCGCCAGATAGCTGACCTTCGCGTGCGTCGCGGCCGAGGCGTCCCGCATCCCCGCCCACACCGGCGCCGCCGCCGGGTCCGCCAGACCGCGCTCCCCGGTGAGCAGACACGCCTGCTGGTCGGTGTACGTACGCGCCCGGGCCGGCGGCAGGGCCCGCTCCTTGCCGGGGCCGGAGGACGTCAGGACCAGGGCGGTCACGGTGGCGGCCACCGCCACGGCCGCGGCGCCCGCGAGGAGTATCCAGAGCCGATGCGCGTTCGTCCACGTTTTCACGGCGGGCAGCATATGCGGCGCGGGCCGCCGGGACAGCGGCGGCCGAGGGGTATCTTTCTCGCGGTGAAGCACCGCATAACGGTGTATACGGGACGGACACCGCGGGGCCGCGCCGGTCCGCCGGGAGCGGCGGGCCCGTGGTGCCGGGACGCGAGTGGCGGAGGTGAGTGGGGATGGCGGGTTCAGGAGTGCCCCCGGCACAGCCGCGTCCCGTATCTTTTCCGGCAGACCCCGACCCAGCTTCCGCGGGAGGACCGACGATGGACAGGGCCGAGGCCGTCATACCGGCGCAGGACACCAGAGCCGCCGCGCCCGGCGGCACCACGGTCGACGACGCGCCGACGACCGGCTTCGGGCTCGGCGGCATCGGGCCGCGCGTCGACCCGTATCTGCTGGCCACGGTCTTCTTCGCGGCGTTCCTCGCGCTGTCGGTCACCCGCTACCGGCGGATGCTCACGATGTCGTGGGACCTGGGCATCTTCGAGCAGGCGGTCGGCTCCTACGCGCACTTCCACGCGCCGGTCGCCGACCTCAAGGGCCCCGGCTTCAACATCCTCGGTGACCACTTCAGTCCGATCACCGCCCTGATCGCCCCCTTCTACCGGGTGTTCCCGAGCCCGGTGACGCTGCTGGTCGCGCAGGCGCTGCTGTTCGCGCTGTCGATCGTGCCCGTGACCCGGGGCGCCGCCCATCTGCTGGGCCGCGGGCGCGGACTGGCCGTCGGCGTGGCGTACGGGCTGTCGTGGGGCGTGCAGCGGGCGGTCGAGTTCGACTTCCACGAGATCGCCTTCGCGATGCCGCTGCTGGCGTTCTCGCTGGAGGCGGTGCTGCGCAGGAAGTGGGCGCCGGCGATGTGGTGGGCGCTCCCGCTGATCTTCGTCAAGGAGGACATGGGCGTCACGGCCGCCGCGATCGGCGCGATCGTGTGGCTGCGCACCCGCAAGGAGACCGAGCCGGACGCCGGGTCCGAGGCCATGTCCGGGGCGTCGGCAGGGGCGGGGTCGGTCGGCGGGTCCGGGGCCGTCGGCGGGTCCGGGGCCGCGCGGGGCGAGGACGTCGTCCCGGCGCCGCGCGCCGACGGCGGCGAGGCCCCGGAGGCCGACGGGAGCGGGACGCGGGCCGAGGAGCCGTCGCGGCTCAGCGACGGCATGCGGTACGGGCCGTACGCGCTGGGGCTGGTCAGCCTCGGGGTGCTGGCCTCCGCGCTCGCCTTCGCGGTGATCATCCCGGCGTTCAACAGCGCGGGCGGATACGACTACTGGAACAAGCTGAACGGCAACGGGGCGCCGATGCCGGGGCACATCCCGTTCGGCACCGCCGTGCACACCCTGCTGTGGATTCTGCTGCCGACCACCGGCCTGCTGGCGCTGCGTTCGCCGCTGCTGCTGGCCGCGCTGCCGACCATCGGCTGGCGGTTCATCTCGCACGACGACCACTACTGGGGCACCGACTGGCACTACAGCGCGGTGCTGATGCCGGTGGTCTTCCTCGCCCTCGTGGACGCGGCGGCGCTCTCCCGCAGGAGCCCGCGGCCCTGGCTGCGCTCGTACGCCTCGGGGCTGCCCGCGGCGGCGGCGGGCGCCGCGCTGGCGCTCACCTTGACGATGCCGCTGGCCTCGCTCAGCCACTCCGACACCTACAAGGTCGACGCGCACACCAAGGCCGTGGAGAAGCTGCTCGAAACGGTGCCCAGCGGCTCCTCGGTGGAGGCGAACGTCGGGCCGATCAGCCGTCTCGTCCACCGGACCACGGTGTACTGGGTCGGCGACACGCAGGGCATCAGCCCGGACTACATCGTGATCGACAACTCCTCCGGCTGGGTGCCCGATCCGCTCACCTACGCCAAGCAGCTCCACCCGAACGCCGAATATCAGCAGATCGTCAACGCCGAGGGCTATGTGATCATGCACCGGACGAGTCCGCCGAACGGCTAGGCGGGCCGGGCGCAGCGGGACCGGCTCAGGCCGTCGGGTAGTCGACGTAGGCGAAGCGGCGGCTGTCCGGGGCCCAGCTGTTGACGTTGAGGCTGCCCTGGCCGCCGGGGAAGGCCAGGACGTCACGCGGGGCGCCGCCGTCCGGGTCCATGACGCGCAGGACGACGTCGCGGTCGGCCGGGTGCCCCTCGGTGCCGGGCGGGAAGCTGATGTAGAGGACGTGTCGTCCATCGGGTGACAGGTGCGGGAACCAGTTGACGCGGGCGTCCGAGGTGAGCCGCGTCAACTCGGTGCCGTCCGGCCGCATCCGGAAGAGCTGGGCGTGGCCGGGGACGGTCGCGCCGTGCTCGGAGTTGAAGTAGATCCAGGCGCCGTCTGGGCTGAACTCCGGGCCGTCCGCGGGAGCGGGAGAGTCCGTCAGCCGGGTGTCGGGGCCGCCGGCCGCGGGGACGGTGAAGATGTTGCGGTAGCCCCACTCGTCGCCGCCGTACGGCTCGACGCCCACGTACGCCAGCGTGCGGCCGTCGGGCGAGACGCCGTGCAGGAAGTGCCGGAAGGGTCCGGGGCCGCGGTCGTTGGTGACCCGGCGCGCGGGTCCGCCCTCGAACGGCACGGCGTGGATGTGCCCGTCGCCCGCCGACAGATAGACCGTGCCGCCGTCCGGCGAGAGCACATGGTCGTTGTTGGCGTCCGTGATGCCGCCGGTGTCGATGACCTCGGGCGCCCCGCCGTCGGGGGCGATCCGCAGCAGCAGCCCGTCCTGGTTGAAGACCAGCCAGCGGCCGTCCGGCGACCAGTTCGGCGCCTCCAGTGCGCTGTCCGCCATCTCGTACACCAGGCGCGGCTCGCCGCCGTCGATGTCCCCGACCAGCAGCCGCGCGCGCTGTCCCGCCGCCAGCGGCCGTACGTTCGTCCCCGCTCCGGTGATCGTCACAGCCGCTCACACTAACGCGCCCCGCTCGTGGTGAGCGGGGCGCGTCGGATGAAGCGTGCGTACAGGCTGGCGCGTACGGCCTTACCCGCGTACGGCCTTGCGTGCGTCCGTGGGACGACGCCGGGTCAGCAGCTCAGGTTGTTGCCCGCCGGGACTCCGAGGATCGAGACGAAGCTCTGGTAGGAGTTGACCCGGCTCTGCACCTGCGCGGGGTTGCCGCCGTTGCACTCGATGCTGCCGTTGATGCTGCGGATGGTCTCACCGAATCCGGCGCCGTTGACCATGGCGTTGTGCGGGGTCATGGTGCCGGGGCCGGTCTGGGTGTTCCAGTACCACAGGCCGGTCTTCCAGGCGACGGCCGAGTCGGTCTGCACCAGGTTGGGGTTGTGCAACAGGTCGATGCCGAGCGCGTCGCCCGCGGCCTTGTAATTGAAGTTCCAGCTCAACTGGATCGGCCCGCGGCCGTAGTACGCGGACTGTCCGGCCGGGCAGCCGTAGGACTGGCTCGTGTCGCAGTAGTGCGAGTAGTTCGCGGTGTTCTGCTCGACGATGTAGACGAGGCCGCCGGTCTCATGGCTGACGTTGGCGAGGAAGGCCGCGGCCTCCTGCTTCTTCACCGTGTCGCTGCCGGTGTTCGCGAAACCGGGGTACGCGCTGAGCGCTGCGGTCAGGCCGCTGTAGGTGTAGAAGGAGTTCCGGTTCGGGAACATCTGGTTGAACTGGGCCTCGGTGACGACGAATCCGCTCGGGTTGCCGGGCGGGGTGGTCGTACCGCCGCCGTTGCAGCCGAACGGGTCCCAGTACCAGGTGCTGATGGTGGGGTCGTAGCCCGGGTTGTCGTGGGAGGCCTTGTAGTAGTTGCCGTTGCTGTACTTGACGATGTCACCGGCGACGTAGTTGTGGCCCTGGACCCACGCCG
Organism: Streptomyces sp. NPDC024632; assembly: GCF_055559175.1. Lineage (NCBI taxonomy): Bacteria > Bacillati > Actinomycetota > Actinomycetes > Kitasatosporales > Streptomycetaceae > Streptomyces > Streptomyces sp. NPDC024632. The sequence goes on from NZ_JBVHLD010000002.1 coordinate 123,061, forward strand.
GGTAGTTGCAGGTCCCGCCGGTGCCGCCCGTGGTGCCGCCGGTGCCGCCCGAACCGCCGGTACAGGCGCCCTGGTCCGACCAGACGTCGGCGGCGCCGGGCGTCTCGCCCTGGGTCCACCACTTCGCCAGCCAGTTGTGGCTGTTGTACGACGCGCCCATGCCGCCGGTGTACACCGACGACGAGTTCCACGCGGTGGAGCAGCCCGCGGCGGAGGCGGTGGACGCCAGCGGTACGAGGATGGCGATTCCTATCGCGACCGCGAGTGCGGTGAGGAACGCTATGAGCCGTTGTCTCGACACGTGACCACTCCTTGTGGGGGTTCGAGTGGGGTCGGGACAGACTCAAGCGGAATGGTCTGGACCTGTCAAGGTCCAGACCATTGAACGTCCGCCGGGCGGTGGGAAACCGGCTGGAACAGCCCTAGTTGTCCAGCACCGTCGTCAGGAACTCCGCCGTCCACTCCAGCAGTTCGCGGCCCACCACCGGCTTGCCGCCGATCCGCGCCGTCGTCGGACGCGGGACGAGGATCTGCTTCGTCGCGTGCTTGAGCACCGTGCGCGGGTAGAGCCGGTTCAGCCGCAGCTCCTGCGACTCGCGCAACTCCACCGGGCCGAAGCGGACGTTGACGCCCTGGAGGGTGATGTCGCTGACGCCGACCTTGCGGGCCAGCATCCGCAGCCCCGCCACCAGCAGCAGATTCTCCACCGGCTCCGGCAGCTTGCCGTAGCGGTCGGTCAGCTCCTCGCGGACCGCCGCGATGTCCTCGGCCGTGTTGGCCGCCGCGATGGCCCGGTACGCCTGGAGCCGCAGCCGCTCGCCCGGCGCGTAGTCGTGCGGGACGTGCGCGTCCACCGGCAGTTCGATCTTGACGTCGAGCAGCGTCTCCTCCGGCTCGCCGCCGCTCTCCAGCGCCGAGCGGTAGTCGGCGACGGCCTCGCCCACCATCCGTACGTACAGGTCGAATCCGACGCCCGCGATGTGCCCGGACTGCTCGCCGCCCAGCAGATTGCCCGCGCCGCGGATCTCCAGGTCCTTCATGGCGACGTACATGCCCGCGCCCATCTCGGTGTGCTGGGCGATGGTGGCGAGCCGCTCGTGCGCGGTCTCGGTCAGCGGCTTCTCCGGCGGGTACAGGAAATACGCGTAGCCGCGTTCGCGCGAGCGGCCGACGCGCCCGCGCAACTGGTGGAGCTGGCTGAGCCCGAAGGTGTCGCCGCGCTCCACGATCAGGGTGTTGGCGTTGGCGATGTCGATGCCCGACTCCACGATCGTGGTGGACACCAGCACGTCGAACCGCTTCTCCCAGAAGTCGACCACGACCTGTTCGAGCTGAGACTCCCCCATCTGCCCGTGCGCGGTGGCGATCCGCGCCTCCGGCACGATGGCGCGCAGCCGCGCCGCCGCCCGGTCGATCGACTCCACCCGGTTGTGGATGTAGAAGACCTGGCCCTCGCGCAGCAGTTCACGCCGGATCGCGGCGCCGATCTGCCGCTCCTCGTACGGGCCGACGAAGGTCAGCACCGGGTGCCGCTCCTCCGGCGGGGTGGTGATGGTGGACATCTCGCGGATGCCGGTGACCGCCATCTCCAGGGTGCGCGGGATCGGGGTGGCGGACATGGTCAGCACGTCCACGTTGGCCCGCAGCTTCTTGAGCTGCTCCTTGTGCTCGACGCCGAAGCGCTGCTCCTCGTCGACGATGACCAGGCCCAGGTCCTTGAACTTCGTCTCGGAGGAGAAGAGCCGGTGGGTGCCGATCACCAGGTCCACGGTGCCGTCCCGCAGCCCCTCGATGGTGGCCTTGGCCTCGCTGTCGGTCTGGAACCGCGACAGCGCCCGCACCTTGACCGGGAACTGCGCGTACCGCTCGGCGAAGGTGCCCATGTGCTGCTGCACCAGCAGCGTGGTCGGCACCAGCACGGCGACCTGCTTGCCGTCCTGCACGGCCTTGAAGGCCGCCCTCACGGCGATCTCGGTCTTGCCGTAGCCGACGTCGCCGCAGATCAGCCGGTCCATGGGGACGGACTTCTCCATGTCCTCCTTGACCTCGGCGATGGTGGTGAGCTGGTCGGGCGTCTCCGCGTACGGGAAGGCGTCCTCCAGCTCGCGCTGCCAGGGGGTGTCGGGCCCGAAGGTGTAGCCGGGGGCGGCCATCCGCGCCGAGTACAGCTTGATCAGGTCGGCGGCGATCTCCTTGACCGCCTTCTTCGCCCGCGCCTTGGTCTTCGTCCAGTCCGCGCCGCCGAGCCGGTGCAGCGAGGGGGCCTCGCCGCCGACGTACTTGGTGACCTGTTCGAGCTGGTCGGTGGGGACGAAGAGCCGGTCGCCCGGCTGGCCGCGCTTGGCGGGCGCGTACTCGACCAGCAGGTACTCGCGGGTGGCGCCCTGCACGGTGCGCTGCACCATCTCCACATAGCGGCCGACGCCGTGCTGCTCGTGCACGATGTAGTCGCCCGCCTGGAGGGTGAGCGGGTCGATGGTCTTGCGCCGCCGGGACGGCATCCGGCCCATGTCCTTGGTGGACGAGCGCTGCCCCGACAGGTCGGTCTCGGTGAGCACCGCGAGCTTGAGCGCCGGGTCGATGAAGCCGTGCTCGATGGAGCCGGTTGCCACGTGGACCACGGACGCCGCGAGGTCGGCCAGCTCGATGTCGAGGCGGGCCGCGATGCCCTCGCCGCCCAGCACCTCCACCACGCGGGCGGCCGGGCCCTGGCCCTCGGTGACGTAGACGGTGCGCCAGCCGTCGGCCAGCCAGCCCTTGGTGTCGGCGAGCGCGCGTGCGGTGTCGCCGCGGTACAGCTCGGGCGCGTGCATGCCCAGCTTGAGGGTGTCGGCGGCCAGGTCGTCGGCCTCGTCGGCCGCGAAGGGGCTCACCGACCACCAGGGGACGCCCAGCTCGCGGGCCCGGTCGCGGACGTCGGCGATCGACCACAGCGAGGCCGCGCCCAGGTCGATCGGCGCCTCGCCGCCGCCGGCCGACGCCGCCCAGGACGCCTCCAGGAATTCGCGGGAGGTCGCCACCAGGTCGGCGGCGCGGGTACGGACCCGCTCCGGGTCGCACACCACGGCCATGCTGCCCGCCGGGAGCACGTCGAGCAGCAGCTCCATGTCGTCGACCAGCACCGGGGCCAGGGACTCCATGCCCTCCACCGCGATGCCCTCGGCGATCTTGTCCAGCAGCTCGTGCAGCTCGGGGTGGGCGACCGACAGCGCCGCGGCCCGCTCCTTCACCTGGTCGGTGAGGAGCAGCTCGCGGCAGGGCGGCGCCCACAGGCCGTGCTCGGCGACTTCGAGGGAGCGCTGGTCGGCGACCTTGAAGTAGCGGATCTCCTCGACGTCGTCGCCCCAGAACTCCACCCGCAGCGGGTGCTCCTCGGTCGGCGGGAAGACGTCGAGGATGCCGCCGCGCACCGCGAATTCGCCGCGCTTCTCGACCAGCTCGACGCGGGAGTACGCGGCTGCCGCCAGGCCCTCGGTGACGGTGCCCAGGTCGGCGCTCTGCCCGGTCCGCAAGGCGACGGGCTCCAGGTCGCCCAGGCCCTTGACCTGCGGTTGCAGCACGGACCTGATGGGGGCGACCACGACCTGTACGGGTCCGGTCGCCGCGTCGTCGGCCCGCGGGTGCGCCAGGCGGCGCAGGACGGCCAGGCGGCGGCCGACGGTGTCGCTGCGCGGGGACAGCCGCTCGTGCGGCAGCGTCTCCCACGCCGGGTACTCGGCGACGGCGTCCGGCGGCAGCAGGGTGCGCAGCGCGGCGGCCAGGTCCTCCGCCTCGCGGCCGGTCGCCGTGACCGCCAGTACGGTGCGGTGCGCGCGGGCCGCGAGCGCCGCGATGGCCAGCGGACGCGCGGCGGGCGGCCCCACCAGGTCCACCATCGGCCGGGCGCCGGAGGCGGCGGCCTCCACCGCTTCCGCGAGGGCGGCGTCCTCGACGACGACGTCGACCAGACCGTTCAGACTCATGAGGGGTTTTCCGTCCCGGGGCAGAGGCAACGCGAAGCACCCGACACGTGTCACGGGCCGGGGGTACCTCCAGCGTACGACGTACCGCCGACAGCCACAGGCCATCGCGTGAGGCGCGGGGCCGCGGAGCCCGTGGGCGGGGACGCCCGGCGGGGGGCGGACCGGGGTGCGGGACGCGCGGGCGGCCCCGGAGCGCGGGGGGTTGCGCTTCCGGGGCCGCGTCTGTGGTGACCTGCGCCACCGGCCGGTGTGACCGGCGGCGTCAGTCCGTGGCGATCGCGTTCAGTACATTCATCCGCCCGGCCCGGAAGGCCGGGAGCAGCGCGGCCAGCAGGCCGACGACCGCGGAGCCGATGAAGACCAGGATGATCGTCGTCCACGGGATCTGGAGGACGCCGAGGCCCTGGGAGGCCAGCACCTTCTGTCCCGTGGTGCCCCAGCCCAGGCCGAGACCGAGGCCGACCAGCGCGCCGAAGAGCGCGATGACCACCGATTCGAGGCGGATCATCCGGCGCAGCTGGCGCCGGGAGGTGCCGATCGCCCGCATCAGGCCGATCTCCCGGGTGCGCTCGACCACCGACAGGGCGAGGGTGTTCACCACGCCCAGGATGGCGACGATGATCGCGAGGCCGAGCAGCCCGTAGATCATGTACAGGAGCTGGTTGACCTGCTTGTGGATGAGGTCCTTGAAGTCGGACTGGTCGCGGACCTTGAGCTGCGGGTAGTCCTTGACGGCCGCGGTGAGCGAGGCGCCCGCCTCCTTGGCCTGGCCGTCGACGGCCTTGGCGAACATGATCTGGTCGAGCGGCTGCTTGTCCGCCGGGAGGTACTGCTTGGCGGTGGCCAGGTTGGTGTACCAGGCGCCGTGATCGACCGTGGTGTCGTCGCTGGTGATGACGTTGACACGGAGCTTGGTCGGCGTGCCGCCGATCATCGTCACCGGCAGCTCGTCACCGATCTTGATGTGGTGGTCCTTGGCGTACGCCTCGTTGACGGACATGCCGTTCTTCGCGTACGCGTCCTTCAGATTGCCCTTGACGGTCTTGAGCCGCAGGTCGTCGGCGTAGGTCGGGCTGACCGCGCTGAACTGCTTGGTGACCGTCTTGCCGTCGGGCAGCGTGACCTTGGCGTTGACGCCCGCGTACTCGGTGAAGTGCTCCATGTGGGAGGCCGACTTGATCGCCGCCACCAGGGCGGGGGTCAGCGGCTGGCCGCCGTCGGGCTGGAGGATGAAGTCCGCGCCGACCGACTTGTCGAGCTGGTCGTCGGCGGAGGCCACCATGGACGAGCCGACCACCGACATGCCGGCGACCAGCGCGAGGCCGATCATCAGCGCGGAGGCGGTGGCACCGGTACGGCGCGGGTTGCGCAGCGCGTTGCGCTCCGCGAGGCGGCCCATCGGTCCGAAGAACCGCAGGATGACCGCGCTGACCGCTCGTACGATCACACCGGCCAGCAGCGGGCCGATGATCACGAAGCCGACCAGGCTGAACAGCACGCCCAGGCCCAGCAGTCCGCCGCCGGAGGACGCCTTGTCCGACTGTCCCGCGCCGACCAGCGCCACGGCGCCGATCGCGCAGACCAGGACGCCGATCGCGGCGCGGATCCGGCCGGACTTCGCGTCGGTGGGGGTGCCCGCGTCGCGCAGCGCCGCCATCGGGGAGATCCGTCCGGCCCTGCGGGCCGGGATGTAGGCGGAGATCACGGTGACGATGACGCCGATGGCCAGGCCGACGATCGGGGTGGTGGCCTTGATGGTCAGCTCGGAGGTGTCGAGCTTCATGCCCGCCTGGCCCATGAGCTTCATCAGGGCGATGGCCAGGCCGATGCCGCCGCCGATGCCGAGCACCGAGCCGACGACGCCGAGCAGCACCGCCTCGACCAGCACCGACCGGTTGACCTGCTTGCGGCTGGAGCCGAGGGCCCGCATCAGGCCGATCTCGCGGGTGCGCTGGGCGACCAGCATGGAGAAGGTGTTGACGATCAGGAAGATGCCGACCAGGACCGAGATGCCCGCGAAGCCGAGCATCGCGTACTTCATGAAGTTCAGGAAGCTGCCGACGTCGTCCTTGTCCTTCTTCTTGGTCTCGGCGGCGGTGTCGACGGTGTACTTGCCCGCGCCGATGGCCGTCGTGACGTCCGCCTTGAGGCGGTCGTCGGTGACGCCCTTGGCCGCGGTCAGGCCGTAGCCGGTGTACGCGTGGCTGTCACCGAGCAGCTTGGCCTGGGCGGTGGCGGTCTCGATGTAGATGACGGCCGCGCCGGGGTTGGTGGTCTTGAAGGTGACGATGCCGGAGATCGTGACGTGGAAGTCGCCGGGGGCGGCGATGACGCGCAGCGTATCGCCGATCTTCAGGTGGTGCTTGTCGGCGGTGTCGGCGTCGATCACCGCGTCGGTGGGCCCGCGCGGGGTGTTGCCCGAGGACAGCTCGACGGCCTTGGTCTCGGACGGGTCCCAGTTGCTGACGATGGTCGGGGCGCCGCTGGTCGGGCTGATGCTCTTGTTGTTCGCGTCGGCGACCGTCACCTGGTCGCTGGTGACGTCGGGGTAGGACTTGGCGACGCCCGGCACCTTGAGCAGGGTCTGCTGGAGCGAGGCGGGCACGGTGTCGGGCCGTCCGGTCTCCTGCGCGTCGTCGACCTTCTTGGCGCTGATGGTGACGTCGGAGGCGGTGGAGCCGAAGAGCTTGTCGAAGGTGGCGGTCATGGTGTCGGTGAACACGAGCGTGCCGCACACGAACGCCACCGAGAGCAGGACGGCGACGGCGGACAGCGCCATGCGTCCCTTGTGCGCGAGGAAGTTGCGCACTGATGTCTTCAGGACGGTCACGAGGTCCTCCCGCGACCGTCGAAGGACTTCATGCGCTCCAGGACGCCGTCGGCGGTCGGGTTCTGCATCTCGTCGACGATCCGGCCGTCCGCCAGGTACAGCACGCGGTCGGAGTAGGAGGCGGCGACCGGGTCGTGGGTGACCATCACGATGGTCTGGCCCAGCTCGTCCACCGACTTGCGCAGGAAGCCGAGGACTTCGGCGCCGGCGCGGGAGTCGAGGTTTCCGGTCGGCTCGTCACCGAAGATGATCTCGGGGCGGGCGGCGAGGGCGCGGGCGACCGCGACGCGCTGCTGCTGGCCGCCGGAGAGCTGCGTGGGGCGGTGCTTGAGGCGCCCGGCGAGACCGACGGTCTCCACCACCCGGTCGAACCAGTCGCGGTCCACCTTGCGGCCCGCGATGTCCATGGGCAGCGTGATGTTCTCCGCCGCGTTGAGCGTCGGCAGCAGGTTGAAGGACTGGAAGATGAAGCCGATCTTGTCCCGGCGGAGCTGGGTGAGCTTCTTGTCCTTGAGGGTGGTGATCTCGGTGTCGCCGATCCAGATCCGGCCCTCGGACACGGTGTCCAGCCCGGCCAGGCAGTGCATCAGCGTGGACTTGCCGGAGCCCGAGGGGCCCATGATCGCGGTGAACCGGCCGCGCGCGATGTCGACGTCCACCGCGTCGAGCGCCAGGACGCGCGTCTCGCCGCTGCCGTACGCCTTCGTCACCGCTCGGCCTGCTGCGGCAACGGCCGGACGCTCTCCGCTGCCCCCGGACTTGGGAATCGTCACTGCCGTTGTCACGTGAATCTCCTGTGAGGTCGATGCGGGCCCTGACCAGGCCCTGTTGAGCCGGTGTGCTCAGCTTGTCGGAGCGGCGTCCCCCGGCACGATGGGGGAGGTCTCCGTCTTGTGGGTGGGGCTGTCCCCACCCCGCCTCATGACCGTATGGAACGGACGGCCCGGGATCGTCATCCGCCGGTACGAACCGATGGCCACCAAAAGTAGGTACCTCCCCCTAGGGGTCTGCTACCTGAGGCTCATCCCCGTGTCGGGGACGTCGCCGCGACCGCGCGAAGGTGTCCTTTACACGTACGGGAGTTGAGGGGTCGTCATGGCCGGGGGAACACCCGCGTCCACGGCCGCGGACGCGGGCGGTCCGTCGTGGACGGGTTCGCCGTGAGCCGGTCTTTCGCGGCTCAACCCGGCGAAGGTCAGTGCATCGCGGCTCAACCCGCCGAAGGTCAGTGCATCGTGAGGCGCACCGGGCGTACGCCGCCGATCAGGGCGGTCAGCGCGCGGTCGATGTCGGGGCCCACGTACCAGTCGCCGGTGTGGTCGACGGTGTAGACGCGGCCCTCGGCGTCGATGGCGAGCAGCGCGCCGGACGCGGGCTCCTCGCCGAGCGGGCTGATGTCGGTCTCCAGGGCGCGGCCGAGATCGCCGAAGGTCCGCGCCAGGTGCAGGCCGCGCAGCGGGTCGACGGCGATGGCCGTGGGGGCGATCTGCCGGCCGGGACCCGAGGCGCCGGGGATCAGCAGGCCGCCGAACTCCGCCCACGCCTCGACCGCGGCGGGGAAGACGGCGTGCCGGTGGCCGCCCGGCGACTCGTACGCCCGCAGCCGGTCCGCCCAGAACTCGGCCTGCTTGATGTCCCAGCGCCCCGGCCGCCAGCCCGCGGCGCGCAGCGCGGCGTCGACGCCGACCGGGAAACGGGTGGTGCCCGCCATCGGGATGCTCATACTCCTTCGGCCGCCGGATCCACCGGCTTGACCCCCAGGTGCGACAGCAGCGGCGCGCACGAGCGGCAGGGCGGGGCGTACGCGCCGTGCGTCGGGTCGCCGTCCTCCCGGATGCGCCGCGAGGTGAGCTTCGCCCCGCGCAGCGCCTTGCGGGCCTCACCCTGGGTGAGCGGCTTGCGGGACGCACGCTTGCCCCGGTTTGCCTCGACTGCCGTCAAGTGGCGTGAAATGAGCACCGGTTCGGGACAGCGCCCGGCGAACCGTTCCCGCTGCGCGACCGGCAGCGCGTCCAGGAAGTCCTGAACGATCGGGTGCAGTACGGGCGGTTGCTCACCTTTGGCACCGGTGCAGGTCAGCACGTCGTCGCGGATCAGCAGCGCCGCGGCGACCGCGGGCATGATGCCGTCCCTGCGGTGCCGCAGCACCGGCGGGCCCACCGGATCGTCCGAACCGCTCCAGCTCAAGCGCGGATCGGCGGCCCCCGCCGCCTGGGTCTGACTTGTCATGATCTGTGTGCGTCCCTCCATCCGCCCGCCTGGGCGGGCGATCCCCCGTATGTCGTTCAGAGTGCCAAACAGGCCATGCGACGGGAAGCCGGACGCGGCACCGCGCCCATCGTGTGTGGGCCATGTCACCGTCGTGTGACGGAGCGTCGGCAGCACGGGCACAGCATGTGCACAAAACCGGCCGCCATACGGTCGCGGGCGATCGTCGTACGGGCGCGGACGGTCGACGCAGGGTGACGGCCGGTCCCCGGCGGGCGCTTCCCGAACACATGTCGGCGGCGGGGGCGCGCACCGCGGGGGCGTCAGGCACGCACAGCCGCGACACAGCTTCGGCGCGGCATGGACGCGCGCCCGACATGGCGGGAGTATCGGCAGTCGGTCCGCGCCCGCGGACCCGCTGCCGCCGATCAGGGAACGTGACCCCCCATGCGCAAGACCCGGCTCCGCCTGGCCGCCGCCGTGCTCCCCGCCCTCGTCCTCGCCGCGGCCTGCTCCGGCTCGTCCGACGGCTCCAAGGACGCCGACGGCAAGGGCGGCAAGGCCACGGGCTCCGCCTCGGCCTCCGCTCCGACGAGCGGCGCCGACAGTCCGTCGGACGGTTCGGCGCTCACCAAGGCGCAGCTCACCAAGGCGCTGATCGCCGAGGCCGACGTGCCCGGCTGGACGATCCAGGTCTCGCAGACCGACGACTCCGCCGACACCTCCACGCTCACCGCGGACAAGCCCGCCTGCCAGCCGCTCGCCGACATCACCAGCAGCAAGCCGAAGATCCCGCGCAAGGCGTTCGTCGGCGCGGCCTTCGCGAAGACGACGTCGAGCGCCACCCCCGACGCGATCAACCAGATGCTGGTCGCCAGTCACGCGCCCGGTGACGCCGAGAAGGTCATCGAGTCGGTGAAGACGGCGTTGGGCACCTGCAAGAGCTTCACCGCGACGGACAACACCGGCACCAAGACGCCGTTCACCATCGCCAAGGGCCCCGCGGTGCCGACCGGCGACGAGGCCGTCTCCTATGTGATGGCCGACACCGCGGACAAGAAGTCCGGCGCGGCCCTGGTGAGCGTGGTGCGGACCGGCGACACCATCACCGCGTACCTGTCGGTGAAGTCGGCGGGCGGCGCGGGCACCCTGCCCATCGACGTCGCGCGCAAGCAGAGCGAGAAGCTGAAGGCGGCGCAGGCGAAGTGACCGTCCGCTGAAGGGCCTGCGGGGACCGTCTCGGGGCACGCCCCGGGGCCGCTTTCGCGCGCCTCTTTGTGAGCGGCCCCACAGGCGAAATCGCGCCCCTGGTGCCGTAAAGTCGCGCGGCAACGGACCGTCGCCCGTGCGATCCCGGGGACGGACACAACACAGGGGAACACCAGATGCCGATACGTGCACGCAGTCGCCTACTGACCGGTAGCCGGGAGTCGGCCGCTGACCTGCGACGCGGCGGCCCGCACACGCGGACCGCCGTGCTGGCGGCCGCCGCCCTGGTGCCGGTGCTCGCGCTCACCGCGGCCTGCGGGGGCGGCGGGGGCGGCGACGACAAGGCGAAGAAGGAGCCGGGCCCGGTCCGCGCGTCCGGCGCGGTGTCGACGGCCAAGCTCACCTCCGCGCTGCTCACGTCCTCCGACGTCCCCCACGTCCAGGTGCTGCCCGCGGGCAGCAAGACGCAGCTCCTCGGTCCGGCCACGACGGTCGACAACGCGGCCTGCCAGCCGGTCGCCGACCAGTGGAGCAGCCGGCCCAAGCACACGCGGCAGGTGTACACCGGCGCGATGGTCACCGACACCGCGGACAAGGACAAGAACGCGAAGGCGATCAGCCTGGAGGTGATCGCCTCCTACGCTCCCGGCACCGCCGAGACCGTGCTGGACGAGCTGACCACGGCGCTGAAGACCTGCCGCGGTTTCAAGGCCACCCGCGACGGCGGGGTCACCTCCTACACCGTCCGCCCGGTGGCGCCGCCCGCGGGCCGGCCCGCGCTGGGCGACCAGGAGGTGGCGTACACGATCGCCGACACCGCGCGCGGCGCGGCGGGCGTCGTCCTGGTCACCGTGGTCAGGTCCGGCGGCGCCACGGCCGCGTACGAGACGGTGCGCGCCGACCACAAGACGGCGACGCTGCGGGCGGCGATCGCGCTGAAGCAGGCGGAGAAGCTGCGGGCGGCGGCGACCGGCGACTGAGCCCGGCGGCGGGCGGATCAGGCAAGTTATCCACAGGCCCTGGCTCTGCCCTGGTGGTGAGGCCCTAGGCTGTGGTCATCAGCCAGACGCAGCAGGGGGCAACCGCCATGACGACAGGTCGGCAAGGGCTGGGCGCACCTCCCGGTCCGCGGGCCGGGGGACGTATCGTGCCGCCGCCGAACGCGGCCTACGCCGGACAGGTCGTGCATTTTCCCGACCCCGTACGCGCCGCCCGCCATCCCCAGGGTGTCTGGGTGGACGACAACGGGATTCCGGACTTCGCGCCGTACGCGCGGGCGGTGGCGGAGATCGCCGAGCCCCCCGAGGGCTTCGGGATAGACGAGCTGCGGCTGACCGACTACGTGTCGGCGAACGCGGCGCTGCACGCCTCGGGCCACGAGCTGTGGGGCAGCCTCTCCCCCGTCGCGACCCCGCACGGCTGGACCTGGCACCACGTCATCGGGACCCGCCGGATGGAGCTGATACCGGTCGAGGTCAAGGCGCTGCTGCGGCACCACGGGGGCCTCGCCGCCTCCTCCGCCGACCACGCCAAGCGCGGCACCCGGCCGCTCCAGGAGACCCGCCCGGTGCACTTCGGACTGCCGAAGGACCCGGTCGCGGTCACCGAGTCGCAGGTCCGTGACGTCGAGGAGGAGCTGGGCTACCGGCTGCCCGGCGGCTACCGCACCTTCCTGAAGGCGGCGGGCGGCTGCGCCCCGAGCGGCGTCGCGCTCGACCCGGACCTCGGCCTGCTGATCGACCAGCCGTTCTTCACCGTCCGCGACGACGCCGCGGTCAACGACCTGGTGTACGTGAACAAGTGCCTGCGCGACCACCTGACCAAGGACTTTCTGGCGATCTCCTACCTCCAGGGCGGCCTGCTCGCGGTCAAGGTCAAGGGCGAGCGGACCGGCTCGGTCTGGTTCTGCGCGTACGACGACGTCCGCGACGGCGACCGCTGGGCCGCCCCCGCCGACCGGGTCGCCGAACTGCTGCTGCCCTGCGGTGAGTCACTCGACGCGTTCCTGCTCCGGCTCGCGGGCAATCCGCCGGAATTGGAGACCGTCGCGAACCTGATGGTGGACGGGGGCTTCGCCAGCGCCGTCCCGGTGGAGGGATGAGGCCGGACATGGTCACTTTCGCGCAGGCCCAGGAGCGGGCGGAGCGCTGGATCAACGGCGACGTCCCCGCGTACGAGGCCCGGGAGATCCGGGTCCGCGAATTCGACCTCGGCTTCGTCGTCTGGTCGGAGCCGCGCGAGGGCGGCCCGTCCGCGGGCGACGGCGGCGACGTCCGCGTCGTCATAGCCAAGGACAGCGGCGAGGCCACCTTGTGGCCCGGCCTGCCCGTCGGCGAACTCATCAGGCGTTACGAGGAGGAGTACGGCCCGGTGCCGAACGACGCGGTGCCCGACCCGCCGCAACGCATCGACCTGGAGGCCACGTCCTTCCTGTTGAGCCCGCCGCAGTGGCTCCAGGACGCGGCCGACAAGATGGGCATCCCCGACAACCGCCGGTCGAGCCGGACCAACGGTGCCGGTATCGCCGCAGGCGCGGGCGCCGACGCTCCCGCGTGGCACGCCGCCGCCCCCGGATCCGACGGCGCCCCGGCCGACCGTGCCCCGGCGGCCGACGCCGACGGCGGGTACGGCCTGGCGGCGGCCTCGGGTCCCGCCTCGGGACCCGCCTCGGGACCCGCCTCGGGACCGGGCGACGGTACGGGCTCCGCGCCCGGCTCCGGCTCCGGCTCCGGCTCCGGCGGTATCGACTACCGGCGGCCCGCCTCCTCCGGGTCGTCCGGTGCCTCGACGCCCTCCCCCGCGCCCGCTGACAGCGCTCCCGTCGCACCGGCCGCGTCCGGCGGGATCGACTACCGGCGCCCGGCCCCGGCGGCCGACGCGCCCGCGACGCCCTCGGCGCCCGCGGAACCGGCCGTGCCCGGCGGCAGTTGGGCGGGCAAGACGACCAGCGACAGCGGCGAGGGCCAGTCGGTCCCGGTGCCCGCGACCGTCTTCGCGCCGCCGATCAGCGGCTCCGACCAGGTGGACCTCGCGCAGGACCCCGAGGCCGAGCAGGCCCGCACCGAACTGCTGCCGAGCGGCAGCGGGTTGCCCAAGACCCGGATCGCCCCGCCCGTGGAGCCGCAGGCTCCCGTGCCGCCCGCCAGGCCCGGCGTGCCGCACACCGTGGGGGGTTCGGAATTCCCGCCGCCCGGCGGACCCGCGGTGCCGCTGCCGCCGCCCGGCGGCCTCGGCGCCGGATCCGTGCCTCCGCCCGGTGGCCCCGGTCGCGGTGCCGCCGACATCGCCGACCTGGAGACGGCGAAGGCCGCCCGCGGCCATGTGCCGCCGCCCTCGGGCGGTCCGGTCCGCAGCCCGGACGCGCCGCCGCCCCCACCGGGAGCCGCCGCTCCGGCGGGCGGTTACCTCCCGACGCAGCTCGTACCGCAGAATCCGCCGGGTGGTCAGAGCCCGCAGGGACCGCAGGGACCGCCGCCGCCCGCCGCCGGTCGTCCCGGCGGCAACGACCCGCACTACGCGGCGACCATGCTCGCGGGCCCCGGCGGCCCGCCCGGACCTCCCGGACCCACCGGTCCGACGGGACCGCCCCCGCCGCCGCCCGGCCCCGGCATGTCGCCGCCCCCGCCGCCCGCGGGGAACAACGACCCGCACTACGCGGCCACGATGCTGGCAGGGCCTTCGGGTCCGCCCGGACCCCAGGCGCCCGGCGCGGGCCCCGGCGCGCCCGGCCGGACCGGCGGCAACGACCCGCACTACGCGGCGACGATGCTCGCGGGTCCCGGCGGCGCGCCCATGGGTCCGCCGCCCCCGCCCGGTGGCGGCGGCATGGCCCCGCCCCCGCCGCCCGGCTACGGCTACGGCTACCCGCAGCCGACGGCGGTGCCCACGGTCGGCCCCGGCTACATGGCGGTGCTCCGCTACCGCGGCCAGGACGGCAGCGAGCAGCAGCTCATCCGGCGTTCGGCGCCCGGCACTCCGCACCCGGAGTGGCAGATCCTGCACGAGCTGCGCTCGATGGGCGTGCGGCCCGAGCAGGTGCTCGAACTGCACACCGAGCTGGAGTCGTGCGATCTGCCCGGCGGTTACTGCACGCGGATGATCCGCGAGACCTGGCCGCAGGTGCGGATCAGCCACACCGCGCCGTACGGCAGGGACCACGCCAGCCGCCAGCAGGGCGTCCAGCATCTGCTGACGCACCAGGGCGAGCTGCACCAGGTGGCGGGCGCGCCCGCGCGCCCGCAGCCGCAGCGGGTCCCGATGCCCGACCCGCACAGTGTGCTGCGGGTGCCGCCGGTGCCGCTCGACGTGATCGGCCAGGAACTGGCGTCGGCCTTCGGGCCGCAGGGCTTGTTCCGCTTCGACCAGCGGGCGGTGTCCCGGCAGGGCGTGCCCGACATCGTGGCGCAGACCCTGGTGTGGGCCGGGCTGCCGGTGGACTTCGGCCCGTTCTTCTGGGCGCAGGCCCAGCCGGGCCAGCCGGTGCCGACGCTGGCGGAGCTGGCCCAGCAGCGCGGCGTGCAGGCGGCGTCGGACGCGGGCTCGTATCTGGTGATGGGCAATGACTTCGGCCGTCAGCTCTGTGTGCAGTACGGCACCGCGCACATCGTGGCGGTGCCGTTGGAGGCCGGTCCGGGCGGACAGCCCGCGCCGCCGCAGTTCGTCAATTCGAGCCTGCCGGAATTCGCCCGCTGCCTGGCGCTGCTGGGCCGGATGTGGCGGCTGCGGATCGGGCTGACGCCCGATCAGGCGGGCCGCTGGACGGTGGACTTCCAGGCGCAGCTCGCCGCGCAGGACCCGGCGGCCATCGCCTCGCCCGACCACTGGTGGTCGGTCCTCATCGAGCAGATGTGGGACGGACTGCTGTAACGGCCCCGCCAGGGCCCGGCCGACGGCTGTACCGCCGCGCCGGGTCGTAGCAGAGGCGTCAGCGGACGGCCCCGCCGCGGCGGGGCCGTTCGCTGTGCCAGTTCAGGCGGGCCGGTCAAGCGTGCTGATCTGGCGGCCCGGTCAGGCGTTCAGTGGTGCGAACAGCGCCTGGACGGTTTCGGTGGCCAGGTCGCGCAGCCAGATGTGGGCGCGGTCCTCGTCGTAGCGCTGGTGCCACAGCAGGTACAAGGGGACGTCGGGCAGCGGGAGCGGCGTCGGCAGGGTGAGCAGGCCGAGGTGGTCCCTGGCCTCGCGGGTGACCGCGTCGGGCACGGTGACCACGAGGTCGGTGTCGAGGACCAGCCGCAGCGCGAAGGCGGCGGTGGGCCCGGCGGCGGCGACGCGCCGTTCGAGGCCGTGCGCCGCCAGGGCGTCGTCGACCGAGTCGCGCAGGCTTCCGCGCCGGGAAACGGTGAGGTGTTCCGCCGCCGCGTAACGCTCGGGGCTCAACGGGCCCTCCGCCAGCGGGTGGCCGGGCCGGACGGCGACGACCAGCCGGTCCCTGCCGACGAGGCGGTGGCGGATGTCGGGAAGCGCCGACCGGCCGGAGCTGGATTCGAGGTCGGCCTCGCCCCGGTGCGACTCGGGCGTGTCCGTGCCGGGTTCGGCGGACAGCCGCAGCCGGGCGCCGGGCGCCTGCTCGCGGACGGCCGTGGTCAGAGCGGTGCCGCAGGCCGCGGTCAGCGCGTCGTGCCAGCGCACGGTGAAGACCCGGTCCAGAGCCGCCAGGTCGAGGCTCTGCCGCGCGGACAGCAGACGGTGGGCCTGCTGCACGAGGGCGTGGACCTCGGCGCGCATGGCCAGCGCGCGAGGGGTGGGGAGCATGCCGCGCCCGGCGCGGACCAGGATCTGGTCACCGGTGACCTTGCGGATACGGCCCAGGGACCGGCTCATCGCGGGCGCGGTCACATGGAGGCGGGCCGCGGCGCCGGTGACGCTCCCCTCCTCCAGCAGCGCGTCCAGGGCCGTGAGCAGGTTCAGATCCAATTGCATGACAGTAAATCTACAAGTGAAAAGCATGCACTTGTTGTTAATCCACGGGCGACCTACCGTCGAAGTGCGGGCGCGAGAAGAACCGCCCCGCGGCCATCGACACCAGGGAGCCCCCCATGAGCACAGCCATGCCTTTCTCCGCCGGCACGACCCTCCTGTCCGACGTGACGGCCGCGGTGCGGACCGCCGGTCGCACGTTGCGCGACCGCCACACCACGCACGCCCGCGGCGTGAGCCTGGACGAGGTCGTCGCGGAGATCCACGCCAACGACGACGCGGTGCTGAGCGTGCTGCGCGAACCGCTGCTGCGGGCCCGGCCGGGATCGCGGTGGGCCGAGGACGAGTTGGCGGGCGGCGCGCTCCCGCCCGGGGAGTGGTGGGTGGTCGACCCCGCCGAGGGCAACATCAACCACGTGCACGGCATGGACGACTGGGCCGTCACCGCCACCCTGGTCCGCGACAACCAGCCGGTGCTCACCGTCGTCCACCTGCCGCTGACCGGTGACACGTACACCGCGGTGGCCGGCGGCGGCGCCCGCCTCAACGACCGGCCCCTGGCGGTGTCCGCCAAGACCGGTCTGGCCGCCTCGCTCATCGGCACCGGTCAGGCCAGGCCCGGCGAGGACGAGCGCACCTTCCGGCGGATCGGCGACTCCGTCACCGCCATGCTCGTCAACGGCCTGGTCGTACGCGTGTCCGTGCCCGCCACGATGCAGCTCATCCACGTCGCCGCCGGACGGATGGACGCCTTCTGGCAGTTCTCCGACGTCCGCTCGGGACTGGTCTCCGGCGCCCTGCTGGTCTCCGAGGCCGGAGGCACCGTCACCGACCTGGCGGGCGAGCCCTGGAGCACCCGCAGCCGCGACTTCCTGGCCGCGGCCCCCGGCGTCCACGCCGCCGCCCGCGAGGTCCTGTCGCCGATCGTCTGACCGGACGCATGCCCTTACCCGCTCGACACCGCAAGGAGCATCACCTCATGACCACCATCGGCATCCTGGGCGCGGGCCGCGTCGGGACCCACCTCGCCAACAAGCTCTCCGCCGCGGGACACCAGGTCACCCTCGGCGGCCGGACCCCGGTGGAGACCGCCGCCCGCGCCGCCGGGGCCGCCCCGACGGTCGCCTTCGCCGACCAGCCCACCGCCGCCCGCGGCGCGGACATCGTGATCAACGCGACGCCCGGCGACAGTTCGCTGGAACGCCTCACCGGCCTGCGCGCCGAACTCTGCGGGAAGATCCTCGTCGATGTCTCCAACGCCACCCGCGACGCCGAGGACGGGCTGCCCGGCGACCTGTGCTACCCCGGCAGCAGCCTCGCCGAACACCTCCAGGCCGCACTCCCCGACACCCGTGTGGTCAAGACCCTCAACACCATGCTGTTCATGGTCATGACCGCTCCCGAGATCCTGGCCACCCCGCCGACCGCCTATGTGTCGGGGGACGACGAGGACGCGAAGAAGACCGTCAACGGTCTGCTCGCCGACCTGGGCTGGCGGCCCGCATGGATCGAGGACCTCGGCGGCATTCGCACCGCTCGCGCCGCCGAGGCCATGATCCTGGTCGTGCCCCACGTCCTGCGCCGGAACGGCTTCACGCCGTTCGCCGTCTCCCTCGCGCGCTGACCCCCACCCCGCACGCGGCGAAGAGCCGGGTGACGAAGGGCACTTCCCTTCTTCACCCGGCCCGTCTGCGTTCGGGGCCATCGGGAAGGGAGTGGATGGGTAGGAGACAGGTCGGAGTGTCGCAGCCCGTACAATTCGGACATAAGCCAAAAATAGGCAGGACGGAACGGCCGACGGCGAGGGGCAGGGCATGAGCAGCAACACCGCATCGTCAGCCCGCAACATCGACACCGCGCGCGGACGCGGCTATCGGCCGGAACAGGTCGACCGTTTCCTCGACGAGTTGTCGGAGGACCGGGACGCCGCCTGGGAGCGGGCCGCCCGGCTGACGGTGCTCGCCAACGAGATGGACGCCGAGTGCGCCTCGTTGCGGCACCAGGTCGAAGCGCTCGGCGCCACCTCGTTCGACGCGCTCGGCGACGGCGCCCAGGAGTTGCTGCGGCTGGTCGAGGAGGAGGCCGCCGCCGTACGCGACCGCGCCGAGGCCGAGGCGCAGCACGCGCGCGACACCGCGGAGACCGCCCGCCGCACCCTCCAGGACGAGGCCCGCGCCGCCGCCTCCGCCCGGCTCGCCGCCGCCGAGGAGCAGGCGGAACGGCTCCTGGACGAGGCGTGCGGACGCGCCTCCGAGATCCTCGGCCAGGCCCGCGCGGAAGCCGAGGCCGTACGCGGCGAGGCGGGCCGCGCCCTGGACGCCATGCGGCAGGACGTCGGCCGGACCCTGGCCGAGGCCGACAAGGAGCGCCGCGAACGGCTCGACACCCTCGAACACGAGCTCGCCGAGCGCGAGGCCGGGGTCGACAGCAGGCTCGCCGATCTCCTCGGCGACGCCGAACGGCGCCTCCACGAGGCGCACCAGGAGCGTGCCGACGCCGAGGAGGCCCTGCGGGTGCAGCAGCAGGAGGCCGAGGAGCGGGCGTCCGAGCTGCTCGCCCAGGCGCGCATGCACGAGGAGCGCACCCGCCGCGAGAGCGAGCGCTCGCTGCGCGAGCACGAGCAGCACCGCGACGAGATTCGCGCGCATCTCGCGCACGTACGGGCCACCCTCGCCTCCCTGACCGGCCGCCACCTCCCGCCCTCCGGGCCGGACCACCCCGAAGCACCGGGCGCCCCCGGCCTCCCCGAACAAGCCGACCCGTCCGACCCGGCCTGACCCCCAGGGCGCGCTGCCATTGCGCAGGGCCGTGTTTTTAGGGGCGCGGGGAAGGTGCCTTGCCCTTGCGCAGGACGTTGTCTTGAGGGGCGCGGGGAAGGTGCGCTGCCCTTGCGCAGGGCGTTGTCTTGAGGCGCGCGGGGAAGGTGCCCTGCCCTTGCGCAGGACGTTGTCTTGAGGGGCGCGGGGAACTGCGCGGCCCGCCCCCACCGGGCTGTCAGCCCGACAACAACCGCGTCTGCCCCGCGGGGGCCGGTGGCCAAAGGCCGCGCCACCGTCGGTGGCTGAGCGCGCAGTTCCCCGCGCCCCTCAAGGATCGGCCAGCCGCCTTGGGAGAAGAACCGCCCAGGGCCCCGCCCCCGAAGAGCGGCTTACCGACCGGCGCCAGGCGGGCGTCAGATCGGGCGGGCTGCCAGGGGCAACAAGGCGGAGACGCGGAAACCGCCGTCGGGGGTGGGGCCCGCGGCGAAGCCCCCGCCGTGGGTGGTGACACGTTCCTTCATGCCGACCAGCCCGTGCCCCCCACTGGGAAGCGGCGTGGCCGGGGTGCCGTCGGAGGGCCCGTTGAGAACGAGGACGGCGATCTCGAGCTCGCGGTAGGCGAGCCGGACATGGGCCCTGGCGCCCCCGGCGTGCTTGTGGACGTTGGTGAGCGCTTCCTGCACCACGCGGTAGACGGTCTGTTCGACGCGGGCGCCGCAGGGCCGCTCCTCGCCCTCGACGGTGAACTCGACGGTCATCCCGGCGGCCTGGGACTGCTCGACGAGTTCGCCGAGCTGGTCGATGCAGGGCCCCTCGGGCTCCGGCTCCGTAGCCGTATCCGTATCCGTATCCGTATCCGGCTCGGGCTCAAGAACCCGCGGCGCGGGAAGCCGCGGCGCGGGCGCGGGCGCCCGCTCGGGCGCCGCCGTACGCAGCACCCCGAGCATCTGGCGCAGTTCGGTCAGCGCCTCGCGCCCCATGTCGCCGAGCAACTCCGCGGTGCTGGACGCCTTGGCCGGGTCCTTGAGGGCGACGGCCTTGAGGGCCGCCGCGTGGACGACCATCAGGCTCACCCGGTGGGCCACCACGTCGTGCATGTCGCGGGCGATCCGGGTCCGCTCCTCGGCGCGGGCCCGCTCGGCGCGCTCGGCCGCCTTCTCCGCGAGGAGTTCCAGCTCGCGTTCCAGGCCGTCGGCCCGCTCCCGCAGGCTCTCCACCAGCCGGCGCCTGGCCCGTACGTACAGACCGAGCAGGACCGGCGGGGCGGTGAGGCCGAGGGCGAGCAGGAGTGAGGTGCTCAGGACGATCGGCAGGGACATCGAGCGGTTGTTGTCCGCGTTGCGCAGGCTGTCGTGGAGGCGGATGAAGGAGACCAGGAAGGTGCCGAGGCCGTTCATGGAGGCGAGCGCGGCGGTGATCCGGCGCGGCACCTCGGAGACGGTCAGGGAGTAGAGGCCGACCACCGACAGCAGGAAGCCCAGCTCGGCGGGGCTCAGGGCGATGCCCACCAGGACCACGGCGATCGGCCAGCGGCGGCGCAGCAGCAAGGTGCCGCCCGCGAGCAGCCCGATCAGCGCCGCCACCGCGGGCGTCACCCCGGTCTTGTGGGCGAAGGTCACACCCTCGAAGGCGCACTCCACGGCCGAGGCCACGGCCAGCGCCAGGTCCAGGAGGAAGCCGCGCCGCCGCGTCCACCACCACCAGCCGGACCCGGGCCGTCCTCCAGCCCCGTCGTCCGGTACGTGCGCCCCCGTCGTACTCATGGCGTCCAGACTAGGCGGTGCCCGAGGCGGCGTGGCGGCCGTGTCAGCCCCGTATCGGCGCGGTATCGGCCGACGGGACCGGTAAGGGTCTCCAGGGGTAAGCGCGACCGGGTGCCGTGTCCGCCAGATGGGCGGGCCGTCTCGCCGCGGAGGCGGCCACCTATCCTGGAGCGGTCGGACAGCGCGGTCCGCAGCCACGTCTTTCCCTACGCCTTGTATGCCGTCGTCCACTTCCACTGCACAAGGAGCCGCACCTGTGAGCAGCGCCGACACCGCCCCGGAGAGCAGTACCGCCCTGCGAGCCGACATCCGCCGCCTGGGAGAACTGCTCGGCGGCACGCTGGTGAGACAGGAAGGCCAGGAACTCCTCGATCTCGTCGAGCGGGTACGTGCCCTGACCCGCACCGACGGCGAGGCAGCCGCCACGCTTCTCGGCGACACCGACCTGGAGACCGCCGCCAAGCTGGTACGCGCCTTCTCCACCTACTTCCATCTGGCCAACGTCACCGAGCAGGTGCACCGCGGCCGGGACCTGCGCGAGCGCCGCGCGCAGGAGGGCGGCCTGCTCGCCCAGACCGCCGACCTGCTGAAGGACGGCGACCCCGAGCACGTACGCGAGACCGTACGGAATCTGAACGTGCGGCCGGTGTTCACCGCGCACCCCACCGAGGCCGCGCGGCGCAGTGTGCTGAACAAGCTGCGCAGGATCGCGGAGCTGCTGGACGACACCACCGGGCAGGGCACGGGCGACCGGCGCCGCGCGGACCTGCGGCTCGCGGAGAACATCGACCTGCTGTGGCAGACCGACGAGCTGCGGGTGGTGCGCCCTGAGCCCGCCGACGAGGCGCGCAACGCCATCTACTACCTGGACGAACTGCACGCGGGCGCGGTCGGCGACGTCCTGGAGGACCTGGCGGCCGAGCTGGAGCGGGTCGGGCTGCCGCTGCCCGCGGGGACCCGCCCGCTGACCTTCGGCACCTGGATCGGCGGCGACCGCGACGGCAACCCCAATGTGACCCCGCAGGTCACCTGGGACGTGCTGATCCTCCAGCACGAGCACGGCATCACCGACGCGCTCGACCTGGTGGACGTGCTGCGCGGCGCGCTGTCCAACTCGATCCGCAACTGCGGCGCGAGCACCGACCTGCTGGACTCGCTCGCCACGGACCTGGTGGCGCTGCCCGAGATCAGCCCGCGCTACAAGCGGCTGAACGCCGAGGAGCCGTACCGGCTGAAGGCGACCTGCATCCGGCAGAAGCTCGTCAACACCCGCGAGCGGCTGGCCGGCGGCACCCCGCACGTCCCCGGCCGCGACTACCTGGGCACCGGCGGTCTGCTGCACGACCTCCAGCTCATCCAGGACTCGCTGCGCGTCCACCGCGGCGGCCTGATCGCCGACGGCCGCCTGGACCGTACGATCCGGACCCTGTCCGCCTTCGGCCTCCAGCTCGCGACCATGGACGTGCGCGAGCACGCCGAGGCGCACCACCACGCGCTGGGGCAGCTCTTCGACCGGCTCGGCGAGGAGTCCTGGCGGTACGCGGACATGCCGCGCGACTACCGGCGCAAGCTGCTGGCCAAGGAGCTGCGCTCGCGCCGCCCGCTGGCGCCGACGCCCGCCCCGCTGGACGAGGCGGGCGCCAAGACGCTCGGGGTGTTCCACACCATCCGGGAGGCGTTCGAGCGGTTCGGTCCGGAGGTCGTGGAGTCGTACATCATCTCGATGTGCCTGGGCTCGGACGACGTCTTCGCGGCGGCGGTGCTGGCGCGCGAGGCCGGGCTGATCGACCTGCACGCCGGGATCGCCAAGATCGGCATCGTGCCGCTGCTGGAGACCACCGACGAGCTGAAGATCGCCGACCAGCTCCTGGACGAGATGCTGTCCGACCCGTCCTACCGGCGGCTGGTGTCGCTCCGCGGTGACGTGCAGGAGGTCATGCTCGGCTACAGCGACTCGTCGAAGTTCGGCGGCATCACCACCTCGCAGTGGGAGATCCACCGGGCGCAGCGGCGGCTGCGTGACGTCGCGCACCGGCACGGGGTGCGGCTGCGGCTGTTCCACGGCCGCGGCGGCACCGTCGGCCGCGGCGGCGGCCCCTCGCACACCGCGATCCTCGCCCAGCCCTGGGGCACCCTGGAGGGCGAGATCAAGGTGACCGAGCAGGGCGAGGTGATCTCGGACAAGTACCTGATCCCGTCGCTGGCCCGGGAGAACCTGGAACTGACGGTCGCCGCCACGCTCCAGGCGTCCGCGCTGCACACCGCGCCCCGGCAGTCCGACGAGGCGCTGTCGCGCTGGGACGCGGCGATGGACATCGTCTCCGAGGCGGCCCACGACGCGTACCGCAAGCTGGTCGAGGACCCGGACCTGCCGCCGTACTTCTTCGCCTCCACGCCCGTCGACCAGCTCGGCGAGCTGCACCTGGGGTCGCGTCCCTCGCGCCGCCCGGACTCCGGTGCGGGCCTGGACGGTCTGCGGGCCATCCCGTGGGTGTTCGGCTGGACGCAGTCCCGGCAGATCGTCCCCGGCTGGTTCGGGGTCGGCGCCGGTCTGAAGGCCGCCCGCGAGGCGGGGCTCGGCCCGGTGATAGACGAGGCGTTCGGACAGTGGCACTTCTTCCGCAACTTCCTGTCCAACGTCGAGATGACCCTGGCCAAGACCGATCTGCGGATCGCCCGGCACTACGTGGACACTCTGGTGCCCGACGAGCTCAAGCACGTCTTCGCCACGATCGAGGCGGAGCACGCGCTGACGGTCAGCGAGGTGCTGCGGATCACCGGGGAGTCCGAGCTGCTGGCGGGCAGCCCGCTGCTGGCGCAGACCTTCCACATCCGTGACCAGTACCTGGACCCGATCTCGTATCTCCAGGTGACGCTGCTGGCCCGGCAGCGGGCGGCGGCGGAGCGGGGCGAGAGCCCCGACCCGCTGCTGTCGCGCGCGCTGCTGCTGACGGTGAACGGTGTGGCGGCGGGGCTGCGCAACACCGGCTGAGCGATAGGAGAAAGGCGCCCGGCGGACCGATGATCGGTCCGCCGGGCGCCTTCTTCTGTACGCCTGTACGTCTGTACGTCTGTGCGCCTATGCGCCTATGCGCCTATGCGCCTATGCGCCTATGCATCGTCGGTCGCCTCAGTTCTTGCGGTGGCCGATCAGCCGCGGCTTGGGCTCTATGCCCGCCAGGCCGTTCCAGGAGAGGTTCACCAGGTGGGCGACGACCTCGGCCTTCTTCGGCTTCTGCGCGTCCAGCCACCACTGGCCGGTGAGCGCCACCATGCCGACCAGCGCCTGCGCGTACATCGGGGCGAGCTTGGGGTCGAAGCCGCGGCGCTTGAACTCGTGGCCGAGGATGTCCTCGACCTGGGTGGCGATGTCGCTGATCAGCGAGGCGAAGGTGCCGGTGGACTGGGCGACGGGTGAATCGCGCACCAGGATGCGGAAACCGTCGGTGTACTGCTCGATGTAGTCCAGCAGCGCGAAGGCGGCCTGTTCCAGCAGCTCCCTGGGGTGGCCGCCGGTGAGGGCGCCGGTCACCATGTCGAGCAACCGGCGCATCTCACGGTCGACGACGACGGCGTAGAGCCCTTCCTTGCCGCCGAAGTGCTCGTACACCACCGGCTTGGAGACGCCCGCCTTGTGGGCGATCTCCTCGACCGAGGTGCCCTCGAAGCCGCGTTCGGCGAAGAGCGTGCGGCCGATGTCGAGAAGCTGCTCGCGCCGTTCCTTGCCGGTCATACGGACCCGGCGGGCGCGCCGGGCGGTGGGTCCCGCCACGCCTGAGGCCGTGGCCGGACGTGAGCCCGACTTCGCACCCGAATCCGTACCCGAGGCCCTGCCGCTTCCGCCGTCGCCGTTCGATCCGCTGCCGTCGCTCACGCGTCAATCATGCCGCTTCACTGATGTTTTCCTTACGGCGGGCCGCGATACGGTCCGCGCTCGGCCAGCGGACGTCGGTGGCCCAGCCGAGCTGTTCGCACCAGCGGATGATCCGGGCGCTGGAGTCGACCTGGCCGCGCAGCACACCGTGCCGGGCGGAGGTGGGGTCGGCGTGGTGCAGATTGTGCCAGGACTCGCCGCAGGACAGCACCGCCAGCCACCACACGTTGCCGGAGCGGTCACGGGACTTGAAGGGGCGCTTGCCGACCGCGTGGCAGATCGAGTTGATCGACCAGGTGACGTGGTGCAGCAACGCCACCCGAACGAGCGATCCCCAGAAGAACGCGGTGAACGCGCCGTACCACGACATGGTGACGAGGCCGCCGACCACCGGCGGGATGGCCAGCGAGATCACGGTCCACAGCCAGAAGTCGCGCGAGATGCGGCGGATCGCGGAGTCCTTGATCAGGTCGGGCGCGTACTTCGCCTGCGAGGTCTGCTCCTCGTCGAACAGCCACCCCATGTGGGCCCACCACAGGCCCTTCATCAGCGCGGGCAGCGTCTCGCCGTACCGCCACGGGCTGTGCGGGTCGCCCTCGGCGTCGCTGAACTTGTGGTGCCTGCGGTGGTCGGCCACCCAGCGCACGATCGGGCCCTCGACGGCCATCGATCCGGCGATGGCGAGCGCGATCTTCAGGGGGCGGTTGGCCTTGAACGAACCGTGGGTGAAGTGCCGGTGGAAGCCGATGGTGATGCCGTGGCAGCCGAGGAAGTACATGCCGATCATGAGGCCGAGATCCAGCCAGCTCATGCCGCGGCCCCAGGCGAGCGGGATGGCCGCCACCAGCGCCACGAAGGGGATGCTGATGAACAGCAGCAGCGCGATCTGCTCGATCGACCGCTTGCTCTCACCACCGCGGGTGGCGCTGTTCAGCGCGTCTTCCTGTCCCGAGGGCCCGGGTTCCCGGGACTCGGGCCTCACGTCCGTGTGCGTGGTCATGTCTGTCCCTTGGGGATCTGAGGGGGCTGGTTTCAGCCGGTCAAGCCCGTAACTTACGCCGCCGTAAGTATTGCAGCGGCCGACGACGAGCGACAGAACCACTTCATGCGGCCCGTCGTGCGATCTCTACCCCGGATCTACGTCGCGTCCACCCCGGCTCGTACGGCATGATGGTGAAGTCCAGCCCGCCCGGCTCGCCAACGGGTCGAAAGCGCGGGTTGATCCGCCGTGGTGTAATTGGCAGCACTGGGGCTTTTGGTGCCTTATGTCCGGGTTCGAGTCCTGGCGGCGGAGCACCTCACCGGGGCCCCGGCCGGTCCGGCCGGGGCCGCCCGGCGTCCATCCGGGAACCCGTCGGTATCCTGCGGATGTCCAGCACCCGAAGCCGAGGAGTCTCCTCACGTGAGCCCGAACCGTCCGGCTGCCGTCGTCGTCCTCGCCGCGGGTGAGGGCACCCGCATGAAGTCGGCCACCCCGAAGGTCCTCCACCCCATCTGCGGCCGTTCCCTGGTCGGCCATGTGGTCGCCGCCTCCCGCGAACTGGCGCCGCAGCACCTCGTGGTGGTCGTGGGCCACGCCCGCGAGCGGGTCACCGAGCACCTCAACGGCATCGACCCGCAGGCGCTCACCGCCGTGCAGCACGAGCAGAACGGGACCGGGCACGCGGTCAGGATCGGCCTGGACGCGCTGTCCGCGCAGGGCGTCGTCCTGGACGGCACCGTGGTGGTCACCTACGGCGACACCCCGCTGCTCACCGCCGAGACCCTGCACACCCTGGTCGGCGCGCACGAGGGCGACGGCAACGCCGTGACGGTCCTCACCGCGAAAGTGCCCGACCCCACCGGCTACGGCCGGATCATCCGCTCCTCCGACGACCGGGTCACCGCGATCGTCGAGCAGAAGGACGCCGGACCGGCCCAACTGGCGATCGCCGAGATCAACTCCGGGGTCTACGCCTTCGACGCGGCCCTGCTCGCCGACGCGCTCGGCAAGATCACCACGGACAACTCGCAGGGCGAGGAGTATCTGACCGACACCCTCGGCATCCTGCGCGAGGCCGGCCACCGCGTCGGCGCGTACGTCGCCCCCGACCACCGCGAGATCGCCGGGGTGAACAACCGGGTGCAGCTCGCCGAGGCCCGCCGGGTGCTCAACGACCGGCTGCTCCACCGCGCCATGCTGGACGGCGCCACGGTCGTCGACCCCGCCTCCACCTGGGTCGACGTCGACGTCCGCTTCGAGCAGGACTGCCTGGTGCACCCCAACACCCAGCTCCTGGGCGCCACCAGCGTCGGCGCGGGCGCCGAGGTCGGCCCCAACTGCACGCTCACCGACACCGCGGTCGGCCCCGGCGCGCGGGTGTCCAACACCGTCGCCGACCAGGCCGAGATCGGCGAGCAGGCGACCGTCGGCCCGTACGCGTATCTGCGCCCCGGCGCCAAGCTCGGCCCGAAGGCCAAGGCGGGCACGTACGTGGAGATGAAGAACGCCTCGATCGGCGAGGGCACCAAGGTGCCGCACCTCAGCTATGTGGGGGACGCCACGATCGGCGAGTACACCAACATCGGCGCCGCCAGCGTCTTCGTGAACTACGACGGCGAGGCCAAGCACCACACCACCATCGGCAGCTACTGCAAGACCGGCTCCGACAACATGTTCGTGGCGCCGATCACCGTCGGGGACGGCGCGTACACCGCCGCCGGATCGGTGATCACCAAGGACGTTCCCGCGGGGTCGCTGGCCGTCGCCCGCGGTCAGCAGCGCAACATCGAGGGCTGGGTGGCGCGCAAGCGTCCCGGCAGCGCCGCCGCCGAGGCCGCCGAACGCGCACAACGAGGAGACACGCCGCAGGGCGAGTGAGGGACGTCTCATCCGGGCCTCTTGAGGTGCACAGATGCGCCGGTTGGGGCGTACCGTGTGGCTTGCACACAATTCCGCCAGCACGCCTAACCGAAGGCGACGCTGTGCCGAACACCAGTCGAAAACTCCAAGGAGACGGTGCAGTGACCGGGATCAAGACGACCGGTGAGAAGAAGCTGATGCTCTTCTCCGGCCGCGCCCACCCCGATCTGGCGGAGGCGGTGGCACACAGTCTCGGAGTCGGCCTGGTGCCGACCAAGGCTTTCGACTTCGCCAACGGCGAGATCTATGTGCGGTTCCAGGAGTCGGCCCGCGGCGCGGACTGCTTCCTCATCCAGAGCCACACCGCTCCCATCAACAAGTGGATCATGGAGCAGCTCATCATGCTCGATGCTCTCAAGCGGGCCTCCGCCCGGAGCATCACCGTGATCGTGCCCTTCTACGGCTACGCCCGGCAGGACAAGAAGCACCGCGGCCGTGAGCCGATCTCGGCCCGGCTGATGGCGGACCTGTTCAAGACCGCGGGCGCCGACCGCATCCTCACGGTCGACCTGCACACCGACCAGATCCAGGGCTTCTTCGACGGCCCGGTCGATCATCTCTTCGCCCTGCCGGTGCTCGCGGACTACGTGGGCGCCAAGGTCGACCGCGCCAAGCTCACGGTGGTCTCCCCGGACGCCGGCCGGGTACGGGTCGCCGACCGCTGGTGCGACCGGCTCGGCGCGCCGCTGGCCATCGTCCACAAGCGCCGTGACCCCGACGTCGCCAACCAGGTGAAGGTCCACGAGGTCGTCGGTGACGTCAAGGGCCGGGTCTGCGTCCTGGTCGACGACATGATCGACACCGGCGGTACGATCTGCGCCGCCGCCGACGCGCTGTTCGCCAACGGCGCCGAGGACGTCATCGTGACCGCCACCCACGGTGTGCTCTCCGGGCCCGCCGCGGACCGGCTGAAGAACTCCCGGGTGAGCGAGTTCATCCTCACCGACACCCTGCCGACTCCGCGCGAGCTGAACCTCGACAAGATCACCGTGCTGTCCATGGCGCCGACCATCGCCAACGCGGTGCGCGAGGTGTTCGAGGACGGCTCGGTCACCAGCCTGTTCGAGGACTCCGAGCACTGAGCTAGATCGATTTCTCCCGGGGCCTCCCCGCCGGTTACGCTGTCCGCGTTGCTCGGCGAGGGAGGCCCCGGTTTTTCCGGCGGACCTCCGTTATCGGCGCGCTCCTCGTAACGGTCTCCGCGCAAGCGGGGGTGAGTCGTGGAACGGCCCGTCGAGGGTCGGGCGACCGTATGACCCCCCTTTCGCGTACCGAGTTTTCCGTATCGAGGAGTTGAGCATCATGGCCGAGGTCAAGATCGCCGCAGAGCCGCGCACCGAGTTCGGCAAGGGCGCCGCCCGCCGCGTGCGCCGCGCCCACCAGGTCCCCGCCGTCATCTACGGTCACGGCGCCGACCCGCAGCACGTCACCGTCCCCGGCCACGAGCTGCTGCTCGCGCTCCGCACCGCGAACGTGCTGATCTCCCTCCAGCTCGACGGCAAGACCGCGCTGGTCATCCCCAAGGCGGTCCAGCGCGACCCGCTGCGCGGCACCATCGAGCACGTCGACCTGCTGTCCGTGAAGAGCGGCGAGAAGGTCACCGTCGAGATCCCGGTGCAGACCGAGGGCGAGCTGGCCGTCGGCGGCAACCTGCTGGAGCACGTGCTCAACACGCTGCCCGTCGAGGCCGAGGCGACCCACATCCCGACCGCGGTCACCGTCTCCATCGAGGGCCTGGAGGCCGGCGCCTCCATCCTCGCCAAGGACATCACCCTGCCCAAGGGCTCCACCCTGGCGATCGACGAGGACGCGGTCGTCATCCAGGTCGTCTCGGCCCAGGCCGAGGCCGCCGACGAGGCGGGCGACGAGGCCGCCGAGGGCACCGAGGACGCCGCCGCCGAGGCGTAGTCCCCCGCGCTCCCCCGGTCCTCGCGCGCTTATGCGCTCGTGTGCTGACGTGCTCGTGTGCTGACGTGCTCATGTGCGTACGCTCACGTGCCCGCGCGCTCGCGTGCTGACGTGCTCGCGTGTGACCCCGGCCGCCGCCGCACCCTCACGGAGTGCGGCGGCGGCCGTTTTCCCGGTACGAAGTCGGCGACACGGAGTCGGAGACGTGGATGAGTGACACCTCAGGGCCCTGGCTGGTCGCGGGCCTCGGCAATCCGGGCCCCGAGTACGCGGGGAACCGGCACAACATCGGCTTCATGGTGGCCGATCTGCTCGCCCAGCGGGTCGGCGGCAAGTTCAAGCGCGCGCAGAAGGCGCAGGCCGTGGTCGTGGAGGGCCGGATCGGCCCGCCCGGTCCCGCGAACCAGCGGGTGGTGCTGGCGAAGCCCCAGTCGTACATGAATCTGTCCGGCGGCCCGGTGACCGCGCTGCGCGACTTCTACAAGGTGCCGACCGAGCGGATCATCGCCGTCCACGACGAGCTGGACATCGACTTCGGCACGCTGCGGCTCAAGCTGGGCGGCGGCGACAACGGCCACAACGGCCTCAAGTCGATGACCAAGTCGATGGGTCCCGACTATCTGCGGGTGCGCGCGGGGATCGGCCGTCCACCGGGCCGGATGGACGTGGCGGCCTTTGTGCTCAAGGACTTCTCGTCCACCGAGCGCAAGGAGCTGGACTGGTTCGTGGACCGGGCGGCGGACGCGGTCGAGGCGCTGATCACCGAGGGCCTGGAGCGCGCGCAGAGCACGTACAACACCTGACCGGACGCGCGACCGGTCAACCGCCGGACACGGCGCTCACCCTTGTCGAGGGCGGGCGCGTACCGAGGTTGACCGGACGGCATGCGATGGCCAAAGATCGCCCGCATGGTGAAACGCAGCCGTTCCCGCCGGATGGCCGAGGGCACCTGGGGGCTGGTCCTGCTGGCCCGGGTGGTGGGCGGGTGGGCGCTGGTGCTGCTGCTCCTGGCGTCCGGCGCCTGGGACTCGTGGAAGACCGCGCAATACGTGGTGCTCACCAAGGGGCACGAGCACGGCACGATGACGCTGACGAACTGCGGCGACTCCACCTGCACCGGACCCTTCGCGCCGAAGGGGTCGGCCGTCGCCCGCCCGAAGGTGGTCATCAGCCTGCCGGTCACACACCATGTCGGCGACCGTGTGCCGGTCGTGGTGAAGCCCGGGACGAACACGGTCGTACGGTCCGACTGGGGCGGCCTGTTCTTCTCCTGGGTGCCGCTGGCCGGAGCCCTGCTGCTGGCCGCGGTCGTGGCCGGCGGGGCGCTGCGGATGCGGCGCACGGCGTGGACGCTGGCGGCGCTGGGGGCGGCGCTTATCGGTGCGGCCTTCTTGCTGCTGTAGGACGCGTGGGGGGCGTCGGGCACGCTCACCCGCCGCCCCCCACGTGCGACCGTCAGGCTCTCATCGCCGTCGGCTCCAGGAACTCCAGCCGGTTGCCGACCGGGTCCTCGGAGTAGAAGCGGGAGTGGCCCGGCAGGTCGTCGTCCCAGACGACCTTGGCGCCGCGCGCCTGGAGCTCCTTGCCGAAGGCGTGGATCCCGGTGACGCGGATGCCCGGGTGGGCCTTGCGGGCGGGCCTGAAGTCCTCCTCGATCCCTAAGTGCAGCACCGCGTCCCCCGCCGCGAACCAGCAGCCGCCGCGCGCCGCGAGCACCGGCGGCTTGGTCAGCTCGGCCATCCCCAGCACCCCGACGTAGTACGCGCGCAGCGCCTCCTCGCTGCCCGGCGGCGCGGCGAGCTGGACGTGGTCGACCCCCGCGATCCCGAAGCCGTCGGCGCCCCCCGCCGTCCCCCCTGCCGCTCCCCGCGTCACGCCGCCGCCTCCTGCCCCTGTTTGCGCGCGACGGTGAAGATCCGCCGGAAGGGGAAGACCGTCCCGTGCGGGCCCGGCGGGTACGCCTTGCGCAGCAGGTCGCGGTACTGGCCGACGAATTCCGTCACCGCCCCCCGGTCGCCGTCCAGCGCGGTCAGCACCGGCCGCAGCGCGGTGCCCTTGGTCCACTCCAGCACCGGGTCCTCGCCCTGGAGCAACTGCACATACGTCGACTCCCACACATCGGCCGCGCAGCCCAGTTCGGTCAGCCGCTCCAGATAGTCGGCCGGGCTGAGGATGTGGACGTAGCGGCGGCCGTGTCCGTCGAGCCGGTCGCGCCACCGCGGGGTGTCGCACAGCTCGCCCAGCAGCGCGTGGCTGGGCGCGGTGAAGTTGCCCGGCACCTGGAAGGCCAGGGTGCCGCCGGGCGTGATGTGGTCGAGCCAGCCGGGGAAGCGGTCGGCGTGGCCGGGCACCCACTGGAGCGCGGCGTTGGAGACGATCAGGT
The DNA here is from genome assembly GCF_055559175.1 of Streptomyces sp. NPDC024632. NCBI lineage: Bacteria > Bacillati > Actinomycetota > Actinomycetes > Kitasatosporales > Streptomycetaceae > Streptomyces > Streptomyces sp. NPDC024632. The sequence continues at coordinate 154,775 of NZ_JBVHLD010000002.1, forward strand.
CGAAGGACTCCTCGGGCGCCCAGTGCGCCGCGTCGGCCTGCCGGAAGTCCAGCTCACCGCCGCCCGCCGTGGGTCCCGCGTACCGCGCCGCCGCGTCCAGCATCTCGCGGGAGCTGTCGAAGCCGGTGATCCGGGCTCCGGGCCAGCGGTCGGCGAGCAGCGCGGTGACATTGCCCGGACCGCACCCGATGTCGGCGATCCGGGGCGCGTCGCCGCCCGGCAGATCCCGGATACGGGTGAGGAGGTCGAGGAAAGGGCGGGTGCGGTGAGTGGAGTGCCGGAGATACTGTTGCGGGTCCCACGTTGGCGCTGCGTGCATCGTCGTACTCCCTGGCTTTTCATAGCCGGCTGCGCACAGCCGCTACCGAAACGGAGGGCGAGGTTCTGCCCTCTGGTCGGTGTCCAGGCTCCTCCGACATATCTCTTGAAGTCAAGAGGCTTCATATCAAGAGACTTCATATCGACAGACCTACTACACTGAGCGCATGGAGGACGAGGTCGACCGGCTGGTCGCTGCATGGCGCCGAGAGCGCCCCGACCTCGACGTGGAGCCGCTGGAGGTGCTCAGCCGGGTCAGCAGACTCGCCCGGCACCTCGACCGCGCGCGGCGGCTGGCCTTCGCCGAGCACAGTCTCGAACCGTGGGAGTTCGACGTGCTCACCTCGCTGCGCCGCGCGGGACCGCCGTACCAGCTCTCGCCGGGCCAGCTCCTGACCCAGACGCTGGTCACCTCCGGCACGATGACCAACCGGATCGACCGGCTCGCCCAGCGCGGGCTCGTCGAGCGGCTGCCCGACCCCAGCGACCGGCGCGGCGTGCTCGTCCGGCTCACCGTGGAGGGCCAGGAGCGCGCGGACCAGTCACTGGCCGGACTGCTCGCGCAGGAACGCGCGATCCTGGGCGAGCTGTCCGCCCGGCAGCGCGGTGAACTGGCCGGGCTGCTACGACAGTTGACCGCGCCTTTCGACAACGTCCCCGGCTGACGGCACCAGCTCCACCGGCCCCACGCCCGCCCTGCGGGCCAGCGCGACCGCCGCAAGCGTCGAGTGCACGCCGAGCTTGCCCAGCACATTCTGCATATGGGTGCGGACGGTGTGCGGCGACAGGAACAGCCGCTCGGCGACGGCTTTGCGGCCCAGGCCCGCGACCATGCAGCGCAGCACCTCCTGCTCGCGCGGCGTCAGCGACTCCACCAGCCGTTCGCTCTCGGTGCGGTGCCTGCGGGCGGCCGTCAGCTCGCGCAGCACACCGGTCAGCAGGGCGGGCGGCAGATGCGTCTCGTCGCGCAGCACGCCGCGTACGACCGCGAGCAGCCGTGACAGCGAGCAGTCCTTGGCGACCCACCCCGACGCCCCGGCCTGGAGCGCGCGGGCCGCCCTGCGGGCGTCGTCCCGCTCGGCCAGCACGACGGTACGGGTCCCCGGATACTCGGCCCTGACCCGTTCCACCAGCGCCAGGCCGTCCAGGACCGGTTCCTGCTCGACCGGGATGCGCGGCACCGCCGCGAGCGTCACCGGCGGTCGCGGACCGTCCCCCAGATCGGCGTCCACCAGCAGGACGTCGTAGCGCCGGTTGTCGGCCGCCGCGCGGTCCAGGCAGCGCTGAGCGGCCGGGCCGCTCCCCGCGGCCGAGACGTCGACGTCGGGCTCCGCCGCGAGCGCGGCGGCAAGCGACTCGGCGAAGATGCGATGATCATCGACGACGAGAACGCGGATTCGTCCCACGGGTACCACTCCCGGTGTTGGGCACTCCCCCAGTGGCGGGGCGGCATTCGCGCGGGATCCGGCACCCGGATCGGGACCGCCGCCCCTCCCCGGGTGCCGAACCCCTTGCGTCTCGCCCCCTGATGCACGCCGGCCCCCACCGGCGCTGTCTCAAAAGCGTAGGGCGTCGCGCCCCCGTTAACACCGTCTTGACGGAAGTTCTCCGTCGCGGAATTCCGGATTCCCTCGTCTTGTGGTACCGGAGTGACCACGGTGACGGGAGCGGCCCCGCGCGCGCCGAACGGGCCGGTCCGCGCGTGCCGAGCTTCACACGGACCGACCCGTCCGACAGCGGGGAACGGGAGCGGGGAACGGGATTTGGGGACGGGGTCGGAGAACGGGGTCTGGAAACCGGGTATGGAAACCGGGTCTGGAACCGGGTTTGAGATCCGGGCCCCGCTAAACCAGCCGGTGCGCTCCGGGGCCCGCCGTCGTCGGGAAGAGCCGGGCCGCCGGGAGGGCGGCCTGGATGGTCGCGGACAGCGCCGGGATGTCGGTGGCCTCCGCCAGGACGATGGCGGAGCCGCCGAAGCCGCCGCCGGTCATACGGGCGCCCAGGGCGCCGTTGGCGAGCGCGGTGTCGACCACGAGGTCGAGTTCGGCGCACGAGATCCGGAAGTCGTCGCGGAGCGAGACGTGCCCCGCGGTCAGGACGGGCCCGATCTCGCGCGTGCGCCCGGCGTCCAGAAGCGCGATGACCTCCTCGACGCGCCGGTTCTCGGTCACCACGTGCCGGGTGAGCCGCCGCAGCCGCTCGTCGGGGAGGGCGGCCAGCGCGGCGTCGAGCCCGTCGTAGGGGACGTCGCGCAGGGCGGGGACGCCGAGGGCAGCGGCGGCGGCCTCGCAGCCCGCGCGCAGTTCGCCGTACGCCCCGTCGGCGTGCGCGTGCTTGACGCGGGTGTCGACCACCAGCAGTTGCAGCCCCTGCGCGGCCAGGTCGAACGGCACCTGGCGCTGCGTGAGCCCGCGCACGTCGAGGTGGAGCGCGTGCCCCTGCGTACAGCAGGCGGACGCGGTCTGGTCCATGACGCCGACGGGCGCGCCGACGTAGGTGTTCTCCGAGGACTGGCAGAGCAGGGCCAACTCCTGGCGGGGCAGGTCCAGGCCGTGCAGTTCGGTGAGGGCCAGGGCGGTGACGACCTGGAGGGCGGCGGAGGACGAGAGCCCGCCGCCGACCGGCACATTGCTGTCGTAGTGGATGTCGGCGCCGCCGATGGCGTGGCCCGCCTGCCGCAGCGTCCACAGGACGGCCGCGGGGTAGACGGCCCAGCCGCCGGTCGTACCGGGAGCCAGTTCGTCGACGCGCAGTTCGACGACGCCGCCGTCCATGTCGGCGGAGTGCACGCGCAGCAGCCCGTCGTCGCGGCGGGCGACGGCCGCCCGGGTGCGGTGCGGGAGCGCGAACGGCATGACGTAGCCGTCGTTGTAGTCGGTGTGCTCGCCGATCAGATTGACCCGGCCGGGCGCCGCCCATATGCCCTCGGGCGCGCGCCCGAAGATGTTCTTGAACGCGATCTCGAACGCGGCTTCCGTCGTGGCTTCCGTCATCGTCCGTCCTCCCCCTGCGTCGGCGAGTGGTCCTGCGACAGCGACCGGGTGAAATTCCATGCGTCGCGGATGATCTCCGCGAGGTCGGTGCGGCTGGGCTGCCAGCCGAGCCGCTGCCTGGCGCGCTCCGCGGAGGCGACCAGTACGGCGGGGTCGCCCGCGCGGCGCGGCTCGTCGGTGGCCGGGATCGGGTGGCCGGTGACCTGGCGGGCGGTCTCGATGACCTCGCGGACCGAGAAGCCGTTGCCGTTGCCGAGGTTGCAGATCAGGTGCTCGCCCGCGGGCGCCTTGTCGAGCGCCAGCAGATGCGCCTCGGCCAGGTCCGCGACGTGGATGTAGTCGCGCAGGCAGGTGCCGTCCGGCGTCGGGTAGTCGTCACCGAAGACCGAGACCGCGCGGCGACGGCCCTGCGCGACCTGGAGGACCAGCGGGATCAGGTGCGACTCGGGGTCGTGCCGCTCGCCGTGGCCGCCGTACGCGCCCGCGACGTTGAAGTACCGCAGGGAGACGGCGGACAGGCCGTGCGCCGCGCACTCGCTGGTGATCATGTGGTCGACGGCGAGCTTCGTCGCGCCGTACGGGTTGGTGGGCGCGGTCGCCGCGTCCTCGGTGATGGGGATGGCGGTGGGCTCGCCGTAGGTGGCGGCGGTGGAGGAGAAGACGAGGGTGCGTACGCCGGAGTCCCGCATGGCGGCGAGCAGTTCGAGGGTGCCGCCGACGTTGTTGCGCCAGTACTTCTCGGGTGCGGCGACGGACTCGCCGACCTGCGAGGAGGCGGCGAAGTGCAGCACCGCGTCATAGGTGCTGTCGAGCACCTTGTCCGCGTCCTGGACGCGGCCCTCGACGAAGTCGGCGCCCTTGGGCACGCCCGCGAGGAAGCCGGTCGACAGGTCGTCCAGCACCGTCACCCGGTGCCCGGCCTCCAGCAGATGGGCGGCGACGACCCCGCCGACGTATCCGGCGCCGCCGGTGACCAGGACCTTCTTGGGCCGGGCGGCCGTCTCCCGCTGGGCGGTCGTCGACTCGGTGCCCGCTCGCTCGGTGCTCACTGACTCGCTACCTCTCGCAGTCGCAACGCCGCGGACTCCGGCGGCACATCGTTGATGAAAGCGCCCATTCCGGACTCGGAGCCCGCGAGGAACTTCAGCTTGCCCGATGTGCGCCGGATAGTGAAAAGCTCCAGATGGAGCGCGAAATCGCGGCGGTCCGGCGCGTTGAACGGCGCCTGGTGCCAGCCGGAGATGTACGGGGTACGCGGCTGGCCCTCGCCGAAGATCCGGTCGAAGCGGCGCAGCAGCTCCAGATAGACCCGCGGGAACTCGGCGCGCGCGTCCTCGTCGAGGCCGAGCAGGTCGGGCACCCGGCGGTGGGGATACAGGTGCACTTCGTACGGCCAGTGCGCGGCGTACGGCACGAAGGCGGTCCAGTGTTCACCCGTGAGGACGATTCGGCGGCCGTCCGCGCGCTCGTCGGCGAGGACGTCGTCGAAGAGGTTGCGCCCGCCGGTGCGCTCGCGGTGCTCGGCGAGCGAGCGCAGCATCAGGGCGGTGCGCGGTGTGACGAACGGATAGGCGTAGATCTGGCCGTGCGGGTGGCCGAGGGTGACGCCGATCTCCGCGCCGCGGTTCTCGAACGGGAAGACCTGCTCCACGCCGGGCTGCTGGCCCAGGTCGCGGGTGCGGTCGGTCCAGGCGTCCAGCACCAGGCGGGCGGAGGCGGGGCTCAGGTCGGCGAAGGACGCGTCGTGGTCGGGGGTGAAGCAGACCACCTCGCAGCGGCCCGCGTCACCGGCCAGCGAGGGGAAGCGGTTCTCGAAGACGACCACCTCGTAGTCGCTGTCCGGGATCTCGCTCAGCCGGCCCTCGCGCGAGGGGCACAGCGGGCACTCGTCGGCGGGCGGGTGGTACGTACGGCCCTGCCGGTGCGAGGCGACGGCGACGGTGTCGCCCAGCAGCCGGTCGGCGCGCAGCTCGGACTCGGTGGCGACGGGCTCCAGCGGACGGCGGTCCACGGCGTCGCGCACGACGTCGTCCCTGGAGTCGTAATAGATCAGCTCACGGCCGTCGGCGAGCCGGGTCGTCGTCTTCTTCACCCTTGAGGCCCCTCATCACAAGCACTCAACATAATCAAACACAAGGAACCACAAAATAACAGCCCGGTCAATGGGGACTCCGGGAAGATGCTTGAAACAGGTTGATTGTGGTGGTAAGTGTCCGCGCACGCGAGAGCGGGGCGGCACCTCCTGTCCGGAGGTGCCGCCCCGCGTGCGGAAGACGTGCGGAAAACGTGTGGGAAAAGGGGGTACTGGGGTCTGTGCGTCAGCCGGCCGCGCCGGGACCGGCCGCGGAGGACTGCGGGAACGCCGCGGACGCCGGGGCGCCTTCGGCCGCCGCGCGGTCCAGCAGGCCGGTGCGGGCGGCCAGGGCGGCGGCCTCCAGCCGGGAGCCGACCCCCAGCTTCATCAGGACGCGCTGCACATGCGTCCGCGCGGTGCTCGGCGCGATCCGCATGCCCGCCGCGATCAGCCGGGTGTCCTCGCCCTCCGCGACCCGCACCAGGACCTCGATCTCGCGCGGTGTCAGCATCTCCAGCAGCCGCGCGCCCTCGTCGTCCGGCTGCCGCGCGGGGTTGAGCAGTTCCGCGAAGGCGCCCTGGAGGAGCGTCTGCGCCACCGCGACCTCCCCTGCCCGCGCCTTGGCCATCGCGCGCTCCACGCCCTCGATGCGCTCGTCGTGGCGTACGTAACCGGAGGCGCCGGCCGCGAAGGCCGCCGCGATGCCGCGCGGGTCGGGCACCGGTCCGAGGACGACCACGGCGACCGCCGGGCGCTCCCGCTTGATCCTGGCCACCGCGTCGAAGGCGCCCGGCTCGGCCGGTGCGGCCGTGCCGTACAGGCACACCTCGGGAGACCTGCTCAGTACCAGTTCCGCCGCGCCCGCCGCGGGCGCCGCCGCCGCGAGCACCCGGTGCCCGCGCAGCTTCAGTGCCGAGGCCAGCGCCTCGGCGAGCAGGCGGTGGTCGTCAACGACCACGAGCCGTACGCCCATGTCGGGTATCCCCTATCCCCCCGGGGTCCGGACCACTGCCGACCCCGACCCCTACGCATACCGCCCTAGGCGGCGAAGCTACACGCATCCACCACCGGCCGCGCCCCCTATCGAACAGAAGGTTCCGGCGAATCCGGAATTACCGTAGCTCGTCAGCCGAAGGTCACCAGATAGGTCTGGTCGGACGAGGAGGCGTACACCGTGCGCGTCGCGATGATGAAATGACCGTCGTGCCAGACGGGGTAGCTGCGCATCGCCGACACGTTCAGCTTCTGCGAGGCGTCGGTGTCGAACTGCGCGTAGGTGGTGAGCGCGCCGCTGGCCGGGTCCAGGGTCACCAGACGGCCCTGCACGTCGTAGTCGGCGGGCTCGTACGCGAGCAGCTTGCCGTCCTCGATCGCCAGGCCCTGGATGTCGTGCTTGCTGTCGGGCTTGGCGATCCACTTCTGCTTGCCGTCGCTCAGGTTGAACGCGACGATCCCGCTGAGCACCTGGCCGTTGCTGTCGTGCTTGCTCGTCAGCGACAGATAGAGGGTGTCACTGCTGACGATCACATTGTGCACGGCCTGCATCTCGGTGCCGTCCGTGCTGATGTCGTACTTGTCGGTGCCGAGCGAGACCCGCGACTGGAGACGGCCGTCGACGATCGTCGCCACGTCCGTCTGCCTCTCGCCCTCGGTGCCGAGCACCACCACCACCGGGTCGGTGGAGACGACGGCCGAGACCTTGGTGCCGACTGGCGCCGTCCACGACCATTTGGCGCTGCCGTTGTTGTCCGGATCGATGACCTGGACCTTGTACGTCTTGTAGCCGCAGTTGACGATCGCCACGAACTGCTTGCCGCCCGCGTAGCCGTCGTCCTCGCAGTCACCGTTGCCCGACCGCCACAGCACCTTCTGGGTGCTCAGCCGGTAGCCGATCGAGCCCTCCAGCCAGTCCACGCCGAGCGTGTCGCCGCTGATCGCCATCTCGCTGTAGTCGAAGTCCGGCTTCTCCGAACTGCCGACCGGCAGCTTCGCCGTCCACACCGCCCTGCCCGCCGCGAGATCGATCACCATGACCTGCTCGCAGTTGGCGCCGAACTGGACGGCCGTCAGGTTGTTGTTGGAGTCGCGCGCGGCCGTGCAGTCGCCGCTCGACGGTGTCGGTACGGTCCACGCCACCGCGCCGGTGCCCAGGTCGTAGCCGACGACCTTGTCGATCTCGTTCTTCACCACGTACTTGTCGGTGAACCAGACGCCGAGGACGCTCTTCAGATTGTCCTTCGACGCCACCGGGTCCGCGGGCTTGTCCCACTTGTACGACAGTGTCGAATTGTGCGTCTTGGCGGTGTTCGTACCGCCGTTGGCGCCACCGGCGTTGGCCTGCGGCTTGGGCGCCGGGTCGTCGCCGCCGCCGCTCTTGGTCGCGAAGTACACACCGCCGCCGATCACCAGCACCGCGGCGACGACCGCCGCGACGATCACGATCAGCTTGTTGTTCGACGAACCGCCTGAGGGGGCGGGGTAGCCCGAGGGTCCGGGCCCGTACGGCGGCTGTTGCTGCTGCGGATAGCCGTACGCCTGCTGCTGCGGCGGGACCTGGCCGGGCTGCGGGTAGCCGTACTGCGGGGGCGGTGTCTGCCCCTGCGGCACCTGACCGGGCGGCGGGGGCGGGGGCGGCACCTGGCCGGGCGGCGGCGGAGGTCCCTGCCGGCCGCCGTACTGCTGCTGCGGGAAGGCCGGTTGGGTGGGCGCCTGCGCGTACGGGTTCTGGCCGGGGGGCACCGGCTGCGCGTACGGGTTCTCGTTACCGGGAACCGGGCCCGCCTGGCCCGGGTATCCGTAACCACCGCCGGGCGGCGGCGGGTTTCCGGGGGGCGGCGGGGGCGGCTGCGACATCAACAGGTCCTTCGGGCACAGGTGAATCAGGGACGGATGAACGGAAATTCTTTCTATCACCCGCCCCCACCACCCCCTCGGGGAGCGGCCCGACCGTTACCTGGCCGCTACACGTCTTCACACGTCGAGGGATTCTGCTTCACCTGCGAAGGGGTGTTACCCGCCCCATGTGAAGGGGTCTCACCCGCCCCATGTGAAGGGGTCTTACCCGCCTCATGTGAAGGGGTGTTACGCGTCCTCCGCCAACTCCAGCCAGCGCATCTCCAGTTCCTCGCGCTCCTCGCGCAGCGCGCGCAATTCGGCGTCCAGGGAGGCGACTTTCTCGAAATCGGTCGCATTGTCGGCGATGCCGGTGTGCAGCTTCGCCTCCCGCTGGCCGAGTTTGTCGAGCTGCCGCTCGATGCGCTGGAGTTCCTTCTTCGCCGCGCGGGTGTCGCCCGTGGGCTTGTCCTTGGCGGGCGCCGGGGCGGGCGCCGCGGCCTCGGCGACCCGGCGGCGGCGCTCCAGGTACTCGTCCACCCCGCGCGGCAGCATGCGCAGACTGGCGTCGCCGAGCAGCGCGAAGACGCGGTCGGTGGTGCGCTCCAGGAAGTACCGGTCGTGGCTGATCACCAGCATCGAGCCGGGCCAGCCGTCCAGCAGGTCCTCCAGCTGGGTGAGCGTCTCGATGTCGAGGTCGTTGGTGGGCTCGTCCAGGAACAGCACATTGGGCTCGTCCATCAGCAGCCGCAGGATCTGGAGCCGACGGCGCTCACCGCCGGACAGGTCGCCGACCGGCGTCCACTGCTTCTCCTTGGTGAAGCCGAACTTCTCGCAGAGCTGCCCCGCGGTCATCTCCCGGCCCTTGCCGAGGTCGACGCGCTGCCGCACCGACTCCACGGCCTGGAGCACCCGCCAGTTCGGGTCCAGCTCGGCGACCTCCTGGGAGAGGTAAGCGAGCTTCACCGTCTTGCCGACGACCACTTTGCCGGCCGCCGGCTGCTGGTCGCCGCCGGTCGCCGCGGCCTCGGCGAGCGCCCGCAGGAGTGAGGTCTTGCCCGAGCCGTTGACGCCGACCAGGCCGACGCGGTCGCCGGGGCCGAGCTGCCACGTCAGGTGCTTCAGCAGCACCTTGGGGCCCGCTTGGACTGTCACATCCTCCAGCTCGAAGACGGTCTTGCCGAGGCGGGAGTTGGCGAATTTCATCAGCTCCGCGGTGTCGCGCGGCGGCGGCACGTCGGCGATCAGCTCGTTCGCCGCCTCGATGCGGAAGCGCGGCTTGGAGGTGCGGGCCGGGGCGCCGCGGCGCAGCCAGGCCAGCTCCTTGCGCATCAGATTCTGCCGCTTGGTCTCCTCGGTGGCCGCGATCCGTTCCCGCTCGGCGCGCGCGAACACGTAGTCGCTGTAGCCGCCCTCGTACTCGTACACCGAGCCGCGCTGCACGTCCCACATGCGGGTGCAGACCTGGTCGAGGAACCAGCGGTCGTGGGTGACGCAGACGAGCGCGGAGCGGCGGGTGCCGAGGTGGCCCGCCAGCCAGGCGATGCCCTCGACGTCGAGGTGGTTGGTCGGCTCGTCGAGGACCAGCAGGTCCTGCTCCTCGATCAGCAGCTTCGCGAGCGCGATCCTGCGCCGCTCGCCGCCGGAGAGCGGGCCGATGACGGTGTCCAGGCCGAGCGGGAAGCCGGGCAGGTCCAGGCCGCCGAACAGGCCGGTCAGCACGTCGCGGATCTTCGCGTCGCCCGCCCACTGGTGGTCGGCGCGGTCGCCGATCACCTCGTGGCGCACGGTCGCGGCCGGGTCGAGGCTGTCGCTCTGCGTCAAGACGCCCAGTCGCAGCCCACCCTGGTGGGTGACGCGGCCGGTGTCCGGCTCCTCCAGCTTGGCGAGCAGCCGGATGAGGGTGGTCTTGCCGTCGCCGTTGCGGCCCACGACGCCGGTGCGGTCGCCTTCGGAGACGCCGAGGGACACGGATTCGAGCAGCGCTCGCGTGCCGTATGTCTTGCCGACGGCTTCGACGTTGACCAGGTTGACGGCCACTCTCGTACGCTCCAGGGGTTCGCGGGGGTTCTGCTTCAGCGTAGTGCGGCGCGGTGAGGTGCCGGTTCCGGGTGGTGCCCCGGCGGTCAGGGGGCGGGGACGACGGTCGCGCCGGGGGCCGGGGAGGCGGCCGGGCGGGCGGTGCGGCAGGTGCCGGACGCGGTGAGGGTGACCGCGATCTTGGCGGCGGTGTCGGCGTCCGGCGCGAGGAAGGCGCAGGTGGGTCCCGAGCCGGAGACCAGCGCGGCGAGCGCGCCCGCGTCCGTGCCGGTGGCCAGGGTGTCGGCCAGCGCGGGCCGCAGGGACAGGGCGGCGGCCTGGAGGTCGTTGACCAGGACGGCGGCGAGCGCGTACGGGTCGCCGGTGCGCAGCGCGTCGATCAGCGCGGGGTCGGCGACGGGCGCAGGTACGTCGTCGGTGGTGTCGCCCGCGCCGGACTCGCGGCGCAGGCGGTCGCACTCGCGGTAGACGGCCGGGGTGGACAGGCCGCCGTCGGCGACGGCGAAGACCCAGTGGAAGGGGCCCGCCACCTCCAGCGGCGTGAGGATCTCGCCCCTGCCCTCCCCCAGCGCAGCGCCGCCGACCAGGCTGAACGGCACGTCGCTGCCCAGCTCCGCGCAGATCGCGAGGAGGTCGGCGCGCGGGGTGTTCAGGCCCCACAGGGTGTCGCAGGCGAGCAGCGCCGCCGCCGCGTCCGCGCTGCCGCCCGCCATGCCGCCCGCCACAGGGATGTCCTTGGTGATGTGCAATCCCACAACGGGATCGACGCCATGGTGCGCGGCGAGCGCGACCGCCGCCTTGGCCGCCAGATTGGTGGCGTCCAGCGGGATGCTGTCGGTGTCCGGGCCGGACGCGGTGATCGTCAACGCGTCGGCGGGCACTGCTGTCACATGGTCGTACAGGCCGACCGCCAGAAAGACGTTCGCCAGGTCGTGGAAACCGTCGGGACGGCGACCGCCGACCGCGAGCTGGACGTTGACCTTTGCGGGCACGCGGACGGTGACGGGTGCGGCGGTCACTGCTGGCTCCCTTGCGAGGGTGGTGCGTACGGAGGGCGGTCCGCCGGGCGCGGCGGATTCACGGGGTGGGGATTCACGGGCTGGGGATTCGCGGGCGGCGGGTACGGGCGGCGGCGGGTTTACGGTGCGGCGGCGTCAGACCGCGGGCTTGTGCTCGGCCGGGGGCTTGTGTTCGGCCGGGGGCTTGTGCTCGGCGACGGCGGCGAATTCCTCCACCGTCAGCTCCTCGCCCCTGGCCTGCGGGGAGACCCCTGCGGCCACCAGCGCGGCCTCGGCGGCCGGGGCCGAGCCCGCCCAGCCGGACAGCGCGGCGCGCAGCGTCTTGCGGCGCTGGGCGAAGGCCGCGTCGACGGCGGCGAAGACCTCTTCGCGGGTGGCGGTGGTCTTCGGCGGGTCACGCCGGGTCAGCGAGACGAGACCGGAGTCGACGTTGGGCGCGGGCCAGAACACATTGCGGCCGATGGAACCGGCGCGCTTGACCTCCGCGTACCAGTTGGCCTTCACCGACGGCACTCCGTACACCTTGTTGCCCGGCCCCGCGGCCAGCCGGTCGGCGACCTCGGCCTGGACCATCACCAAGGTGCGCTCGATGCTCGGGAAGGCGGCGAGCATGTGCAGCAGGACGGGCACCGCCACGTTGTACGGCAGATTCGCCACCAGGGCGGTGGGCGGCGGCCCCGGCAGTTCCGTCACCCGCATCGCGTCGCTGTGCACCAGGGCGAAACGGTCGGCCCGGTCCGGCATGCGCGCGGCGACGGTCGCGGGCAGCGCTGCGGCCAGCACGTCGTCGATCTCGATCGCGGTGACCCGGTCGGCGGCCTCCAGCAGCGCGAGGGTGAGCGAGCCGAGTCCGGGACCGACCTCGACGACCGCGTCCTCGGGGCGCACCCCGGCGGTCCTGACGATCCGCCGCACCGTGTTCGCGTCGATGACGAAGTTCTGCCCGCGCTGCTTGGTGGGGCGCACCCCCAGTGCCGCGGCCAGTTCACGGATGTCGGCCGGTCCGAGGAGGGCGTCGGGATCTGTCGTACTCACACCCGCAAGAGTACGGGGCGGCCGGGGCCGCCCTCGCGGACCGGACCTAGGGCCTGTCCGGCCCTAACCGCCCAGGTGCCGCCCGCAGACCGGCCAGGGAGCCGCGCCGCGCTGGACGTACAGCTTCTTGGCCCGGTAGGTCTGCTCGGCGGCGGGGGCGTCCTGGGGGCGGCCCTGGCCGCCGATGCTGTGCCAGGTGTGCACGTCGAACTGGTAGAGCCCGCCATAGGTGCCGGTCGCGTCCACCGCGTCGGGTCTGCCGCCCGCCTCGCACTGCGCGAGGCCGCCCCAATTGAGGCCGTCGGCGCCCGTGACGGCGGTGGGCAGCGGCCTGGTGCCGACGCGTACGACCTCGGTGACCGGTTCGCGCGCGGTCACCGACTCCACGACGCGCGGGCGCTCCCGGACGCCGTTGACGGTGCGGTAGGCGTAGGTGACGCGGCGGACGCCGTCGCGGCCCGGCCGGTCCACGGCCTCGGTGCCCTGCGCGAGCGTCGCGTCGGTGTGCTTGCGGGTGCGGAAGGGGATCGGTTCCTCGCGGGTCTCCTGGTGGCCGGAGATCCGCAGCACCGAGACGGTCTGGCCGTCGCGGGGGAAGCTGTCGGCGTCCACGGAGGTGGCGTCCTGGCCGCCGAGGGTGACGCCCGCGTCCGCGACGGCCTGCCGGACGGTGGCGGCGTTGGTGCGCACGGTGTGCTCGCGGCCGTCGGCCAGGACGGTGACCGTACGCTCCGTGCGCACGTCGAGGAAGAGGCCGTGGCGGCCGATGGACGCGTCGCGGGAGGCGTTGAGATACGCGCCCTCGGCCCGTACGCCGAGCTGCCGCAGCGCTTCCGCGACGGTCTTGCCGGTCGTCCACACCCGCTGGTGACGGCCGTCCACGGTGAGCGTCAGCGGACGGCCGTAGCGGACCACCACGTCGTCGCCGTCGTGCAGCGCCTCGCCCGGCGCCGGCGCCACGATGTCGTGGTCGCCCACCTCGACGCCCTGCTCGTGCAGCACGTCGGCCACGTCGTCGGCGAAGGTGTGCAGCGTGCGCGGCCGGCCGTCCACGGTCAGCCGTACCGCCTTGTCGGCCAGCACGTACGCGCCGGTGCCGCCCGCCAGGACCGCCATCACCAGCGCCCGCGGCACGATCGCGCGGCCGGTCCGCCGGACGGCGGCCGCCGGATTGGCGGCGGCTCGGTGTGTGCCCTGCGTATTGCTCACGACGGCTCGCTCCACGGCTGCGGGGTTCCGGTGCGGGGAACCGGGAACGTAGCCGACTTGTCGCCACCGGCCAAGCGCTCGCCGTCACGTGGCGTCGTCACCTCCGGTCGCGCGAAGTCACCTGTCCGGGTGAGCGCGTGGAAACGTCAGTAGGCGAACGCCCTGGCGGTGTTGGCCGCGACGGCCGTCGCGAGGGTGTCCTCGTCGATGCCGCGGGCCGCCGCCATCGCACGCAGCGTGACCGGAATGAGGTATGGCGCATTCGGCCGTCCGCGGTAGGGCACCGGGGTGAGGAAAGGCGCGTCGGTCTCCACCAGGAGGCGGTCGAGCGGGGCGACGGCCACCGCGTCGCGCAGATTCTGCGCCGACTTGTAGCTGACGGTGCCGGCGAAGGAGAGGTAGAACCCTTGCGCCGCGCAGACTTCGGCCATCTCGGCGTCGCCGGAGTAGCAGTGGAAGACGACGGTGTCCGGGGCGCCCTCCTCGTCGAGGATGCGCAGCACGTCGGCGTGCGCCTCGCGGTCGTGGATGACCAGCGCCTTGCCGTGCCGCTTGGCGATGTCGATATGGCGACGGAACGAGTGCTGTTGGGCGGCGACACCGTCGGGCCCGGTGCGGAAGTAGTCCAGGCCGGTCTCGCCGACGCCGCGCACCTGGGGAAGGGCGGCGAGCGCGTCGATCTCGTCGATCTCCCGGTCGAGCCCCTCGATGCCGCGCGGCGCCTGCGGGCCCCCGTAGGAGCCCTCGGGCGCTCCGTGGACGATGCGGGGCGCCTCGTTCGGGTGCAGGGCCACGGTGGCCCAGATCGCGTCGTGGGCGGCGGCCGTCTTCGCCGCCCAGCGGGAACCCGCGAGATCGCACCCCACCTGGATGAGGGTGTCGACGCCGACCGCGGCGGCCTGGGCGAGGGCCTGGGGAACCGTGCCCGGCTGCATGTCGAGGTGGGTGTGGGAATCGGCGACCGCGACCCGCAGCGGCTCGGGCGCCGGCGGGGCGGACTTCTTGTCGTCGGCCTTGGCGTTCTTGTCGGGCATGGCCCCGATCCTAAGGACGCGGGGCCGTCGTCCTGTCAGGCGGTGTCGGCTCCCCCGGACTGCTCATCGCACTGGAGGCCGGGCTGCGCTCCGGGCTGGGTGTCGGGCCGCCCGCCGTGCTTGCCGTGCTGCTTGGCGTGCTTGCCGCGCTCCCCGTGTTTGCCGCGCTCCCCGTGCGGCTTGCGGTGCAGGAAGTGCAGGACCGACCAGTGGTGCTCGCGGCGCACACCGCGGTCGCCCCGCGGGTGGGCCCATACGGAGGCGACGCCGGAGACCTGCCCCGAGCGCATGATGCGTACGTGCGTACCGCCGCAGTTCAGGCACGCCGGGCGGGTGAGCGGTGACGGCACCCTCGCGCCGTCCGCGAGGTAGACGACGAAGGCGTGGCCGGACGCGTCCACATGGTGCTCGATCTCGTACGCCTGCTCCCAGCCGTGGCCGCAGTTCAGGCAGGCGAAGGCGTACGCCTCCGCCGCGTTCCGGCCCGCCTCCTCGCGCGCGGCGGCCGCGCGGTCGGGTGCGGCGGCCGGGCCGTCGGGTGCGGGGGCGGTGACGGTCACCGTGACGGGTACGGCGGGCGTACCCGGTGCGGCGGCGGCGACGGGACGGGGATCGCTTCCGATGGTCTCGCTCATGGCAGCTCCTGCGTGCCCTCCGGACACGGTGTCCGGAGCGGGACTTTGCACCTACCAGCGAACGCCCGATTTGCCCGCTCCGCAGGAGATGCGCCCGACTCTTGAGCCAGATTTGGGCCCGTATGTGGCAGATGGCGGATATTGCTTTGCCATGCATACGGTTTAGGTTCTTACGGCGTCAAAAGGGCGGCCCGTCGGGATTGTGCGCCCGGGAATCAGGGCATCAGGCGGCGGATTCCGCGAACGGCGGTCGCCGGGCCGTCAGAAAACGGTCCTCGGACCGCAGGCCGCCGCGCCGTCAGAAAACGGTCCTCGGGCCGCACGCCGCCGGGCCGTGCGGAGTCCCGGTCCTCAGGCGCCCGGAGGCAGTTCGCCGGTCCGCTTGGCGGCGACGACGGCGTCGAAGACCTCCCGCTTGGGCAGGCCCGCCTCGGCGGCGACCGCCGCGATGGCCTCCTTGCGCCGCTCGCCCGCCTCTTCCCTGGCCGCCACCCGGCGGACGAGTTCGGCCGGGTCGAGGTCGGCGGGGCCGGGTTCCGGCGCGCCTTCCACCACGATGGTGATCTCGCCGCGCACCCCCTGCGCCGCCCACAGCGCGAGCGCCTTCAGCGGCCCGCGCTTGACCTCCTCGTACGTCTTGGTCAGCTCCCGGCAGACCGCCGCCCTGCGCTCCTCGCCGAACGCCTCCGCCATCGCCGCCAAGGTGTCGTCGATCCGGTGCGGCGCCTCGAAATACACCAGGGTGCGGCGATCGGCGGCGACCTCGCGCAGCCGCGACAGCCGTTCGCCCGCCTTGCGCGGCAGGAAGCCCTCGAAACAGAAACGGTCCACCGGCAGCCCGGAGACCGCCAGCGCGGTCAGTACGGCCGACGGGCCCGGCACCGCGGTCACCTTGATGTCGCGCTCGACGGCCGCCGCCACCAGCCGGTAGCCGGGGTCGGACACCGACGGCATCCCCGCGTCCGTCACCAGCACGACCCGCGCGCCGCCCTCCAGCGCCTCGACCAGCTCCGGGGTGCGCCCGCTCTCGTTGCCTTCGAAGTACGAGACGACCCTGGCCGTCGGGTGCACGTCCAGCGCGTGCGTGAGACGGCGGAAGCGGCGGGTGTCCTCCGCGGCGATCACATCGGCGGCGAGCAGTTCCGCGCTGAGGCGGGGCGGGGCGTCGGCGGGGTCGCCGATGGGGGTTCCGGCCAGAACGAGGACGCCGACGGCTGAGGTGGTCACGCCCCCAGCCTCCCACCTGCCCGCCGTATCCCCTCAATCGCGCCCAGCGCCCAGCGTCCAACGCCCACCGCCCCGCGCCCCCCGCCCCGCTCCTCGGAGCCGGCCGCACGGCGCGTGACCAGGATCACGCCGGGGGCCCTCGCCCGCCCCCGCGGCCCCGCACGAACGGCATCGGCCCCGATCCCGGCCGCCCCACCGCCCGGAAACCGCCCGGACACGGCCCGCGCACCCCTGGTTACCGGCCGGGATTGCGGACAAACCCGGGCGGTGAGCCCGGACCTCATCGCTTTCTCAGGGGGTTTCCCTACGATGGGCCGGTGACAAGTGAGACCGCGACGCAGGACCGGGCCGACGAGGGCTTTCGGGTGGAGGCGGAGTCGAGCGCGTGGGCGCGACGACTGCGCCGGTTCGGCTATGCGGAACGGACTCGGATCGACACCCGCGACCGCCTCGTACCGCCGTTCCCCGAGCCGGGCACCCGGATGTGGGAGGCGCTCGGCCTCGGCCCCGTCGCGGCCCACCGGGTGGCGAAGTGGAGCGGCTGGCTCGGCCCGCTGCTGGTCGCCGTCTTCGCCGGGGCGATCCGCTTCTGGCACCTGGGCAACCCGCGTGACGTCGTCTTCGACGAGACGTACTACGCCAAGGACGCCTGGTCGCTGCTGAAGCTCGGCTACGAGGGCACCTGGCCCGACGGCAAGGTCTCCAACCCGCAGATCCTGGCCCACCCCCAGGTGATCCCGCTCTCGGACGCGCCCGGCTATGTCGTGCACCCGCCGATGGGCAAGTGGGTGATCGCGGTCGGCGAGTGGATGTTCGGGCTCAACCCCTTCGGCTGGCGCTTCATGATGGCGCTGATCGGCACGCTGTCCGTGCTGATGCTGTGCCGGATAGGGCGACGGCTGTTCCGCTCCACGGCGCTCGGCTGCGTGGCGGGCACCCTGCTCGCGGTCGACGGACTGCACTTCGTGATGAGCCGGATCGCGCTGCTCGACCTCGTCATCTCCTTCTTCGCGCTCGCCGCGTTCGGCTGCCTGCTGATCGACCGCGACTGGTCGCGGGCCCGCCTCGCGCGCGCCCTGCCCGTCGACGAGAGCGGTTACGCGGGACCCGACCGGCAGGTCGGCGACCGGACGGGCATGGGCTGGCGGCCCTGGCGGATCGCCGCCGCCGTCTGCCTCGGCCTGGCCTGCGCCAGCAAGTGGAACGGCCTGTACTTCCTGGCGGTCTTCGGCATCATGACCGTCGTCTGGGACATCGGCTCACGCCGCCTGGCCGGCGCCCGCCGCCCGTACCTCGCCGTCCTGCGCAAGGACCTGGGCTGGGCCGCGCTGACGATCCTGCCGGTCGCCCTGGTGACGTATCTGCTCTCCTGGTCCGGCTGGTTCCTGTCCGACAACGCCTACGGACGGCACTGGGCGGACGCCCGCGGCGGCACCTGGTCGTGGATCCCGGCCCCGATCCGCAGCCTGTGGCACTACGAGGTGCAGGTCTACGACTTCAACGTCAATCTCCAGACCCCGCACCCCTACCAGTCCAACCCCTGGAGCTGGCTCGTACTCGGCCGCCCGGTCTCGTACTTCTTCCAGTCCCCCAAGAACGGCGAGGACGGCTGCCACGCGGCGGCCGGCTGCTCCCGCGAGATCATCGCGCTGGGCACGCCCCTGCTGTGGTGGTCCGCCTGCTTCGCCCTCATCTACCTCGTCTACCGCTGGGCGATGCGCCGCGACTGGCGCGCGGGCGCCATCCTGTGCGCGGCGGGCGCCGGTTACCTCCCCTGGTTCCTCTACCAGGACCGTACGATCTTCTTCTTCTACGCCGTCGCCTTCGTCCCCTACCTCTGCCTCGCGGTCGCCATGATGATCGGCGCCTTCCTCGGCCCACCGAGCGCGAGTGAGGGCAGACGTATGTGGGGCGCGGTCGGCGCGGGCACGCTTGTCCTATTGATCATCTGGAATTTCATCTACTTCTTCCCGATCTATACCGGTATGACGATTCCGTACAGCAGTTGGCAGGCCAGGATGTGGTTCGACTCCTGGGTCTGACCGGGGTCCGGGGGGCCGGGGTCCGAGCGTGGGGTCCGAGCGCCGAGCGCCGGGGGGCCGGACAGCGCTACGGCGCCGGGCTGAGTTTTCCTGGGGCGGGTGAGGGTCCCGGGAGGGCTGTTTCCGTACGAACCCGTGCCCGGACTGAGACCTTCCTCCGCACAGGGGTCCCGTAGGGTGCTACAGCGCGCGTTCCTTGAACGCGTTCAAAGGGGAGGGGGAGGTCTCGTGCCCATGTCACGGGGTGTCAAGTCGGGGATCATCGGCACGGTGTTCGTCGGAATGCTCGTGGTCGCCGGGTACGGCGCCTACAACGTCTACGACTCGCTGGAGGGCGGCGGCGGGGGCGGCGGCAAGTCCGCGCGGCCCAAGCCGACGCCGGTCAACACCGCGCCGCCGAGCGCCGCCGAAGTCACCGACGTCGGGGACGACTTCCTGACCGCGTGGTCGTCGGGCGACATCACGCGGGCGGCGGCCCTGACCGACTCGGTGCGGACGACGACGGCCGCGCTCACCGCGTACAAGACGCAGGCCCATGTGACGTCCGTGCAGCTCACCCCCGGCACACCGGCGGCGACGACCACCACGACCATGCCGTTCACGGTGACCGCGCAGGTCACGTACGACGGCGTCACCACCCCCTGGAGCTACCGCTCGTCGCTGACCGTCGTACGCGGCGCGAGCGGGAAGCCGGTCGTGCGGTGGAAGCCGTCCGTGATCAGCCCGGAGCTGGGCGACGGCGACCAGCTCGTCACCGGTCACGCCAAGGTGCCCGAGGTGGATGTCGTGGACCGCAAGGGGCGGGTGATGGACCCGGCCGACTATCCGTCGCTGAGCCGCATCATCCCCGACCTGCGCACGCGGTACGCGGACAAGCTGGGCGACGGCACCCCCGGCATCGAGACGTACGTCCAGAAGGCGGACGACTCGGCCGGCAAGACGCTGAACGTGCTCAAGAAGGGCAAGCCCGTACGGCTGGACACCACGCTCGACGCCACGATCCAGAAGGCGGCCGAGAAGGCGGTGGCGGGCAAGGACAAGTCCGGGGTGACCGCCGTCGACACCACGAACGGCGCCATCCTGGCGGTCGCCTACGGCCCGGCGTCCGGCACCGACTACGCGTTGCAGGACAAGGCCGCGCCCGGCTCGACGTTCAAGATCGTCACGGCGGCGGCACTGCTCCAGCGCGGTCTGACGCCGTCCTCGCCCGCGAAATGCATCAATGGTGCGAACTACGGTTACGGCAAGGCGTACAAGAACGACGGCGGCATGAACAACCCCGGCGCCTCGCTGCAATGGGACTTCATGAAGTCCTGCAACACCGGCTTCATCCTCCAGGCGAAGACGCTCGGCGCGACCGGACTCGTGGACACGGCCGAGCAGTTCGGCCTGACGCAGGGGTGGAACATCGGCACCGTGTCCCAGGACCCGGTGGTGCCGGGCGGCACGGGGGACGAGCTGACGTCGGAGATGATCGGACAGGGCACTCTTCAGATGAGCCCGCTCATCATGGCGTCCGTCGCCGCGACCGCCAGCACCGGTGACTTCCACCAGCCGCGGATCGTCGCCAAGAGCCTCATCGAGGGCCCCATCGCCACCGCCTCCGGCATCCCGTCGAAGACGACGCAGTATCTGCGGCAGATGATGCGCGCGACCATCACCAGCGGCACGGCCAGCGGTGTGATGAGCGGATTCGGCCCCAACTCCGGTGCCAAGACCGGCTCCGCCGAGACCGACACCTCCGCGGAGGCCAACGGCTGGTTCACCGCGTACGCGGGCCATGTCGCCGCCGCCGCCGTCGTCCACAGCGGCGGTCACGGCAACCAGTCCGCCGGCCCCATCGTGGCGGCCGTGCTGCGCGCCTCCTGACCCGCCGATGCGTCCGTCGCACCGCCCGAACCGGCCCAGCCGTCTGAGCGGTCCGCGCCGTACGAGCAGCCCCGGCCGTTCGAGCCGCGGATGACGCCGTTGGTCGTCGCCGTCGTCCTCACCGCCGCGATCACGCACGCCGCGTGGAACGCCATCGCGCACGGCATCAAGGACCAGGTCCTCGCCTTCACCCTCGTGGGCGGCGGCGGGGCCCTGTGCGCCCTGGCCCTGCTGCCCTTCGCGGCGGTGCCGCACGCGGGCGCGTGGCCGTATCTGATCGCGTCGGTGGTCATCCACCTCGCCTACCAGTACCTGTTGATGCGGTCCTTCCAGCTCGGCGAGTTCGGGCAGGTCTATCCGATAGCCCGCGGCATCGCGCCGCTCGCCGTCACCGTGCTGGCGGCCGTCTTCGTCGCCGAGCGGCCGGGCCCCTGGCAGACCGCGGGCGTCATCACCTCCTGCGCCGGACTCGGCGGCGTCGCCCTGTGGGGCCTGCGCGGCAAGCGCCCCAACTGGCCCGCGCTGACGGCAGCCGCCGGTACGGGACTGACCATCGCCGGGTACACGGTCGTGGACGGCGTCGGCGTGCGCGCCTCCGGCAGCTCGCTCGGCTACATCGCCTGGCTGCTGCTGTTCCAGGGCCTGGTGATCCCGGCCGTGGCATTCTCTGCGCGCCGCAGAGAATTGGCCGCGCAGCTAAGACCCGTCGCCCTGCGCGGCCTCCTCGGCGGCGCCCTGTCCCTCACCGCCTACGGCCTCGTCCTGTGGGCCCAGACCCGCGCGCCGCTGGCCCCGGTCGCCGCCCTGCGCGAGTCCTCGATCATCGCGGGCGCCGCCATAGGCGCGCTGTTCTTCAAGGAGCACTTCGGCCGTCCCCGTATGGTCGCCGCCGTGGTGGTCGTGACCGGCATAGGTCTGATGCTGCACGCGAGTTGACGCTCACCCGGACAGGCCGCGCAGCTTGTCGGGGTTGACCTGGAAGCGCAGTTCGTGGATGCGGCCGCCGGCGGCGAGCTCGAAGGTGAGGGCGCCGGCGGGCGCGCCCTGCAGGGTGAAAAGAACACCCGGCCGGCCGTTGACGGCGGCCGGTGCGGCGGTGATCGCGGCCAGTTCGGGCTTGCCCAGGACGCCGAGGACCCACCGGGCCACGTGGTCGGCACCGCGCAGCGGGCGGGTGGCGGCCGTCACCTTGCCGCCGCCGTCGGACCATGCGGTCACATCCGGGGCGAGCAGCGCCAGCACCGCGTTGAGGTCGCCGCCCGCGCAGGCCGCGAGGAACTTCTCGGTCACCGCCGCGCGGGTGGCGTCGTCGGCGTCGTAACGGGAGCGGCGCGCCTGGATGTGCGCGCGGGCGCGGTGCGCGGTCTGCCGTACGGTCGGCTCCGCGCGCTCCACGGCCGCGGCGATCTCCGCGTACTCGTAGCCGAAGACCTCGCGCAGCACGAACACCGCGCGCTCCAGCGGGCTGAGCGTCTCCAGGACGACGAGCATGGCCATGGACACCGAGTGCGCCGTGTCGGTGCGGTCGGCGGCGTCGGGCCCGGTCAGCAGCGGTTCCGGCAGCCACGGGCCGATGTACGTCTCGCGGGTGGCGCGCGCCGAGGTGAGCCGGTTCAGGCAGAGCCGCGAGACCGTACGCACCAGGTAGGCGGTGGGGTGGCGGACATCGGCGCGGTCGGCGCGCGCCCACCGCAGCCAGGTGTCCTGGAGTACGTCCTCGGCGTCGGCGACGCTGCCCAGGAGGTGGTAGGCGGTGGAGAACAGCAGCCGCCGATCGCGCAGGAAGGCGTCGTGCTCGCGCGCGCCGCCGAGGTCGCCCTGTGGGCGCTCGTACGTGCCGCCCGTGCGCCGTTCCCCCGTGTCGTCCGTCATCCGCTCAGGCTGGCAGCAGCGGCCCGGCCCCGGCAACCGGCCCGGCGGCGATCGCCCGCACGCCCTGCGCGCTGTCGCGGTACGACGGCCGCCAGCCCAGTTCTGCCGCCGCCTTCGCGCTGTCCAGTTTCAGCCGGGTCCCCATGATCGCGCGCATCAGCGGGGTGGCGCGCAGTACCCAGGCCGGTACGGTCAGCGGGCGCGCCACGCCGTACGCGTCGGCGACCGCGCGGATGTGGGTGGCGAAGCCGAGCGGCCGGTCGTCGCCGATGTTGTACGCCTGCCCCGGCCGCCCCGAGGTGACGGCGAGCGCGACCGCGCGGGCGGCGTCGCCGGCCTCCACCCACGACACCTGGCGGTGGGTGTCGTCGACGACCGGCATGGTGCGCTTGCGGAGCAGTGGCAGCATCAGGGTGTCGGTGACGCCGGCGCCGTAGAAGAGGCCGAAGCGCAGGGCGACGCCCTCGACGCCGTCCGCGCCCAGGACCAGCTCCTCGTTGACGCGCATGGCGGCGACGTGCCGCTCCAGGTGCTTGTCGTCGCTGTGCGGCCCGAAGGGTGTGCCCGCCTCGGTGACCGGACCCTCACCGTGGTCGCCGTACCCGTAGCCGAACATCATCGACTCCGTGACGCAGCGCCACGCGCCGGTCGTGCGGGCCGCCTCCAAGAGGTGCCGGGTTCCGGCCGTACGCAGCGTATTGGTGCCGTCCATGTCCCGGTGCCTGGTCATGGACTTGCCGGACAGCGCGGTCGCCGCGTGCACGACGACGTCGAAGCGGAGCCCGTCGACCGCGCGCAGCAGCGCGTCACGGTCGAGGAGGTCGGCGCGGATGTCGTGGGACGCGCCTCTGCCGAGCTGTACCACCTGGTGCCCGGCGGCTGTCAACTCCTTCGCGGCGGAACGTCCCAGGACGCCGCTGCCGCCCGCCAGCAGAATCCGCAGGCCCCCGCCGCCCGTGCGCCGGTCGCTTCCCGTGTCCTTCGCAGCGTCCATGCCGTCCGTCCCTCGTCCCGTGCCGGGGCCGGACCCACACACGCCGGCCGCCTCGTCGATGCCCATAGGACAAACGGCCCGGCGCCTGCGTGACAGAAGCGGAGGTGACCTGCGTCACTCTTTCCCGGCGGCGCCGACGGCGGCTCCCGCCGCGGCTCCTACGGCGCCTCGTCGTCGTCGGCGGTCCCGGCCGACAGCGCGTGGGTGAACCCCGGATTCGCGGAGAGGATGCCGCCTTCGACCGGCAGCGTGACGCCGGTGATCCAGGACGCGTCGGCGGAGGCCAGGAAGGTGACGGCGGCGGCGATGTCGGCGGGTTCGCCGACGCGGCCGAGCGGGTACAGCCCCGCGGCGGTCTCCAGCATGGACTCGCGGCCCGCCCACGCGGGCGTGCGGATGGTGCCGGGCGCGACGAGGTTGACGCGGACGCCGCTGGCCGCCGCGTGCACGGCGAGCGTGCGGGTCAGGGAGATCAGTCCCGCCTTGGCCGCGCTGTAGGAGTGGTTGCCGAAGTACGACATGCCGTTGACCGAGCCGATGTTGACGATCGCGCCGCGCCCGTCGGTCGCGGCGGCCAGGTGCGGCAGCGCGGCGCGGGAACAGCGCATGGCGCCGGTCAGGGTGACGTCGAGGTCGCGCAGCCAGTTCTCGTCCGGCTCCTCGGTGAAGTCCTCGGAGTGATCGCTGCACGAATAGGCGTTGTTGACGAGGACGTCGAGGCCGCCGAAGGCCGCCACCGCGTGTCCGACCGCCGCGTCCACGGCCGTACGGTCGGCGACGTCGCACCCGACCGCCTCCGCCCGTCCGCCGTCCTCGCGGATCGAGGCGGCGGTGCGTTCGGCCGCTTCACCGTTGAGGTCCGCGAGGAGTACGGCGGCGCCTTCCGCGGCGAATCTGCGGGCCGTCGCCTCGCCGATGCCCCGCGCGCCGCCGGTCACCATGACGGTGTAGGTCGCGAATCGTTGCCCTGAATACGCCGCCGCAGCTGTCCCGTTACGCACCATCGGGTCAGCGTAGGCACTCCCGTACCGCCCTGACCAGGGCTTGGGCACGGGGATCCGCGGTGACGTTCTTCTGCATGCCGTTGGTGACGTAGCCGAAGCCGATTCCGTTCGCGGGGTCCGCGAAACCGAGGCAGCCGCCGCGGCCGGGATGCCCGAAGGAGCCGGGCGCCAGCAGCGGGGACGCCGGGCCGTGCAGCATGTATCCCAGGCCGAATCGAGTGTTGACGATCAATACTCGATCCGGCCCCTCGGACTCCACGGTCCGGGCGGCGGTGAGCGTGGCGGGCACGAACAGCCGCGGCCCGTCGGTCTGTTCCCCGATCAGGGCCGCGTAGAAGCGGGCCAGCGAGCGCGCGTCGGTGATGCCGTTGGCGGCGGGCAGCTCACCCGCGCGATAGGCGGGGTCGTTCTCGTCGGGCCGCGGCGAGATCGCCCCGAAGGCGCGCATGGTCAGCGACTCGGGGTCGGCGTACGCGTCCTGCACGGACCGCTTGGGCCGGGCCCGCAGCGCGCCGGAGACGGCCGGTTCGGGCGTGACGGTCTCGGCGGTCCCGCCCACCCGGTGCGCCTGCCCCGGCGGCAGCCCCACCCACAGGTCGAGGCCGAGCGGCCGGGCGATCTCCTCCGCGACGAAGCGGCCGACCGTCCGCCCCGACGCGCGCAGCACCAGCTCCGCGACCAGCCAGCCGTAGGTGTGCGCGTGGTATCCGTGCGCCGCGCCCGGCGGGAACTGCGGCTTCTGCGCGGCCACCGCGCGCGGCCCCGTCGTGCCGTCGAGCGCCTGCTCCGGCGTCAACGGCGTGTCCAGCGCGGGCACTCCTGCCCGGTGCGCCAGCACGTCCCTGACGGTCACCCGCTCCTTGCCGTGCGCCTTGAACTCCGACCAGTACGCGCCCACCGGCGCGTCCAGATCCAACTGACCGCGCTGGTGGAGCAGCAGCAGACAGGCCGCGACCACGCCCTTGGTGGCCGACCGGACGATCTGCACGGTGTCCTCGGCCCACGGCTTCCCCGAGGGCTCCCCGGCCGCCGCGGCACCGCCCCACAGGTCGACCACCTTGCGACCGTGCCTATAGAGCGCGAAAGCGGCGCCGACATCCCCCCGGCGGGTGAAATTCTGCGCGAAAGCGGTACGTACCGGCTCCCAGCCGTCCTCCGCCGTGCCGTGGACGTCCGTGAACGCGTCCATGAATGCCGCCTCCGCCTGCCGCTCCGCCGGTCCACCCGCTGCACCGAACTCTGCGGCACCCATGGTGCACGACGAAGATGCGCGTTCTGTAAACAGGCGGTGGGACGGGCCGTATACGCGGCCGAGCGCGGGCGGCGGCGGGGCGGCACCCGTTCCCCACGATCGGCGGCGGAGCGGCACCCGTTCCCCGCGGCAGGAGCCGGAAAACCACCCGGGCCCGCGGCGGGCCCGCGACCCCGGCCGGAGATGTCCGGCCGGAGCGCGGGACCCGTCACGGGCCCGGTGGGGGGTCCGCTACGGGAGCGGCGGGTACGCGTTCTGCACGAGCTGGTGGAACTGCGCCGAGAACCAGGCACCCGCGAGCGGGGCGTTGGCCAGGGCACCGGTCGGGTTGTTGCCGTTGCGGGCGTTACCGGTGTAGGTCGGGTCGCACATCCGGTCGAAGCCCTTGCCCTGGTCGTTCGGGATCTGGGTGCTCGAACCGTCGGACTCACCCGGAGGCTTCACCCACACGTAGGCGTCGATACCGGCGGCGGGCGCCGCGGTCGGGCGCTCACCGATGCCGGCCCCGGACTGGTTGCACCAGTTGCCGGCGTGGATGCGGCGGTCGATACGGCCACCGTCGACGTAGGTGTCAACGGTCGTGGTCGCCCCGGGACCGGCGGGACGCGAGGCGCCGCCCCAGCCGTTGCGGGAGGTGTCGATCAGCATGCCGATGTTGGAGTTGAAGCCGTCCGACACCAGGAGGTTGCGCAGGGCCTGCGCGTAGCTCTGCTCATCGACGTATTGATTCCAGTCAACCCACTTGGACTGGCGAATGGTGGTGCCGTTCACGCTGTCCGTGACCTTGAAGTTCGGCTCCACGGTGGCGCTGTAGTTGGCCGTGTTGACGATGAAGCCCTGGACGTCGTTGACGGTGGCGCCACCGGTCTTCGCGGCCTTCAGGAACTCCTGCGCGGCGGGCGCCAGGTTGGTGTCCCAGCCGAGCCAGGCGTGGTGTCCGGCGTCGATGTAGTTGTACGTGTTGCCGATCGCGCCGAGCTTGGCGAGCGCGTAACCGACGCCGTTCTCGTAGTTGCCGTTGGCCTTCATCGTGGCGCAGGCGTCCGTCGAACCGGCGGTGCCGCCCGCGTTGGTGACCAGGTTGGGCAGCGAGTCGGGCTCGATGATGTTGACGATCCGCAGGCCCGCGTACTTCGGGTCCGACATGATCGCGGCGATCGGGTCGATGTACTCGGTCTTGTAGCGGCCGATCTCCGTCGCGCCCAGTTCGCCGTTGGAGGCGAGCGCGGCGCAGTCACGGCCGGGCAGGTCGTAGATGACCAGTTCGATGGTGAGCGGCTGGCCTGCGGCCTGCTGCACCGCCGCGTCCAGGTGGGCCTTGAGCCCCATGGCACCGTTGGTGCCCGCGATCGCCGCGATCCGGTCCAGCCACACCGCGGTGGACTGGTTGGCGATCTTCGATCCCCCGTCGGCCGCGGCCTTCGCGGACCAGTCCGGGTTCACGTAGCCCTTGGCGCCCGCGTACGGGTTGTCGACCCTGGTGCCGGGCGGCGGCGAGGTGGGCGGGGTGGTCGGCGGCGTCGTGGGGGGCGTCGTCGGCGGAGTGGTGGGGGGTGTGGTCGGGGGCGTCGTGGGGGGCGTCGTCGGCGGGGTGGTACCGGTGCCGCCGCCGCACACGACGCCGTTCAGGGTGAACGACGACGGCTTGGTGTTGGTGCCGCTGTACGAGCCGTTGAAGCCGAAGGTCGCCGTACCGCCGGTCGCCACCGCGCCGTTGTACGACAGGCTCGCCGCGGTCACGGCCGCGCCCGTCTGGCTCACGGTGGCGTTCCAGCCCTGGGTGACCTTCTGATTGCCGGGGAAGTTCCAGCCGAGTTGCCAACTCGTGATGGCCGGGCCGGTGTTGGTGATCGTCACCTGCGCGGTGAAGCCGGAATCCCACTGGCTCACGTCGTAGGCGACCGAGCAACCGGCGGTGGCCGCCGAGGCGGATGTCGTACTCATCGCGGCGACCACGCCGCCTGAGGCGACGACCATCAGGCCGGCCGCGAGCGCGGCGGTTCTGCGTCGGACTGTCGGGACTGCCATGTGCGAACAACCTCCATAGGGGGGATGGACCCCTCGAAACGACTTCGCGGGGTCATGGGAGGTGGTGCGGTGAAGCATGGTTCGGTTACACGCTCTTAACGTGGGAGCGCTCCCATAGTGGGCAGGCGGTCCGCTCCTGTCAATGCTTGGCGCTACGTCCATGGAGTTGGTCCCGGACGGGGGCCGGGCGCCAACACCTCTGAAACGCATGACGGTTGGCGGACCCGCCCGGACGGGCGGCCGGGTGCCGGGGCACGGAGGGAGCGCCGGGGGCGGAACCCCCGGCGCCCGCTCGCGCGTTATGCCGTCGCGGCCGCGGCGGCCCGCCCCGCCGCGCGCCCGGAGAAGATGCAGCCGCCGAGGAACGTCCCCTCCAGCGACCGGTATCCGTGCATCCCGCCGCCGCCGAATCCCGCGGCCTCGCCCGCCGCGTAGAGCCCGCTGAGCACCTCGCCGCGACCGGCCGCGCCGCCGTCCTCCGCGCCTTCCGACCCGCCGCGCAGGACGCGCCCTTCGAGGTCGGTCTCCAGGCCGCCGAGCGACTTCCGGGTCAGGATGTTGAGCCGCACGGCGATCAGCGGCCCCGCCTTCGGGTCGAGCAGCCGGTGCGGCGACGCGGTGCGAATGAGCTTGTCGCCGAGGTAGTTGCGGGCCCCGCGAATGGCGGTGACCTGCAAGTCCTTGGTGTACGTGTTCGCGATCTCGCGGTCGCGCGCCTCGACTTCGCGCCGTACGACCGCCTCGTCGACCAGCCCCTCGCCCGTCACGGCGTTCATCCCCCGCACCAGGGCGCCGAGGTCCTTCTCCACCACGAAGTCGACGCCGTGCTGCTTGAACGCCTCGACCGGCCCCGGCGCCCCCGGCAGCGCGCGCTTGAGCACGTCGCGCACGCTCTTCCCGGTCAGGTCCGGATTCTGCTCGGAGCCCGACAGTGCGAATTCCTTCTCGATGATCTTCTGGGTGAGGACGAACCAGGTGTACTCGTGGCCCGTCCCCATGATGTGCTCCAGGGTGCCGAGCGTGTCGAAACCGGGGAAGTACGGGACCGGCAGCCGCTTGCCGGTGGCGTCCAGCCACAGCGACGAAGGGCCGGGCAGGATGCGGATGCCGTGGCGGGCCCAGATCGGGTTCCAGTTCTCGATGCCCTCGGTGTAGTGCCACATCCGGTCACCATTGATCAACCTTCCGCCCGCCGCCTCTGTGATGCCGAGCATCAGGCCGTCCACGTGCGCGGGAACGCCGGAGAGCAGTTTGCCGGGCGGGGTGCCGAGCCGCTTGGGCCAGGCGGCCCGTACGAGATCGTGGTTGCCGCCGATGCCTCCGCTTGTGACGACCACGGCCTGCGCGCGCAGTTCGAACGCGCCCGCCGTCTCCCGCGAACTGGCCTCGCCGCGCGCCACGTCGCTGGCCACCAGGACCTCGCCGGTCACACCGTCCACGGCGTCGCCGGTACGGGTCAGGCCGGTCACCCGGTGCCGGAAGCGCAGTTCGACCCGCCCGCGCGCGACCTCGTCGCGCACCCGCTGCGCGAAGGGCGCGACGACGCCGGGCCCGGTGCCCCAGGTGATGTGGAAGCGCGGCACGGAGTTGCCGGGGCCGGTGGCCAGGAAGCCGCCGCGCTCGGCCCAGCCGACCACCGGGAAGAAGCGCATGCCGCGCTGGTGCAGCCAGGCCCGCTTCTCACCCGCGGCGAAGTGCACGTACGCCTCGGCCCAGCGGCGCGGCCAGTAGTCCTCGGGCCGGTCGAAACCGGCCGTGCCGAGCCAGTCCTGGAGCGCGAGGTCGGGCGTGTCCTTGATCCGCATCCGGCGCTGCTCGGGCGAGTCGACGAAGAAGAGCCCGCCGAAGGACCAGAACGCCTGGCCCCCGAGGGACGCCTCGGGCTCCTGGTCGACCAGGATCACCTTCCGTCCGGCCTCCGCCAGCTCGACCGTGGCCACCAGGCCGGCCAGCCCCGCGCCCACCACCACGACATCCGCGTCCAGCGCCATCCGACCGCTCCTTACTCGCCAGTAGTCAACGTAGTGACGAGCACGTTACGCGAGCGGCGGGCGCGGGTCAGCGGCATCGGGACCCCGCATAATCCGAGGCGCGGGGCGCCGACCCGGCTCGGTAGGATTCACGCCATGTCTGATGCCCCGCTCCGCGTCCGTTTCGCCCCCTCCCCGACCGGTATGTTCCACGTCGGCGGCGCCCGTTCCGCCCTCTACAACTGGGCGGTCGCCCGACAGTCGGGCGGCACCTTCGTCCTGCGCATCGAGGACACCGACGCGGCGCGCAACAAGCCCGAATGGATCGACGGCATCATCAGCGCGCTCGCCGCCATCGGCATCAGCGGCGCCGACCCCGCCTTCGAGGGCCCGTACTTCCAGTCGCACAACGCCGACCGGCACCGCGAGGCCGCCTCCCGGCTCCAGATCGAGGGGCGCGCGTACTACTGCGACTGCACGCGCGACATGCTCAAGGAGCGCACCGGCTCCGAACACCTCGGCTACGACGGCTTCTGCCGCGAGCGCGGGCTGGCGTACGAGCCGGGGCGGGCGATGCGTTTCCGCACGCCGGACGAGGGCGAGACGGTCGTGGTCGACCTGATCCGCGGCGAACCCGCCTTCCCCAACAGCTCGATCGAGGACTTCGTCATCGCCCGCGGCGACGGCTCCCCGGTCTTCCTGCTCGCCAACGTCGTGGACGACCTCGACGAGCGCGTCACGCAGGTCATCCGCGGCGAGGAGCACCTGTCCAACACGCCCAAGCAGCAGCTCCTCTGGGAGGCGCTGGGCGCCACCCCGCCCACCTGGGCGCACCTGCCGGTGATCGTCAACGAGAAGCGGCAGAAGCTCTCCAAGCGCCGCGACAAGGTCGCCCTCGAGGACTACCTCGCCGAGGGCTACCTGCCCGAGGCCATGGTCAACTACCTGATGCTGCTCGGCTGGGGCCCCGGCGACGACCGCGAGATCCTGCCCTACGAGGAGCTGGAGCGGCTCTTCCGCATCGAGGACGTCATCGGCTCCTCGGCCTTCTTCGACGTCAAGAAGCTCACCGCCTTCAACGGCGAGTACATCCGCGCCCTGTCCCCCGCCGCCTTCGTCAGCGCCTGCGCGCCGTGGCTGACCGCCCCGCACGCCACCTGGGACCCGCTGTCGTACGACGAGGCCGTCTTCGAGACCGTCGCGCCGCTCGCCCAGACCCGGATCGCCCTGCTGTCCGAGATCACGTCGTACGTCGACTTCCTCTTCCTCGACGAGCCGGTGCGCGACGACGCGTCGTGGTCCAAGGCGATGAAGGCGGGCGCGGCGGATCTTCTGCGCGACGCAGCCAATGAACTGGGCGCGCTTCCCGAGTGGTCGGCCAAGCCCCTGAAGGCGGCTCTGGAGTCCATCGGCGCCGCCCACGGCCTCAAGCTCGGCAAGGCCCAGGCGCCCATCCGCGTCGCCGTCATGGGCCGCACCGTCGGGCTGCCGCTCTTCGAGTCGCTCGAAGCCCTCGGCCGCGAGCGCGCGCTGGCCCGCCTGGAGGCCGCCCGCACTCGGCTGGAGTCGGAGACGCCCGCCGAGTCGTAAGACCCGCCACCCTGGCGCGGCGGGTCTTACACCGCCGCGCCGGACCCGGCATCGGGACCGGCCGCCGGACGGCGTACGGTCGCCGCCGTGACCGTTTACGACACCGCCCGGCGGCTCCCCGCCATCCCCGTGCTCCGTGACCACTGCCGCGCGCTGGCCATGCTGGAGGCGATACTCAGCCCGTCGTGGGAGAGCCGCTTCTACTCCTTCGACGCGCACTGGTCGGACGTCGAGGAGATGGCCTCCATGAGCAACGGCTCGGGCGACGAATACTCCATCGTCTTCTCCCCCCTCGGCGCCTACGTCCGCGGCTTCGCCCACGAGTCCCGGATGAGCCCCTACGTCGAGGACGGCCCCTGGCCCGGTGTCCTCGACGACGTGCCCGCCGTCTTCCGCCCCTGCGTCGAAGAGCCCGCCTTCAGCGACGAGGACGGCATGCCCGTCGTCACCGCCTGCCTCTGGCGGCAGGCCGCCGACACCGCGTGGCGGACCGGCGGCGCCATCGAGTTCCCCGACGCGCCCGACGGCGACCCCGACGGCGCCGGGCTCCTCTTCCCGCTGCTCACCGACCGCGACGCCGACGCCTACCGCGCCTTCGCCGAGGACTACTACGAGGTCCCGGTCGCCCCCGCTCCCGTCCACCACGTCCTCGCCCTGCGCCCGCTGACCGCCGAGGTCGTCACCACGCTCAACCCCGACCTCACGCTCCCCGAACTGGCCGACGACATCGCGGCCATCGGCTACCCGCGGCCGTAGCCGTAGCCGTAGCCGTTGCCGTAGCCCCATCACCTGACTACGTACGGCCGTCCGCGCCGCTCTCCGGGGCGGCGTGGGCCAGGCCCGCGCGGTAGGCGATGACGACGAGCTGCGCCCGGCCTCGACCGGGTCTTCCCGCACCACCCACCCCTGGCCCCCCCGCATCACCCCTGGCCGCCCGCGGGCCCGGAAGCCACCCCCTTGAACCGCGCCCACACCACCTTCCCGAACGGCTCCCGCCCCTCGACCCCCCACCCGTCCGCGACCGCCGCGACGATCAACAGCCCCCGCCCCCGTACATCCGCCGCACCGGGCTCGCACACCCGCGGCCTCCGCTCCCCCTCCTCGTCACGACTGTCATGCACCTCCAGCCGTACGCACCCGTCCTCCACCACCACCCGCACCAAAAACCCGTGCCCCCGCCGCGTCCCGTGCGCCAACGCGTTCGACGCCAACTCCGATACGCACAACCGCACGTCGTCAACGACAGGCGACAACCCCCATGCCCTCAGAGCCCCTGCGGCGAATTCGCGCGCCAGCCCGACCGATTCGCGTTTCGCGTCGAAGAATCTCGATACGGCCGCGGGTAAGACTCCGGCCTTGAGCGCAGCGCTCTCATCAGTCACGGACGGTTCCCTTCGTGTAGCACAGCGAAGTCACACGCAGATGTGCCGCATGGGCGGCGATCCCGGCCTAGACCCCGCGCGGCACGCCAACGACGAACAAGGGGTGCGAGGAAATCGCCCCCCTTGAGACTGGACCGGTTGACCGGTCCAGTCAAGTGATTGTCTACTATCCGTGACTCATCGGATAGTTGTCCGTCAGCTCCCACAGGTCGGAAGGAGTGACGCCCTCTTCTGCGACGAGAACCCGGCCGTCCTTGTCGTGCGCGACATGGAGCACGACCGCGACTGCGAGCGGTAGTTCACGTCGCAACTGCTCCGCCTCCGCTGACGTCGCCAGGCGCACTTTCGTGAGGTCGGTACCCCGCGCCGGTGAACGCCCGGTCTGGCGGGCCACGTAATGGGTCGTCCCTTCGACGATCGGACCCGCCTGAGTCAGCTTCGGACAGGCCGCCGCGATGTCCGCCGGAAACCACGCCGTGACCAGCGACAGCGGAGCACCGTCGTCAAGCAGCACCAAGCGGTCACGCCGCAGAGCGGACACGCCCGCGGCAAGGTCCAAAATCCTTGCGACACGGTCGGGCGGCGTTTCGTGAACAGGCTTGCCCAACCGTCGGAAGGGGTGACCACCGGTCACGCGCGTGGCGTCTGCCCGGCGCCGACCGGCGGGACGCGCCAACGGCGTTGCGAGTACGTGGAATCCCTGCCCCTGGCGAGCCGCCACGAGGCCGTCTCCCCTCAGTACATCCATCGCCTTGATGACCGTCGCCCGCGACACGGACCACTGCTCGCACAGATCCCGCCCCGACGGCAGGACGTCTCCCGAACCGAACTCACCGTCGGCGATCCGGGCCCGCAACGAATCCGCGATCTCTTCGTACTTGAGCTTGGGCATGGCGGGGCACTCCCGTTCGGTGGACAGGTTGACCGGTCAGGGTAGACCATCACAACCATGGCGACCGCACCCCATGTAGCGTCCGAGATCCTGGACTTCTACGGCTCGGTATTCGACGAGTCGACGCGTCTGACCTCCTCTGCCGACGGCGCGCTGGAGTTGGCGCGGACCCGGGAGATCCTGCGGCGTCATCTGCCGCCCGCGCCCGCCGCTGTGCTCGATGTCGGCGGCGGGGCCGGGGTGCATGCGAAGTGGCTGGTCGAGGACGGCTACCGGGTGCACTTGGTGGACCCGGTCGAACGGCATGTGGAGCACGCGAAGTCGGTCGGCTGCACCACGGAGTTGGGCGACGCGCGAGCGTTGAGCGCGGGGGCCGGGACGTACGACGCCGTCCTGCTGCTCGGACCGCTCTACCACCTGCTGGAGCGTGCCGACCGCGATCAGGCGCTAGCGGAAGCCCGGCGGGTGGTACGGCCTGGCGGCATGGTCGCCGCCGCCGCGATCGGACGGTACGCCTCGCTCTTCGAGCACACCGCGACGACGCTGCTGACGAAGGACCGCGTCCGGGACGCCGTCGGTGACATCCTGGCGACGGGCCGCCACGACCCCGGACGCAAGGGCTTCACAGCCGCTTACTTCCATACGGCGGCGGAGCTGGCGGATGAGCTGACCTGCGCGGGCCTCACCGACGTGACCGTCCTCGGCGTCGAGGGCCCGGCCTGGGCACTGCTGAAGGCCACCGAGCAGCACACGGGCGAGTCTCTGACCGACTCACCGATGTTCGCCGCGGCGCTGACCGCCGCCCGGCTGGCGGAGCCCTACCCGGAGCTGCTGTCCGCCGCATCGCACCTGCTGGCGGTGGGGTCCGCCTGACGCCGCCGCCTGGCCAAGGTCTGTGGGACGGGGTCCCCCGGGGCGCCCGGGGCGGGGCGCATGGGCGGCGGACGGGGGCGAGGCGGGGGCGCAAGGTGGCGAAAAGTTGCCGGGGGTTTCCGGGGGCCGAACCATGGGAGGGGTGAGCGACGGCGCGTACCTCCGATTCCCGCACCTCCACGGCGACCTGCTCAGCTTCGCCGCCGAGGACGACATCTGGGTGGCCCCGCTGGGGGCGGCCGGGGGGTCGCCCGGGCGGGCGTGGCGGGTGACGGCGGACCGGACGCGGGTGGGGCCGCCGCGGCTGTCGCCCGACGGTTCGACCATCGCGTTCACGACCTGGCGGAGCCTGGACCCCGAGGTGTATCTGGTCCCGACGGACGGCGGGGAGTCGCGGCGGCTGACGTATTGGGGCAGCTCCGACACGCGGGTGTGCTCGTGGACGCCGGACGGCCAGGTGCTGGCGGTGTCGTCGCACGGGCAGCCGTTCGCGTACCACACGTGGGCCCACAGCGTGCCGGTGGACGGCGGGCCCGGCGGGCCGCTGCCGTGGGGGCCGGTGTCGGACATCGCGGTGTGCGACGAGAACGGGGAGCCGGGTGAGCGCCGCACCCTGCTGTTGACGGGGACGCCGCCGCACGAGCCGCACGCGTGGAAGCGGTACCGCGGCGGCGCGACGGGGCGGCTGTGGCTGCACGGCGAGCGGCTGGTTCCGGACATCGACGGTCACTTGGCGTCGCCGATGTTCGTGTCGGGCCGGATCGCCTTCCTCTCCGACCACGAGGGCATCGGCAATCTGTACTCGTGCCACCCGGACGGTACGGATCTGCGGCGGCACACCGACCACGCCGAGTTCTACGCCCGCAGCGCCGCCACCGACGGCCGGCGGGTGGTGTACCAGTGCGCGGGCGAGCTGTGGCTGGTGGAGGACCTGGCGGCGCCCGACGCCCGGCCGCGCCGCCTGGACATCCGGCTGGGCGGCGCGAGGAGCGGGCAGCGCCCGTACCAGGTGCCCGCGGCCTCGAACCTGGACAGCCTGGCCATGGACGGTACGGGCCGGGCCAGCGCCGTCTGCGTACGCGGCAGCCTCTACTGGCTCACGCACCGCGACGGCCCGGCCCGGACGATCGCCGACGAGCCCGGCGCGCGGGTCCGGCTGCCGGAGATGCTCGGCGACACCGGTCTGGTCGCCTTCGTCACGGACGCGGAGGGCGAGGACGGGATCGAGCTGGCGCACCTGCCGGGGCGGGCGTCGCGGACGGCGATCCGCGGCGGCGCGCGGGATTCCGCGGCGGCGGACGCGAAGGCGCAGGTGACGGAGGCGGAGGACGTCACCGAGGTGACGGAGGAGCTGACCGATGTGGTGCCGGTCGCGGGTGGCGACAAGGCGGACGGCGGGGCAGGCGGCGGGGCAGGCGGCGGGGCAGGCGGTGGGGCGGGCGACGGCGGCACAGCAGGCGGAGGCAGGGCCGGTGGCGGCAAGGGCGGCGCGGACCTCAGCCGTTCGAGCACGGTCTACACGGACCCCGCGGCCGGGCGCGGCAAGGGCGAAGGCCCCACCCGTACCCCCGGCTCGGACGGCCAATCGCCCGACACCGATGTGTACACGGACGACGACGTCACCGGCGGCGGCCACGAGCCGGACCGCCCCACCCGCCTCGCCGTCGGCAAGCTCGGCCGCGTCCTGGAGCTGGTCTCCTCCCCCGACGGCGGCACGCTGGCCGTCGCCACGAACGACGGCCGCCTGCTGCTGGTGACGACCGGCGAGGCGGAGGACGACTCGGACGGTGACGAGGGCGATGACCCGTACGGCCTAGGCGACGACGTACGGGCCGACGTACGCGACGTGCGCGAGATGGGCGACGCAGGCGACGAGCCCGGCGACGCGGGTGACGGCACGCGAAACGGCGTACGCCGCGTACCGCT
Organism: Streptomyces sp. NPDC024632; assembly: GCF_055559175.1. NCBI lineage: Bacteria > Bacillati > Actinomycetota > Actinomycetes > Kitasatosporales > Streptomycetaceae > Streptomyces > Streptomyces sp. NPDC024632. The sequence goes on from NZ_JBVHLD010000002.1 coordinate 190,885, forward strand.
GGACGATCACACAACCGACGGCCGCACCATGGCAGGCGCTGTCGACGAGCTGATCCGTTCCACCAACGGCCCCGTCCGCGACCTGGCCTTCTCCCCCGACTCGGCGTGGCTGACCTGGTCGCACCCCGGTATCGGCCGCAGTCTGCGCTCGGTGAAGATCGCCCGCTTGTCGGACCAGTCGATCATCGACGTCACCAACGGCCGCTTCGAGGACGAGCAGCCCGTCTTCACCCGCGACGGCCGCTACCTCGCGTTCCTGTCGTGGCGCGGCTTCGACCCGGTGTACGACGTTCACACCGGCGACCTGTCGTTCCCGCTCGGCTGCCGCCCGTATCTGGTGCCGCTGAACTCGGCGACGCCGTCACCCTTCGCGCTGCCGGTCGACGGCCGTCCCATCGGCGGCGGTCTCGACCCGGGCGAGAGCGGCGGCGGCGACGGCCCGGTGGTCGTCGAGGTGGAGGGCCTGGCGAACCGGGTGACGCCCTTCCCCGTCCCCGCGTCGAAGTACTCGGCGCTGGAGCCCGTGCACAACGGCCTGGTCTGGCTGCGCTGGCCGATCTCCGGCGCGCTCGGCGAGACCTTCGCCAACCCCACCGACCCCTCCGCCCGCCCGACGCTGGAGTACTACAACCTGACCAAGTCCAAGCGGACCGAATTGGTCCACCACATGGACTGGTACGCGGTCAGCGGCGACGGCCAGCGCCTGGCGGTCTTCGACGAGGGCGAGTTGGCCGTCCTGCCCGCCACCGAACGCGGCGACGACGACTCGACGGTCTATGTCGACATGCGCCGCATCCTGCACGAGGTGGACCCGACGGCCGAGTGGCGGCAGTCGTACGCGGAGGCCGGGCGGCTGATCCGCGACTACTTCTGGGCGCCCGACATGTGCGGCGTCGACTGGCCCGCGATCCTCGACCAGTACCGCCCGCTGGTCGAACGCGTCGCCACGCCCGACGAGTTCGCCGACCTGCTGCGCGAAGTCCTCGGCGAACTGGGCACGTCGCACGCGTACGTCGCCCCCGCCCGCCGCAACGAGGGCCCGCCGCACTACCAGCGCCCCATCGGCCTGCTCGGCGCCGACTTCCAGCACGGCAAGGACGGTACGTGGTCGGTCGTACGGATCCTGCCGGGCGAGTCGTCGGACTCCAAGGCCCGTTCGCCGCTGGCCGGTACGGGCATCCGCGAGGGCGCGGTGCTCACCCACATCGACGGGCGGCCGGTCGACCCGGACGCGGGACCGTATCCGCTGCTGGCCGGCGCGGGCGGCACCACCGTCGAGCTGACCTTCGTCGGACCGGGCCGCCGCGGCGCGCCCCGCCGCGTCGCCGTCGTCCCGCTGATCGACGAACGCCCGCTGCGCTACCAGCACTGGGTGGCCAAACGCCGTTCGGTCGTACGGCAGTTGAGCGGCGGCCGGTGCGGTTATCTGCACATCCCCGACATGGGCGGCTCCGGCTGGGCGCAGTTCAACCGCGACCTGCGGATGGAAGTCGCCTACGACGCCCTGCTCGTGGACGTCCGCGGCAACGCGGGCGGTCACATCAGCGAACTGGTCATCGAGAAGCTGACCCGCACCATCCTCGGCTGGGACCTCACCCGCAACGCGCAGCCGGTCTCCTACACCGGCAACGCCCCGCGCGGCCCGGTCGTCGCCATCGCCGACGAAGCGACGTCGTCCGACGGCGACATGATCACCGCCGCCTTCAAACTCCTCGGCATAGGGCCGGTCGTCGGCTCCCGCACCTGGGGCGGCGTCGTCGGCATGACCGGCCGCCACCGCCTCGGCGACGGCACCGTCATCACCGTCCCCATGAACGCCGCCTGGTTCGACGCGTACGGCTGGTCCGTCGAGAACCACGGCGTCGACCCCGACATCGACGCCCTCCGCACCCCGCTGGACTGGGCCGAGGGCCGCCACGGCCAGATGGACGTCGCGGTCCGCACCGCCCTCGCCCTCCTGGCCGAACACCCCGCCGCCACCCCGCCCGACCTCACCACCCGCCCCAACCGCCAGCGCCCCCCACTCCCCCCGCGCTGAACACACCGCGAAACGGGCGCGGCGGACAGAAACGGGCGCGGCGGACAGGAGAACGGGCCGCGGGCACAAGGGAGAAGGGGCACCCCCGAGGGGGTGCCCCTTCTTTGTCACGGTGTTCGCGTGACGTCAGGCCCAGTCGTCCTGGTCCGCGTCGCTCGACTCGGAGCCGAGGCGGTCCTGCGACGGGTCCTCGACGTCGGAGCGACGGTCCCGCTGCCCCTGGTCCTGCTGGGTGCCGCGCTGCATGTTGTCGCGCGCGTCGTCCGCGGACTCGGCCGCCTTGTCGCGCTGGTCGCCGGCCGCGCCCTTGGCCTTGTCGGCGAACTCGCTGGCCTTGTCCTTGAACTGGTCGAAAGCGCCCATGATCACTCCTCCTGGAGTCTGTGGGGATGGGGCCTCGACCAGACTTACACGGGTGCGCGAAGTGCGCATCTCGGGACGAAAAGCCCAGCGTGGCAAGGGCTTTGGGATCACGGAGCGTGAGGCTCAGGCGTTCGGTCCCGTGGTCGCGCCGGCCGAGCGGGCCGTTTCGTCGGCGGCGCCGCCCCGGCCGACGAGGCCGCGGTGGGTACCGGCCGCGCGGGCGAGGGCGGGTTCGACCTGCCGCATCTGCCGCTGCCCGAGGGCGCCGCCGATGACGGACGGGAGGTAGCCGCGGATGGACTGCATGCCGCGCAGCCACGCCTGCCCGTAGACGTGCGGGGAGCGGCGCACGATCCCGGCGGCGATACGGTCGACGGCGGGTTCGAGCGGATAGGTGCGGTTGGTGGGCCACGGCAGTTTGGAGCGCAGGCCGCGCAGGACGTCGTCCTCGTCGGCGCCGCGCACCATGTCGGTGTCGGTCCAGCTCAGGTAGCCGACGCCGACCTTGACACCCTTGTGGCCCACCTCCCCGCGCAGGCAGTGCGCGAAGGCCTCGACGCCCGACTTGCTCGCGCAGTACGCGGCCATCAGCGGCGCCGGGGTCAGCGCGGCCAACGAGGCGATCTGGAGGAGATAGCCGCGCGACCGCAGCAGCGCGGGCAGGAAGGCGCGGGCGGTGGTGATGCTGCCCAGCAGATTGACCTGGATGACGCGGTCGAACGCCTCGGGGTCGGAGTCGAGGAAGGGGCCGCCGGTGGCCACCCCGGCGTTGGCGACGACGACGTCGACCCGGCCGAAGCGCTCGGCGACCTCCTCGGCCACCGCCGCCATCGCGGCCCGGTCGGTGACATCGGCGGTCCACCAGCCCGCCCGCGCCCCGATCGACTCGGCGACCTTCTTCAGCTCGTCCGGCTCCAGGCCGACCAGCGCCAGCGTCGCCCCCCGCGCGGCGAGCTTGCGCGCCAGCAGCGCCCCCACCCCGCGCGCCGCCCCCGTGACCACGACGACCTGCCCGTCGAGCGAGCTGTCCGTACGGCTGCTCATGCGCTCTTCTCCTCTGTCCGTGTGTCGGTGAGCGGGTCAGTAAGTGTGCCGGTACCTGTGCCGGTGCGCGGGTCGGTGCGCGGGTCGGTGCGCGGGTCGTCCACCGCGCGCGCGTCGCCGGACGCGGCGCCCACCCGCAGATGGGCCGCGGCCAGCTTCCGTACCGCCGCGACCACCGCGTCCGCGTCCTCGATCGGGGTCATGTGGCCGAGCCCGGGCAGCTCGATCAGGTCGGTGCAGTTCGGCAGGGCGGCGGCCATGCCGCGCGCGTGCACGGGAGGGGTGAGCTTGTCGGCGGTGCCGACCAGCACGGCCGTGGGCGCGGTGAGCGCGGCCAGTTCCGCGTCGAGGTCGAGCGCGGCGAGCACCCGCCCCCACTCGGAGCGCTGCCGCGCACCGCAGGCGTGCACGATACGGGCGGAGAAGGCCACCTGCTCGCGGGTCGAACCGGACGCCAGCACTCCGTACTTGAGCGCCGCGCGCGAGACCGGGGTGACCGGTCCGAGCGGCAGCCGGGACACGAGGAGCTGCCGGTGGAAGGCCCGCCGGACGCGCCGGGAGCTGAAGCGGGGCGGCAGCACCCGGGTCGAGCCGAGCAGCCGGGCGCTGCCGGTGCTGGTCATGAGGACGGCGGCCGTACGCTCCTGGACGGCGGTACGCCCGGAGGCCGCCATGATCGTCATACTGCCCATGGAGTGGCCGACCAGCACGGCCTTCTCACCGTCGTAGCCGTCACCGGTGCCGCCGCCGTCGCCGTCACCGGAAGCACCCTCTCCGGAAGCGCCGACCCCGGAAGCACCGGCTTCGAGAGCACCGGCCCCCGAAGCGCCCCCCGGCAGCACAGCCCTCACCACCGCCTCCAGATCGTCGGCGAGCTGCGTCGTCCCGTACCCCGCCCGCGACCGCGGCGACGCGCTGCGCCCGTGCCCGCGCTGGTCGTACGCGATGACCCGGAAGTCGGCGGCGAGCGCACGGACGACCGGGGCCCAGAAGAGGGTGGAGCAGGTCCAGCCGTGGGCGAGGACGAGCGGCGGGCCGTCCGCGCGGCCGTACTCCTCGACGTGGATCCGGGTGCCGTCGGCGGAGACGACGGTCAGCTCGCGGCGGGCGCGTACCGCCTCGTAGGGCACCGTCATGACATGGCCTCCACAGCCTCGCGCCGACCCGCGACCGGGGCCAGCACCTCGTATTCGGAGAGCTTCAACTGCCGGGTGGCGCGCCGGAATTCGGCGGTGGTGCCGGGCCAGGCGGTGGTGTTGCGCCCGTTCGCGTCGAGGTACCAGCTCTCGCAGCCGCCGGTGTTCCAGACCGTACGGGCGGCGCGGCGCTGCATCTCCTCGTTCCAGGCGGTGACGGCCTCGGGCCTGGCCTGGAGGGCGGCGGCGCCGGTGGCGTCGAGGGTGCGCATGAAGTCGGCGACGTAGTTCAGCGACGACTCGATCATCAGGATCATCGAGCTGTTACCGAGGCCGGTGTTGGGGCCGATGATGAACAGGAGGTTGGGGAAGCCGTCGACCGCGCAGCCGCGCAGCGCGGCCATGCCGTCCTTCCAGTGCTCGGCGAGCGTGCGGCCGTCCGCGCCGATCACCCGGTCGCCGATCGGCATGTCGGTGACATGGAAGCCGGTGCCGAAGACGATCGCGTCCACCTCGCGCTCGGTGCCGTCGGCGGTGACGATCGTCGAGCCGCGGACCTCGCTGAGCGCGGAGGTGACGACCTCGGTGTTGGGCTGCGCGAGCGCCGGATAGTAGGTGTTGGACAGCAGGATGCGCTTGCAGCCGATGGTGTAGTCGGGGGTGAGGCGGGCGCGCAGCTCCGGGTCCTTCACCGACCGCTTCAGGTGGTTGGCCGCGATCCGCTCGGCGGCCTTGAGCAGCTTCGGGTGCCGTACGAAGGCACCGACCTGGAACTCCCTGATCAGCCAGAGCAGGCCGCGGCGCGCCTTGGCGGTGGCCGGGACCTTGCCGTGCAGCCAGCGCTCGGCGGCGCTGACCCCGCGGTCGACGCGCGGCATCACCCACGGCGGGGTGCGCTGCACGACGGTCAGCCGGGCGACCTCCGGCTGGATGGACGGCACGATCTGGATCGCGGACGCGCCCGTGCCGACCATGGCGACGCGCTTGCCCTTGAGGTCGAAGTCGTGGTCCCAGCGCGAGGAGTGGAAGACGCGCCCGGGGAAGTCCTCGATCCCGGGGATGTCGGGGATCTTCGGGTCGGACAGCGGCCCGGTCGCGGAGACGACGACATCGGCGGTCAGCTCGCCCGCCGCGGTCGTCAGGTGCCAGCGGTTGGCCTCGCCGTCCCAGCGGGCCTGCCGCACCTCGGCGCCGAACCGCAGGTGCGGGCGGAGCCCGAAGGTGTCGGTGACCCGCTCCAGATACGCCCGGATGTGCTCCTGCCCGGAGAAGGCGCGCGGCCAGTCGGGGTTGGGCGCGAAGGAGAACGAGTACAGGTGCGACGGCACGTCGCAGGCGCAGCCCGGATAGCTGTTGTCGCGCCAGGTCCCGCCGACCGAGTCCGCGCGCTCCAGAATCACGAAGTCCGTGATGCCCTCGCGCCGCAGCCGTACCGCGGCCCCCAGCCCGCCGAACCCGGACCCGATCACCGCCACCCGCACGTGTTCGAGCTCGTCCATGGCACCGCCTTCCGCCGAATTGTGCCCCCGTCGATCATGCCAGCAATCACTGGCACGGTTCGGACTGTAGACCATGCCGGGTTACCTCCGGTAGGGGTAGGGGCGGAAGTCGTCCGTACGTGGAGCGCGGGGTGGCGCGCGGGGTCCCGGACGGCGGGGCGCGCGGTGGCGGACGACGGGCGCGCGGTGGGGCGTACGCGCCAGGACACGAGGCGTACGGCGGGGGCGTACGCGTCCGGGCGGCGGGGTGCGCGACGGAGCGTACGGGTCCGGACACGGGGGCGTACGGCCAGGCGCGCGGCGGCGGATGTCACGACGGAATACCTGCCCAGGGGCGGGGTCGGACAGCCCCGAACAGCACATAGGCTGGCCGCGTGGACGACAACGGAAGCGGCGGCGCGGGGGACCACGGCGCGGGCGACGGCTCCGGCAGCGGCTCGGCGGCCGAGCGCGAGTACCGCGTGGAGGAGCTGGCCAAGGCGGCCGGTATCCCCGTCAGGACGCTGCGGTTCTACCGTGAGCGGCGGCTGCTCCCGCCACCGCGCCGGGAGGGCCGGATCGCCTGGTACTCCGAGGCCCACCTCGCCCGGCTGCGGACCATCGCGGGGCTGCTGGAGCGCGGCCACACCCTCGGCGGCATCGCCGAACTGATCGGCGCGTGGGAGAACGGCCGCACGCTCGGCGGCGTCGCCGAACTGCTCGGCCTGGAGGGCGCGCTCACCGCGCCCTGGTCGGAGGAGACCCCGGTCCGCCTCACCCCCGAGGAGCTGGCCGACTACTTCGGCGAGGACGTCACCCCGGAGAATCTGACGACGGCCCTCGACATCGGCTACATCGGCGTCGACGGCGAGAACGTCATCCACATCAGCCGCCGCCTGCTCGACGCCTCCGCCGCCCTCGTCCACGAGGGCGTGCCGCTGGCCGCCGTCCTCGCCGCCGGACGCGGCGTACGCGCCCACACCGACGCGCTCGCCGACCTCTTCACCCAGGTCATCCGCACCCACGTCATCGGGCCCATGGACGACCTCCCGCCCGCCGAGGCCCACCGCATAGCCGAGTCCCTGCAACGCCTGCGGCCCCTCGCCAAGAACATCGTCGACGCCGAGATGGGGCTCGCGATGGAGCGGCGGGTACGGGCCGAGATCGACGCCTGGCTGCGGCAGCAGGCGGAGCGGGCGGAGGGCGGCGCGGACTGCGGTACGGACGGTGGTACGGACGGCGGCGCCATAGCCGGTACGGACGGCGGCGCGGAGGCCGGTGTGGACGGCGGTACGAAAATCGGTACGGACCCGGCCGAACCCACCGCCGGCGCCTGACGTACGCACCGCGCCCGACGTACCGGCCGCGTCTGACCCGTCACATCACCCCGCACATCGCGAGCGCGCCGCCGCACGACCTGCGAGAGTGGACCACAAGGCCGTACCGACCCGGGAGGTGCCCCGTGCAACAGCCCAACGACTCCTCGGCAGACCAGGCCATTCTGGGCCGGATCAGCGCGATGGTCGCGGACGAGAAGGCGCTGCGCGATCTGCTCGCCGCAGGCAGCATCGACGGCGCGACGGAACAGGAGCGGCTCGCCGCCCTGGAGCGCGAGCTCGACCAGTGCTGGGACCTGCTGCGGCAGCGCCGCGCCCTGACCGACGCGGGCGAGGACCCCGGCGACGCGAAGGTCCGCCCGGCCTCCACCGTCGAGAACTACCGCTCATGAGCGACGGCGCCGCCTCCGTCCACGGTGACGTCACGGTCACCGACGCGCCCGAGAGCAAGCGGTACGAGGCACGTATCGGCGACGACATCGCCGGGGTGGCCGCGTATCTGCGCACCCCGGACATGATCGCGTTCATCCACACCGAGGTGAAGGACGCCTACGAGGGCCGCGGCGTCGGCTCCGCGCTCGCCCGTACCGCCCTGGACGCCGCCCGCGCGCAGGGCCTGCGGGTCCTGGCGATCTGCCCGTTCTTCGAGGGCTGGCTCGGCAAGCACCCGGAGTACGCGGATCTGCTCTACGTACCGGCGAGCAACGTCTCCGACTGAGCACCCGTACGTACGGGCGTCCCCAACCCGCCCGTACCGACCCGCCCGCAGCGCCGCGCCCGTACCGCCGCCCCCGCACCGCACGCGCCCCGACGTCCATGTCGGATTTCCGCCAGACCGGAAGCCTGACGACGGGCGATGCTGGTGGGGTGGACACGGATACGGACAGGGATACGGACAGGGCTGGGGCTGCGGTCGCGGCTGCGGGCAGGGCCGCGAGCGGGAACGCCGCCGGGGGAACGGTCCGGGACTCCGGGTCGGCCGCGGCCGTCCCGGACTTCGACACCTGCGTACGCGCCGTCCGGTCGAAGGACGCCCGCTTCGACGGATGGTTCTACACCGCGGTGCTGACCACCGGCATCTACTGCCGCCCGAGCTGCCCCGTGGTGCCGCCGAAGGCCGAGAACATGACCTTCCACCCGAGCGCCGCCGCCGCGCAGCAGGCCGGTTTCCGGGCCTGCAAGCGGTGCCGCCCGGACGCCAGCCCCGGCTCGCCGCAGTGGAACGAGCGGGCCGACCTGGTGGCGCGCGCGATGCGGCTGATCGCCGACGGGGTGGTGGACCGCGACGGGGTGCCGGGCCTCGCGGCGCGGCTCGGCTACAGCGCCCGGCAGGTCGAGCGGCAGCTGCTGGCGGAGCTGGGCGCCGGGCCGCTGGCCCTGGCGCGTGCCCAGCGCGCGCAGACCGCGCGGCTGCTGATCGAGACGAGCGCGATGCCGATGGGCGAAGTGGCCTTCGCGGCCGGCTTCGCCAGCATCCGCGCCTTCAACGACACCGTGCGCGAGGTCTTCGCGCTGTCGCCGAGCGAGCTGCGGGCGCGGGTCGCCAAGGGGCGTCCGGCCGCGGGGACCGGCACCTTGTCACTGCGGCTGCCGTTCCGCCGCCCGCTCACCCCGGACAATCTCTTCGGGCACCTGGCCGCGACCGCGGTACCGGGCGTCGAGGAGTGGCGGGCGGGCGCGTACCGGCGCACGCTGCGGCTGCCGCACGGCACCGGGATCGTGGCGCTGCGGCCCCAACCCGACCACATCGCCTGCCAGTTGTGGCTTACCGACTGGCGTGACCTGGCGCAGGCGATCAGCCGCTGCCGCCGGTTGCTCGACCTGGACGCGGACCCGCAAGCAGTGGACGCGCTGCTGTCCGCGGACCCGGTGCTCGCGCCGCTGGTGGCGAAGGCGCCGGGGCGGCGGGTGCCGCGGGTCACGGACGGGCCGGAGTTCGCGGTCCGCGCCGTCCTCGGGCAGCAGATCTCGACGGCGGCGGCCCGTACGCACGCCGCCCGTCTGGTGCTCGCGCACGGCGAGCCCGTCACCGACCCCGGCGGCGGCCTCACCCACCTCTTCCCCGCTCCCGCCGCGCTCGCCGGACTCGACCCCGCCGCCCTCGCGATGCCGCAGACCCGCAGGAACACCCTCGCCGCGCTCGTACGGGCCCTGGAGAGCGGCGAGTTGGACCTCGACGTCGGCAGCGACTGGGTACGGACCCGCGCCCAGCTCTCGGCGCTGCCCGGATTCGGGCCGTGGACGGTCGAGACGATCGCGATGCGGGCGCTCGGCGACCCCGACGCCTTCCTGGCCACCGACCTCGGCGTGCGGTACGCCGCCCGCGACCTCGGCCTGCCGACGACTCCGGCGGCGCTGGTACGGCACTCCGCCGCCTGGTCGCCGTGGCGGGCCTACGCCACGCAGTACTTGTGGGCGACGGGTGACCACCCGATCAACGTCCTGCCCCCCAACACCAGCGATGAGAAAGGGACTTCACCCTCATGACCGCCACCCGCCCCGCCCCCTCGGCGGAGCACCCGGTCCACACCGTCGTGGACAGCCCCTGCGGCGAACTGACCCTCGTCGCCCGCGGCTGCGCCCTCACCGGCCTCTACATGACCGAGCAGCGGCACCGCCCCGCGCAGGAGACCTTCGGCCCGCGCGGCGACAGCCCCGTCTTCGCCGCCGCCCGCGCCCAGCTCGACGCCTACTTCGCGGGCGAACTCACCCGCTTCGACCTGCCGTTGGCGATGTCGGGCACACCCTTCCAGCAGCGCGTCTGGTCGGCGCTGCGCGACATCCCGTACGGCGAGACCGTCTCGTACGGCGAACTCGCCGCGATCCTCGGCCATCCCACCGCCTCCCGCGCGGTGGGCCTGGCCAACGGCAGGAATCCGATCGGCGTCATCGTGCCGTGCCACCGCGTCGTCGGCGCGGGCGGCGACCTGACGGGCTACGGCGGCGGGCTGCCGCGCAAGCGGTGGCTGCTGGCGATGGAGAACGGCGTCCAGCAGCCGGTGCTGCTCTGAGGTGCGGAAGTCTCCGGTGCTGCTCTGAGGCGCGGAAGTCTCCGGTACCGCTCTGAGGTGCGGGAGCCTCCGGTGCCGCTCTGAGGCGCGGGAGCCGCCTCAGCTCTCGACCAGTGCCGCGGGCACCGGCCGTACCGGTTCGCTGTCACCGTCCTCCTCGGGGCGGCGCCGCCCGCGCCACCAGCCGAACGCCGCGAGGGCCGCGACGCCGAGCAGTGAGGCGCCGCCGATCGCCTCGCCAAGGTGCAGGCCGGGCGGGGTGAAGGAGCAGGAGACCGAGGTGGCGCCCGCGGTGACGGGCACGGAGATCAGCCCGAGGTAGGAGCGCGCGGGGTGCCTGGAGCCGTTGTCGGTGGCGCAGCTCCAGCCCGTGATGGCCGGGGCCGCGACGACCGCGAATCCGTGCGCGCCGGAGGGGAGTTGGGCGCTGATGCCGTCGTCGGTCACCTGGACGCGGGTGGCGGCGCCCGCCGCCAGCTTCCGCTCGGCGGCGGCGAGCCTGCCCCGGTCGAGGCAGCCGACGCCGTCCGAGGAGAGGGTGCCGGGTTCCAGGGCCCGTACCTTCAGGGCGAACTTCCCGCCGCCGCGCGGCACATCGCCCAGGCGCTCGACGGCGGCGCGGTGGGTGGGCATCCGGCCGAGGAAGTCGACCGGCGCGGCGCCCGGGAGCGTGACCTGACCCTTGAAGTCCGGTGACCAGAAGTACACTTCGCTGCCCGCGGGGCAGGACGTCCGCAGCGAGTACGTACTGGTCCGCGGCTGCCGCACGTACCCGGTGACCCGGTACCCCTTCGGGGTGCGCGGCATCAACCGGCCCTTGCTGTCGCGCAGTTCGGCGCTGGTCGGGGTGTAGACGGCGGAACCGAGCAGCAACTCCTGGTTCCGGTACGGCGAGAGGCCGTAGCGCCCTGCCGGTGCGGCGTCGCGCATCGTCACCAGCGGCGGCACCTCCTGCCGGGTGACGGTCGGCGGCACATTCGGCGGCGGGTTCACATGCACCTGGTGCGGGTCGCGGCGCGAGTGGACGCGCGCGCCGACCGAGAAGATGACGTCGGTGACGGGGTTGTCGAGGCTCTGCAACGACCGGCCGCGCGAGGTCCAGCCGCCGCCGAGCGCCATCAGGGTCTTCGTCCACACATCGGCGGTGAGGCTGCTGTAGTACTGCGCGCCCTGGCCGTCGACCATCAACGGGTCGTTCCCGACGGTCTGTTCGCGTCCGGGATCGGTGCGGTAGTCCGGCCAGCCGTCGGCCTTCGCGACGGCGTCGTACTGGTACGTCTCGCGCTGGCCCCACTGCCCGTAGTCGTCCATGGTCGCCAGCCGCTTCCTGACGTCCCAGGCGTTGGTGAACGCCGACTGCCCGATCTGGGCGCCGATCAGCAGCGTCGCGGCCAGCACCACGGGCAGCGTGGCGGGCGCGGAAGCACTGGTGGCCGCGGTAGCCCCGGTGGGCGCGGCACCGCCTTGCGACCGGTCCGCCGCCCAGCGCAGCAGCAACAGGGCGCCGATCGTGGCCACCAGGCCGAGCGCGAGCAGCGGATACGTGCCCTGCCCGGTGACGCCCTTCTCCGCACCGAAGCGCGTGACGGCCACCAGCGCCGCCATCACGCCTGTGGCCCAGGCGAGTTGACGCCGGCCGGGCAGACCGTGCGCGAAGGCGAACCACCCGGCGATCACCATCATCCCGCTGAGCACGAACGTCTCGCGGTACGCGCTGCCGTTGGGCGTGGTGAAGGCGTGCCACAGCAGATGCGTCGGCTTCCACTGGAACGACGCGGTGACCACCAGCACCAGCACCGTCCACACCGTGCGCGTGCGGCGCGGCACCGCCGGGTGGAAGGGCAGCGCGAAGGCCAGCAGCAGCGCCGCGGTGTCGATGTACGTGGACGGCGTCGTGAAGCCGTACGTGCCGGGGAGCATCCGGCCGAGCAGGTCCGACCACGGCTTGGGCTCGAACTCCTGCACCAGGCCGGGGTAGGCGAGCTTCGTCCCCTTGAAGATGGTCAGCACCAGCGGCGCGGACAGGCCGATGCCGAGCACCATGCTGCGCGCGGCCCTGCCGAGCGCGCGCAGCCACTCGCGCGGCTCACGCGTACCGCCGGGGCCGCCGACGCCCGGTGCGGTCCCGTCCTGTGCGGTCCCGTCCTGTGCGCCCGCGTCCGGCGCGGTCGTGTCGCCGCGGTCGGGCTCGGTCAGCAGCCGGGCGATGAGGACGAGCCCGGCGCCGATCGTCGCCATATACGCGGTGTAGAAATTCGCGATCCAGCACAGGGCGACCACGAGGACGCTCAGATACGGCCGCCGCGCGGTCCGCGCCCACTCCCCCACCAGGCACAGCAGCGGGAACGCGATCAGGCCGTCCAGCCACATCGGGTTGTACGACGCGAGCATCACCGTCCAGCCGCACAGCGCGTACGACGCGCCGAGCGCGCCCGCCGCCCACCACCGGCCGGGGCGCAGCGCCAGCAGCAGTACGGCCATCGCCGCGGCGGCGGCGCCGATCTTCAGCACGGTCACGGCGTAGACGGCGAGGTCGATCCGGTCGCGCGGGAAGAAGGCGACCAGCAGCGCGAAGGGGCTGGAGACATACGTGCCGAGGTCCGGCAGGAAGCTGCTGCCGTAGCCGGACTGCCAGTTGAGCAGGAGCCCGCCGTCGGCCCTGCCGTGCAGCAGGTCCCACAGGTGCGCGTGGTACGGGACGAACTGGTTGCCCAGGTCATTGACGCTGCGCGTGCGCGAGCCGAACGGGTAGCTGCCCGCGACCGCGTCCCCGATGCAGAAGGCGACCGCCGCGACGCCCGCGGCGAGCAGCGCCGCCCGTGTGCGCGCGGCGAGGAACCATGACCTCACGCGCCCGACGGCTTCCGGAGGGACTTCTTGAGGTGCCATCGGTTCCCCCGGTACGCATGTTCTGTGAATGTCGCCAGATATTAGGCATCCCCGACAGACAGGAACGCGACATTCCACCGACTCCGAGGTGAACGTCAAACACCCGCCCGGTGCCCGAAGGCAACCGGACGGGTGGAGGATCACACAGCGGACGGCGTCACCTGGTGCCGCGTCCGACTGGACGAAGCCACAACCGACGGCGTCACATGATCAGACGCGTACGGGTTCGTGCTCCTCCTCCGAAGCACCGGTCCCCGAGGCGCCGCCGCCGGAAGTCACCGTGTCGCCGAGGCTCTTGCGGAGCTGCTCACCCTCGACGTCCACATTGGGCAGCGCGCGGTCGAGCCAGCGCGGCAGCCACCAGGCGGAGCGCCCGAGCAGTGCCAGCACGGCGGGGACGATGGTCATACGAACGATGAACGCGTCGAAGGCGACCGCGATCGCGAGGCCGAAGCCCATCATCTTGATCATCGACTCGGAGGAGCCGATGAAGCCCGCGAAGACGCTGATCATGATGACCGCCGCGGCGGACACCACCCGCGCACCGTGGTTGAAGCCGGTGACGACGGCCTGGCTCGGCGACTCCCCGTGGACGTACGCCTCCCGCATCCGGGTGACGAGGAAGACCTCGTAGTCCATCGCGAGACCGAACACCACACCGATCATGAAGATCGGCATCATGCTCATGATCGGCCCGGTCTGCTCGACGCCCATCAGGCCGGACAGCCAGCCCCACTGGAAGACCGCCACGACCGCGCCCAGCGCCGCGAGCACCGACAGCAGGAAGCCGAGCGCCGCCTTGAGCGGCACCAGCACCGACCGGAACACGAGCATCAGCAGCAGGAACGCCAGGCCGACGACCAGCGCCAGGTAGGGCACCAGCGCGTCGTTCAGCTTCTGCGACACGTCGATGTTCATCGCCGTGGTGCCGGTGACCAGGACGTGCGCGCCGGTCGTACCGGTGAACTCACCCTGATGCCCGCGGATCGCGTGCACCAGGTCCTCGGTCTGCGCGCTGCTCGGCTTGGAGTCCGGCACCACCGAAAGGGTGGCCGTGTCGCCCTTGGTGTTGAAGGCGGGCGCGTTGACCGTCTTCACATCGGGGAAGCCGGTGATGGTCGTCTTGATCCGGTCGACCGCCGCCTTCGGGTCGTCGCTCGCCGCGGCGTCGACCACCACCATCAGCGGCCCGTTGAAGCCCGGCCCGTAACCGTCGGACAGCAGGTCGTACGCCTTGCGCTGGGTCGTGCTGACCGGCTGCGAACCGTCGTCGGGCAGGCCCAGTTGCATGCTCGTCATCGGGATCGCGGCCAGGCCCAGCGCCACGACGCCCGCGACCAGGATCGGCACCCGGCGGCGTACCACCATGCGCGCCCAGCGGGTGCCCATGTTCGGCTTGCCGGTGTCGACCGCGCGCCCCTTGCGGACCTTGCGGCTGAGCGCCTTCGGTCCCGCGAAGCCGAGCAGCGCGGGAATCAGGGTGAGCGCGATCAGTACGGCGATGGCGACGGTGGCCGCCGCGGCCAGCCCCATCTTGGTCAGCATCGGGATGTTGACCACGGCCAGGCCCGCCAGCGCGATCAGCACGGTCAGACCGGCGAAGACCACCGCGGAGCCCGCCGTGCCGACCGCCCGGCCGGCCGCGTCCTCACCCTCTCGGCCCTCCATCAGCTCATGCCGGTGCCGCGACACGATGAACAGCGCATAGTCGATACCGACCGCCAGTCCGATCATCGACGCGAGCGTGGACGACGTGCTGGACAGACCGAGCGTGCTGGCCAGCGCGGTGATCGACGCGATACCGATACCCACACCCATGATCGCGGTCAGCAGCGGGAGCCCGGCGGCGACCAGCGAACTGAACGTGATCAGCAGCACGACCGCCGCGATGCCGACACCGATGATCTCGCTGTTCCCGGTCTCCACCGACGCCTGGAGCGCCGTACCGCCGGTCTCCACCATCAGCCCGGCGTCCCTGCCGTGCTGCGCCGCGTCCTCCAGCGCCGTGTGCGTGGCGTCGGTGATGTCGGAGGACTTGGCCGTGTAACTGACCGACGCGTAAGCGGTGGTGCCGTCCTTGCTGATCGCGTCACCGCCGGCGGCGAACGGATCGGCGACCGTCGCCTTCTGCGGTGTGCTCTTCAGCTCGTCGACGACCTTCTCGACCGCCGCCTTGTTCGGTCCCGCGGTGATCTTCTGACCGTCGGGTGCCTGGAAGACCATGCGCGCGCTCGCGCCGTCGGCGTTCGTGCCGGGAAAACGCTCATGCAGCAGGTCGAACGCCTGCTGCGCCTCGGTGCCGGGCACCGTGAAGTTGTCGCTCGGCGCGGACGGCGCGGTCGCCGCGCCGACACCGGCGAGCGCCAGCAGCGCCACCCATATCAGTACGACGAACCGCCGTCGCCGGAAAGCGAGCCGGCCCAGCTTGTAGAGGAATGTGGCCATGGGGGCATGGGCTCCCGTCAGGAGGATGGAAATGTGGGCGTGAGGAACCAGCCCGACGACGAGAGCGGCGTGTCAGGTGGAGCGGTGGTGCGGGGAATGTCGTGCTGAGGAAGTGGTGCTGAGTCGTGCCGGGGCGCCGAGTCGTGCTGAGTGGCGCGGGGAAAAGTCAGATCACATCAGTGGCCAGTGCGCTTCGTCACGACAGACGCAGGGCGGGGACGACCACCGCGTCGATGTATCTGTGTGAGAAGTCGGGGTCGGGGTCGAGACCTTCGATGATGGGCCGCGCCAATGCGGCCCCGAACAGCAGGTGCGGGACGAAGTCGCGTGCCGGATTGTCGGCGGCCAGCTCACCGCGGTCCACGGCGCGCTGCACAAGAGCCCGGAAGCTGACCAGCTCCGGCTCGATGAGCAGCTCCCGCAGGGCGCGGAACAGGTCCTCGTTCCTGAAGGCCGCGTGAGCGAGCCCGCGCATGAGTTCCTGGTCCCGCTTGGTCTCGTCCTGGTCGTGACAGCGGATGAGTTCGTGCAGGTCACCGCTGAGCGAGCCCGTGTCGATGTCCGCCGTGGACACCGACTTGGAGTGCCGCAGCGCGGTGGCCACGAGTTCCGGCTTGCCCTTCCACTGGCGGTAGAGGGTCGCCTTGCTGGAACGCGTACGGGACGCGACCGCGTCCATCGTCAGCGCCTCGTAGCCGACCTCACGCAGCAGCTCGACCACCGCCGCGTAGAGCTCGTGCTCGCGCTCGGGGGTCAGGCGCGTACGACGCGTGGCGGAAACCTCAGCCGTCATGTCGCCCTGCCCTCCGAGTCGAAACGATGTCGTACACATAACCATAGACGGCCCGCGATCGAAACGCCACCGTTTCGATCGTGGGTCGAATCACGTTCACGACGCTCAACCGTGCCCGCGCCCTCGCGCGTACGGATCCGCACCGCCGATCTGCTGTGCCGCGGTCGACGTCGCGTCCCGGCTCAGGCGGGAAGCGCCAGCGTGTGACCGGTGTGCTCGACCTTCGCCCGCAGGTAGCTGACATTCGCCGCCGACACGTGGACGGCGGTCGGAATCCGCTCGACCACGGCCGTCCCGAGCGCGGTGAGCTGCCGCGCCTTGTCCGGGTTGTTGCTCAGCAGCCGTATGCCGTCGACCCCGAGCGCCGCCAGCATCTGGGCCGCCGCGGTGTAGTCCCGCTCGTCCTCGCCGCGCCCGAGCGCGCGATTCGCCTCGTACGTGTCGAGGCCGTCGTCCTGGAGCGCGTACGCGTCGAGCTTCGCGTACAGACCGATCCCCCGGCCCTCCTGCCGCAGATACAGCAGATACCCGCCGGTCTCCGCGATCCGCTCGACCGCCTCGCGCAACTGCGGCCCGCAGTCGCACCGCTGCGACCCGAACACGTCCCCCGTCAGGCACTCCGAATGCGGTCTGACCAACGGCGACTCGGCGCCCTCGTAGTCCCCGAGTCCCAGCGCCAGGTGCTCCTTGCCGTCCACCAGACCGGTGAACGTGAACACGTCCGCCGTCGTCCCCCACCCGTCCGAGAACCGCAGCGGCACCCGCACCTTCGTCCGTATCCCGGCGGCCGGCAGCGGATTCTCCCCGCCCCGCGCCGCGTTGACTGCCGTGCCCGACGCACTGGTCGACACCTTCGACGCCATGCTGACCCCCTCATAAGATCTTGAAACATCAAGCTCTTTTGGCGGTCGGATTATTTCCCCCACCCCGAGATGTGACCCAGGCCACACGCATGAGTCGCCGTCCCCCCCCTCGACCCGCCCGATACGGCCGCCCCCGGGTCCGCCATGCGCACTGACCGTCAGCCGCAAGCTGTTCCGGCACCGCCAGGCCGACCAGGCGATCGGCGCGATGTGCGCGTCTTACGTCAACTCCGCCAACCTCGGCATCCCGGTCGCCGCACACGTCCTGCACGACACGTTCTTCATCGTGTGCGCGGCGCTCTTCCAGATGCTCTTCGTCACCCCGCTGATCCTCGTCCTGATCGACCTCGACACCCTCCGCGGCGTCGGCGCGCTGTGGCGGCGCATGCTCCGACCCCCCTTCCGCAACCCGGTGATCGCCGCCTCCGCCACGGGCCTGGCGGTGGCCACCACCGGACTGGCCCTGCCCGCCGAAGTGGTCTCCCCCGTCCAACTGCTCGGCGGCGCGGGCGTTCCCTCCGCGCTCTTCGCCCTCGGCATGTCGCTGCACGCCCGTTCCCGCCCCACCCCGGCCGCGCGCACCGAACGCCGCCTGCTGGTCGGTCTCAAGACCGTCGTCCACCCCCTCCTGGCCTATCTGCTGGCCCGCTACGCCTTCGCCCTCTCCGGCCACGCCCTCTTCGCCGTCGTCCTGTGCGCCGGACTTCCGACCGCGCAGAACGCCTTCATCTTCGCCTCCGAATACCGGCTCCCCACCGACCTCCCCCGCGACACCGTCCTGCTCACCACCCTGCTCTCGATGGTCACCCTCACCCTGATCGCCTACGCGCTCGGCTGACCCCCGCCCCCACCGGCTGACGGCGTCACCGGCTGCCCCACCTCGTACGTGAGATAGGCGAATTGGCCGACCCGCTCCACGTCCGTCAACCGCAGCCGCCCCCCGTCCAGCCGTCGGGGCAGCAGCGGCGCCCCCGCTCCCAGCGTCACCGGCGCGACGCCGAGGATGATGTCGTCCAGCAGCCCGGCGTCGGCGAAGTTCCCGACCAACTCGCCGCCGCCGAGCAGCCACACGTTCTCCCCGTAGCCGCGGCTGCCACCGCTCCCCTCCCGCGCCGCGGCCACCATCTCCGCGTGCACCGGCCGTACGTCGCCCTGGACGAAGCGGATGTCCGCCCCCGGCACGGCGGGCAGATCGTCCCGGTGCGTGAAGACCCAGCACGGCCGGTCCCCGTACCAGCGCCGCCACTCCTCCGGCCGGTCCACCACCTTCTCGTGCTCCAGCACCCAGCGGTACGTCGTCGCACCCATCGCCAGCACCCCGACGCCCGCTATGAAGCGCTCGAACGGCTCTCCGGGTTCGGTGTCCACCTCGAAGAGCCAGTCGAGCGAATTCGCCTCATCGGCGAGGAATCCGTCGAGCGTGGTCGCTGTGTAGTACTGAGTCCTGGTCACCGTCACAGCCTGCCACCCACCACTGACAATTGCCCCTCAAGCGGACATCGGCGCAGGTCGGCCGCGCTCAACACCGCGGCAACGGCGGCCCGTCCCGGTCCCGGGCCCTCACACCCCGAGCTGGCGTGCGGCGGCGTCCACCGTCTGCGCCAGCAGCACGGCGATCGTCATCGGCCCGACCCCGCCCGGCACCGGCGTGATCAGCCGCGCACGACCGCGGGCCGTCTCGAAGTCCACGTCGCCGACATTGCCCGCGTTGTACCCGGCGTCGATCACCACCGCGCCCGGCTTGATGTCCTGACCCCGGATCAGCCGGGCCCGCCCCACCGCCGCCACCACGACGTCCGCCTCCGCGACCACCGCGGCCAAGTCCTCGGTACGCGAGTGACAGTACGTCACCGTCGCGTCCTTCGCGAGCAGCAGCATCCCGACCGGCTTGCCCAGGATCGCGCTGCGGCCCACCACGACCGCGCGCTTCCCCGCGAGCCCGACCTCGTACTCCTCCAGCAGCCGCATGATGCCGCCCGGCGTGCACGACACGAATCCCGGCAGGCCGAAACTCATCGCGCCGAACGAGCTGACCGTGACGCCGTCGACGTCCTTCTCCGGCGCGATGGCCTCGAACGCCGCCCGCTCGTCGATGTGCGGGCCCACCGGATGCTGCAACAAGATGCCGTGCACCTCGGGGTCGGCCGACAGCGCGCCGAGCGTCTCCACGAGTTCCGCCGTACTGGTCCGCGCGGGAAGCGCCACATGGCGCGACAGGATTCCGGCCTTCGCGCTGCGCGACTGCTTCATCCGCACATACGTCACCGACGCGGGATCCTCACCCACCAGCACCGTCGCCAGGCACGGCGCGAATCCTGTGCGCCGCGCAAGGATCGACGCCTTGGCGGCGGTCTCCCCCATGATGCGCCGGGCCAGACCGGCCCCGTCCATGAGCCGCGCGGTATGTGTCGATGCCACCGTTGCCTCCAGGCGTGTTCAGTCCACTCGCCCAGGCGCACGGCACCGACGTATGCGTCAGGCCGCTCCCCGGTGGTACTCCACCTCAGCGCCAGTCACGGCCCACCCGCACTCTATCCGCCCCCGCCGCCCCCGTCCCGTGTCGCCGGCGCCGGGCCGGGACCGCAAGCCGCCGAAAAGCTCCGCCGCCCTGAACCGTCGCGAACGGACCCCGTAAAACGACAGAAATCCCGTCCGATCATGAAGACCGGCGGGATTCCGTCAAACGTTCCCGAAATCGCCCAGGAACGGCCTTGTTGTGGACCTGAGGGGATTCGAACCCCTGACCCCCTCGATGCGAACGAGGTGCGCTACCGGACTGCGCCACAGGCCCTTGCAACGAGGAAAACTCTAGCATCCCGAGACGGGTGGTCGTGAACGCGATTCACGCTGGTCCGGATGGCCGGGAAGCCTGGCGGCACTACTCGTTGGCGGCGCGGGGGCGGTCGGAGGGGTCGGCGTACTGGTCGAAGAGCGGGGTGCGGGGGGTGCGCGGGCGCGGGCGGCGCGGCTGGGGGGCGGCCGGGGCCGACTCCTGCGTGGCAGCCGCCGGGGCGGATTCTGCGGCGGCGGTGCCGGACCTGGCGGCGCTCCACGTGTCGGGCGCGCCGGGGTCGACGCCGCCCGGCGTACGGGGGGCGACCGGAGCAGTCACATAGGTGGGCAGCGGGACCGGTACGGGCTCCCAGCCGTCGTCGTTGTTCTGTTGCGCGCGCTGCTGGTCGACCCACTCGGCGTGGTCGGTCTGCTCGACGAGGGCGCGCCGGTCGGCCGTACGCGGCGAGGGCGCGGGGCGTTCGGCGGGCGCCGCCTGGTGCTGGTGCTGGTGCTCCTCGGCGGCCGGTTCGGGGCGGGCGCGCAGGCGTCGGGCGGCCTCGGCGGCGTACCGCTGGTCGATGCGCACCTCGAAGCGACGCCGCTCCTGGCGACGCATCTGGCCGATGTAGACCGTCAGCAGAACGGCCGGGATGGCGGGCGCCCAGAGCAGCGCGACGCCGCCGACGGCCGCCGCGACGGCGCCGACGGTGAAGCCGAGGAAGAGCAGTGTCGTGGTGCGGCGACGGCGCGCGAGCACCTTGGCACGCGGATTGAGCACGCCGGGGCGGGCACCATGCGCGGTGTGCGCACCATGCGCGCCGGCCGCGCCCTGAGTACCGCGTGCTCCGTGGACGCCGTGGGCGCCCTGCGGGATGCCCGGCCGCACCTCGGTCGCGGGCACGGCGAGTCCGCGGACGTCCACCGCTCCGGCGAGGTCGTCCTCGGATACGTCGTCGGCTGCGTCTTCCGCGGGTTCGACGCTCTCACCTCGCACCTTCGCGACACGCCGCTCCATCGCCGCGCGCCCGGACAGAAGCCGGATGGCGGTGCTGAAGCGTTCCGTCGGACGCGCTTCGTTGAGCTCATCCTGCCTACGGAGCCACATGGGCACCAAGTAGGCAGCCCAGGCCCCGACGATGACTGCGTAGATGAGGCCACTACTGCTCACGCGTTACACGGTAGGGGTGATCGAGACACGCCATACGCAATTTGGCCCGGTGTGTCGCACGATCTGGCTGATATGCCGAGATTTTTTTGCGATTGGCTTCATTTTCGAACAATTGTTTTATTTCTGGTGCGTCCCGGGCCTGGCCTGCCGCCAGCGGTTCAGCAACCCCTCGGGGACTTCCTCCGCCGTCAGCGCGTAGACCAGATGGTCCCGCCATCCACCGTCGATATGCAGATAGCGCGGACGCAGCCCCTCCTCCCGGAAACCGAGCTTTTCGGCCACCCTGCGGCTGGGACCGTTCTCCGGGCGAATGCACACCTCGATGCGGTGCAGTCCGACGCGCCGGAAACAGTGGTCGACGGCGAGCGCCACCGACGTCGGCATCACACCGCGCCCGGCGACCGCCTCGTCCACCCAGTAACCGACGTGCGCCGAGCACATCGACCCCCAGGTGATGCCCGCGACGGTGAGCTGCCCCGCGAGCCGCCCCTGGTACTCGATCACGAACGGCAGCATCCTGCCCGCGCTCGCCTCCGAGCGCAGGTGCCGCACCATCTGACGGTACGTGGGGCGCTGCGCGACATGGCCGGGCGGGGCGGGCGGCACGGTGGCCTCCCACGGACGCAGCCAGTCGCGGTTGCGCCGGTTGACCTCGCGCCAGGCGCGCTGGTCACGCATCCGGATCGGGCGGAGGGTGATGTCACCGTCCACCAACTCAACCGGCCAGGACCCGTTCAGCTCGGTCTCCCAGGGACTGAAGTCGTTTGGTCATTCACGTGATCGCCGCCATGGATCTGGTCGACGGCGTGCACCAGGAGCGGGGCGAGTACGGCGAGGCCGTCCTTGACCCCGCCGCTCGAACCGGGAAGGTTCACCACCAGCGTGCGTCCGCACACCCCCGCCACGCCACGGGAGAGCACGGCGGTCGGCACCTTCTCCCGGCCCGCCGCGCGGATCGCCTCGGCGATACCGGGGATCTCGTAGTCGAGCAGTTCCCGGGTGACCTCGGGGGTACGGTCCGTCGGCGAGATACCGGTGCCGCCGGTGGTCACCACCACGTCGTACGCGGCCTCGGCCGCCTCCCGCAGCGCCTCGCCGACGGGCGCGCCGTCGGGTACGACCCGCGGGCCGTCCACGGTGAAACCCCACTCCCGGAGCGCGGCGACGATCAGCGGGCCGCCGCGGTCCTCGTACACCCCCGCGGAGGCGCGGTTGGACGCGGTGACGGCGAGCGCGCGCAGGGTGCGGCCCGGCGCGGCCTGCGGTACGGCGGGCGCGGTCATGCGCGGTGCCAGTCGCCGGACTTGCCGCCGGTCTTCTCCTCGACCCGCACATCGGTGATGACCGCCGCCTTGTCGACGGCCTTCACCATGTCGATGACTGTGAGCGCGGCGACGGTGACCGCGGTCAGCGCCTCCATCTCCACCCCGGTGCGGTCGGTGGTCTTCACGGTGGCGGTGATCTCCACGGCGTCGTCGGCGACCACCAGGTCGACTGTCACACCGGACACCGCCAACGGGTGACAGAGCGGGATCAGGTCAGGGGTGCGCTTGGCGCCCATGATCCCGGCGATCCGCGCGGTGGCGATGGCGTCGCCCTTCGGAACGCCTGCGCCGCGCAGAAGTTTGATGACGCCGGAATCGACCAGGACCCGTCCTGTCGCCCTGGCCGTCCGCGCGGTGACGTCCTTGGCGGAGACGTCGACCATTCGGGCCGCGCCTGCCTCGTCGAGGTGGGTGAGGTGCTGCTGCGCGCTGCTCATCGTTCTCCCGGTGCGGTCTCTTGGGCAGACACCGTACCGGCAGGGACCTCCGCGCGGCCCGCGGGTCCGCGCCGGTGTGCGCGCGGACCGCCCGGCGGCCGATCGCCTACGGCTCCAGCACCACCACTTCGACATCCGCTCCGGCCTCGACCGAGGTGTCGGCTTCCGGTACGACAATCAGCGCGTCGGCATGCGCGAGCGCCCTGACCAGGTGCGACCCGGAACCGCCGACCGCCGTGACCGTACCGGACGCCCGGTCGTAGTGACCGCGCAGGAACTGCCGCCTGCCTTCCGGCGACCTCTCGATCGCGGTGACGCACACCGCGCGCACGACCTCCCGGTGCACCGACCCGGCACCCATCAGCGTGCGGATCGCGGGGCGGACGAACAGCTCGAAGGACACGTACGCGCTCACCGGATTGCCGGGCAGCGCGAGCAGCGGTGTGCGGTCGGGGCCGATCCGCCCGAAGCCCTGCGGCTTGCCCGGTTGCATCGCGAGCTTGCGGAAGTCGACATGTCCACTTGGCGCGGAGATGTCACCCTCACCGTCGTCGCCGTTGACGTTCATCTCACTGCCGTCCGCGATCGACGACAGCGCTTCTTTGACGACGTCGTACGCGCCGACGCTCACCCCGCCGCTGGTGACGATGATGTCGGCGCGGATGAGCTGGTCCTCGATGGTGGCGCGAAGCGTCTCCACCTCGTCGGCGACGGCGCCGACGCGATACGCGATGGCGCCCGCCGCCCGCGCGGCGGCGGTGAGCGCGAAACTGTTGGAGTCGTAAATCTGACCGGGTCCGAGGTCCTCACCCGGCTGCACCAACTCGCTGCCGGTGGACACCACGACCACCCGCGGCCGGGGCCGCACCTTGACGGCGCCGCGCCCGATCGCCGCGAGCAGCCCGATCTGTGCCGGGCCGAGAATCGTACCGGCGGCCAACGCCAACTCCCCCGCGGCGACATCACTGCCGCGAGCCCGCACGAACTGCCCGTGCTCCACCGGCCGGTGCACCCGCACCTCACCCGCCGCGCCGGCCGGATCGGTGCTGTGCGCGCTCATGCTCGCCGCCGGGCCGCCACCGGTGCCGCCGTCGGTCCACTCCACCGGCACGACACCCTCAGCGCCGGGCGGCAGCGGGGCGCCTGTCATGATCCTGGCGGCCTGGCCCGGTCCCACCGTGGGCAGTTCACCGCTTCCCGCCGCCACATCGCCGACCACGTCGAGCACCGCCGGGTGCTCCTCGGTCGCCGCCTTGGTGTCGGCGACCCGCACCGCGTAGCCGTCCATGGAACTGTTCTCGAACGGCGGCAGCGCCACCGGCACCGTGACGTCCTCGACCAGCACACACCCCTGCGCGTCGAGGATCTGCAACTCGATCGGTTCCAGCGGGGTCAGTTGACCCAGGATGCTGTCGAGATGTTCGGAGACGGACCACACCCGGTCGGCGTCATGACTCACTCTTGCATCTCCTCGGTGACGTACGAACGAAGCCAGGTCCGGAAATCTGGCCCCAGGTCATCACGTTCGCATGCCAGTCGGACAATCGCACGCAGATAGTCACTGCGGTCACCGGTGTCGTAACGCCGCCCGGTGAACACCACACCGTGCACCGGCCCGCCGGTGTGGTCCCGGTGCGACAACTCACGCAACGCGTCGGTGAGCTGGATCTCGCCGCCACGCCCCGGCTCGGTCTTCTTCAGCACGTCGAAGACGGCGGCGTCGAGCACATAGCGGCCGATGACCGCGTACGACGACGGTGCCTGGTCGGGGTTCGGCTTCTCCACCATGTCGGTGACGCGCACGACATCGTCGTCGCTCGTCGGCACCACGGCGGCTGCACCATAGAGGTGGATCTGCGAACGATCGACCCGCATCAAGGCGACGACACTGCCGCCGTGCCGTTCCTGCACCTCCACCATGCGCGCCAGCAACGGGTCGCGGGGGTCGATGAGGTCATCACCGAGCAGCACGGCGAACGGCTGGTCACCGACGTGCGGTTCGGCGCACAGCACCGCGTGACCGAGGCCTTTCGGGTCACCCTGGCGCACATAGTGCATGGTCGCCAGACCGCTGGATTCGCGTACCCGCGCGAGCCGGGACTCGTCACCCTTGCGGGTGAGTGCTTCCTCCAGCTCGTAGTTGCGGTCGAAATGGTCCTCCAGGGCGCGCTTGTTGCGACCTGTGATCATGAGCACATCGGAGAGCTGTGCGGACACGGCTTCCTCGACCACGTATTGAATGGCCGGCTTGTCGACCACGGGAAGCATTTCCTTGGGCGTCGCCTTGGTCGCCGGCAGGAAGCGGGTACCAAGACCGGCGGCAGGGATCACAGCCTTGCTGATCCGGGTACGAGGATGTGATTGCGTCATGCCGTGCACCATAGCGGGCAAGTATTTGCCCGAAGACGAAGGTACGACTGGTTGTGACGGATTGGTGACGGATGTGTGTGGTATGAGCGACGCCCGCGAGCGAAAAGCAGCACTGCGGACCCGGCTCCTGCGCACCCGACGCGACCTTACCGCCGCCGAGCGTGCCGCCGCAGCGACAGCGCTCTCGCAGACCGTACGCGGCCTGCCCGAACTGGCCACCCCCGGACCGGTGGCCGCCTATGTGTCGATCGGCGCGGAGCCCGGCACCCGGGAGTTGATCGACACCCTGCGGAACGCCGGTACGCGCGTCCTACTGCCCGTCCTGCTCCCCGACAACGACTTGGACTGGGCCGCATACGACGGCCCCAACGCCCTGCGACGCACCGCCCGCGGCCTGTTCGAGCCGACCGGCGAACGCCTCGGGCCCCAAGCCGTCACCACGGCGCGGGCCGTTCTGCTGCCCGGCCTCGCCGTGGACGCGCGCGGTGTACGCCTTGGCCGCGGCGGCGGCTCGTACGACCGGGTCCTCGGTCGGCTGAGGGAGGCCGCGGTCGATCCGCTTCTCATGGTGCTGCTCTACGCGCACGAGGTGGTCGAACGGGTTCCGCGGGAACCGCACGACCACCTCGTAGACCTGGCGGTGACACCGGAAGGAGTGCACCGCTTTGCCAGGTGATGTCATTCGCGCGTGACGTTTTCCGTCACCAGGTGCGCGATTACCGGTGTGATTTACGGAGTGAGTGCCATCTTCGCCTTGGTGGCCTTGTCCACCTGCTCGGCGGAGAACACCCAGGGGAGAAGTTCGCCGTTCGCCCACATATTGGTCTGGTCGGTGTAATGCGCGTTGTAGACGTGACCTGACGCGCCCGTCAGATTGATCCACCGGGACTTGTCGAGGTCCTGGAGATTGACGATCATCCGCATGGACGGGACCCAGACGACGTCGTAACCGCCCGCCGCGTTCCAGCCGGTCGCGTTCACGGCCGCCTCACCGCCGCCGAGCTGCCAGGGGCCGCGGTTGAGCAGCCACTTGAGCACGGCGGGGCCTTCGGTTCCCAGCGTCTGGTTCTTCAGCTCCAGCTTGTGGAGGCGGCCCCAGCTCCAGGTGTCGATGTCCTTGCCGAGCTTGGCGGTCAGTTCGTAGCGGGCGTCCTTCATGGCCTGCCCAAGGAGCTGGTCACGATCGCTGTGGTGCTTCTTGTCGGGGTCTCCGCTGAAGAACGCCGTTGTCGACATCGTCCACCAGGGGCTGTTCTGCTGCGGCAGCATCTTGCGAACGACCTCGAACCACCGGTCGCCACCGTCCGGCTGCGCCTCGTCGGCATCCCGCTCGCCGCACTCGTGGACCGTGCCGCTGCTGCCGTCGAGATTGTCGACCGGCCCGGTCTGCCCGGCCGGGGGCACCCGCAGGCACTGACCCTCGGGACGCAATTCCTTGGGCAGCTTGTTGCCGAAGGCCAGCTTCAGGACATTGCGCCACACCGCGTTGAAGTACGCGGCGGCGGCGGAATCGGCGTCCTGGTTGAAGTCCCAGCCCTCCAGCAGTTGCTGCGCCTTGCGTACGTAGTCGCCCTTGTCGTTCGTGATGTTGATCTTCAGAAGATATGGAACGAGAAGCTTGGCGATCTCACTGCTGCTGTCGCCCTGCATCGACTGCATGTCGTCCATGGAGACCTTGCCGCCGTCCTTGATCTTGGACGCGATGAGGTCGTTGATGCGCTGGCTCCTGGTGCCGTATCCCCAGTCCTCGGTCAGCAGGTACGGGTACTTGCTCTGATCGATGACGGCCTGGTTGGCGGTCACGATGTATCCGCGGGAGGGGTTGTACTCGTACGGCATCGACTTGAACGGGATCGTGCCCGTCCAGTCGTAGTGCGAGTCCCAGCCGGGCACCGGGTACGTACCGTCCACACCGTCGGCGCGCGTCGGCACCTGGCCCGGCGCCTGGTAGCCGATATTGCCCTTGGTGTCGGCGTAGATCAGATTCTGCGACGGGACCGCGAAGTCGGCGGCGGCGGCCCGGAACTGGTCGAAGTCCGTCGCCTTGTCGAGTTCGAAGACGGCGTCCATGGTCTTCGAGGGCTCAAGCGCCGTCCATCGCAGAGCGACGGCATAACCACTGTTGACGCCGCCCGGTGGATCGGTGACGGGTGCGGTCTGTCCGACGGTGCGGATCTCGTCGCTGCGGTCGGAGATCACGGGGCCGTTGTTGGTTTCGCGCACCGTAATGGTGCGGCTTTTACCACCCGCGACCTTGATGGTCTCCTGGCGCGTCTTGAAGGGCAGTTGCTTGCCGTCGTAAAGGTAGGTGCCCGCCGTGACCTTCTCCAGATAGAGGTCGGTGACGTCCGCCCCCAGGTTGGTCATTCCCCAGGCGATGCTCTGGTTGTGGCCGATGACGACCCCTGGCATTCCTGAGAAGGTGTAACCGGCGACGTCGTACGGGCAGGCGGCATTCACCACCCGGCAGTGCAGGCCCATCTGGTACCAGAGCGAGGGAAGCTGCGGCGCCAGGTGCGGGTCATTGGCCAGCAACGGCTTGCCCGTGGTGGTGTAGGTGCCGGACACCACCCATGAGTTGGAGCCGATGCCGTCACCTGACGGGCCGAGCAGCGCGGGCATCTGGTCGATGATCTGCGAGATACCCGAAAGCTGTGTGTTGACCGAGCTGCTGAGTCCCTGCGGGCCGCCGGACGACGCGGGCTCGTACGCGCCGGTGATCTTGTTGACGGAACCGCCGTCCACGATCGGCCGGTTGCGGTCGTACGGATACGCCGGGTAGAGCTGCTTGATCTGCGCCTGGCTGAGGCGGCTGGTCATCAGGGCGCGGTCGATCTCGTCCTGCATGTTGCCGCGCAGGTCCCAGGCCATCGCCTTGAGCCAGGCGACGGAGTCGACCGGCGTCCAGGGTGCGGGTTTGTAGTCGTTGCTGAACGACAGCGCCGCGTACTCGACCGACAGTCCGGCGCCGCTGTGGTCCTTGAGGTAGGCGTTGACCCCGTCGGAGTACGCCTGGAGGTACGTCTTGGTGGTGGCGTCGAGCTTGGTGTCGTATTCCTTCTGCGCGACGCCGCGCCAGTTCAGGGTGCGCAGGAAGGCGTCGGTCTCGACCTGGCCCTTGCCGAACATCTCGGACAGCCGTCCCGAGGTGAGATGGCGGCGTACGTCCATCTCGTAGAACCGATCCTGCGCCTGGACGAAGCCCTGGGCGCGGAAAAGGTCCTCGGGGCTGTCGGCGTAGACCTGGGGGATCCCGTTCGCGTCGCGCATGACGTCGACGGGCCCTGACAGGCCCTTGAGCTTCAGCGAGCCCGATGTCTGCGGGAAGGAGGCGCGGACGGTGCTCACGCTCCAGTAGGACCCGAATCCGATGCCCGCTACGAGCAGCAGCACGAACGCGATCACGATGAAGCGTACGCGGCGGGATTTCTTCCGTGCGGGCATCGCTGTCCTTCGAGGGGCAGGGCGGACCGGTGATCAAGGTGCTCGTTGTGCAAGGGCAACCATAGGGGCAGCCCAGCGGTCGGCGGCCGGTGGGCCGTGGAATGTCAAGAGAGCGTAAAATGTTAGGTAAGGCAACGAAGTTGAAAGGACCGGCACCCTGACTGTCCACCATCTCAACGAGATCCTGCTGGTCGGCGCCTCAGTACTGCTGGTCGCGGTCGTGGCCGTGCGCCTCGCCTCACGCAGTGGCCTTCCCACCCTGCTCATCTACCTGGGCATTGGCGTCATCATGGGCCAGGACGGCGTCTTCGGCTTCACCTTCAACGACGTCCAGCTCACCCAAGTCCTGGGTTATGCCGCACTGGTGGTGATCCTCGCCGAAGGCGGACTTGGTACGAAATGGCAGGAAATCAAACCGGTACTGCCCGCCGCCGCGGTGTTGTCGACATTCGGCCTGATGCTGAGCGTCTTCGTCACGGCCGGCGCCGCGCACTATCTGGTGGGCCTCGACTGGCGGCAGGCGCTGATCATCGGCGCGGTGGTGTCATCAACGGACGCGGCCGCCGTCTTCTCCGTGCTGCGCAATGTGGCGCTTCCCAAGCGCGTGACCGGCGTCCTGGAGGCCGAGTCCGGCTTCAACGACGCCCCTGTCGTGATCCTGGTGGTCGCCTTCTCGGCGGCGGGTCCCGTCGACCACTGGTACCACCTGGTGGGCGAGATCGCGCTGGAGTTGGTCATCGGTGCCGCGATCGGACTCGCGGTCGGCTGGTGCGGCGCCTACGGCCTCAGACACGTCGCCCTGCCCGCTTCCGGCCTCTACCCGATCGCCGTCATGGCGATCGCCGTCACCGCCTACGCGGCAGGTGCCATGGCGCACGGCTCCGGCTTCCTCGCCGTCTACATCGCCTCGCTCATCCTCGGCAACGCCAAACTTCCACACCGGCCCGCGACTCGCGGTTTCGCCGAAGGGCTCGGCTGGATCGCTCAGATCGGCCTGTTCGTCCTGCTCGGTCTGCTCATCACACCGCATGAACTGGGTGACGATGTCGTCCCCGCGCTGATCATCGGACTGTTCCTGACCGCGGTCGCCCGGCCCGCCTCCGTGATCGCGAGCCTGCTCCCCTTCCGCATCCCCTGGCGCGAACAGGCGCTGATGTCCTGGGCGGGGCTGCGCGGCGCGGTGCCGATCGTGCTCGCCACCATCCCCATGGTGGCGGGAATCACCGACAGCAAGCGGATCTTCAACATCGTCTTCGTCCTGGTGATCGTCTACACCGTGGTGCAGGGCCCGACCCTGCCATGGGTCGCCCGCCGACTGCGGCTGTCCGGCGACAGCAACGGCGACGCCGCCGACCTCGGCATCGAATCCGCGCCGCTGGAACGGCTCCAGGGCCACCTGCTGTCCGTCGCCATCCCCAACGGCTCACGCATGCACGGCGTCGAGGTGGACGAGCTGCGGCTGCCCACCGGCGCCGCCGTCACCCTGGTGGTACGCGAGGGCGCCAGTTTCGTACCGCTGCCGTCGACCGTGCTGCGGCGCGGCGACGAACTGCTCGTGGTGACCACCGATCCGGTACGGGATGCGGCCGAGGCCCGGCTGCGGGCCGTCGGGCGCGGCGGCAAGCTCGCCGGGTGGCTCGGAGAGAAGCCGCCTGGTCGGCAACGCGGCCGACCAGGTGACCGATAATCCGATCAACGTCCGGACCGCGCCAGGTGCGCGAAAACGGCTCCGGTCTCCGCGTATCATGGTGAGGTATTTGTCGAGTTCAACCTCTGTCTGACGCAGAGCCGGCGCGGATTCCCGCGCTGAGCGGACGGCTCTCGGCGCGGTCATTCGCGGACCTGGATCCGCGCACGCGCTACCAGGCGGCAGAAAGACCAGGCTGTGGCATCCAAGGTGCCCACCTCCCCGTCCACGTCCCCACCCGGGACAACGCCCACGCCCGTCGGCGTCGATGCAAAGACCGGCTACCGGCAACTGCTGAGCACCCCCGGCGCCTGGGCCTTCCTGCTCCCCGGTTTCGCCGCCCGGCAGCCGTTCGCGATGCTCACCATCGGCATGGTGCTGCTCGTCGAGCACACCACCGGCTCCTACGGCACAGCGGGAGCCGCCGCGGCCGTCACCGGGGTCTCGATGGCCCTGTGCGCCCCGAGGAGCGGCCGACTGGCCGACCGCTTCGGGCAACGTGCCGTCCTGGTACCAGGCGTCGCCCTGCACACCGTCTCCGTCATCGGACTGGTGACGCTCGCGCTGACCCATGCGCCTACCTGGACGCTGTTCGCGGCGGCCGTGCCCGCTGGTGCCACCGTGCCGCAGATCGGGCCCATGGTGCGCGCGCGCTGGGCGGTGGCGTTGAACGGCTCGGCAACCGCCCCGTCCAGCGCCGCCTCCCCCTTGATGACAACGGCCGCGGCCTTCGAGTCGGTGACCGACGAGTTCACCTTCGTCATCGGCCCTGTGCTCGCCACCGCGCTGTGCACCGCGGTGCACCCGGCGGCCGGGCTGATCACCGAGGCGGCGCTGACCCTTGCGGGAGGAATCCTCTTCGCCGCGCAGAGAAGTACCGCACCCGTTCCGCACCCCACCATGGGGGGCGTCAGCGGAAAACCCGCCTCAGCCTTGTCCGTACCCGGAGTGCGCGCGCTCGCCGTCGCCTTCCTCGGCATCGGCGCCGTCTTCGGCGGCATGCAGGTGTCGCTGACCGCCTTCACCCAGGAAATCGGCCGGCCCGGCATCAGCGGCCTGTTGTACGGGACCTTCGCCGCCGGAAACATGTTGGCGGGCGTCGTCTACGGCGCGGTCGCCTGGCGCCGCAGCCCCCGCGCCAGGCTGCTCGCGGCGTACGCGGCCCTGACACTCGCCTGCGCCCCGCTGTGGGCCGTGCACGCCGTGCCGGTCCTGGCGCCGCTCGGGCTGCTGGTGGGCCTGTGCATCGCGCCCACCCTCATCACGGGCTACACGATGGTGGACGCCCTGGTACCGGGCGAGTCCCGGACCGAGGCGTTCACGTGGCTGACAGGGGCGGTCGCGCTCGGGCAGGCGGCCGCCGTCACGACGGCCGGGCTGCTGGCCGACCACGCCGGCTCGCACGCCGGTTTCACGGTGCCGTTGGCCGGTACGGCGCTGGCGCTCATGGTGCTGGTGGGGCTGCGCGAGAGGTTGGTGCCACAATCGCGAGGAGTGGTCGCGTCGGGTGTGATCGGTCACCGTGCGGCGGTCCCGGTGGACTGACGCCGGGAAATACTGCACTATTGAGCGTCGTTAGCACTCAATGAGTGAGAGTGCCAGGAGGAGCAAGTGCCGACGTACCAGTACCAGTGCACCGAGTGCGGCGAGGGCCTCGAGGCGGTGCAGAAGTTCAGCGATGACGCGCTGACCGAGTGCCCCAACTGCGGCGGACGCCTGCGCAAGGTCTTCTCCGCCGTGGGCGTGGTCTTCAAGGGCTCCGGTTTCTACCGGACCGACAGCCGCGGCTCGTCCACGAGCAGCGCGCCTGCCGCCAAGAGCAGCAACTCGGACAGCAAGTCCGACAGCAAGCCGTCCTCCGGCTCGTCGTCGGGTTCATCGTCCGGCTCCTCTTCGAGTTCCGGCACGGGCTCCTCGTCCTCGAACAGCACGTCGGCGGCCTGAGCCCTTCCGAGGCTTCCGCGGACCTTACGAACCCCCGCCGTTTTCGCGGTGGGGGTTTCGTCGTGTGCCCGGCGTCGCAATAGGGTGATCGACATGGTGCAGAGCAGCAGTGCGGCGGACGCGCAGGCCGAGATCGGCGTCATCGGCGGATCCGGTTTCTACTCCTTCCTCGACGATGTGAGCGAAATCACGGTCGAGACTCCCTACGGCCCGCCGAGCGACTCGCTGTTCGTCGGCGAGGTAGCGGGGCGCCGGGTGGCGTTCCTGCCCCGGCACGGTCGCAAGCACCATCTGCCACCGCACAAGATCAATTACCGCGCCAATCTGTGGGCGTTGCGGTCCGTCGGCGCGCGCCAGGTGCTCGGTCCGTGCGCGGTGGGCGGTCTGCGCACCGAGTTCGGCCCCGGAACGCTGCTGGTGCCCGACCAACTCGTGGACCGTACAAAGTCGCGCGCCCAGTCGTACTTCGACGGCGAGACGCGAGCCGACGGCCAGGTGCCGAACGTGGTCCATGTGACCTTTGCCGACCCGTACTGCCCGGTGGGCCGGAAGGCCGCCGTCGGCACGGCACGGTCGGGTGGCTGGGAGGCGGTCGACGGCGGGACGCTGGTGGTGGTCGAGGGTCCCCGCTTCTCGACGCGCGCGGAATCGCTCTGGCACGCGGCGCAGGGCTGGTCCGTGGTCGGGATGACCGGCCACCCCGAGGCCGTGCTCGCCCGCGAACTGGGGCTTTGCTACACGTCGTTGACGCTGGTCACCGATCTGGACGCGGGCGCCGACACCGGAGAGGGCGTCTCCCACGAGGAGGTGCTGGAGGTCTTCGCGGCCAATGTCGGCCGGATGCGGGACGTGCTCTTCGACCTGATCGGCGAGCTGCCGGACAACGACGCGCGGGACTGCCTGTGCGTGGACTCGCTGGGGGGCCAGGACCCGGGGATCATTTTCCCCTAGCACGCGGACTCCCGTATCCCTTGGCTCCTGCCTTCCGCGAAGCGGTAATTCACCCCTCCGGGTGGCCGAGTTATCCACAAGTCGGGAGTTGTCCACAGGGATCGGAGCGCTGTCGGCGCCGTGCGCGATGGTGGATGCATCGACCGGACATACCGGTATCGAGCACCTCACGTCAGGCGGTGGTCCGTCATGTCCTGCTCCCCCACTCCCTATTCGGCTCCGGGGTGCCCCGAGCCGTACACGCCGCCGCGTTGCGCGGTGCCGGACTTCCCGCCGATCCGAGCGGGCGGCCGACGGCAGCTCCTGCGGCGGTCGCCGGGGCGCCGACGGCGCTCATTGGCCTTCGGTCTGGCGCTGACGGCGGCCGCGCTGGCGGCGGCCGCGGCGCACGGGACCGGCCCGCGTCATGACGCGGCGGCCCCACGCGGACCCGCACCGGCCGGCGACACCACCCGCGCAGCGACCGTACGGGCGCCCCATGACGTGGCCGAGGTGCTGGTCAGGGCGCCGGTGCGGATCGCCGACGCTGCGGCCGTCGCGCTGCTGCGCCCTGGTGACCGGATCGATGTGCTGGCCAGTTCGCGGGTGGTGGCGTCGAACGCGACCGTTGTGGCCGTGCCGGGCCGCGCGGACGGCTCGAAGCCCGCAGGAGAGTCCGCCCCACCCGATGTCAGTGGCGGTGGAGGCGGCGGGGCACTGGTCGTGGTGGCCGTGCCACGCCGTACGGCGGCGGCGCTCTCCGGAGCGGCCGTCTCGTCACCGCTGGCGGTGACATTGTGCTGAATCACCCGTTCGTGGACGGCGATTGGACACGCCGAACCCGCATTGCCTTCTATGGCGGAACCCATCATTCCGCCACATCGGCGTCACGGAAGAGGCATAGCGGTGACCGACAAGAACAAGCCGGGCGTGCTGGCAGGCTTCAAGGAATTCATCACGCGCGGGAACGTGATCGACCTCGCGGTCGCGGTCGTCATCGGTGCCGCGTTCACCAACATCGTGAACTCCGTGGTGAACGGCGTGATCAATCCCCTGGTCGGTGCCTTCGGTACGAAGGATCTCGTTGGGTACTCGTCCTGTCTGAAAGGCCCGTGCGTCGTCAACGACAAGGGCGAGACGATCAGCGGGATCCACATCCTGTGGGGCTCGGTGCTGAGCGCCGTCCTGACGTTCCTGATCACCGCGGCGGTCGTGTACTTCCTGATGGTCGTACCGATGTCCCGCTACCTGGCGCGGCAGGCGAGCAAGCGCAAGCACGACGAGGTGGTGGAGAAGGCGGCCGAGGTCGAGGAGATCACACTGCTGCGCGACATCCGCGACGCGCTGGTCTCGCCGCGCAGCGGGGGCGGGAACTGATCGTCCGCTCGGCTCAGAGGTGGTGCGGCGGCTTCTCGTTGAGGAAGCGCGTGAAGTCGTCGTCATCGGCCGCCGAGCCGGAGGGCCGGTCGCCCCAGCCCCGGTCGGTGTCGTCGGCCGAGGGGCGGTCGAGCGGATCGTCGAAGACGAGGCCCGAGGGGCCCACCGGGGGTACGACCGCCGGGGCGGGCTCGTCGCCGGGGTTCTCGGCCGGGGTGCGATCGGGGGCGCTGCTCATGCCTCCAGGGTACGGCGGGGCGTCGGTGGCCGGGCTGTCGTCCCTGCTCAAGCGGCCGGAGGGAGATACCCCAAGTGTCCGTTTGAGGCAGTCGGCCGGATATACCTGGCCGCATGCAGACACCGGACCCGACGCCCTCGCCCGCACCGGCAGCCGTACGCCCGGACCCGGAGAGCGTGGAACAGCGACGCGCACAGGCACACGTACCGGAGCGGGAGCACGTAGAGGCGCAGGCGCGGGAACAGGATCTCGACCGAAGCGACCTCGCGTACCGTCGCTGGTTGAGCGAGGCTGTGGGGAAGGTCCATGCCGACGCCAACCGGTCCGCCGATACCCATTTGCTGTCAGTTCCGCTCCCGGCGGACTGGGGCGTCGACCTCTATCTGAAGGACGAGTCCACGCATCCCACGGGCTCGCTGAAGCACCGCCTGGCGCGCTCGCTGTTCCTGTACGCCCTGTGCAACGGCTGGATCCGGCCGGGGCGGCCGGTGATCGAGGCGTCCAGCGGGTCGACGGCGGTCTCGGAGGCATACTTCGCCCGGCTGATCGGTGTCCCCTTTGTGGCCGTGATGGCACGTGGGACGGTGCGGTCCAAGATCGAGCTGATCGAGTTCCACGGGGGCCGATGTCATCTGGTCGACGACCCGTGCGAGGTGTACGGGACGGCGGCACGGCTGGCGCGGGAGACCGGCGGCCACTACATGGATCAGTTCACGTACGCGGAGCGGGCGACGGACTGGCGGGGCAACAACAACATCGCCGAGTCGATCTTCCGGCAGATGGCGGTCGAGCGGTTCCCGGTCCCGACGTGGATCGTGGCGACGGCCGGCACCGGGGGGACGTCGGCGACGCTGGCCAGGTACGTGCGGTACGCCCAGGCGACCACGGGGATCTGCGTCGCGGATCCGGAGAATTCGGCGTTCTTTCCGGGCTGGCGGGATCACGATCCGGCGGTGACGACCGGAGCGGGGTCCCGTATCGAGGGGATCGGCCGCCAGCGGGTGGAGCCGAGTTTCATGCCGGGCGCGATCGACCGCATGATGCGGGTCCCGGACGCCGCTTCCATCGCGTGCGTGCGCGTCCTGGAGCGCCTGCTCGGCCGCCGGGCGGGCGCGTCAACCGGCACCGGGCTGTGGGCCGCCTTCCGGATCATCTCCGAGATGCGCGAACGCGGTGAACAGGGCAGCGTGGTGGGTTTGTTGTGTGATCCGGGTGAGCGGTATCTGGAGAAGTACTATTCGGACGGCTGGCTGGCGGAGCAGGGCATCCGGATCGGCCCTTACGTGGAGCGCGTCGAACGCTTCCTGACCACGGGGGAGCTGGCGCGGGCGGATTCGCCGAGCGGGCAGGCGAGTCGGGGCTGAGCGGCATGGAATTCCGCGCGGCGCGCTGCGCGTAGTGCCTGCCCTACTCCATGGTGTCCTCCATGACTGAACCGACGACTCCGGCAGGTCCGATGGCCAGGACCAGCGGCGCGTTGCGCCGGATGACGGCACGCAGCCGCGACGAGGAAGACCGCGCGTCCACGCCACTTGAGCTGTTCTTCGACCTGTGTTTCGTGGTGGCGGTCGCGCAGGCGGGCGTCCGGCTGGTGCATGCCGCCGCGGAGGGGCATCCGGGACACGGCGTGACCGGTTACCTGTTGGTCTTCTTCGCCATCTGGTGGGCGTGGGTCAACTTTTCATGGTTCGCCTCCGCATACGACACGGATGATGTGCCGTACCGGATCACCACGCTGGTGCAGATCGTCGGTGTGCTGATGCTGGCGGCAGGTGTGCCGCGCGCCTTCGACAGCGGCGACTTCCGGTTGGCGGTGTGCGGATACGCGGTGATGCGGCTGGCGTTGGTGACGCAGTGGCTGCGGGCGGCCGGGGCGGAGACGGGCGCCGCCCGGGGGACGGCTCTGCGGTACGCGTTCGGGGTGACGTTGTGCCAAGTGGGCTGGATGGCGTTGCTGTTGCCGCACGGTGCACCGCCGGTGTGGGCGTTCGTGTTGTTGGCGGTGGCGGAGATGTCGGTGCCTGTGCTGGCGGAGCGGGCGGCACCGACGACGTGGCATCCGCGTCACATCGCGGAGCGGTACGGATTGTTCACGATCATCGTGCTCGGGGAGTCGGTGTCCTCGGCGACCATCGCCGTGCAGTCGGCGGCCGACGAGCACGACGCGCTCGGTGAGTTGTTGCCGATCGCCATCGGCGGGTTGCTGATTGTCTTCGCCGCGTGGTGGATCTATTTCGCGGTGCCGATCCATGACCACCTGGTGTCGAACAGGCAGGCGTTCCTTTGGGGTTACGGCCACTTCGCGGTGTTCGGTTCGGCGGCGGCGATCGGGGCGGGGATGGAGATCGCAGTCGAGCAGGCGGTCGGGAAGGCGGAGATCTCGACGCGGGTGGCGGCGGCCTGGGTCACGGTTCCCGCCGCGGTGTTTCTCATCACTGTCTGGCTGTTGCACTCACGGCACTACAAGCGGGGTCTCGCGCAGCAGCTCACGCTGCCGGTCTCGGGGGTGGTGGTGTTGGCGTGCACCTTCACGGGGTCGCACGCCGTGTTGTGGGCCGGGTTGGTGTGTGCGGTCACGGTGGGGGTGGGGGTGACGTTGCAGGCGCGGGGTGGTAGTCAGACGGCGCCGGTCGCGCCGAGGAGCTCGCCGACGGCGTAGGTGATGGCCATCGCGATGGCGCCGCCCGCGGCGTTGCGGAGGATGGCGGGGCCGGTCGGTGCGCTGCCGAGGCGGGCGCTCGCCCAGCCGCAGCCGACGAGGGCCAGCAGGACGGAGACGACGGTGACGGCCAGGCGCCATGAGGTGGGTGGCAGGACGATGGCCAGCAGCGGGAGCAGGGCGCCGATGGTGAAGGAGACGAAGCTCGCGCCGGCCGCGTGCCAGGGGTTGGCGAGTTCGTCGGGGTTGATGCCGAGTTCGACGCGGGCGTGGGCGCCGAGGGCGTCGCGCTCGGTGAGTTGCTCGGCGACTTCGCGGGCGAGTTCCTGGCTGATGCCGCGGTCTTCGAGGAGGCCGGTGAGTTCGTCGAGTTCGGCTTGGGGGGTGGTGGCGAGTTCTTCGCGTTCCAGGGCGAGGGCGGCCTGTTCGGAGTCGCGTTGTGTGCTGACGGAGACGTATTCGCCCGCCGCCATCGACAGGGAGCCCGCGAGGAGCCCGGCCATGCCCGCGGTCAGGAGTGTGGAGCGGGAGTCGGTGGCTCCCGCGACGCCGACGACCAGGCCCGCGGTGGACACGATGCCGTCGTTGGCGCCGAGTACGGCGGCGCGCAGCCAGTTGAGCCGGGTCCCGAGTCCGTCGTGGTGGGGCTCGTTCTTGTGGGGCCCGGCTTGGGCGTCGGTCTGGTCGTCCATAGGCGGAAGCGTCTCACCTGCGGCGGTCGTGCCCGATCAGGTGGTTGTGGGTGTCGCGGACAGGCCGAACCCCGGTGCGGGGGGGAATGCACCGGGGTTCGGGTCTGTGGGGAAGCGCGCCGGTCAGGCGGCTTCGTATTGGTCGAGGCCGGTCGCGCGGGCCATCCGCTTGAGGTCGGCCAGTGCGTGCTTCTCGATCTGCCGGATGCGCTCGCGCGTCAGTCCGTGCTGCTTGCCGACCTCGGTGAGGGTGCGCTCGCGGCCGTCGACGATGCCGTAGCGGGCCCGGATGATGGAGGCGGTGCGGTCGTCGAGGCGGTCGATCAGCCCGTCCAGTTCCTCGCGGCGGAGCATCACGAGCACGGAGTCCTCCGGGGACGGCGCGGCGCCGTCTTCCACCAGGTCACCGAATTCGGTCTCGCCCTCGGCGTCGACGGACATGTTGAGCGACACCGGGTCGCGGGCCCAGTCGAGGACGTCGGTGACGCGCTCGGGGGTCGAGGCCAGTTCGGTGGCGATCTCGGCGGGCTCCGCGTCGCGGCCGTGCTCGCGGTTGAACTCGCGCTGCACGCGGCGGATGCGGCCCAGTTCCTCGACGAGGTGGACGGGCAGCCGGATCGTGCGGGACTGGTCGGCGATGGAGCGGGTGATGGCCTGGCGGATCCACCAGGTCGCGTAGGTGGAGAACTTGAAGCCCTTGGCGTAGTCGAACTTCTCGACGGCGCGTACCAGGCCGGCGTTCCCCTCCTGGATCAGGTCGAGGAGCGGCAGTCCGCTGCGCGGGTAGCGGCGGGCCACGGCCACGACGAGCCGGAGGTT
Organism: Streptomyces sp. NPDC024632; assembly: GCF_055559175.1. Lineage (NCBI taxonomy): Bacteria > Bacillati > Actinomycetota > Actinomycetes > Kitasatosporales > Streptomycetaceae > Streptomyces > Streptomyces sp. NPDC024632. The sequence continues at coordinate 230,147 of NZ_JBVHLD010000002.1, forward strand.
GGAACGGATGAAGACGTCCTTGGCCTGCTCGCCCGCGGCGACGATGGCCTCGAGCTCCTCGCGGCGGGCGTCACCGCCGGCCTTTGCGGGCAGTCCGGGATCGGCTGCGAGTATGCGTTCTGCGTAGACGCCCGCTTCGATGTCGCGGGACAGTTCCACTTCCCTGGCGGCGTCGAGCAGCGGGGTGCGCGCGATCTCGTCCAGGTACATGCCGACGAGGTCGCGGTCGGCGACTTCCCCGCCTGCGGCGCGAACGCTACTGGTCCCGCCAGCGTGACGACGGGCGACGGCACGGGTTGCCATGCGTGCTCCCTTACGAAGGTGCGGTCGGGTCTCGGTCGGACCGGGCGGTCGGGCCGCTTGCCGGATGGTTCCGTCAGGTGCGGCTCTTGCCTTGCGGTTGCCCCGTCCTGATCGGGATAACGATTGGAATCCGGACACAATTCCCATCTCGTGACCTGAATTTTGTGATCATGCAGTACCCTGTCTCGCCACACAGGGAGGCCAAAGGGTGCCGGAACGTCCAGAAGTCCAGGTCAGACCAGGTAGTGAGGGCGATCTGGCCGCTCTTACCGACATCTACAACCACTACATCCGTGAAACGTCGATCACGTTCGACGTAGTTCCCTTCACCGTCGAACAACGTCGTCCGTGGTTGCTCTCCCACCCGAAAGACGGCCCGCACCGGCTCTTGGTTGCTCACTTTCCCGGCCCGTCGGGACGAATCCTGGGTTATGCGACCAGCAGCCCCTTCCGACCGAAGGCCGCGTACGCGACGTCGGTGGAGACGACGATCTATCTCGCGCACGACGCGGGCGGGCGCGGCATCGGCACGCTGCTCTACACGGCGCTCTTCGAGGCCCTGGCGGAGGAGAACCTGCATCGCGCGTACGCGGGCGTCACGCTGCCGAACGCGGCGTCGCTGCGGCTGCATGAGCGTTTCGGCTTCCGGCCGGTCGGGGTGTATGAGGAGGTCGGCCACAAATTCGGCGCGTACCACGATGTGGCGTGGTTCGAGAAGCGCCTGGGCTGACGCCGGCCTCGCACGCTGATACGCGTGGACAGCGCGGACACGTGCGGACACGTGCAGCTTATTTGAAGGTTCAAACATATGGGGTTACGGTGGTGCTCCCGTACGCTTGAAACTTCAAGGAGGGTGCGCGATGACCACGGCAACCCCGGAGCACATGCCCGCGCTCTACCTCTCGCACGGCGCCCCGCCGCTCGCCGACGACCCGGTGTGGCCCGCAGAGCTGGCGGCCTGGTCGGCCGACCTGCCGCGCCCCAAGGCGATCCTGATGGTCTCGGCGCACTGGGAGGAGGCCCCGCTGGCGATCGGCGCGACCACCACCGTCCCCCTGGTGTACGACTTCTGGGGCTTCCCCGAGCACTACTACCAGGTGCGGTACGCGGCGCCCGGCGCGCCCGCGCTCGCCGACTCCGTGCGGAAACTGCTGCGCGGCGCAGGTAATCCCGTGCAGGACGTGCCCGACCGCGGTCTCGACCACGGCGCGTACGTACCGCTGGTGGAGATGTTCCCCGCCGCCGACATTCCGGTGCTCCAGGTGTCGATGCCGACGCTCGACCCGGAGAAGCTGCTGGACATCGGACGCAAGTTGGCGCCGTTGCGCGACGAGGGCGTGCTGATCGTGGGCAGCGGATTCTTCACGCACAATCTGGCGGCGCTGCGCAACGCGGGTCCGCGGCCGCCGAGCTGGTCGGCGGAGTTCGACGACTGGGGTCACCGGGCGTTGGAAGCCCAGGACGTGGACGCGCTGCTGGACTTTGAACACACCTCGCCCGCCGGGCGGTTGGCGCACCCGCGGACCGAGCACTTCGCCCCGCTGTTCGTTACGCTCGGCGCCGCCGAGTCCGAGCTCGGCAGCCAGCGCAGCATCATCGACGGTTTCTGGATGGGGCTCGCCAAGCGTTCCGTCCAGTTCGGCTGAACAGGGAGACCCCACGCTCATGCAGAAACGACGCATCGGGATCGGCGTGGCCGTAGTGGTCAGCGCCGTGACGCTGGCAGCCTGCGGCTCCGGCTCCAGCTCCGCCAGCGGCAAGGGAGCGAGCGACACGGCGACGACCGCAGGCGGCGGTGACAGCAAGCCCGCGGCCAGTTCCGTCTCGTGGCCCGCGCCAGCCGACGCCTCCGCGCAGGTCAAGGCGGCGGGGCTGCCGATGCTCGGGCAGGAGGGGCAGGTGCTGCACATCCACAGTCACCTCGATGTGTTCGTGGACGGCAAGGCCGTCGTCGTGCCCGCCCTGATCGGCATCGACGAGGCGAAGCAGTCGATCAGCCCGCTGCACACGCACGACACCAGTGGCGTCGTGCACATCGAGTCGCCGGTGCAGGCCGACTTCACGCTCGGCGAGTTCATGACCGAGTGGAACGTGCCGCTCACGAAGGACACGCTCGGTTCGCTCAAGACCGGCGGCGGCAAGGAGCTGCATGTGTACGTGAACGGCAAGGAGCAGACCGGCGACCCGGCGGCGATCAAGCTGGGCGCGCACGAGGAGATCGCGCTCGTGTACGGCGCGCCTTCGGACAAGGTGACGGTGCCCAGCTCGTACAAGTGGCCCGAGGGGCTCTGACGGTCGCCGCGCGGGGCTGCGTATGGAATGACGAATGACCAACGGCAGGGCCCCGCCTCGTGCTTCACGAGGCGGGGCCCTGCCGTTTTCACGCGCTCACCCCATCGGGTGAGTGCCGTGCCGGGTCAGTGTGCGATGACCGGGATCGGGATGTCCTCGAAGTCGCCCTCGGCGACCCTCTCTCCGGTGTTCTGGACACCCGCGTCGACCAGGACGAAGGCCAGGACGGCGGAGAGCACCAGGATGGCGGTGGCCCAGTAGATGGCGACCGAGTAGCCGTGGACGGCAGCCTGGTTGACGAACAACTGGTTCTTCAGGTCGGCCGGGCTCTTGGCGTGCGAGCCGATCCACGTGGTGGTGGCGCTGGCCGCGAGGGTGTTCAGCAGGGCGGTGCCGATGGAGCCGCCGACCTGCTGCGAGGTGTTGACCATGGCGGACGCGACGCCCGCGTCCTCGGGGCGCACACCGTGCGCGGACAGGCTCATGGCGGGCATGAACGCCGTACCCATGCCGAGGCCCATCAGGACCAGGCCGGGCAGCAGGATTTCGGCGTAGTTGGAGTCGACCTTGATCTGGGCGAGGATGCCCATGCCGACGGCGGCGACCAGGAAGCCGGGCGCCATCAGGAAGCGCGGCCGGACCCGCAGCATCAGCCGGGTGCCGATCTGCGTGGAGCCGATGACCATACCGCCGACCATGGGCAGGAACGCGAAGCCCGACTTGAGCGCCGAGTAGCCCATGACCTGCTGGAGGTAGTAGGTCAGGAACAGGAACAGGCCGAACATGCCGATGATGGCGAGGCCCAGCGACAGGTAGACGCCGCCCCGGTTCCGCTCGGTGATGACGCGCAGCGGCAGCAGCGGGGCCTTGACGCGGCCTTCCACGGCCACGAACGAGGCGAGCAGCACCACGGAGGCGACGAACAGGCTGATGGTCACACCGGACGACCAGCCGTCGGACTCGGCGCGGCTGAAGCCGTAGACGAGCGCGACCAGACCGGTGCTGGCGAGGACCACGCCGGGGATGTCCAGGCGGTTGCGGTTGCGGCCTTCGGCGGGTTCGCGGATGAAGGCGATGGCGCCGAGGACGGCGGCGACGGCGAAGAAGATGTTGACGAACAGCGCCCAGCGCCAGTTCAGGTACTCGGTGAGGACACCGCCGAGGATGAGGCCGACCGCTGCGCCGGCGCCGGCGATGGCGCCGTAGATGCCGAACGCCTTGGCGCGTTCCTTGGCGTCGGTGAACATCACCGAGATCAGGGAGAGCGCGGCGGGCGCGAGCAGGGCGCCGAAGACACCCTGGAGGGCGCGGGCGCCGAGCAGCATCGCCGTGTTGACGGCGGCGCCGCCGAGCGCGGAGGCCGCGGCGAAGCCGAGCAGACCGACGATGAAGGTGTTCCTGCGTCCCCACAGGTCCGCGATCCGGCCGCCGAAGAGCAGCAGGCCACCGAAGGCGAGGGTGTAGGCCGTGACGACCCACTGGCGGTTGCCGTCCGAGATGCCGAGGTCGGCCTGGGCGGAGGGAAGTGCGATGTTCACCACGGTCGCGTCGAGCACGACCATGAGCTGAGCGATGGCGATGAATATCAGCGCTGTCCAGCGCTTCGGATCGGGCAAGCGTGTTTCAGGCATAACTGATCTCACTAATGGATGCGGAGTGACAGGACGTGGGGACGTGTGTCATCGAGCTGGCGCCGGACGATGCGGATCGTGGTCCGGGATCCGGTCGCGGTGTTCATCGGTCGAGCGGCCGAGAACTGCGCTTCGGTAAGTCGGCGAACTTCCCTACGTTATCGCCCGGTTCATGGGCGTTGCGAACTATTTGTTTCCGGCTTTGAGGTCCTCCAGGGTGGCCGCCGTCCCGACGAGTACGGATCCGGCGGGGGCGCGCAGCCCGTCGAGGAAGAGCTGCAGGTGGCGGTGGACGAAGCGGTCGAAGCCCATGCAGCCGGTGCCCGGCAGCGGCCGGGTGAGCTGCGTCAGGGCGACCATCAGGTCACCGACGGCGATGTCGGTACGGAGCAGGCCCGCGCTCTGCGCGCGTTCCATGATGGCGTTGACCGACCGCTCCAGCCGTTCCATCTGCTGGGTGACGGCGGGGTCCTGGCGGTCGAAGGCGTCCGACAGCATCGGGCACAGCGCCCCGATCCGCTCTTCGGCCGCTTCGAAGACGAAGCGGCGCAGCGCGGCGAAGGCGTCGGGCTCCTGAGCGAGGGCGTCTTCGGCCCGCTCGGCGGTCGTGGCCATGACGGTGAGCGTGACCTGGCGGATCAGTTCGGCGCGGTCGGTGAAGTGCCGGTAGAGCGTGGCGTTCCCCACTCCCGCGCGGCGCGCCACGTCGTCGAGCGGCACGTCCGGGCCGAACTCCACGATGGCCTCGCGGGCGGCGGCGACGATGCGCTCGCGGTTGCGTGTGGCGTCCGCGCGCAGCCGCACGGCGCGCGGCCTGGTGCTGCTGGTGGTTGCGGTGGCGCTGGTCGTACCAACAGTGTCGAGGCTCACGGCGGGCGGCTCCTTCCGATCGATCCAGCGGTCGTTCACGGGGGTACGGGCCCCGTCGTTGAAACGGACAGGCACTCCCCGTTTCGCGGTCACCTGGTCTAAACGGGGAGCGCGTCCCCGGATATTTCCCGTCACGCTTGTGACCTGCGTCACGCGATTGGCGGGGTTGGCGGGGTTGGCGGGAGGCTTCACCAAAGAGGCGTCCGGTCGTACGAGCCGGACGCGCCCGGTCGCGGACCGACGGCGGGACACGCCATTTTATTGAAGCTTCAAGAAGTGCACGTACCATGAACGCCATGACATGGCTGACCGAAGACGAGCAGGCGACCTGGCGGGCGTTCCTGCACGCCACGACGTTGCTGGAAGACCACCTCGACCGTCAGCTCCAGCGTGACGCGGGCATGCCGCACATGTACTACGCGTTGCTCAGCACGCTCTCCGAGACGCCCGGCCGCAGTATGCGCATGACGGAGCTCGCCGAGCGCGCCAAGATCACCCGTTCCCGGCTGTCGCACGCCGTCGCCCGCCTGGAGGGGAACGGGTGGCTGCGCCGCGAGAACTGCCCCTCCGACCGCCGCGGGCAGATCGCGGTCCTCACCGACGCCGGTTACGACGAGGTGGTGCGTACGGCGCCCGGTCACGTCGCCGCCGTCCGCTCCGCGATCTTCGACCGGCTCACCCCCGAGCAGACGGCGCAGCTCGGGGAGATCTCCCGCATCATCGCCGAGGGCCTGCACCAGCCGGACCGCGCGGACCTGCCCTGGCTGCGCTGAAACGGTCGGTCACCGACCGCGGGAGCGTCAACCTCGCGCCCGTGAAGTCACCCCATACGGTCAGCGCCGGCCGGAGCGGGCGAGCCACCGTCCCTCGTGCCTGCTGACCTCGATCGGCCGCCCGAAGCATTGGGTCATCGACTCGGCCGTGAGCACCTGCCGCGCGGTCCCCGACGTCAGCACCCGTCCTTCCTTGAGCAGCAGTACGTGCCCGATCGCGGGCGACAGCTCTTCCAGGTGGTGGGTGACGGTGATGGTCGCCAGAGCCGTACGGGTGAGCGCGAGGCGGTGCATGGCGTCGATCAGGTCCTCGCGGGAGGGCAGGTCGAGCGCGTTGAAGGGCTCGTCGAGGAGCATCAGTGCCGGGTCGGCCATCAGCGCCCGCGCGACCAGAACGCGGGCCCGCTGACCGCCGGAGCAGACCCCGTACGCCCGGTCCGCCAGATCCTTGATCTCCAGCTCCGCCAGCAGCTCGTGCGCGCGCTCGCGGACCTCGTCGTCGTACTTGCGCCACAGCGGCTGCACGGTGCCCGTGTGGCCGGTCAGGACGACGGTGTGGGCGGTGGCGTCGAGCGGCACCTTCTGTGAGGACGACACCAGGCCGATGTGCGCGCGCAATTCGCGCATGTCGACACGGCCGAGGCGGTGGCCGAGCACGTCGACTGTGCCGGAGGTGGGATGCATGAGGGCGCCGATGAGGCGCAGCATCGTCGTCTTGCCCGCGCCGTTGGCGCCCAGCAGCGCCCAGTGCTCGCCGGACCGTACGGTCCAGTTGACGTCGTCGAGGATGACCTGGCCGGTGGTGAAGCGGCGGACGCTGACGGCGCCGAGAGCGGCCACGACGGTGTTGGCTGTCATGACGGCACGGTAGCTGTATCCGCCACCTTCACGCCCCGGGATTCCACGATGTGAGCGGCCGTGCGCGGGAGGGAGGCGTCACATATGTGCGGCGGGCGGGGCGTCGGGTTCGGCGTCACCTGGTGCGGGCGAATCGTCGGGCAGCGTGCTGGGCTGCGCCAGGGCGCGCGGCTTGCCGCGCCGGTAGAGGAAGGCCGTCACCACGGTGCCGACGGCGAAGAAGCCCGCCGCCCACCAATAGGCGGTCGAATAGCTGTGCAACTGGGCCTGCGCGGCGACGGCGGGAGTGTTCTGCTTGCCGACCACGTAGCTGGCGGCGGCGCTGGTGGCGAGGGTGTTCAGCAGCGAGGTGCCGACGGAGCCGCCGACCTGCTGCGAGGTGTTCACCATGGCGGACGCGACACCCGCGTCACGCGCTTGTACGCCCGCAGTGGCGAGGTTCATCGCCGTGGCGAAGATCGAGCCGAGGCCGAGGCCGAGGATCAGCAGCGGCGGCAGTACGTGCGCGGGATAGGTGCTGTGCAGGTCGAGCGCGGTCAGCCACGCCATGGCGACGCCGGCCAGGGCCATGCCGGTCGGCACGATCGGCTTGGCGCCGAAGCGCGGCACCAGCACATTGGTGGTGGTCACCGACGTCACCACCATCACGGCGATCATCGGAAGAAAGGCGAGTCCGGTGGAGACCGGCGAGTAGTGCAGGCTCTGCTGGAGGTAGTACGTCAGGAACAGGAAGACGCCGAACATCCCGCCGCCGGAGATGAACATCGCCAGGAACGACGCGCCCCGGTCCCGGTCGGTCACCACCCGAAGCGGCAGCAAGGGGTGCGCCGCGCGGCGCTGCCAGGTGACGAAGGCGAGCAGCAGGACGACGCTCGCCACCAGGAAGCCCCAGGTCTGCGGCGAGCTCCAAGGGTGCTTCTCGGCGTTGGAGAAGCCGTAGACGATGCAGAACAGGCCGGCCGACACCAGGGCGGTGCCGGGGATGTCCAGCTTGGGACGGTCGGGCAGGGTGCCGCCTTGCAGCAGTCGTACGCCGCCGATGAACGCGATCGTGGCGAAGATCAGATTGACGTACAGGCACCAGCGCCAGTCGAGGTATTCGGTCAGCACACCGCCGAGCAGCAGACCGACGGCGCCGCCCGCGCCCGCGATGGCGCCGTAGATGCCGAACGCCTTGGCGCGCTCCTTGGGGATGGTGAAGGTCGTGGTGAGCAAGGAGAGGGCGGCGGGGGCGAGCAGGGCGCCGAACATGCCCTGGAGGGCGCGGGCGGTGACCAGTACGCCGAAGTTGGGGGCGGCGCCGCCGATCGCGGAGGCGAGCGCGAAGCCGGTCAGGCCGATCAGGAAGACCCTCTTGCGGCCGACCAGGTCGGCGAGACGGCCGCCGAGCAGCAGCAGCGAGCCGAAGGCGAGGGCGTACGCCGTCACGATCCACTGACGGTTGCCGTCGGTGAAGCCGAGGGCCGTCTGGGCGGAGGGCAGCGCGATGTTCACGATGGTGGCGTCGAGGACCACCATGAGCTGCGCCAGGCCGATCACGCCGAGTACCCACCAGCGGTGGGAGGGGGTGCCGACGACACTGCTGCGGCCCGGCTTCCCGTCGGGCTGTGGGCCGCCGCCGAGGCCGGCGGCGGAAGCGGAGGTGTCCGGGCTGCTACGGGCCATGACGGAGTTCTCCCTTGGCGCGACCACCCCCCGGGGACTCCACGCTAGGCGCAGCTCAGCGGCCTCGCCACGCGGGAAGCCGTCGCCCGGACGGCGCAAGGGCCCTGGGCAGTGCCGAGGAGCCGCCGCGGTCCGGTCCCCGTACCGGAACCGCGGCGGCTCCTCCGTCTTCGGTGTCGGTCGTCGCGTCCGCGGCGGTGGTCGCCCGCAAGGCCCTGGAGTCCACCGCGACCGCCATCGGACGACCGTCCCGGGTGGCGATGACGGTCACGGAGTGGTCGGCCGCTCCGCGGTCCGCGGTGGCGGCGTGGGCGGGCGTCGTCCGCGCGGCCGGGAACCGCACGGCGGTGGCCGTGCCTGTCCTGTCCAGCAGCAGACGGGTGGTGATCACGCGGTGCGCCCTTCACGAACCTGACCGCCGCGCGACCCGCGCTTCACCGGGTCTGCGGCACCGACACAACGATCAGTAACCGCCCATCCCATAGGACTAACGCGTCGTCACCCGAATGGCGCGACCCAATGAGCGCGACCGCGTGCGCTGAGGTAGCGCCGCACACCGTCACACACCGCGCGAAAGGCGATTTGGCGACAACCCTGACGTACCAACTCCGCGCGCGCACCCGCCCGGCAGCACGTTCCCTGAGAGGAACGGGCCCGGTCGGGCGGCACTCGCACAGGCAGGGGGTACGTGGATGGCGGCGACCGCCGACGGACCCGCCGCCGGGGACGGCGCGTCAGGGTCGGGACCGTTGGGTGACGACGAGCGCGCGGAGTTGACGGCGCTGCGGGCGCGGTTGGCGGTGTCGCGATCGCGGCACCGGGTGCGGTCGTTCTTCTCCGCGCTGCTCATCACACTGGCCGCGGTACTGGCTCCGCTCGGCGCCGTGGCGGTGTGGGCCGCCGACATCGTCGGCAACACCGACCGCTATGTGGCGACGATGGCGCCGCTCGCCGACAACCCGCAGGTGCGGAGGGCCGTCACCGATCAGGTGACGGCGGCCGTCATGGACCGGATCGACCTCGACTCGCTGCTGTCGAGCGTGGCGCCCTCGGATCTGCCGGGGGTGAAGGCGGCGCTGGGCGGGATCAGCGGCCCGATCACGTCGGGGGTGACGGATTTCGTGCACGGCACGGTGGCGACGTTCGTGTCGAGCAGTGCCTTCTCGACGATCTGGGAGGAGCTGAACCGGAGGGCGCACGCGACGGTCGTCGACGCGCTGACCGGCAGTAACGATTCGGCGGTGCAGGTCGAGCACAACACCGTGACGCTCGATCTCGCGCCCGTGGTGGCCGGGGTGAAGCAGCAGTTGGTGGACCGCGGGCTGAAGGTCGCCGGGCGGCTGCCCGACGTGCACACCGACTTCACGTTGCTGAAGTCGGACGAGATCGGGCGGGTGAAGACCGGTTTCCGGGCGCTGCAACTGGCCGGGGACTGGCTGCCGGTGGTCACCGTCGTCGTCGCGGGCGCCGGGGTGCTGCTGGCCGTACGGCGTCGCCGCGCGCTGGTCGCCGCCGCGCTGGGTGTCGCGGCGGGGGTGGCCGTACTCGGCGTCGCGCTCGCTCTCTTCCGCACCTTCTACCTCGACCACCTGTCTCCCGATGTGCACCATGCGGCCGCCGCGGCGATCTACGACCAGGTGGTGCGGTTTCTGCGGGCGAGCGTTCGGATGGTGATCACCCTGGGGGTGGTGGTGGCGCTGGGGGCGTGGCTGAGCGGTTCGGGGCAGTGGGCGGTACGGGTGCGGACGATGTGGGAGTCGGGGATCGCGGCGGTGCGGGAGGCGGCGGGGGTGCGGTCGACCGGGCCGGTGGGGCCGTGGGTGGACCGTTTCCGCGTCTGGCTGCGGTGGGTCGTCGTCGCGGTCGCGTCGGTGGTCCTGGCGCTGTGGCCGTATCCGACCGGCATGGTGATCTTCTGGATCGCGTTGGTGACGGTGGCGGGGCTCGCGGTCATCGAGTTCCTGGACGAGCGTCCGGCCGTTGATACGACCGGCGGGGGTGAGCGCGGATCCGGGGCGTTGACGTCGTAGTTGACGCCGTCGTCGGGTCCCTCGCCCCGGCTCCGTCGCACGGTCACTCTTGTGGCGCCGTCACCCTCGCGCGCCGAGCGCCGCCAACTGCTCGGCGAACGGCACGACCTCGTCGTCGGCACCGGCACCCATACCGGCGTCCGTCGTCGCGCCCCCGGCCGGGGGCGGGGGGGGGGGGGGGGGGGGGGTGAGGGGGGGGGGGGGGGGGGCGCGGTTGTCGGTGAGAGCGGCGAGGGGGGGTTAGA
>NZ_JBVHLD010000002.1:240823-498788 GCF_055559175.1 Streptomyces sp. NPDC024632
CGAGACAAACGGCACAACCGCGTCGTCGACACCCCCACCCATCCTCGCGTCCGTCGCCCCCCCCCCCCCCGCCCCCGGCCGGGACGGTCGGGAGGTCATCAGGGCGGCGAGTTCGGCTCCCGCGCGGTCGATGCGGGCGGCGAGGGTGCCGTCGACGGCGCTGGTCCCGTTGCCGTCGCCACCACCGCTGCCGCTGCCTGCCGTGCCCCAGTCCTCGGAGGCCGCGTATACGGCGGTCGGTACGACGATCGCGCGCAGGTAGGCGAACAGCGGGCGCATGGCGTGTTCGAGGACCAGGGAGTGGCGGGCGGTGCCGCCGGTGGCGGCGGCCAGTACCGGGGTGCCCGCCAGTGCGTCTTTGTCGACAATGTCGAAGAACGACTTGAACAGGCCGCTGTACGAGCCGGTGAACACCGGGGTCACGGCGATCAGGCCGTCGGCGCCGGTCACCGAATCGATTGCGTCGCGCAGATGATGCGCCGGGAAGCCAGTGAGCATGTTGTGCGCGATGTCGCTGGCCAGGCCCCGCAGCTCGATGACCCGTACGTCCACGTCCACGTCACCGTCGACATGGCGGCGTACCGCCTCCGTCAGCCGGTCGGCCAGCAGCCGGGTGGACGACGGCTGGCTGAGACCGGCGGTGACGACGGCGAGCCGGCGTCGCTCGATCGGGTGGTGCGTCATGCCCGGGCCTCCAGGACTTCGTCGGCGGTGTCGGCGTCGCGGCGGGCGAGCAGCGAGGCGTGGGTGGGGGCGTCGGGCACCTCGGCCGGGCGGCCCTTGGCGAATTCGGCGCGCAGGACGGGGACGACCTCCTCGCCGAGCAGGTCGAGCTGTTCGAGGACGGTCTTGAGGGGCAGACCGGCGTGGTCCATGAGGAAGAGCTGGCGCTGGTAGTCGCCGACGGCGTCGCGGAAGGTCAGGGTGCGTTCGATGACCTGCTGCGGGGAGCCGACGGTCAGCGGCGTCTGCTCGGCGAAGTCCTCCAGCGACGGCCCGTGCCCGTAGACCGGGGCGTTGTCGAAGTACGGCCGGAATTCCCGTACCGCGGCCTGCGAGTCGCGGCGCATGAACACCTGGCCGCCGAGGCCGACGATGGCCTGCTGCTCGGTGCCGTGGCCGTAGTGCGCGAAGCGGCGACGGTAGAGGTCGACCATCTTCTTGGTGTGTTCCATGGGCCAGAAGATGTTGTTGTGGAAGAAGCCGTCGCCGTAGTACGCGGCCTGCTCGGCGATCTCCGGGCTGCGGATGGAGCCGTGCCAGACGAACGGGGGCACGCCGTCCAGCGGGCGGGGCGTCGAGGTGAACGACTGGAGCGGCGTACGGAACTTGCCCGCCCAGTCGACGACGTCCTCGCGCCACAGCTTGTGCAGCAGCGCGTAGTTCTCGACGGCGAGCGGGATGCCCTGCCGGATGTCCTTGCCGAACCACGGGTAGACCGGCCCGGTGTTGCCGCGGCCCATCATCAGGTCGACGCGGCCGTCCGCCAGGTGCTGGAGCATCGCGTAGTCCTCGGCGATCTTCACCGGGTCGTTCGTGGTGATCAGCGTGGTGGAGGTGGACAGCACGATGCGCTCGGTGCGGGCCGCGATGTAGCCGAGCATGGTGGTGGGCGAGGACGGCACGAAGGGCGGATTGTGGTGCTCGCCGGTCGCGAAGACGTCCAAGCCGACCTCCTCGGCCTTCCGCGCGATGGTGACCATCGCCTTGATCCGCTCGTGCTCGCTCGGCGTCCGTCCGTTGGTCGGGTCCGTCGTGACGTCGCCGACCGTGAAGATCCCGAACTGCATCACACCCACCGTCCTGTCGCCCTCACCCTGTTTGGTTGAGCATTCAACATCCCGAACATTCCGGCCACCCTACCTATTCCCCTGACCCGGCCGCACCCTGAGCCCGGCCGCACCCTGACCCCGCCGCACCCGGCCCCCGGCCGCACCCTGACCCGGCCGCACCCGACCCCCCGCCGCACCCGGCGCGAGCCCCCGCCTCGGCGTACGTTGGAAACGCCCGCCCCACCCGCCCCCAGCGACACGGAAGAGAGAGCCACCTCCATGGCAAGGATCCTGTTCGTCCTGACCGGAGCCACCCACTGGACGCTCGCCGACGGCAGCGCGCACCCGACCGGCTTCTGGGCCGAGGAGGCCGTGGTCCCGTACCGCGTCTTCACCGAGGCGGGCCACGAGGTCGTCGCCGCGACGCCGGGCGGGGTCGTGCCGACGGTGGACCGGGGAAGCCTCGCGCCCGAGTTCAACGGCGGCGAGGAGGGCGCGGCGGCGATGGCGGCCGAGCTGGCCGGGATCTCCGCCTTCCAGCACCCCGTGAAGCTGTCCGACGTCTCGCTCGACGACTACGACGCGGTCTTCTACCCCGGCGGCCACGGCCCGATGGAGGACCTGTCGGCCGACGCCGTGTCCGGCGCCCTGCTCAACGCGGCCCTCGCCTCGGGCAAGCCGCTCGGCATCGTCTGCCACGCGCCCGCCGCGCTGCTCGCCACCGCCACGGGACCCGGCGGCGCCTCGCCCTTCGCCGGTTACCGGCTGACCGGCTTCACCAACGTCGAGGAGACCCAGGCGGGCTTCGCCGACAAGGCCCGCTGGCTCCTCCAGGACCGGCTCGTGCAGCTCGGCGCCGACTTCCAGGAAGGCGCTCCCTGGGCGCCGCACACCGTCACCGACCGCAATCTGCACACCGGTCAGAACCCGGCCTCCGCCGGTCCCCTGGCCGCCGAGATCCTCAAGACCCTCGGCTGACGAACCGGCCTTCCGCCCCGCCCCCGGGCCCCCGACCGGCCACCGCCGACCCGCTACACTGGCGCCTGTCCCCGCCCCAGTAGCTCAGGGGATAGAGCACAGCTCTCCTAAAGCTGGTGTCGCAGGTTCGAATCCTGCCTGGGGCACACCGGAAGTAGCAGGTCACAGCCATGAGAGGCCCTCCCGTTGTCCAACGGGAGGGCCTCTTTGGCCGTGGAAGTCGGCACGGGGGCCGCACGGGCCCCCCGGAGACCCCACGGAGTCCGCACGCCCCCGAGGAGACCCGGCCGGTCAGCTCATGTTGTTATACGCGTTGCCCGTGTGGGCGTCGGAGATCGCGCGGGGGGCGAAGGGGCGGGCGGGGTCGCCGGTGCCGGAGTAGAGGTAGACGGTCTTGGTGGCGGCCTGGTAGGCGAAGAGGTCGGCCTTGCCGTCGTGGTCGACGTCGCCGGCGCCGGTGAGCTGGGAGTACGTCTGCCAGCCGGAGCCGATCCGGGTGCGGCGCTCGAAGGTGCCGTCGGACTTGCCGAGGTAGAGCCACAGCACGCCGTCCTTGTCGCGGGCGACGAGGTCGCCCGCGGGTCCGCCCGCGAGGTCGCCGACGGCGGTGAGCTGGTCGTAGCCGGTCCAGCCCGTGCCGACGCGCACACGGGGCTCGAAGGGGCGGGCCGCGCTGCCGGTGCTGCGGTAGAGCCAGAGGGCACCGGTCGTGTCGACCGCGACGAGATCCGGGCGGCCGTCACCGGTGAGGTCGCTGCCGCCGGTGAGATGGGTGTACGTCTGCCAGCCGCCGCCGACGCGGACGCGCGGGGTGAGACCGCCGTCCTCGCGGCCCGAGTAGAGCCACAGGACCCCGTCCTTGTCGCGGGCGACGAGTTCGGGAAGGTAGTCGGGGCTGTTCGTCCCCGCGATGTCGCCGACGGTCTCGAGCTTGTCGTAGATCTGCCAGCCGCCGCCGATCCGCGCCCGCTGGCGCCCGTCGGCGGCGCTGTCCCGCCACAGCCCGCCCGAGGCGTCGCGGCCCAGCAGGTCGGGCAGGCCGTCGTTGTCGAAGTCGTGCAGGGCGGAGGTCGGGGTGCCCGCGTGCGCGAGGAGCCGCGCGAACGGCCGGCCGTTCGGGTCGAGGGCGACGCGGAAGACGCCCGCCCCCTGGGCGGAGTCGCTGCCCTGGACGATCCGCGCGGTGCCGTCGGGGACGGCGTACGAGGCGTCGGCGCGGTCGAGGAAGGTGACCTTCTCGCCGGTCCCGACACGCAGGGCCGTCGTCCCATACGTCACCCAGTCGCCGAGCAGGCCGATGGTCAGGTCCGTACCGGCTTTCACGCCCGGCACGGGCACCGCGGTGTCCGCGCCGGTGGTCCGGTTGCGGACGACCACCCGCAGCGTGTTCGCGGCGGTGTCGTCCTCGATCCAGGCGAGGCGGTTGCCGGAGATCACCGGATTCCGCGCCTGCCGCGGGTAGGGGAAGGTGAGGGTGGCGGTGGTCAGGTCGATCAGGCCGAAGCGCCGGTCGCTCTCCCCGGTCCCGGTGGGGACCAGGCCGTGGGTCGCGTCGCCCGGCCGTACCCGCCCGTAGTCGGTCCCCTCGGGCAGGCCCTGCACGGCGCGGTTCGCCCCGTCCGCGGTCTCGACCCACAGCTTCGTGGCGCCCCGGACGAACAGCGCGCGGCCCGCGACGCCCCCGTAGAGGCTGTCCAGCCCGTCGTCGACCGTCCGCAGCGCGAAGGAGGTGCCGGTGGGCATGTCCAGCACGCGGCTTCCGGACGTGTCGCTCGTGGTGGTGACGGTGTCCCCCGAGATCTCGGCGATCCCGTTGGCGGTGTCGAAGCGCAGGTCGCGGACCGGGCCGGGCCCGTACGGGGTCCAGCGGAGCTTGCCGTCGTCGCCGTCGTGCGGGACGTACGTCCAGAAGCCCTGGGTGCCCGCGGACGCCAGCGTGGCGCCGGGCGTCATCGGGAGCAGGCCGCTCACCCCGGACGTCGCGGCGGACGCCCGCGTCGCACCCGCTGAGGCGGAGGTGGTGGCGGTGGCCGTGGTGGTCAGCGAAGCCGCGCCCAGGGTGACGGCCAGGACGGTGGCGGTCGCGGCGACGAGACGGCGGCGCCCGGTGCGGAGGGAGAGCGGGGAGACCAAGGAACGTTCCTCCTGTGCGTAACGGGGTGGGACACCGCCCTTGGTGTCCCACCCCGTCCGACAGCCGACCCGTCGGGTTGGTTGTGCTCTGCGGTCAGATGATCAGAGGAAGTCAATACGGCGTCGTACGGGTGAAGTTGGGGACACCCCGGTCTCCGTCGGCCGTTCTCAGGTCGCGAGGTGGGCGAAGACCACGGTGTTTCCCTCGTAGGAGTGAGTGCGCGCGTTCCAGTCGGAGCAGGTGATGAGCCGGAGTTCGGCGTCCGCGGTGTTGCCGTAGACGTCGAGGGTCGGGAACCGGGCCTTCTCGTAGGAGCGGACGGCGTCGACGGTGAAGACGGCGACTTTGTGGTCGGCGCGGGTGACGCGGATCTGCTGCTCGGGCTTCATCGCGCCGAGCCGGTAGAAGACGGCGGGGCCGGTCTCCTTGGAGTCGACGTGGCCGAGGATGACGGAGGGTCCGGTCTGGCCGGGGGCGGGCGAGTTTCGGTACCAGCCGGCGCGCAGCGGCTTGGAGGGGACCTCCAGGCTGCCGTCCTTGTTGAGGCCCAGGTCCAGCAGGTCGGAGTGGACGCCGATGGCCGGGATGTCGAGGGCGACCGGCTTGGACGCGGGCAGGGTGCCGGGCCGGGTGGGCGTCGGACCGGCCGCTTCGGCCGAGGCGGCGCCGCTCGGCGGGGCGGGCATCGCGGCCATGTCGTGGCCGGACATCTCGTGACCCGACATGTCGTCGCGCGGTGTGCTTCCCGCGACGGCCGGGCCCGGCTGCGGCGGCGGGTTGCCGCCGCCCCCGGTGGTCCCGGCGAGTACGGCGGTGACCCCCGCGGCGACGCAGGCCACCGCGAGGACGACGAGCATGACCGCCGTACGTCGCGTGCGGCCCACGCGGCCGGTGCGGCCGGTGCGGCCGTCGCCGGTCGTACGTACGGTGTCGTCCGTACGGCCGGTCTCGTCGTCCCGGCCGTCCTCGTGCGCGGCGGCGGCGTCGTCACTCATCGGGTCGTGACGCCCCTGCGGCGCAGGGCGAATCCGCCAATGCCGAGGCCGACCAGGGCGGCGGCGCTGCCGCCCGCGACCATGCCGGTGTGGATGCCGCTTCCGGTCTGCGTGGCGCCGTCACCGGTGTCCGCGCCGCCGCCGGGCATCGAGGTCATCTGGGAGACGTTGAAGGCGCCGCAGAGGGCGGGGTCGGTGGCCTCGGCGGGCAGGGTCTTGTCGAGTTCGCTCGCGCCGAGCACGTTGTCGTACTTGCCGTTGCCGTTGTAGTCGATGCCGTGCACGACCAGGACGGCCTTGCCGGACTTGAGGTTCGCGGCGACGTTGTCGGTGACTTCGAGGGTGCGGCTGTACTTGACGCTCGAACCGGCCGGGAAGCGGTCGACGGCCAGGGCGCTCTTGGGGGTGCTGTCGCCGCTGGTGGTGAGCGAGGTGCCGATCATGCCGTAGTCCTTCATGGCGTCGGCGACGTTGATCGAACTGTGGCCGTTGTGGTCCTTGGCCTCGGACGGCTTGGGGCACACACCGGCGCCGTCGACGTGGATGTGCATGGCGTGCGGGGAGCCGCCGCCGACCAGGCCCGACGCGGTGACGGTGATCTTCGCGGTGTTGCCGGAGAGCTGGATCATCGCCGTACCGCTGCCCGTGACGTGGTTGGCGGTGATCGGGTCCAGCGACGCCTGGTACGTGGTCCAGGGGACGTCGGTGTCCGTCGGAGCCGCCCACGCCGCCGCCGGGAAGGCCAACGGGACTGCGGCGACTGCTATCGCGGTCACGACACGTGCGCTGGTGGATCGCATGGTGGTGCTGCCCTTCACTCGCGGATCCGCGGAGTCGGCATGGCGTCGGCTCCGCGACCGGAGGCGGGTGCCTCCGCACTGGCATTCGGAGCGGTGGGGGGCGCGGATTGGTACGGGTGTGCCCATGACCTCTTTACGGCGGTACCTCCGCGTCCGGGCATACGGACATATCGCATACGTATGTCCGTATACCTGGGGAGAGCCGGAGCGCCGTGCGCCGCGCACGACATGACGTGCCGTCAACATCGGCACCATCGCCAAGCCGGACGGCGCACCCCTGGCATCCGTATCCGCATATTCGCCCGATCGGGGACAAAAACCTCTTTCGGGCAATCCGGCACCTCCCCTGGAGACGAACGGGGTGCAGGGACCGGTCCCGAGGCCGGACTCTTCACCCCCACAGAAAGACCACCCATGAGTTCACGCAGAACACCGGGCATCGTCGGCCGGTGGAAGTCGGCAGCGCTGCTGCTGACGCTCGGCACGGCGATCGCGGGAGCGGCGCTCGCCGGTCCCGGTACGGGCGTCGGCCAGGCGTCCAGCCACCGCGAGGCGCCGCTGATCGCGGCGGACCCACAGGTCGACAACACCGACCTCTACGCGTTCTCCAGTCCTGACAAGTCGGACACGGTGACGCTGGTCGCGAACTGGTACCCGTTCCAGGAGCCCAACGGGGGGCCGAACTTCTACCCGTTCGCCACCGACGCCCAGTACGACATCAATATCGACAGCCAGGGCACCGGCAAGGCGGACCTCACGTACCGCTGGACCTTCCGCAACGAGGACCGGCGCGGAGACAAGACATTCCTGTACAACAACGGCGTGGTGAACAACCTCAACGACAAGACGCTGCTGTTCCGCCAGCACTACACGCTCCAGGAACTGCGCGCGGGCAAGCGCCCGGTCACGCTGGTGAAGGACGGCATCGCGACGCCGTCGAACGTCGGCAAGGCGTCGATGCCGAACTACGGGCGGCTGCGCGGCCAGGCGACGCGGAAGCTGCCCGGCGGCGGTCAGACGGTGGCCTCGCAGGCCGCCGACCCGTTCTTCCTCGACCTGCGCGTCTTCGACCTGCTGTACGGCGGGAATCTGTCGGAGACCGGGCACAACACGCTCAAGGGCTACAACGTCAACACCCTGGCGATCCAGGTCCCGAAGTCGGCGCTGGCGCTCAACTGCAACCCCAAGCGCAACCCGGTGATCGGCGTGTGGAGCACCACCTCGCGCCGCACCATGAACCTCTCCCCGGGCAAGCAGACGGCCAGCGGCCCGTACGTGCAGGTCTCGCGGCTGGGCAACCCGCTGGTGAACGAGGCGGTGGTGCCCGCGGGTCTGAAGAACGCGTTCAACGCGCTGCCGCCGTCGCAGGACCACAACCAGCCCAAGGTCGTGGCGAAGGTGCTCAACCCCGAGCTGCCGATGCTGATCCAGTCGATCTACGGGATCCCGGCGCCCGCGACACCGCGCAAGGACCTTCAGGAGATCTTCCTGACCGGTATCGCGAAGGCGGCGAACGGCCCGCTGGCCGTGGACCTCAACTCGCAGCTCATGAACCAGGACGCCGACAAGAAGCGGTTCGTCCCCGCCGAGGAGCTGCGGCTGAACATGTCCACCCCGGTCACCGCGAAGCCGGACCGTCTCGGCGTGCTGAACGGCGACTTCCAGGGCTACCCCAACGGCCGCCGCCTCGGTGACGACGTCGTGGACATCGCGATCCAGGCGCTGGAGGGCGCGACCCCCGGCCACCTGATCCAGGCGCTCGCCGCGGGTGACGGCGTGAACGGACCCGGCGTCCCCTTCGCCGGCACCTTCCCGTACGTCGCGCTGCCCTACACCGGCTCGGTCAACCAGGCCGGCTGAGCAAGCCACCCGGCGTGGGCACCTGACAGGCCCACGCCGGGTCCCTCTCCTCCGGTCCGACCGCCCCACCCGTCCGACCGGCCGGAGCCCCTGTTCGCCCCGAGCGGAGAAAACAGACCCCCATGCGCCGCCTCGCCCTGATCGCCACCACCGCCGTGCTCTGTGCGGGCCTGACCGGCTTCGCAGCGCTGGAGCGCTCGGGCGGCGCCTCGTCCCCGCCGCCGTCCGACGCGGTCCCGGGCCAGAGTTCCGATACGGGTTCCGGAACAGGTTCCGGTACGGGTCCCGGCCCGGTCTCCGGCCCGGTCTCCGGCACGCAGGCGGCGCCGTTGAGCGTCGACGCCATCGTCGCCAAGCTCCAGAGCACGCTGCGCGCACAGCCGAACGACGCCTCCTCCTGGGCCCAGCTCGGCTCGGAATACGTCGAACAGGCCCGGCTCGACGTCGATCCGACGCTGTACCCGAAGTCGGAGGCGGCGCTGCGCAAGTCGCTCGCGCTCCAGCCGCGGCACAACACCGCCGCGCTCACCGGAATGGCCGGACTGGCCAACGCGCGGCACCAGTTCGCGCAGGCCAGGACGTGGGCGGACAAGGCGATCAGCGACGACCCGTACGCCTGGGCGCCGTACGGCGCGCTCAACGACGCGCTCACCCAGTTGGGTGAGGACAGCGCCGCGCAGGACGCCGTGCAGCGGATGCTCGATCTGCACCCGTCGACGGCGTCGTTCACCCGGGCGTCGTACACCTTCGAGCTGCACGGGCGCACCGCGGACGCGGAGCAGGCGCTGCGGCGGGCGCTCCAGGACGCGACGACGGCGGCCGACCAGGCGTTCTGCCACCACTACTTGGGCGAGCTGGCCTTCAACACCGGCAAGACGCGCGAGGCGCTGCGGGAGTACCGGACGGCGCTCGCGCTGGATCCGACGTACACCGCGTCGCTGGCGGGCGCGGCCAGGGCGGAGGCCGCGCTCGGGCGGACGGACCAGGCGGTCGCGGACTACCGGACGGCGATCGACCGGGTACCGCAGCCGCAATATGTGCTGGAATTCGGCGAATTGCTGGAGTCGCTGGGCCGGGCGCCGGAAGCCAGGGCGCAGTACGGGGTGCTGGAGGCGGAGCAGAGGCTGTTCGCGGCCAACGGCGTGGTGGACGACCTCAACCTCGGCCAATATCAGGCCGATCACGGCGACGCGGACCTCGCGGTGAAGCTGCTGAGCGCCGAGTGGGACCGGCGGCACAGTGTGCTGGTCGCGGACGCGCTGAGCTGGGCGCTGCACCGGGCGGGCCGGGACGGCGACGCGCTGCCGCTGGCCGAGCAGGCGAACCGGCTCGGCTGGCGCGACGCGCTGCTGCGCTACCACCGGGGCGTGATCGAGCAGTCGCTCGGCGACGACGAGGCGGCGCGTACGGACCTGGCCGGGGCCCTGGCCGCCAACCCGGCCTTCTCGCCGCTGTACGCGCCGGACGCGCGCGCCCGGCTGACCGCCCTTCAGAAGGATCAGAAGGAACCGGCGGCACAACCACCGCAAGGACGGCGAGGACAGCGATGACGACCCCGATCCGTGCCCGGCGCGGCGCGGCCCTGCTGCTGGTGGCGGTGCCCTCGCTGCTGTGGCTGGCCGCCCCGGCCGTCTCCGCCCACCCGCTGGGCAACTTCACCGTCAACCGGTACGACGGTCTGACCGTACGCCCCGACCGAATCGACGACCTCGCCGTCGTGGACACCGCCGAGATCCCCACGCTCCAGGCCAAGGCCGCCATGGACACCGACCACGACGGGGCCCTGAGCCCGGCGGAGGCCGCGGCCCACGCGCACACCGCCTGCACCGACCTGGCGCGCGGTATCGACGCGACGCTCGGCGGCGACACGGGCGCGGCCGGCGGTTCGGGGACCGCGGGCGGTGCCGGGGACGCGCGGCGGTCCAGGGCCCTGCGGTTCGGGCTGACGGACGCGTCCTTCCGGCTGGTGCCCGGGCAGGCCGGGCTCGACACCGGACGGCTGGAGTGCCGGCTGTCCGCGCCCGCCTCCCCCGGCCGCGGCGACACGATCACGCTGGCCACCGGCGTGGACAGCAGCCGGATCGGCTGGCACGAGATCACCGCGCACGGGGACGGCGTACGCATCGGCTCCTCGGACGTCCCTGCCGTCTCGGTCTCGCGCGAGCTGCGCGCGTATCCGGCGGACCTGCTCGCCGACCCGCTGGACCAGCGCCGTACGCGGCTCGTCCTGGGCTCGGGTCCCGGGGCCGTCGCGGCCGTCGCGCCCGGCACCGGCTGGCCCTCCTCCTGGTACGCCGCCCTCGACCGGCGGCTGGGCGCGCTCACCGACCACGACCGGCTCACCCTCCCCGTCGGGCTGCTCGCCGTGCTGATGGCCATGGTGCTGGGCGCGGGGCACGCGGCGCTGCCCGGTCACGGCAAGACGATCATGGCCGCGTATCTGGCGGGCCGTCAGGGGCGTCCGCGCGACGCCGTCACGGTCGCGGGCACGGTGACGCTGACCCACACCGCCTCCGTCCTCGTCCTCGGCATCGCGCTCAGCGTGTCCTCCGCGCTCGTCGGCGAGGACGTCCTGGCCTGGCTCGGTACGGTCAGCGGCATCGTCATCACCGCGGCCGGTCTGTGGCTGCTGCCGTCGGCCATCCGGGTCTTCCGGGCGCGGCAGGCGGAGCACGGGCACGCGGGGGGCGCGGCTCACGGTTCGCACGACCACGGCCACGAGCACGGACACGAGCACGGACCGGGACACGGGCACGGGCACGGACACGCGCACGGACACGGGGCTGAGCACCAGCACCCGCACCCGTCGTCCGGCCCGCTCGTCGAGGTCCCCGAGGGCGCCGAGGGCATCACCCAGCAGAGCGCGGCCACGACCGTCGCCACCACGCGGGTCGCGGTCCTGGACGAACGGGAGGCCCCCGAACACGAACCCGACCACGAGCACGGCCTTGAGCACGGCCTTGAGCACGACCACGGCCACGACGGTCACCACTCGCACCACACCGACGATCACACCGCCCACGAACACCCGCACCGCCACGGCCTCTTCGGCCACGGCCACCATCACCACTCCCACTCCGCGGGCGGCACCCGCAAGCGCGGCGGTCTCATCGGCATCGGCATCGCGGGCGGCCTGGTCCCCAGCCCCTCGGCGCTGGTCGTCCTGCTGGGCTCGATCGCCCTCGGCCGTACGGCGTTCGGCGTGCTGCTCGTCGTCTGCTACGGCCTCGGCATGGCCGCCACCCTCGCCGCCGCGGGCCTGCTCCTGCTGACGCTCAGAGACCGCTTCCCCGCGCTGAGCGGCGGGAGATGGCACGCCGTCGGCGCGTGGAGCGGTCGCCTCACCCCTCTGGGCACCGCGCTCCTCATTCTCGCCGTGGGCGTGGGAACCGCCCTGCGTGCGATGCCCCTCTGACGGATCGACAACACCCGCACCCGTTGTCCCACGGACGCCACAAGGACAGAACCATGCGCACACCCTCGCGTACGACGACCCGCACGACTGATATGACCGGCACGACCCGCACGGCCACGCGTACGGCCACACGTACGGCCACACGTATGACACCGCGCACGTCACCGCGTACGGCCTCCCGCCCGGCCGCCCTCCTCGGCGCCGCCCTGACCGCCGCCGTCCTCGCGCTCGCGCTCACCTCCTGCGCCGCCGACCGGCACACGGGAGCGCTGGTCACCGGCCCCGCGAGCCCGCGTCCGACCTGCCGCGTCCACCAGGCGACGCTGCCCGACCGCGACTACACGGCGGGCAAGAACAGCGACCCGATGGCCGTACTGTCGATGCTCCGCTACTACACGGCCCAGCACGCGCTGCCCTATTGCGACGGAAAACCGGCCAGCCGTCAGGACGACGCCTGGGACACCCTCTACGGCGACCTCACCCGGCGCTGAGCGCGCCACCGGCCCCCGACTCCGCCCATGACCCCGGCGGACGGCCGACGGGCGCCACGTCAGGGCGCCCGCACATCCGTACGTCCGTACCCCCTTTCCAGGTGGCCATCGGGCGGAGCGGCCATACCTGAGGACCGGGGCCACGAACTCCCCTTGGTCCGCACGGCACCCGGTTCAGCACCGGGCGCTGAGGAGGTGAGCCGAATGCCGGACGCAGGTCCGACGCGTCTCCCGTCGCCGCCGGAGGCGGAGTGCTGGGAGAGCGACGGCCTCGAACAGCACATGCTGGCGGCGGGACGCGGCGACCAGGAGGCGTTCACCGCGCTGTACACGCTGCTCTTTCCCATGGTCAGGTCGCTGGTCCAGCGGCGGGTGCGGCTGCGCGCCGAAGCCGAGGACATCGCCCAGGACGTCATGGCCGAGGTGTGGGCGAAGGCGTCGCTGTACCGGCCGGAGCAGGGGAGCGTACGCGGCTGGGTCGTCACCATCGCGCACCGCCGTGCCGTCGACTGGATCCGGCGCAACGCCGTACTGCTGCGCAGTGAGGACCTGGCGGCCCGCAGGACGCGGCTGCCGGCCGGCGACAACGTCCTGGACATCGTCGAGCGGCGCATGAGGCAGGCGGCGGTGCGGCGCGGGGTGAGCGTGCTGACCGATCTGCAACGGGAGGCGATCCACCTGGCGTTCTACGCCGAGCGCAGCCACCAGGAGGTCGCGGAGACGCTCGGCATCCCGCTGGGCACGGCCAAGTCCCGTGTCCGCAGCGCCCTGACGCGTCTGCGCCGCGACCTCGGTCTCGACCTGGATCTGAACCTGAACCTGGATCTGAACCTCGACCTGGACCGCAAGTGACGGCGCGGGACGGCGGAGAGGGGACGACGGACACGGGACGACGGACACGGGACGGCGAGGGCGGGGGGCGTTACGGGCGGCGGGCCGCGTTCCACTCGCGGTAGACCGCCCACGCGTCCCCGACCGGGCCCAGGTGCCCGAGTTTGTCGGGGTTGCTGACGGAGTTGATCATCTGGATCCGGCCGTCGAGCACGTCCAGCGTCCACACGTTGAGCAACTTGCGGTCGCGGTCGCGGAAGATCATGCCGGGCTGGCCGTTGATCTCGTGGGACTCGACGGTCACGTCGATGCGGAAGAACCAGGGGAAGGTGGTGGCGAGCAGGCGCGTCACGTTCTCGACGCCGCTGATGGCGCGGGCGAACTGCGGGGTCTTGCCGCCGCCGTCACCGACGACCTGGACGTCCGCGGCGAGCACGTCGCGCAGGGCCTCGACGTCGCCCTCGCGCAGCGCGTCGAAGAACCGTCCCGCCAGCCGCTCCCGCTCCCGCCGGTCGGCCTCGAAGCGCGGGCGGCCCTCGTCCATGTGCCGCCTGGCGCGTACCGCGAGCTGACGGCAGGCGGCCTCGGAGCGGCCGACGGCGGAGGCGACCTCGGGGAAGCCGAAACCGAAGACCTCGCGCAGCACGAAGACGGCGCGCTCCAGCGGGCTGAGCCGCTCCAGCAGCAACAGGGCGGCCGTCGAGACGGAGTCGGCCAGTTCCGCCGAGCGCGCCGGGTCGTCGTAGGGGTCGGCGAGCAGCGGCTCCGGCAGCCACTCCCCCACGTACTCCTCGCGCCGGAAGCGGGCGGAGCGCAGCACGTCGATGGAGACGCGGGTGACGGCGGCCGACAGGTACGCCTTGGGCGAGGCGGGCGAGGTCCCGGCGGCCTCGTAGCGCAGCCAGGTGTCCTGGACCGCGTCCTCCGCCTCGCTCACGCTGCCCAGGATCCGGTACGCGATCGAGAACAGCAGCGGCCGCAGGTCCTCGAACTCCCCCGCCCGCGCCGCACCGGACCGTGCCCCGTCAGACCGCGCCGAACCCTGCCCCTGCCGCGCATCCGCCCGCGTCACTTCAGCCCCTTCTCGAACCCCTCGCGCCACGACGAGTAGCGCGGCTCCCAGCCCAGTTCCCGCCGGGCCTTGGCATTGGAGAAGCCGCGGCCCTCGGTCATCATCGTCACCGCCACCTCCTTCGCGGGCAACCGGTCCGATCTCACAGGCGCCAATCGAGGCGCGGGAATTCCAGCGTGCGCCGATTTCAATGAACACTCGATAGCATTCGCTACGCATTTCACAAGGAAACATTAGTACGCACGTTGGGCTCGTGTCGAGGTCGAGTAGAAATACGCCTTCATCTCACGGGGGAATGCCGACGAGGAGGCAGAGCATCGGCCACACCGACAGTCGTTCCGGGCTCGCCTTGGCGGACAGTCGAGGACCCTGACGCGCAGCACACTTCGGACAACTCATCCCCTATGCATCGAAAGGCCCGGCGACTGCCCTCAAGCATGTTTCACATACGCCCATTGCATAGGCCAGTAGAGGACTACGCATACTACGCACGTAGTCCGCATAAACTATGCGGGGAGATACACATGCGAAGCAGGCCTAAGGGAATGGCGGACGAACCAGCTTGCGGGGACCCCAGCACCCGTGCTCTGATTCCCCAGATACGCGATACTCGGGCACCGTCGCGCCCCACTTCTCTGAGGATAAATTTGTTCGCCGTACCACCTCCCCCGCATCCGATTGTTTGGGCGCAAGACGAATCTCTCCGCACTGTCGAGAATGGTTCGTCTACTATTGAAAATGGCAACACACGGGTTCACGTGCGCATAGTTGGATGGAATGACGGGATATTCCGCCTCGCGCAATCCGCAACCCTTGCCCGACCCGGGCCCCTCGTCCAACTCGCGCAGTGCATGCCTTCGAGCATTCCGACCAGCGTCGTATTCGCCGTCCTGCACGACAGCCGGTAACACGGTCGTCCGCAGCTCAGGGTGCCTGACCCGCCCGCGGTACTCGGCACCCTGCAAGGACGTGTCAAGCCTTCAGCAAGCTCTCCGTCCGCTGTGCGGGCATCTCACTCCGCGAAGGACGGTTCGCACAGCGGAGAGGGGTGTTGACGTGTCGGGGGAGAACAGGTCTGCCGGGCAGGTGACGGTGGACGGTAGGGCAACACGGGGCGACGGGAGCGAGTGGCTCACGCTGCCCCAGCGCAAGAAGGTGCTGGTGCTCGTGCACACCGAGGTGTACGGAAGGCGGTTGCAGGATTTGCTGCCACTCCTTGAGTCAGATCTCCGGATCGAGGTCGTGTTCACGATCCCGCCGCACGCTTTCAACAACGGGGTGGCCGCGTACTTGAGCGGGCTGGGCGCCACCGTGGTTCCGTGGGAGGAGGCCACAGGCAGCGACGAATTCGACTTGGCCCTGGCTGCCGGGTCTCAGGGGATGGAGCAGGTCCGCGCTCCGCTGATCCGGATCTCACATGGGGCCGGCCACATGTCGCTGGCGAGAGGTCAGACGCCTGGCGGGGGGAGCCGCGAGCCGGGAGGCATCACGGGTCGCGCGGGTCTGACGTGGAACGGCAAGGTGGTGCCACGTAAGGTCGCGCTGCCCCACCGGGACGACCTGCGGGAGTTGGCACGCTGGTGCCCGGAGGCACTTCCGGTCGCCGAGGTGGTCGGAGATCCCACCCACGACCGGATCGCCGCGAGCCTGCCGTATCGGGCGAACTACCGGGAGGCATTCGGCGTCGGGGACAAGGAACACCTGGCTCTGGTGACGTCCACGTGGGGACGCCGTTCGTCCTTCAACCGGCTTGACGGACTGCTCCCCCGGCTCCTCACGGAACTGCCCCGCGACCGGTACCGCATCGCGCTGCTGGTGCACCCCAATGTGTGGTCGCGCCATGGACAGTTCCAGGTCAGGGCATGGCTGGCTGACTGCCGTCGTTCGGGGATCATGGTGCTGCCGCCCGAGGTCGACTGGCGCGCGGCGCTGGTGGCGGCGGACTCGGTGATCGGCGACTACGGTTCCACCACTTTGTACGCGACGCTGACCGGCACACCCATCGTGCTGGCCCGCTACCCCCAGCATGATGCCAACCCCGCGTCACCGGGTGTCGACTTGGCCCTCACCGCGCCCGCACTGTCGCCCCACAGACCGCTCGCGGAACAGCTCGACTACGCTTCCGCCACGTATCCGCGCCGCGACTTCAACCGGATCTCACGGCGGATCTCGTCCGAGCCAGGCCGGTTCAACGAACGGATGCGGCGCCTGCTGTACCGGACTCTCGGGATCGGCCAGCCTGCCTTCCCCCCGGTGACCGAACCGGTGGCTGCCCCGGCGTGGGAGGCGTCCGCGTGATCCGTCCCCTTCCCGAGCAGGCAGCACGAGTCCCGGAGGACACGGTATGCGTCAACGTGACCGCTGCCCCGGAGGACGGCACCCAGGGCGCCGAGACCTCCCGCCGCTGCGCGGACATCCTGTATGGCATCGGCGACCCGGAAGCGGCGCTGGAGTTGCTTACCCGCTACCCGGGTTGCCTCCTCGTCTCCCTCAGGGACACGTGCGGCCGCTGTGTGACCGTCTCGCGCACCGGGCCGCACTGCACGATCGCCCCTGTGCGGGATGACAGGGAGCACGCACTGCTCGTGTCGACGCTGTACCGATGGCTCATCGACATCAACTCTCTCCCGACTCACCCAACTCTTCTGCCGACGGATCCTCTTCCAACGAACGCAGTCGATCCTTGAGACGCCGGGCGTCCAAGGGACTGACCGGCGCATAGTGAGCCAGGGACTGCTCGTACCAGTCCCTGGCCTTCTCCCTGTCGCCTCGTTCTGCCGAGGTCTGTCCGAGCATTTCCAACACATGCCCCTGCCAATGCACTGATCCCGCCGCCGCGAACTCCGCGAATGCTTCGGTCAGTTGACGCTCGGCACCGTCGAGGTCCCGGATGCCTTCGGCCGCGTGAGCCCTGCCGAGGAAGGCCAGGGCACGCGCGGCGTCATAGGGGTCGGGGACGGCCAGCAGATCGGCCCGCGCCCTGCTCAGGAAGTCGATCGCCCCTCGCGGGTCGCCGGACGCGAGCGCGATGTCACCGAGGCACAGCCGACTCAACGCAGCGCCCCTGACGTACCCGATGACTTCCCTTATGGCCAAGGCTTGTTGGAAGAACGAGAACGCACGGTCCAGACGTTGGGCAAGTCGGTGGGACTGGCCAAGACCGTGCAGTGCCTGGGCCTCGGCCCGGCGGTCCGCGCGGCCGCGGGCATCCTCGAGCGCGCGGCCGAACCAGTCGATCGCTTCGTCGTAGCGGCCGACGTTGTAGAAGCCGCTGCCGCCGGTCGTGAGCATGCGGCTGACGCCCTCGGGGTGCCCGGCCCGCTCTGCTGCGGCCAGACCGATCACATGGGCCTCGATCCACAGATCGTATGGGCGCAGCCGGAGAAACAGTGGTTGCATGCTGTCGACCAATTGCCATGCTGTAGGGAAGAGTTCACGCTCAGCGGCGAGTCTTACCGCTGCCAAGAGGTGCAGCCGCTCCCGGTCGAACCACGCCAGCGCTTCGGCGTCGTCGCTGAAGAACGCGGTCGAGGAGGACCCATCCGAGAATACGTGCGCGGGTGGGTGGGCGTAGTCCCGCCTCAGCTCCCGGTGGCTGGGGGAGAGGAGTTTCCTGGCTTCGGTGGCGGTCGCAAGGTACCAGTCGAGTACACGTCGTACGACGGTCTCTCGGGCTGCGGACGAATCCTCCTTCGTGGCGCGCCGAAAAGCATGTAGCCGTATCAAATCGTGCAGACGAAAACGGTCGGGTCCCAACTCCTCGACCAGGCTGGCGTCAACGAGTTCATCCAGGGTACGCGCGGCATCCTCGCGGGAGCCACCCCGGGCCGCCGCGACGACGTCCGGCCCGAATTCAGTAATGAAGGACAACCCCAACTGCCGATAGCCGAGGGCAACATCGGGAGGCAGAGCCGCGTACGAATCATCCAGCGCAGTGCGTACTGCCCGGTCCTCACCCGCGTCCAGGACGGCCAACCGGTCGTCCTCCCGGGCCATGGCCCCGACCAGGGAGGAGAGTGGCTGTTTGGGCCGGGCGGACATCCGAGCCGCGGCCACACACAGGGCGAGCGGCAGTCCACCACACATGCGGGCCAGCCCGTACGCGATCTCCCGTTCACGTGCCACCCGTTCTGCGCCGATCCTTCGACTCAGCAGCTCCAGCGCGGAACCAAGTTCCAGGACGTCGAGATGGTGGAAGGCCGCGCCGTTCACGCCTAGACCGGACAACCGCCGTCGACTGGTGACCGCCGCGAGCGCACCGGGCGACGCGGGCAGCAGTGGCCTGATCTGTGCGGCGCTGTAAGCGTTGTCAAGCATGACCGCGATTCGGAGGTCCGCGGTGACCGTACGCCATAGGGCGGCCTGTTCCGCCAGCGAGGCCGGCGCGTGGTCGATGCCCAACGCTCGGAGGAATTGGCCGAGGACTGCCCCTGGATCAGCAGGACCTATATCTGAATATCCCTGTAAGTCCACGTAAAGCTGTCCTGCCGGATACTCAGAGGTGAGGCCGCTGAGCCAGTGCGAGACCAGTGCAGTCTTGCCAACGCCAGGAGTTCCACTGATCACGACGAGTACAGACGCGCCGGTTCGTGCGGAGCGTATCGATTCGAGGGCGGCCAGGTCGGCGTTCCGGCCGGTGAAATGGACCGGCCTTGGGAGAAGTTGGCGCGGAACCGGCCGCAGCGGCGATGGCACGGGAGGGGCGGACCCGTGGACGTGAATGCCGCCGCTGATGTCCCGGGCCTGCAAGGTTGGGCCGTTGATCCTGGTGCCACCGGAGATCGAGTTGGCGATCACGGTGACGTCGCCGGCTGGGGCGATGTCGTTCGCGGAAACCGCCGCCAGCCAGATCCGCACGGCCGTCAGGAGGTCCGGCCGAGCTGCGGCGAAGGACATCACCCGGCGCGCTGCGGCACGCACGGCCACAACGTCCTTGTGAAACGCCCCTCCCGGAAGATCCTGCAACCACGGCCTACAACTGTCCGGCAACAGCCGTGCCAACACTTCCATCGCCGTACCGTCGGCCCGTACGAACGCAGCGGTCAGTTCCTCCACCGTCGCCTCATGCATACTGAGCGCCCTCCCTCAGGACTGCCTGCAGCCCGTGCCGCCCGACGGACATCTCGGTGAATCTATGGAGCCCGTCCGGCGGTCGATGTTCCACGCCGCCCGTTCCTGACCATGAAAGACAGACGTTGGATGAGTAAGAAACGTTTCGGCCAACAAATCATCCACGGGAAGGTGGCTCTGTCGACCGGAGTTGACGCATGTCACTCTGGACATGGCGGAGCACGGCCGTACATGGCTGCACAGCGGCCAGCGTTGGGGGGCTTGCTTGTGGACTTCGACATTGTCGTCCTGGGGCCGATGGAACTGTGCGTAGAGCAGCAGCAGGAAATGCGCGGAGCCGCCAAAGAACTGCAATTGCTCGCGGCGTTGGCAGTGGACGCGGGCAAGGCGATCTCGCTGGACAACCTCGCTCGTCGGCTGTGGGGTGATTCACCACCTGCCAAACCGCGCGCGTCCCTGCACTCGTACGCCACCCGTATCAGGCGAAAGCTCGGCGCCGAGCAATTGCAGCAGCAGGCGCACACGTACGCACTCCACGTCCCTCCGCACACCGTCGATTACCACCGGTTCCTGCGGCTGATCACCCAGGCCCGATCGCTGGCGTCCAGCGGGGACGACGCCGAAGCGCTGACTCTGCTGCGGAACGCGGACGCGATGTGGCGCGGAGTGCCCCTCACCGGATTCTCCAGCCTCTGGGCCGAGCAGGTCAGACGTCGGCTCACGGAACATCGGCTGTCAGCGACGCTGCTGCGCACAGCCATCGAATTGCGCCTGGGGCACTTCGGCTCTCTTGTAGTGGAACTCTCCGGCCTGGCCGAGCAGTACCCCACGGACGAGACGGTGGCGCAGCATTTCATGGCCGCGGCATACGGCAGCGGCCGACAGACCGATGCCTTGCGCGCGTTCGAATCCCTCCGGCGCCGATTGCGGCAGGTGGGAACACAGCCGGGTGAGGCGCTCTATCGGGCGTACCGCAGCATTCTCGACCAGGCGCCCGTGAGCGAACTGATCCCCGACGGCGGCCCGCCCGGCAGTTCGGCGCCCGCCCCGCACAATCTGCCGGCGCACAGCAGACTGCTCCTGGGCAGGACCGAGGAAATACGGGCGCTCCAGACCGCTGGCGCCGGCGTCATCGCCTTCCAGGCGATCTCGGGAATGGCCGGTGTGGGCAAGACGCTGCTCGCCCTGCACACCGCCCGCGAAGTGGCTCATCAGTACCCGGACGGTGTGGCCTACATCAATCTGAGAGCGCACGCCGGGCAGCACCCGCTCTCCCCCGAGGCCGCGCTCATCGCGCTGCTGCGAGACTTTGGCATTCCTCACAAGACCATGCCAAACGACTTGGCGGCCCTCATCACCTTGTGGCGTACCGTGCTGGGGAACCGGCGGGCCGTCGTCGTGCTGGACGACGCGGCGGACGCGGCCCAGATCCAGCCGCTGCTGCCCGGCGACTCACCATCGCTCGTCCTTATCACCAGTCGCCGCCGGGTTACCGGAATCCCGGGTGTGCACCACGTCTTCGTGGACGTTCTGTCGCCCGCGGATGCCGAGGCCCTCTTCACGACGCTGGCCGGCATCACACCCGCCGAGGCACCGACCGACGTCGCCGAACTCGTCCGCCTGTGCGGCTACTTACCCCTGGCATTGGAGCTGGCGGCGGGAAGGCTCAGATCCCGACCCACTTGGACCGTCGGCCGCCTGGTACGGAAGATGTCCCAAGGGCCCGGCAGACTGGCCGAGATCCGCGACGGTCAGTCGGAGCTCGCCACCGTCTTCGCCTTCTCGTACCACTCGCTCACCGCAGAGGAGCAGCGCGTCTTCCGGCTGCTGAGCCTGCACTTCACACGCGCCTTCGACCCGTATGCGACAGCCGTGCTCGTCGGACTTCCGCTGGACACCACGGAACGGATTCTCGAGTCCCTGCTGGACGCGCACCTGTTGCAGGAGCCCGCGGCGGACCGTTACGAATTCCACGATCTGATCGGCGCCTACGCACAGTCGCTTGCGCTCAACGATCCGCTAACCATGCGCGACGAGGCGCTGGACAGCTTGGCGTTGTTCTACGCGCGTGCAGTGGCTGCGGCCGACCTGCTGCTCCATCCGCGGCGGGCGCGGCTTGCCGACGGGGCGCCTTCATGCTCTTTCGACCTCCCCGACTGGCCCGACGCCCGCCAAGCGAAGAAGTGGCTTCTCGCCGAGACGGATGCGGTGGTTGGCGCCGCGTCCTATCTCCGCGAACACCGCCTGGACGAGCCCGCCGCTCAACTCGCCGACGCTGCTTCGGGGTTCTTGGAGACGGAAGGGTTGTGGAGAGAGGCCGAGACCGTACACACGCACGCGGCTCGGCATTGGCGCTCGACCGGCAACCAGTCCTCCGAGGCGCATGCGCTTCTCGCCCTCGCCACCGTCCATGCGCAGACAGGTCGTTATGAGATGGCGGAACGTGACAGCCAGCGCGCACTCGACGCGGCCAGGGCAGTATCCGAGGCCAACATCGAGGCGGAAGCGCTCAGCGCGCTGTGGTTGGTGTGCTGGAATCTGGGGCGTCTGGCGGATTCGTGCGCTTTCCAGCAGGAGTCGTTGGACATCCGTGTGCGGTCTGGGGATGAGTGGAACATCGCCAGGTCCCGCAACAATCTCGGTATTTCGCTACTGCAACTGGGTCAGCACGCAGAGGCGATGGAGTGCTTCAGCGCGGCGCTGAACGGCTTCATCCGCACGCGGGATCCTCGGGGTGAGGCACAAGCGCTCAACAATCTGGGCGATCTGCACCACCACATGGGGCAAGACGACCAGGCGCGACAAGCGTTCGACCGTGTCCTCGCTCTCACCACAGAATTCGGCAGCCGCACCGAGCAGGCCATTGCCCAGCTCAACCTCGGCAACACCCTCGACGCCCCTGAGGACTTGGCCAAGGCTCTGAGCCTCCACAGGCAGGCTCTGGCGGCATTTCGCCATGTAGGGGACCGGCGCAATGAGACCGTAGCTCTCATCGCCATCGGTTCCGACTTGTACGCCGGGGGACACTACGCGGAGGCCGCCGCTCATCATTCGGTCGCTCTCACCCTGGCACGTGACATAGGGGCGGCGCAGGAGGAAGTCCAGGCGCTGCGCGGGCTGGGAATGGCCGAACACCGCTCCGACCACCGCGATTCGGCCGTCGACCGTCTGACCGAGGCCCTGGCGATGGCCCGGCAGATCAGCTCGTCGGAGGAAGAAGCCCGCGCGCACGCCGCAATCGCTGACGTCCATTTCGAGGCGGGCCGCAGGAACGAGGCGCTGCAGCAGCTCCATTCTGCACACGCGATCTTTCAGGGGCTCAACGAACTGGAGGCCGCCAGGACCCAGGACCGGATCCGGCTCTGCGGCGAGGTCGGGACCAGTGACGGCCAACGGCCGTAACCCCGCTCCGCGGCTCTGAAGATGCTCGGACTCCACGTGCGTGGCTCGTCATGCGTCCGGAATGTCAGTGCGGCTTGATAGGGATGGGGCATGACTGAGCGTGTGACGATCCATGACGTCGCTCGAGCGCTGCCGTCGATCGCGGGGCTGCGGGATGTGTGCCGGGCGTTGGCCGCGTTGGAGATCGTGCGGTATCCGGGGGCGGGGGAGATTCAGGGGGACGGCCGGGGGGAACGGGAGCGGGATTTCGTACGGGGCTGGCGGACGGCCGCCGACGTGGGGGTGTGGCGGACGGGGAGCGGTGACGGATACGCGGTGGCGTTCACGTGTTACGGGGCGCTCGTGCTGGGCTTCGACCACGCGTCGCCGATGAGCCCGTACGCGTCGGGGCCGCCGCCGCGGAACTGGCCGGGGGTGTTGGACGCGGTGCCGCCGGTGTTCGCGCCCTATGTGGCGGAGCCGCCGGAGTTCCTGGCCGCCGAGGTGCCGCTGGTCACGGCCTGCGCGTGGCGTACGGCGGACGACGACCGGTGGCGTACCGGCGACGGCATCGTCTTCCCGGCCGCGGAGTCCGGGGTGCGGGGCCGACCGGACGGCGCGGCCTGGCTGTTCGCGCCGCTCACCGATCCCGATCCCGAGGCGTACGCGCGCGAGAGCGGGCTCGCGGCCGAGGCCGTGCGCGGGGTGTACGCGCTGCGGCCACTGGACCGCGAGACCGTCGCCGCCCTGAATCCGGCGGCTCCTTTCGAGGCGGTGGCCGGGGAGCTGGAGCGGATCGGCTACCCGGTCGCGCGCTGACGGGGGGGCGGGGACATGGCACGCAGGGGCGGGCGCAAGGCGCCGCCGTCGCCGTTGGCGCAGCGGGACGGCGTGGACCCGGTGCGGCTGCGGCTGCCCGGCGGGGGCGGGGAGCCGCCGACGGTGGCGGCGTATCTGCTGGAGCGGTACGCGGGAGCGGTGGGCGCGGAGCGCGTCGGGGCGATGCTGGCCGAGGGGCGTTTCGTGACCGCGGACGGCGGTCCGGTGACGGCGGGGACGGCGTACGAGGCGGGCGCGTACGTATGGTTCCACCGCGATGCGGCACCGGAGACGGCCGTGCCGTTCGAGGTGAGGGTGGTGTACCGCGACGAGCGGATCGTGGTGGCGGACAAGCCGCACTTCCTGGCGACGACCCCGCGCGGGCGGCACGTCACGGACACCGCCCTGGCGCGGCTGCGGCGCGACTGCGGGCTGCCCGAACTGTCGCCCGCGCACCGGCTCGACCGGCTGACGGCGGGCCTGGTGCTGTTCGTGGTCCGCCCCGGGGACCGGGGCGCGTACCAGACGCTCTTCCGGGACCGGCGGGTGCGCAAGGAGTACGAGGCGGTCGCCGCGTACGACCCGCGGGTCGAGCTGCCGAGGACGGTACGGAGCCGGATCGTGAAGGAGCGCGGGCGGATCGCGGCGTGGGAGGAGCCGGGGCCGCCGAACGCGGAGAGCCGGGTCGAACTGCTGGAGCGGCGCGGTGCGCGGGGCCGCTACCGGCTGCTGCCCGCGACGGGCCGTACCCACCAGTTGCGGCTGCACATGAGCGCGCTCGGCCTGCCGCTGCTGTACGACCCGGTGTATCCGCGGGTGCTGCCGGAGCCCGAATCGGAGGGCGGCCGGGAGGACTTTTCCCGGCCGCTGCAACTGCTCGCGCGGGCGCTGGAATTCACCGATCCGGTGACCGGACGGGCGCTGCGGTTCGACAGCGCGCGGGAGCTGGCGGCGTGGCGCGAGGCCCTGTGACCGGTCGGCCACGCTCCGGTGGGCTGGTTGCGGGGCCGCGGGGAAGTACGGGATGGTTGCTGGACGGCAACGGTCTTCTGGTCGCCGTACGCAACTGTCCCCTAGTCGATGAGGTGAGGGATTCGCTCAGCGGATCCTGAATGTGTGGTTGGTTCCGTCACGACGGCAGCCGGTGCGGACGCACCGGTGAGCGTTTCGAGGAGCGACACTCCGTACCCCCTGCTGGCGCCCTACCCGGTGCTCGTGGTCGAGGCCGACGGGAGGCTGATACTCGCGAACGAGGCGGCGGGGATTCTGCTGCCGGGGGCCGGGAAAGGGGTGGCGCTCGCGGATGTGGCGCCACCGTGGCTGTCGCGGGCACACGAAACGCTGCACGCGCCGACGGAGGAATCCCCGGGCCCGGACGGGGCCGCGACGGCTGACGTGGACGGGGACGTGGCCGCTCACGTGGACGGGGACGTGGCCGCGACCGCTGACGTCGACGTGGCCTGGGGCGCGGTCGGCGGGCGCACCTTCGAGGCGCATCCGACGGTGCTGGCCGACGGAAGCGCCGTGTGGTGGCTGGTCGAGGACACCGACCGGCGGCTGGCGCGCGAGGCGTTGCGCATGGAACGCGAGCGCACCGAATTCCTCAGCCGTTCGTCCAACCTGCTGCTCTCCTCGCTCAACCTGGACCGGTGCATGGACGTCACCGCGCAGATGGCCGCCGAGCACCTGGCCGACGCCGCCATGGTCATCGCCCCGTCGCGGGCGAACCGGCTGCCGGTGGTCTCCTGTGTGCGCGGCGGCAGCCCTTCGCAGTCGCACCTGGGCGTCGATCCGGACGAAGTGCCGGGGCTCGGCGAGGCGTTGCGCGGCTTCCCGCCGGTGCCCTCGCGCTGGCTCGACCCGGCGACGGCCCCCTCCTGGCTGGTGCCCGAGGGCTTCGGGCCGGTCGGTTCGATAGTGATCACCCCGCTGCCGGGGCACGGGGTGTCGGCGGGCGCCCTCGTCCTGCTGCGGCGCTCGGAGACCGACGCCTTCACCGAACGCGAAGAGGTCTTCGCCCGGCTGTTCGCCGCGCGCGCGGGCGCCGCCATGTCGGCGGCCCGGCTGTACGCGGAGCAGTCGGCGATCACCGACGTCCTGATGCGGGAACTGCTGCCGCCGTCGCTGCACCAGGTCGGCGGGGTGGACTTCGCCGGCGGCTACCGGCCCTCGCAGGACCACGAGCGGATCGGCGGGGACTTCTACGACGTGCACCCGTCGGTGACCGAGGGCGAGGCGTCGCTGGCGGTGCTGGGCGATGTGTGCGGCAAGGGCCTCGAGGCGGCCGTGCTGACCGGCAAGATCCGCAACACCCTGCACGCGCTGCTGCCCATGGCCGACGACCACCAGCGGATGCTCAGCCTGCTGAACACGGCGCTGCTGAACTCCCACCACACCCGCTTCGCGACGCTGATCCTTGCCTCCGCGCTCCGCGACGGGCACCAGGTGCGGCTGCGGCTGACCAGCGCGGGGCACCTCGCGCCGCTGATCGTGCGGGCCGACGGCGAGGTGGAGCAGGCCGACACCAAGGGCACCCTGGTCGGCGCGATCCCCGACGCCGTCTCCCGTACCGTCACGCTGTCCCTGGCGCCCGGCGAGACCTGCGTGCTGTACACGGACGGGATCACCGAGGCGCGCGGCGGCCCCCTGGGCGGTGCGCTGTTCGGCGAGAAGCGGCTGCGCCGCGTGCTGTCGGAGTGCGCGGGCATGCCCGCGGAAGGAATCGTGGAGCGGGTCCAGATGCTCGCCGCCGAATGGGTCGGCACGGGGCGTCACGACGACATGGCCGTCGTCGTGATCTCCGCGCCCCGGACGCACCACCTGAGTGCGGTGAACGGCCGTACTCGGGGCAGGTACACAGCGTGAGCACCGACACCGAGCCGACCGCACCCTCGTCGCACTCCGCGTCCTCGCCGCCCGCCCCGCCGTCCGGAGCCCGCTCCGGACCTGATCAGGGGCTCGGGCGGCGCGTGACGGAGCTGTGGGAGGCCGTCGCGCACGGCGACGAGCACGCGGCGGCCGGTGTGGTGCTCGGCGCGCTGGACACGGGGGTGGACGCGGAGAGCGTGCTGCTCGACGTCATCGCGCCCGTGCAGGGCAAGGTGGGCGAGGAGTGGGCGGCCAACCGGCTGAGCGTCGCCGAGGAGCACGCCGCCACCGCGATCAACGACCGGGCGGTGGCGGCGCTGTCCCTGCACCCGGCCGCCCGTACCGAACCCTGGCGGGGCAGGATCACGGTGGCCTGCGTCGAGGGCGAGTGGCACGCGCTGCCCGCCCGGATCCTGGCCGAGGTGCTGAAGCTGCGCGGCTGGCGCGTCGACTTCCTCGGCGCCCAGGTGCCCACCCCGCACCTCATCACCCACCTGCACCGCACCGCGTGCGACGCGGTGGCGCTCTCCAGTTCGCTGGCCACCCGGCTGCCGACCGCGCACGCCGCGATCACCGCCTGCCAGGCCGTCGGGGTGCCGGTCCTCGTCGGCGGCGCCGCCTTCGGCCCGGACGGCCGGCACGCGCGGCTGCTGGGCGCCGACGCCTGGGCCCCCGACGCGCGTACGGCCGCGGAGCGCCTCGCGCGCGGCCCGCTGCCGCGCCCGCAGCCCGAGCACCAGCCGATAGACGATCTGCCGCACCTGGCCGACCAGGAGTACACGATGGTCGCGCGCGCCCGTACGGCCCTGGTGCGGACCGTCTTCAGCGGGCTGGAGGCCGCCTTCCCCGCGATGCGCGCGTACAGCGAGCTCCAACGCGAGCACACCGCGCAAGACCTCGCGCACATCGTGGACTTCCTCACCATCGCCCTCTACACGGGCGACGAGGACCTCTTCGCGGACTTCCTCACCTGGACAGCGGGGATTCTCGCCGCCCGCGGCGTTCCCGCGCACAGCCTGCCGCCCGCGCTGCGGATCCTGTCCGACGAGCTGAAGGACTTCCCGCGCGCGGTCCGGATACTCCGGCTCGGCACCGACTGTCTGACCTCGTCCGCACTCACCACCGCCAGGACCACCGCATGACCACGATTCCCCCGAGCCATCTGCGGCTGACGGCCGTCGACACCCAGACGACCGTGCGGATCGAACTGCACGGCGACCTCGACTACGACAACGCCGACCGGCTGCTGGCCGTCGTCAGCGACAAGATCGCCGACAATCCGCACCTGGCGGACCTGCACCTGCACTGCGCCGGGCTCGGCAGCACGGACTCCAGCGGGCTCTCGGCGCTGCTGATGATCCGCCGCCGCACCGACGAGGCCGGTGTCCGGCTCCACCTGGACGACCGGTCCCCCGCGCTGGAGCGGCTGCTGACGATCACCGGCACGCTCGCCCATCTGACGGCGCTCCCCGCGACCGGGGCCGGTGCGGCGGAGCCGTCCGCCGCCGAGCAGGCCGCCCCTTCCACGGGCCAGGACCCGCGGGCCTGAGGGCCGCGCGGGCCGGGCACGCTGTGGCGGCTTTGCGGGAGGCTGTAAGGGCTTCGCGGGCTCTACGGGCCGTACGGGCTCAGGACGTCATCGAGGCCGCCGGGGTGAGCACGGCGAAGAACGCGCCCTCGGGGTCGGTCAGCAGGGCGAGGCGGCCGACGCCCGCCATGTCGGTGGGGGGCAGGAGGGCCGTGCCGCCGCCCTCGGTGGCCCTGGCGACGACGGCGTCGCAGTCGTCGACGCCGAAGTAGGGCTGCCAGTAGGCCGTACCGGTGGGGAGCAGGTCGGAGCCGAGCTGGAGGATGCCGCCGTGCGAGCCGTCCTGGCCGCCGCCGGAGCGGGACACCACGGTGTAGACGTCGGCGGACGCGTCGCCGGGCAGCGGCATGTCCTCGTAGTCCCAGGCCAGGACCGCGGCGTAGAAGTCCTTGGCGCGCTGGGCCCGCGGTGTGTACAGCTCCGTCCAGCACAGGCCCCAGGGGCCGACGTGGTCCAGGCCCTTGTTGGTGCCGGGCTGCCAGACGCCGAATTCGCCGCCGGTCGGGTCGGTGTAGGAGGCGAGGCGGCCCTGGTCGAAGACGTCCATCGGCGGCACCCGTACGGTGCCGCCGTTCTCCTCGACGGCCGCCGTGGTGGCGTCGGCGTCGGCGGTCTCGAAGTAGACCGTCCAGGCCGGGTGGGCGCCGGTGTCCTGGAGCGGGCCCAGCGCGGCGACCGTCGCGCCGTCCCGCACGAAGGTGCCGTACCCGCCGGACGCGGGGCCGCCCGGTTCGAATTCCCAGCCGAAGAGCGAGCCGTAGTACGCGGCGGCGGCCGTGGTGTCGCGGCTGCCCAGGTCGATCCAGTCGGGCGCGCCGGGCACGTAGTCGTTGGTGAGCATGGGTGCCTTCCTCCTGGAGCTGTCGTGCGGTGACCGGGCGGATCGGAGCCGTCCGGGCGGATCGGAGGCGTCGGGCGGATCAGGGGTGCCGGGCGGATCGCAGGCGCGGGGCGGATCGGGTGGGTGCCGGGCGGATCGGGTGGGTGCCGGGCTTTTTGTCCGATTGGGACGCAGTGTCCTCTCTCACACCCAGCATGGCAGCCGGTCCCGACAATCGCCGT
Source organism: Streptomyces sp. NPDC024632 (assembly GCF_055559175.1). NCBI lineage: Bacteria > Bacillati > Actinomycetota > Actinomycetes > Kitasatosporales > Streptomycetaceae > Streptomyces > Streptomyces sp. NPDC024632. The sequence continues at coordinate 269,960 of NZ_JBVHLD010000002.1, forward strand.
TCGTGCGCAGGTCACCGCCTTGGCCGGTGAAACGGAAGGCGCCGGGCCGCATCGACACGGTCACGCGCGGTGTTTAACGGATTCGGGATTGTCAGTGCCGCCGTCTACTGTGGTTCACATGTACGGGGGAAGTCTCGATCAAGCGAACGCGGCCCTGCGCGCTTATGTGCAGGAGCACGGCGACCGGCCTTGGACGGCCGAAGAGCTCACGGAGCTGGCGCGGCTGCGCGCCGAGTGGACCGCCGCCGCGCGGGGTACCCAGATGCCGATACGCCCGGTCCAGGGCCCGGCCGTCGGCCCGGTGAGCGGCGCGGCGGTCGTCACCGCCGCGTAACGCTCACCGTCGGACACACGAGGCGCGACGCGCCACGAGCGGTCCGCGAACATTCCGCGAACAGCGAGCGGGCCCCGGCACATCAGTGATCCGGCTTCGGCCGTCAGACCCGCGCCAAGGCGTGCGGGTGGCGGAGCGTGTCCGCGCCGGGGGTGGGCTCCGACGGGTCGCCGCCGACCGTGATGATCCGGTTGCCGGCGTCCACATGGACGACGGCCGGGCGCAGCGCCCTGGCCTCGGCGTCCTCGACCTGCGCGTAGCTGATCAGGATGACCAGGTCTCCGGGGTGCACGAGGTGGGCGGCGGCGCCGTTGATGCCGATGACGCCGGAGCCGCGCTCGCCCTCGATGACATAGGTCTCCAGCCGGGCGCCGTTGGTGATGTCGACGATGTGGACGAGTTCGCCGGGCAGCAGGTCCGCGGCGTCCATCAGATCGGCGTCGACGGTCACGGAGCCCACATAGTGCAGATCCGCCTGGGTCACGGTGGCCCGGTGGATCTTCGACTTGAACATGGTGCGCAGCACGCTGCCGCCTCCTGGTGAAAGAGCTGGTCGCGTCCCTGCCACGGGTACGCGCCGACGTGTCCAGCCTAGGCGAGCGCCCGGCGCGCCGGGAGCGGCGGGGCGCCCGGAGTGCCGAAGATCTCAGCTTCGTAGAATACCCCTAGGGGGTATATGGTTGTTCCCGGCGGACGGAGAAGCACGTCCGCGCAAGCAGGCACGCACGCACGTATCGAGGAGAACACCATGAGCGAGGCCGTCTACTCCGTGTCCGGGATGAGCTGCGGTCACTGCGAGTCCGCGATCACCAAGGAGGTCACCGCGATTCCCGGTGTCACCTCCGTCAAGGCGGTCGCCTCGACCGGTCTGCTGACCGTCGCGTCCGAGCAGCCGGTGGACGACGAGTCGGTGCGCGCCGCCGTGGACGAGGCGGGTTACGAACTGGTCGGCCGCGCCTGACCGGCGCTTCGCGGCCTCCACGGCGGGGGCCGGGGGCAGGGGCCGGGCGGCAGGAAAGGTACGACGGGGACACGAGGGGAGCGGGAGTGGCCATGACCACGGCGGCGAAGGACGGCGGGACGGCGGCGGCCGAGCAGGCGGTCGAGCTGGAGATCGGCGGCATGACGTGCGCGTCCTGCGCCGCGCGGATCGAGAAGAAGCTCAACCGGATGGACGGCGTCAGCGCCACCGTCAACTACGCGACCGAGAAGGCCAAGGTGGCGTACGCCGAGGGAGTCGCGGTCGGCGATCTCATCGCGACCGTCGAGGCCACCGGGTACACCGCCGCGCTCCCCCCGCCCCCGCTCGCGCCCCCGGCCGACGCCGACGGGACCGCCGCCGGCCCGGTGCGCGACCCCGAATCGACCTCCCTGCGGGAGCGGTTGATCACCGCCGTCGTCCTCGCCGTGCCGGTCGTCGCGCTGTCGATGGTCCCGGCGCTCCAGTTCGACAACTGGCAGTGGCTGGCGCTGACGCTCGCCTCACCGGTCGTGGTCTACGCGGGCTGGCCCTTCCACCGCGCCGCCTGGACGAATCTGCGGCACGGCGCCGCCACCATGGACACCCTGGTGTCGGTCGGCACCCTCGCCGCGTACGGCTGGTCCCTGTGGGCGCTGTTCTTCGGCGACGCGGGCATGTCCGGCATGAAGGACTCCTTCGACCTCACCGTCTCGCGCGGCGGCGGCAGCGGCCACATCTATCTGGAGGCGGCGGCCGGGGTCACCGCGTTCATCCTGGCCGGGCGGTACTTCGAGGCCCGCGCCAAGCGGAAGGCGGGGGCGGCGCTGCGCGCGCTGCTCGAACTGGGCGCCAGGGACGTCGCGGTGCTCCGCGACGGGCGGGAAGTGCGCGTCCCCGTCGGCGAGTTGGCGGTCGGCGACCGCTTCGTCGTACGCCCCGGCGAGAAGATCGCCACCGACGGCGTCGTCCGCGACGGGGGCTCCGCCGTCGACGCGTCGATGCTCACCGGGGAGTCCGTACCGGTCGAGGTCGGACCCGGCTCGCGGGTCACCGGCGCCACCGTCAACGCGGGCGGGCGCATCGTCGTCGAGGCCGAGCGGATCGGCGCCGACACCCAACTCGCCCGTATGGCGCGGCTGGTGGAGGACGCGCAGAACGGCAAGGCCGCCGCGCAGCGGCTCGCCGACCGGATCTCGGCCGTCTTCGTGCCCGTGGTGATCGTGCTGGCGCTCGGCACGCTCGCCTTCTGGCTGCTGACCGGGGAGGGCGCGACCGCCGCCTTCACCGCGGCCGTCTCCGTCCTCATCATCGCCTGCCCGTGCGCGCTCGGGCTCGCCACGCCGACCGCGCTCATGGTCGGCACCGGGCGCGGCGCGCAGCTCGGCATCCTCATCAAGGGGCCCGAGGTGCTGGAGTCGACGCGGGCCGTCGACACGGTCGTGCTGGACAAGACCGGGACGGTCACGACCGGGTCGATGACGCTGACCGGGGTGCGTGTGTCGGGAGCCGAGGAGGCCGACGTCCTGCGGCTGGCGGGCGCGCTGGAGGACGCCTCCGAGCACCCGATCGCGCGGGCCGTCGCCGCCGGGGCGCGCGAGGCGGCCGGTGAACTGCCGCCGGTCACGGACTTCGAGAACGTCCCCGGCCTCGGTGTGCGCGGTGTCGTCGAGGGCCACGAGGTGCTGGTCGGCCGCGAGCGGCTGCTGAGCGGGCGCGGGCTCGTCCTGCCCGCCGACCTCGCCGAGGCCAAGGCGGCGGCCGAGGCGCACGGCGGCACGGCGGTCGTCGTGGGCTGGGACGGGCGGGCGCGGGCCGTGCTCGTCGTCGCCGACGCCGTCAAGCCGACGAGCGCGGAGGCCGTACGGCGGCTGCGGGCGCTCGGCCTGCGGCCGATGCTGCTCACCGGGGACAACGCGGCCGTCGCGGCGGCCGTCGCCGCCGAGGTCGGCATCGACGCGGCCGACGTCTTCGCGGACGTCCTCCCCGAGGACAAGGTCGCCGTCGTCCGGCGCCTCCAGGCCGAGGGGCGCAGCGTCGCCATGGTCGGCGACGGTGTGAACGACGCCGCCGCGCTCGCCCAGGCCGACCTCGGGCTCGCCATGGGCACCGGCACCGACGCCGCCATCGAGGCCGGGGACCTCACCCTGGTCCGCGGTGACCTGCGCGTGGCCGCCGACGCCATCCGCCTCGCGCGGCGCACGCTCGGCACCATCAAGTCCAATCTCTTCTGGGCCTTCGGCTACAACGTCGCCGCTCTGCCGCTGGCGGCGGCGGGGCTGCTCAACCCGATGATCGCGGGCGCGGCCATGGCCTTCTCCTCCGTCTTCGTCGTGGCCAACAGCCTGCGCCTGCGCGGCTTCCGGCCGCTGAGCCGGTAGTGACGGCGGGGCGTGTGAGCATGAGGTCATGAGCGGAACGCGGCGGCGACAGGTCGGGAACGAGGAGCGGCGGGGGCGGCTGGCGCGGCGGCAGCTCCGGGCCGTGGGCACCTGCGAGGAGGTCGCCGACGCGCTCGTGGCGCTGCACGCGACCGATCCGGCGACGGTGTTCCTGACGGTGGCGGCGCGGCTGCGCGAGCCGGGCGACGGCGTCGGGGCGCTGGAGGAGGCGCTGTACGGGGAGACCGGGTCGCTGGTGCGGATGCTGGCGATGCGGCGCACGATGTTCGTCGTGGGCCGGGCGGCGGCGCCGGGGGTGTACGCGGCGGCCGGGCGGCAGATCGCGGCGAAGGAGCGCAAGGGGCTGCTGGCGTTCCTGGCGGAGGGCGGCGGCTGGGACGAGGCGTGGCTGGAAGGCGTCGAGGCGCGGGTGCGCGCGGCGCTCGACGCGCACGGCGAGACCAGCGGCGCGGGGCTGTCGAAGCTGGTGCCCGAGCTGCGCGAGCAGGTGCTGGTGGCGGCGGGCAAGCCGTACGAGGCGCGGCAGAACGTGGCGAGCCGGATCATCAGGACGATGGCCGCCGAGGGCCGGATCGAGCGGCGCAGGCCGGCCGGGTCGTGGACGAGCAGCCAGTTCCGGTGGGCGAACGCCGAGCCGCTGCCCGACGTGCCGGTGGCCGAGGCGCGCGCCGGGGTGGTGAAGGCGTGGCTGGGGGCGTACGGGCCGGGGACGGCGGCCGATCTGAAGTGGTGGACGGGCTGGTCGCTGACGGAGGTGCGCAAGGCGCTCGCGGCGGTCGGCGCCGAGGAAGTGCTGCTGGACGGGGACGCCGTCGGCCACGTACTGCCCGGTGACGCCGGGCCGTCGGCGGACGCGCCGCCGCCCGCCGCGACGCTGCTGCCCGCGCTGGACCCGACGCCCATGGGGTGGCAGGAGCGCGACTGGTTCCTGCCGCGCGAGCACCGCGCGTCCCTCTTCGACCGCTCGGGCAACGTCGGGCCCACCGTGTGGTGGGGCGGCGAGGTGATCGGCGGCTGGGCGCATCGCGCGGACGGCACTGTCGCCTGGCGGCTGCTGGCCGACCGGGGCGCGCGGGCGGCGGACGCGGTCGAGGCGGCGGCGGAGCGTCTCACCGCTTTTCTCGCGGGCGGCGGTGTGACGGTCACACCGCGATTCCGCACCCCTTTGGAGCGCGAACTGTCCGCGTGACCCGGCCGGGACCCGCGCACCGGGCCGGGACCCGCGCACCCGGCCGGGACCCGCGCACCCGCTGGACTCGGTAGGCCGCGCTTACGCGCGGCGCGGCCGTATAAACCTCGCTTTCCGGACAGAATCCGGAGCGTGCATCTCCCCTCACGCCCCGCGCGTGTCACCCGCGCCGTGGCCCGCGCCGTGTGGGCGTACATCCGCAGCGCCCCCGGCACGTACATCTGGCTGGCGATCCTGTTCTTCACCACGGTCGCGATCCACCGGATGGCGCCCGCCACGGTGGACGACTTCCTGCGGCTGCGGTCGACGAACATCCACAATCTGTCGAGCCAGCCGGTCCGCGCCCTGGTGCGCAGCGCGCTGTGGACCGACGGCGGCGGATGGCTGCCGTACGTGCTGCTCTACACGGTCTTCCACGCCACCGCCGAGCGCTGGCTGGGCACCTGGCGGTGGCTCGCGGTCGTGCTGATCGGGCACGTCGCGGCGACGTACATCAGTGAGGGCGTGCTGCTGTGGGCGATCCGGCACGGGCACGCGCCGCAGTCGGCCGCCGAGACCCTCGACGTGGGCGTCAGTTACGGGCTCGCGGCGGTCGAGGCGGTGCTGACCTGGGCGGTCACGATGCCCTGGCGGTACCTGTACGGCGCCTGCGTGCTGCTCTTCTACGGGCTCGCGCTGGGCGAGGGCCGCACCTTCACCGACGTCGGGCACTTCACGTCGGTGCTGCTCGGCCTGGCCTGCTACCCGCTGACACGCGGACGGCCGGGTCGGATCGACCCGGCCGCCGCGTACCGGAGCCTGCGCGGTGCCGCCCGCGGGCGGCTCGGGGTCAGCCGACCCGGGTGAGCTTCGTGCCGAACGACGGCTCGCTCAGGTCGGACTGGAGGACGACCGGCACCGTGGTGCGGGCCGAGCCGGTGCCGAAGCCGATCGTGCCCACCTCGGCGCCGGACGTCGCGGTGTGCGGCAGCCCGTCCTTGAGGGGGGTCAGCGACAGCGTCGTCCTCAGGCCCGGCCAGCCGACGGCCTTCAGGTCCTTGCTCGCCACGACCGGCGTGTGACCGCCGAGCCCGTCGTCCACATAGCCGACGACCTCGCCCTTCTTCACTATCGTCGACGACGTCAGGCCGCCCTGCACGGAGTTGATCAGCTTCTGCGAGTTGACCAGCGCCGCCTGGAGGCTGTCGTAGACGGTCGTGCCGCCGCGCTGCTGGAGGACGACGCCGAGGATCAACTGGTCCTTGCCGTCGACCTTCTTGTTCGCCGCCCACATCAGGGCGCCGCCCGCGGGGGTGCTCGAACCGGTCTTGATGCCGATCACACCCACGTTGACCAGGTCGTTGTTGTTGTTGTAGATCGTGCCGACGCCGGGGATGTCGATGTTCGGCTGCGCGACGACCGACCGGAACACGTCGTTCTTCATGACCTCGCGGGCCAGCTTCAACTGGTCGACGGCGGTGCTCCGCGTGGTCTCCTCGAAGCCGCTCGCGCCGGTGTACGTGGTGTTGGTCATGCCGAGGTCGGCGGCGGCCTTCGTCATCTTCGTGACGAACGCCTCCTGGGTGCCGGAGTCCCAACGCGCCAGCAGGCGGGCGATGTTGTTGCCCGAGGGGATCAGCAGCAGTTGCAGCATCTGCCGCTCGGTGAACTGCTGGCCCTTCTTGACCTGCGCGGTCGACTCGTCGCTCGAACTCGCCTCGTCGGCCGCCTGCGCGTCCACGGGGATCGTCGGACCGGTCTGCTTACCCGTCAGCGGGTGGTCGCGCAGGATCAGATACGCGGTCATCACCTTGGTGACGCTCGCGATCGGCACCGGGGTCTGCGCGCCGTGCACGCCGAGCGAGCCCAGGCCCTCGACCTCGGCCACCGACTGGCCCTGCGACGGCCACGGCATGGACTGCGGCAGCGGCGTGCCGTCGAAGGTGTACGACGAGGCCGCGGTCAGCGCCATCGACGGCGCCGGCAGCGGGCGCAGCGCCTGCACCACGACGAACACGATCGCCAGCAGCACCACCAGCGGGGTCCAGATCTTGAACCGGCGCGCGACCGTCCGCAGCACCGTCTGGCGCGGCGGCGGGGTGTTCGTCAGCTCCGCGAGCAGCTTCAGCGGCGCCTCGGGCTCCGGCGGCACGGGCATCGACCGCGTCCCGTCGGGCCCGGCCGCCGCGCCGTCCGGCGAGGCCGCCGTGGGGGTGCCGATCGCGGACGGGCTCCCGGCGTACGGGGGCAGCGGCGCGCCCCCGGCGGGCTTCGGCGGGGCGGACGGCTGCCCGATCGGGCCCGCGGCCGGACTCTCCGAGGGCTTCACGGGGCCCGTACGCGGCTTGGCGGACGCCGGGGGCGGCTGGGGCGCCTCATAGGGCGCGGAGGCGCCAGAGGGCGCGCTACGGGCTCCTGAGGCGCCTTCCGCGCCCTGCGCCGCCGGGCGCTCGGCGGGGAGATCGGACACAAGCGGGCGCAGGACGGAGGCGCTCCGGGCGCCGGGGCCCTTGGGGGCGTTGTTCTCGGGGGCGTCGTCCTCGGGGGCGCTTTCGGGGGCGTCCTGGGAGGTGTCCTCGGAGGTGTTCCTGGACGCGGAGCTGTCGGAGTCATCCGGAGCGGCGTCCTCGGCGTCACCGGCGTCACCGGCGTCACCGGCAGAGGGCGCTGCGTCCGCCACGTCGTCGGCGGCGTCGGTCGAGGCCGCCGGGGCGGCGTCCTCGGGGTCCGCGGGGGCCGCGGGGGCCGCGTCCTCAGAGTCCTGACCGTCGCCGGAGGGCGGGGCCGCGTCCGATACGTCGCCCGGTACGTCGTCGGCGTCGGGGTCGGCCTCGGTCACGGCCTCGGCGCCGTTCACGCCGTCCGCGCCCTCGGCGTCGTCCACGCCGTCCCCGTCGGCGCCCTCAGCCGTACCGTCACCGGCCGCAGAGCCGCCGGCGGTGGCGCCGGCGCCCAGCAGGCCCCCGCGCCCCCCGACGCGCAGCACGGCGGTGTGCTCGTCGCGCTCCGCCGCGGGCGGCCCGGCCGGCGCGGAGTCTTCCGCTTCCGGACCCGTTTCGGAGTCCGGCCCGTCCTCGGAGGCTTCCCCGGCGGCGGCATCCGGGTCCGGGAGGTCACGATTCGGTTCCGCTTCCGGAGGCAGGACCTCCGGGGTGCGGGGCGCGGGCGGCGTCGTGGACGTAGCCGCGTCGGAGGATTCGTCTACGGCCGCTACGCCGTCCGGCGTATTCGCCGTGGAGGCGGCGGAGGAGGCGGCGGCCGGGTGGGGGCGTGCGCCGGAGCCCGCGGAGTCCGCCGATTCGGGGGGCGCGGAGGGGACGGCTCCGACCGCGGCGCCCGCGTGCTCCTCCCGTACGCCCTCCGCCACGCGTGTCCCGTGCCCCTCGGTGGGCGTCCGGAACACCACCAGCCTCGGATCAGCGGTCGACCGCTCGACCGCCTCCCCCGACGTGCTCTGCCGCTGTTCCCTGCCGGGGGACTCGCCCGCCACGCAGACCTCCTCCACACATCACGAAATGGCCGCACACATCGTGCGGGGGCGGATGCCGAATGGCACCCATACCCCTTCAAAGCTCACACTGGCAGTGTCCCGCCGACAGGCCCGCGACCCGTCCGCGACACCACCGCCCACCCCGTAGACGAGAACGACATACCACCCGGTTCCCGTCGATAAGGCAAAGGCGCTCTCGACAGGCCGGTGTGAGAGGCGTCACCCTGTCATTCATCCACGCGGGGAGGCATGGATGGGCAAGAGCCGCAGAACAATTCCGGAAGAGCTGTTGCTGCTCGCACTGGACCCGACGACCGGGACCACGGCGCAGCCTCAATCGCTCGACCTCGGCCTCGCCGGGGCGCAGCTCGTCGAGCTGGCCCTGGCCGGACGGATAGCCCCTGACGGGGATCGTATAGCCGTGGTGCACCCACGGCCGACTGGAGATCCGACCCTGGACTCCGCTCTCGAACTGCTGCGGCGACGCGGCAGTCCGGTGCGGGCCGTCCACTGGATCGGCGGACCCCGCCTCGGGCTCCGCCAGACGTATCTCGCGCACCTGGAGCGGTGCGGCATGGTGCACGCCGTGCCCGGCCAGATGTGCGGGGTGCTGCCGACGACGCGGTACCAGGCGTCCGACAGCGCGGTCAGCCGGGAGATCCGTACCCGGCTGGACAGTGCGATCCGTACCGGCGTGCCGCCGGACCCGCGGACCGCCGCGCTCGCCGCGCTCGCCCACGCCGTGGGACTCGGCAAGCACCTCTACCCGGGCAACGAGGGCCGGTCGTCACGATCGCGCCTGCGTGACCTGATCAGGTACGACCCGATGGGCGGCCTCGTCGCGCATGCCGTGATGGATGTGCAGAACGGCGTGGCGGCGCAGCCGAAGCGGCCAGCCGCTCCGGCACCGCGAGCGGCGGGGCACAGCACCATGGCCCGCGCCGGCGCCCGTTGAGTCGGCGTGCGACAGCGAGTGGACACAGGCAGCACAGGCAGCACGGTCAGTACGTTCGGCACGTTCAGCACGTGAGAGCGCGTGCGCAGGTGAGCACGTAGCGCTCGGCAACCCCCTCATCAGGGACGGCTGCGGCGCCCGTCGGCAGGGACGGGGCACCGCAATCCGCGACCATCGCGCCGTCCTCAGCGACCCGTTCCGGGAGCCGCTGTGACGCGCGGGGCGGCGGGACTCGGAACACGTTCCGGGATTCGTCGCACCGCGCGTCGCCGTATACACCCCCGTGTACCACCGCGTACACGCCCCTGCCGGGTTACCCTCATTCGCCAGCGCGCCGATGACCGCAAGTGGCAGGCTGCTGACCATCAGTAGGTTCAGCGTGGAGGTGCACGTCCAGTGGTCGCCAACGTCAATCCCACCGTCAGGCGCCGCCGGCTGGGTTCGGAACTGCGCAAGTTGCGGGAGCAGAAGGGCATGACGGCCGAGGAGGTCGCCGCCCGGCTCCTGGTGTCGCAGTCGAAGATCAGCCGGTTGGAGAACGGGCGCCGGAGCATCAGCCAGCGCGATGTGCGCGACCTGTGCGGTGTGTACGGCGTCGAGGACGTGCGGATCGTCGACTCGCTGATGCAGATGGCCAAGGAGTCGCGCCAGCAGGGCTGGTGGCATGCCTTCGGCGACATCCCGTACAGCGTGTACATCGGCCTGGAGACCGAGGCGGCCAGTCTGCGGGTCTTCGAACCCCAGGTGGTGCCTGGCCTGTTGCAGACGCCGGAGTACGCCGCCGCGATGATCGCGGGCAATCTGCCGGAGGCCACTCCCGAACAGGTCGACAAGCGCGTCAGCGTGAGAATGCGCCGGCAGGAGCGGATCACCGACCGGGACGGGCCGCTGCGGATGTGGGCCGTGGTGGACGAGGCGGCGCTGTGCCGCAAGGTCGGCGACGAGCACGTGATGCGTGACCAGCTTCTGCATTTGGTGGAATTGAGCCATCTGCCGCATGTGACCGTGCAGGTGCTGCCGTTCGAGGCGGGCGCGCACCCCGGTCTGAGCGGGCAGTTCGCGGTACTGGAGTTCACCGACGCGACCGATGCCACGGTGGTCTATCTCGAAGGCGTCAACAGCGACCTGTACTTGGAGAAGGACACCGATGTGCAGGCGTACAGCGTGATGTACGAGCATCTGCGGGCCCAGGCGCTCAGCGCCGAACAGACCCGGCAGTTCATCACCGAAGCGGCGGAACGATACACCCGCTGAAGTGCGGGCGATACGGTACACCCCCGCTCACTCCCATTGGAAGAGTTACTGGGAATATGCCATCCACTTGGGTGAAGTGGCTCACCGGTCCGTGATGTTGGCTAGTAGCGTCGAGCGCGTAGTCAGGCAATGGCGTACCTCGCCGCCGCCATCAGCACAGACCGGAGCAGAGATGGCAATCAAGCTGGGCAGTACTCCCGCGTGGATGAAGTCCTCGCGGTCCACCGGAAATGGCGCCTGTGTCGAAGTGAAGTCCCCGGCCGTCGAGTCGGTCGTGGTCCGCGACTCCAAGGACCCGCAGGGTCCGGTCCTCAGCTTTTCCCCTGAGGCGTGGACCGCGTTCGTCACGGACGTCGACCGAGGCGCGTTCACGATCAACTAGTACAGCGCGCGCACCTTCAGCAGTACCGCAGAAGAGCCCTCTCGTCTGGCCGCCGTCCTAGCCGAGGGGGCTCACTGCTGTCCTGATGTTCCGGGCAGGGTGATCAACGCGGCGGACCGGGTGATCCACGCGGCGAACGGGGTGATCAACGCGGCGGACCGGGTGATCAACCCAGCGGACCGGGTGATCACGTCAGCGGATCAACGGAGTTGATCGACGTAGGTGTCCGTGCCGGGAATGGTCGGAATGAAGGGAGCGATGAATTCCACTTTCGCCGAGCGCCCCGCCGAGTCGGTCCGGCCGGCGATCTCGGCGGCGTGACCGGCGAAATGCTCTTCCCACCCCTCGCGTGGATCTTGTTGCAGGAACCACAGGAGAGTGAGCCGGGTTTCGACGCCTTCGACCTGTTTCACATAAGACATCCGGTCGAGCGGCAGCGCAGTGGGCGTGAAGATCACCACCATCGCCGCCGGTGATCCGGCGAGCTTCTTCGGCAGGTGGCGGGCCCGCAGCCATTCCAGCAATTCGTCCCGGCCTTCCGCGGATTCCGCTTCCAGCACTTCGAGGACGAGTCCGCGGTACGGGTGGTCGAGCGCGTGGATGTCGCGCGGACCGGCGGCGCCGTCCCGGTAGACGCTCGCGGCGCGGTCCTGGAAGGCGGTGAAGACGTGGGTGCGGTCGTGGTAGACGCGGGCGTCGCGATTGAGCCGCTTGTTGATGCCGACCGTCCACCGCATGTGCGCGTCGTAGCGGCCCGCGGTGATCCAGTACAGCGACAGGTAGCAGCCCGCGGTGACCGGCCGCGCGACCGCGGAGTCCGCCGGGTACCGCAGGTCCAGCAGCGGCCGCGTGGCCACCCAGCGGCGCCCGGCGTACAGCCAGGGCATCGCCATCGCACCGGCGATGAAGTGGTCGTCCTCGTACCACCGGTTGTACGCGTATTCGTGCCCGGCGTGGGGCTCGACCATGGTGATCAGCGCGTGCCCGACGTCGACGCCGTACGGTCCGACGGCCGCGAGCCGTCCGTACGCCTCGACGTCCGTTCCGCCGTCCGGGCCCGTTCTCACGTCCTCAGCCATGAATCTGACGCTACGTCAGCTCCGGGGAGAAGTGAAGGTGCCCGGATGCTGGAAAGTACCTGGACATGGCAACGATTCTTCGTAGGCTGCCGGACATGACCTCGACCCGAGCCGCCGTGCCCGCCCTCGCCCCACGCGCCGTCTCGGTGGGCGCCTCGCCGGTACGGGAGATCCTGGCGCTGACCGCGCGGCCGGAGGTGATCTCCTTCGCCGGAGGGCTGCCCGCGCCCGAGCTGTTCGACGCGGCGGCCATCGCGGAGGCGTACGCCCGCGTCCTGGCCGAGCAGCCGCACAAGGTGCTCCAGTACTCGACGACCGAGGGCGATCCCGCGCTGCGCGCGGCCGTGGCGGCCCGGCTGAGCGGGCGCGACCTGGCGACGGGCATGGACGACATCCTGGTGACCGGCGGCTCGCAGCAGGGGCTCGCGCTGATCGCGACCGCGCTGATCGAGCCCGGCGATGTGGTGCTGGTGGAGAACCCGACGTATCTGGCGGCGCTCCAGTGCTTCGGCTTCGCGGGCGCCCGGGTGGTGCCGGTGCCGACCGACGCGTACGGGGTGATCCCGGAGGCACTGGAGGAGGTGGCGCGCCGGGAACGGCCGAAACTGCTCTACCTGGTGCCCAACTTCCAGAATCCGACCGGGCGTACGCTCCCGCTCGAACGCCGCCGCGCGGTGGCCGAGGTGGCGGAGCGGCACGGGCTGTGGATCGCGGAGGACGACCCGTACGGGGATCTGCGGTTCGAGGGCGAGAGCGTGCCGTGGATCTCGGCGCTGCCCGAGGCCGCCGACCGGACGATCCTGCTCGGCAGCTTCTCCAAGATCATGTCGCCGGGGATGCGGCTGGGCTGGCTGCGGGCGCCCGCGGCGCTGCTGCGCGCCTGCGTGATCGCCAAGCAGGCCGCCGACCTGCACACCTCGACCGTCGACCAGGCCGCCGCCGCGCGCTACCTCGCCGACCACGACCTGGACGTCCATCTGGACCGGGTGCGTACCGCCTACCGCGCCCGGCGCGACGCGCTGCTCGCCGGGCTGCCGGCCGCGCTGCCCTCCGGCAGCACCTGGAACCGGCCCGAGGGCGGCATGTTCGTGTGGGTACGGCTGCCCGCGGGGTACGACGCGACGGCGCTGCTGCCGACCGCGGTCGGTCACGACGTGGCGTACGTACCGGGGTTGCCGTTCTTCGCGCAGGCGCCGGAGGCGGGGGCGCTGCGGATGTCCTTCACGACGCACACGCCGGAGGAGATCGGGGAAGGGCTGCGGCGGCTGGCGAAGGTCTTCGCCTGAGGCCGTTGACAGCAGGTAGCGCGGCGGCCCGCACGAGGAACGGCGCGGTGCCGTACGCACGGACGGCGCGGCGCCGTACGCGTCCAACGGCGCGCGTCACCGCATCAGTTCGCCCGCGTTGACGAGCAGGGACTGTCCGGTGATCGCGCGGGCGCGGTCGGAGGCGAGGAACACGGCGGCCTCCGCCACGTCGCCGTCGGTGGCCAGTTCGGGCAGTGCCATGCGGCGGGCGAGGCGGGCCAGCACCTCGTCCTCGCCGACGCCCTCGGCGCGTGCGGTGAGCGCGACGAAGGACCGCACGGGCGGCCCCCACATCCAGCCGGGCAGCACGGTGTTGACCCGGATCCGGTACGGGCCCAGCTCGCGCGCGAGTGAGTACATCGCGGAGGTGAGGGCGCCCTTGGAGGCCGCGTACGCCGCCTGGCGGACCTGGCTGGGCGCCGCGACCGCGGACTGGGTGCCGATGAACACGACGGAGCCGCCGCGCTCCTGGCGCTTGAGGGCGGGCAGGCACGCCTGGGCGAGCCTGAGCGACCCGAGCAGATTGACGTCGAGCACCCGCTGCCAGACGGCGAAGTCCGCGTCCTCCAGGCCGCCGAAGTAGTCGTCGAGCGCGGCGACCTGGACGACGGCGTCGATCCCGCCGAACCGCTCCTGTGCCAGCGCCGCCAGCGCCTCGCACTGCGCGCCGTCGGCGATGTCGGTGGGCAGCCAGGCCGTCGAGGTGCCCGCGGGGTCGATCTCGGCCGCCGTCTTCGCCAGCCGCTCTGCGGTCCGCGCGCCCAGCACCGCCCGTCCGCCGTCGCGTACGACGGCCGCCGCCACGCGCTGCCCGAGTCCGGCGCCGACGCCGGTCACGACCACGGTCTTCCCCTTCAGCAGCATGTCGGCCTCCGCAACCGTTGTCTGACGGAGCGTCAGAATAGGGCGGGCGCCCGCAGGAGGGAAGGCCGCGGCGGTCACGCTCACGTCGGCGATCGGCCGCTCCCCTCTGCGTCCGCACGGGATCCCGTATCCCGGACGGCTGCCTCCTGTGTCCCGCGCGTCCCGCGGGCCTCGTGCGACGTCCAGCGAAGTGTCCGCTCATCGTGGGTGGGTGATCAGGGTCACGACAATGCCAAGGTAGGCAAAGAGCGAGTAAAATCGTTCGGCTTTCTGATCTGAGTTCAGACTCTTGAACGCGGAGACCCTTGACCGGCCCCCCGCGCGAGGGGTTCAATCCCGGAAGTCCCCACTCCCGCACGGGGGCGACCCGCCCGGACCGGCGCCACAGCGAAGTGCGCTCCTGTTCACAAGGCGGACCCCTCTGGAGGGGACATGAACAGTCTCGACTGGACCGTGCTGATCGCGTACTTCGGCGTGATGCTCGCGATCGGACTCTGGTCCCACAAGCGCGTCGACGACGTCGGCGACTACTTCACCGCGGGCGGCAAGATGCCGTGGTGGCTGTCCGGCATCTCGCACCACATGTCGGGCTACAGCGCGGTGATGTTCACCGGTTACGCGGGCATCGCCTACACCTACGGCATCACCTCGTACGTCACCTGGTCCTTCCCGATCGCGCTCGGCATCGCCATCGGCGCCAAGCTCTTCGCGCCCCGGCTCAACCGGCTGCGCTCACGGCTGCACGTGGCCTCGCCGCTCGAATACCTCAAGAACCGCTACAACCTGACGACCCAGCAGGCGCTCGCCTGGTCCGGCGTGCTGCTCAAGATCGTGGACGTCGGCGCCAAGTGGGCCGCCATCGCGACCCTGTTGTCCGTCTTCACCGGGGTCACCATCACCCAGGGCATCGTCATCACCGGCGCGATCACCGCCGTCTACTGCACGGTCGGCGGTCTGTGGGCGGACGCGCTCACCGAACTCGGCCAGTTCGTCATCCAGTTGATCGCCGGGCTCGCGATGCTGGTCGCCGCGCTCAACAAGGTCGGCGGGATCAGCGGCATCTGGAACGTGTGGGACGAGCCCGCGCTCAAGCACCACGCCAACCCGGTCGCGGGCCCGTACACCACCGTCTTCCTGCTGGCGTACCTGTTCATCAAGACCTTCGAGTACAACGGCGGCATGTGGAACCAGGCCCAGCGCTACATGGCCACCGGCTCCGCCCGCGAGGCCACCCGCAGCGCCTGGCTGTCGTCGGCCCTGTGGTTCGTCTGGCCGGTTATCCTCTTCTTCCCGATGTGGATCTCGCCGCTTCTGGTGCACGCCAAGAAGCCGGACGGCTCGGACTCGTACGGTCTGATGGTCGAACAGCTCCTGCCGCACGGGCTGCTGGGCCTGGTCGTGGTCGGCTTCTTCTCGCACACCATGGCCATGTGCTCCTCCGACGCGAACGCCATCGCCGCCGTCGTCACCCGCGACATCGCCCCGGCCTTCTCGAAGACCGCCCGCGAATGGTCGGCCCATGTCGGCCTGATCGCCGCCCGGTTGACCACGCTGACCTTCCTCGGCCTGTCCATGGCCGTGGCCACCCAGGTCAACTCCCCCACCTTCAAGGACATCATCACCGTCGTCATCAAGTGGGTGGCCGGTCTGATGGGGCCGATCGCGATCCCGTTCATGCTCGGACTGCTGCCGCGCTTCCGCACCTCCGGCCCGACCGCCGCCCTCACGAGCTGGGCGCTCGGCCTGTTCGCCTTCTACCTGCTCAACTACCCCGTCAACGACGCCGTCTCGGGCGGCGTCAACCTCGAATACCAGATCTCGCTCCCGCTGGCCGTCTCGCTCGTCCTCTACATCGTCATCGGCTGGATCAAGCCGGAGGACACGCCGGAGCGGGACGCGCTCCTCGCGAAGATCAACTCCGATGACGGGGGCGGCCCCGGACCGGCCTCCGTCTCCCTCCCCGAGCCCTCCTCCGAGCCGACCCCCACCAAGGTCTCGGACTAGGTCCTGTCCGGCGGCTCCCCTTCCCGGGGGGAGCCGCGGCGGGGGCGGTGGTGATCCGCCGGACAGGCCCTAGGCGGCCGGGTAGCGGTCGAGCCACGCCGGGCTGGCGCCCGAAGGCCCGTGCAGGGCCGGCGCCTGCGTCATCTCCATGGCGAAGTCGTCGGCGAGCTGGAGCAGCGTGGCGCGCCCTTCCACCTCGGCGATCCACGCGGGCGGCAGCGCCGTCTCCCCGTGCTGGACGCCGAGCAGATTGCCGCAGACGGAGCCGGTGGAGTCGCTGTCGCCCGAGTGGTTGACGGCGAGCAGCAGCCCGTGGCGCACGTCCTCGGCGACCAGGGCGCAGTAGACGCCGATCGCCAGCGCCTCCTCGGCCGTCCAGCCCTCCCCCAGCGCCTCCACGCGCTGCGGCGACGGCATCCCTTGCCGTACGGCGCCCAGGGCGCCCTGGAGCGCGTCCGTCGTCTCCTGGTGGCCGGGGCGGGCGCCGAGCAGGGCGAGGGCGTGCTGGACGGAGCCGTCGAGGGCCTCGCCGCGCGCCAGGCCGTGCACGATGACGGCGAAGGCTCCGGCGGCGAGCTGCCCGGTGGGGTGGCCGTGGGTCTGGGCGGCGCACTCCACGGCGAGCTGGAAGACGAGCTGCGGCTCCCAGCCGACCAGCAGCCCGAAGGGCGCGGAGCGCATCACGGTGCCGCACCCCTTGGAGCCGGGGTTCTTCGGCTCCTCCAAGGTGCCCATCCGGTCGTCGGACAGGCCGCTCAGGCACGCCTCGCCCGGCGCTCGCCGCGCGTAGAGCCACTCCTCGCGGGCCAGCCAGCCGGTGTCTTTGCGGCGCTCGTCGGGCCCCCACTCGGTCTGGGTGGCCGACCAGCGGCGGTAGGCGCGGTGGATGTCTGTGGGCGGGTGCCAGGCGCCGGTGTCCCGGCGCACCTGGGCTCTGATCAGGCCCTCGACCGTGAACATCGTCATCTGCGTGTCGTCGGTGACCGCGCCGCGTCTGCCGTACGCCGGAACGTAGTCGGTGACGCCGTCCGTGCCGTGATTGCGCTGGATCGCCTCGAACGAGTCGAACTCGACGCCCGCGCCCAGCGCGTCCCCGATCGCCCCGCCCAGCAGGCAGCCCCGCACGCGGCTGCGGAAGTCCTGCTGCTGCGCGCGACCCCAGACAGCGGTCAAAGCGGTCCCCTTCGATCAACCCCGATCCGAACCCGTTCTGCGCCAGCACGATAGCCGACGTCACCAGGAGCGGAAGGGGGCCCTGGGGTTGGTGACGCCGGTCCGCGAACGGTGCCGGTCCGATCGGATACGACCGGGCGCCGGAAATGCTCTGACGCGCGACTCAGGGTGTCGGACTCGGGCGCGGGAGCCGGGTCCGCGCGTCGGGCCGCGCGACTCGGGCGTTAGGCGCACATACGCGGCTCACGTGCGCGAGAAGACGCCGATGGCGTTGGCGACCGGGCGCTCGACGCCGCCCGACGGGTGGTTGCGTACGGTCACCGCCGCCGCGCCGGGGTCGCGGGCGACCAGCGTCGTGGAACCGCCGCCGTCGAGGTTCACCGCCGAATCTGCACCCAATTCCCTCATGACGGACGCAAGTTCCGCGATGGTCAGACCCGCGCCGGACTCGGCGGAGCCGTCCAGCGCCAGCAGGTACAGCGTGCTGCCCGACGCGTCGAAACCGGCGGCCGTACGCGTGGCCGCCGTCGTGGTGTCCAGGCCCGCGAGCGGCTGTCCGCCGCGCAGGACGGGGAAGCCGCCGACCGCGAAGACGTACGGCACGCGCGAGAGCGTCGGGGTGAGGCGGCTGTCGACCTCCGCGCGGTCGCCCACGCGCAGGGCGCGCAGTGTGTCGGCGCCCGCGTCCCGGCCGAGCAGTACGGTGCTGCCCGCGGGAATGGCTCCCGCGCCGGGCGCCTGCGCGACCGCCGCGACCCGCCCCTGACGTACCGTCACCTCGTAGGTGTCCGTGCTGCATCCGGCGCCGCGCGAGGTGTCCGTGCCGCAGACCGCCCGCTGCCGGGAGACCGTCCCCCAGTCCGCCGTGTACGCGCCGACGCCGCCGACGGGCAGCGCGTACTGGTTGTAGCCGCCCAGCGGGATGCTCCCCCGCGGGGTGCGGACCGACCCGCGCAGGTCCAGCCGGTCGAGCCGCACCTTGCGGTCCTTGCCCATGCCGAGCACGTCGTGCGTGGTCTCCCCCGGCGGCATCGCGGGCCCGAAGCGCTGGCCGTCGGGCACGGCGGCCTTGAGGTCCCGGCCGGAACCGATCTCCGGGCCCACCGAGGAACCGGTCGGCGCCACGCCGGGGTGCTGGTCCTCGGTGATGTTGAAGAAGTCGCCGTTCACCGCGCCCACCGCCTGCCGGTCGTCGGCGAGCCCGGACACCGCCTGCCGCGCCGCCACCGACCCCGGCGTCAACAGGTCGAGCCGCGTACGGGATTCGCGCAGATCCACCGCCAGCACATGCCCGTGCACGGTCCCCCGCGAGGCCGCCACCGAGAACTCCCGGTACTCCACGCCCGGCCCGAGCCGCTCCACCCGCTCGTACGGCGGCCCGCCGCCGGCGCCGCTGTCCGCCGCGACGGCCGACGCCCCCGCCAGTCCCCCGGCGAGCACCCCCGCCGCGACCGCCAGGGCCACGCCCGCCCGCCCGCTCCACGCCACTGCTCCCCCAAGGGTGTCTCAGGTCCCGTGTATCCCACAGGACTCCACCACCCCCGCACTCCCCGCACCGGAACACGGTGAAACGCGGCCATGACGGTGGTGCGAATTCACCCCTCAGGTGCGCGGCGGGCGTCAGTCGCCCAGGACCGGGAGGAGATCGGGGAGGTGGCCGTCGGAGGCGAGACCGGTGGTGATGCGCTCTTCGGGGACCTGACCGTAGAGGGTGGTGCGCTGGCGGGAGGGGCGGCCCGCGGCCTCGGCGATGGCGACGAGGTCGCGGATGGAGCGGTAGGAGCCGTAACTGGAGCCCGCCATACGGGAGATGGTCTCCTCCATCAGCGTGCCGCCGAGGTCGTTGGCACCGGAGCGGAGCATTTCGGCGGCGCCGTCCGCACCGAGCTTGACCCAACTGGTCTGGATGTTGGTGATGTGCGGGTGGAGCAGCAGGCGGGCCATGGCGGTGACGGCCCGGTTGTCGCGGGCGGTCGGGCCGGGGCGGGCGATGCCCGCGAGGTAGACCGGGGCGTTGGTGTGGATGAAGGGGAGGGTGACGAATTCGGTGAAGCCGCCGGTCTCCTTCTGGATCTCCGCGAGCAGCCGGAGGTGGCCGAGCCAGTGGTGGGGCTGGTCGACGTGGCCGTACATCATGGTGGACGAGGACCGTATGCCCAGCGCGTGGGCGGCCTTGACGACCTCGATCCAGGTGGCGGTGGGCAGCTTGCCCTTGGTGAGGACCCAGCGGACCTCGTCGTCCAGGATCTCGGCGGCGGTGCCGGGGATGGAGTCCAGGCCCGCTTCCTTGGCGGCGGCCAGCCAGTCGCTGATCGACAGGCCGGTGCGCGTCGCGCCGTTGACGACCTCCATCGGCGAGAAGGCGTGCATGTGCATGCCGGGGACGCGGGCCTTGACCGCGCGCGCGATGTCGAAATAGGCGGTGCCGGGCAGGTCGGGGTGGATGCCGCCCTGCATGCACACCTCGGTGGCGCCGACCTGCCAGGCCTGCTCGGCGCGGTCGGCGACCTGGTCGAGGGAGAGGGTGTACGCGTCGGCGTCGGTGCGGCGCTGCGCGAAGGCGCAGAAACGGCAGCCGGTGTAGCAGACGTTGGTGAAGTTGATGTTGCGGGTGACGATGTACGTCACCTCGTCGCCGACGACCGCGCGCCGCAGGTCGTCCGCGATCCGGCACAGCGCGTCCAGGGCGGGGCCGTCCGCGTGCAGCAGGGCCAGCGCCTCGGCGTCGGTGAGCCGGGTCGGGTCGTCGGCGGCCACCGACAGGGCCTGCTTGACGTCGGCGTCCACCCGGTCGGGGACCATGCCGGGCGCGGCCTGCTCGCGCAGTTCGGCCCAGTCGCCGTACACCTCGTCGAAGTCGTCGCGGCGGTCGGCCGTACGTCCTTCGGTGTCGATCGTGCGGTGCAGGTCGGTGCGGCCCGTGGCGGCCGAGGTGAAGCCCTCGTCCGGCTCCTGCCACGGGCGGCCCACGACCGGCGCGTCCTCGTCCGCCAGACCGGTGGCGGGGTCGGCGAGCGCCGTGACGTGCGGGATCAGGCGCGGGTCCAACCAGGGCTCGCCGCGCTGGACGAACTCCGGGTAGATGGTGAGGCGTTCGCGCAGCGCGAAGCCCGACTCGGCCGTACGGGCGGCCAGTTCGTCGATCTGCGGCCACGGGCGCTCGGGGTTGACGTGGTCGGGGGTGAGCGGGGAGACGCCGCCCCAGTCGTCGATGCCGGCCTCGATGAAGCGCGCGTACTCGCCGTCCACCAGATTCGGCGGCGCCTGGATGCGGGCGGACGGGCCGAGCACGATCCTGGCCACCGCGATCGCCGCCGCCAGCTCCTCCAGCTCCGCGTCCGGCATGCCGCGCATGGCGGTGTCCGGCTTGGCGCGGAAGTTCTGGATGATCACTTCCTGGATGCCGTGGTAGCGGCGGGCGGTCCTGCGGATCGCGAAGAGCGACTCGGCGCGCTCCTCGTACGTCTCGCCGATGCCGATGAGGATGCCGGTGGTGAACGGCACGTTGGACCGGCCCGCGTCCTCCAGGACCCGCAGCCGTACGGCGGGCTCCTTGTCCGGCGAACCGTAGTGCGGGGCGCCCGGCTCCGACCACAGGCGGGTGGCGGTCGTCTCCAGCATCATGCCCATGGACGGCGCGACCGGCTTGAGCCGCTGGAGGTCGGTCCAGCTCAGCACGCCCGGGTTGAGGTGCGGCAGCAGGCCCGTCTCCTCCAGCACCCGCACCGACATGGCCCGTACGTACGCCAGCGTGTCGTCGTAGCCGTGCGCGTCCAGCCACTCGCGCGCCTCGGGCCAGCGCTCCTCGGGGCGGTCGCCGAGGGTGAACAGCGCTTCTTTGCAGCCCATTTCGGCGCCGCGCCTGGCGATGTCCAGCACCTCGTCGGGCGACAAGTACATGCCGTGCCCTTCACGGCGCAGCTTGCCGGGCACGGTCACGAATGTGCAGTAATGACATTTGTCCCGGCACAGCCGCGTCAGCGGAATGAAGACCTTCCGCGAATACGTGATGACGCCCGGCCGTCCCACCGCTTCGAGGCCGGCGTCCCGCAGCCGGGCCGCGGTGCCCGCGAGTCCGGCCAGGTCCTGGCCACGGGCTTGCAGCAGGACGGCGGCCTCGCCCGTGTCCAGGGCGACACCTTCATCCGCGCGGTGCAGGGCGCGGCGCATGGCATTGGCGGTGGGCGTCGGCGAAGTCATTCTCCGAGGATAGGCGGCCCCGCCGACAATTCGCTGGGGGCTCAGGCCGTCTTCGGCCCGATCCCCCTGTCGGCAATATCACCCGGAGATCGGACCGTCCGAGGAATACTCCGGCTACAAATACTGCGCGTAGTCGTCGAGCGCCCGCAGCACCTCGTCGGTCCCGGCCGGCGGGAGCTGGACGACGATCTCCTCGATGCCGAGGTCGCGGTAGTACGCGAGCTTGCCCGCGTCCGGGCGTACGGCCGTCGGCACCACCTCCGGGCCCTTCTCCCCGCGGCCCGCTTCCCGCCACGCGGCCCGGAGTCCGGGCAGCGACTCACCCAGACCGCCGCCTCCGATCGGCATCCACCCGTCCGCGTAATCCGTCACATGGCTGAAGAGTTTCGGACCCGCCGCGCCGCCCACCAGGGTGCGCACCCGGCCGCCCGCCGGTTTCGGATACGCCTGGCTGGCCTGCACGGACGCGAATTCGCCCGCATAGGCGACGGGTTCGGCCGCCCACAGCGCGCGCATCGCCGCCATCCGGTCCCGTACCAGCTCGCGGCGGCGCCGCCAGTCCACCCCGTGGTCGGCGGCCTCCTCCACATTCCACCCGAAGCCCACCCCCAGCGTGAACCGCCCGCCCGACAGGTGGTCGAGCGTCGCGATCTCCTTCGCCAGCACCACCGGGTCGCGCTGCGCCACCAGCGTGATCGCCGTCCCCACCTCCAGCCGCTCGGTGACCGCCGCGACCGCGCTGAGCGCCACGAACGGGTCCAGCGTCCGCCCGTACTCCTCCGGCAGCGGCTCCCCCGCCGGATACGGCGTCGCCCGCGACACCGGAATGTGCGTGTGCTCCGGCAGATAGAGCCCGGCGAACCCGCGCTGCTCCAACTCCCGCGCGAGCCGCACCGGCCCGATGGTCTGATCGGTCAGGAAGATCGTGACGGCGATCCGCACGGGCACCTCCGGTGGATTGTCGACGGATACCGGGTGTGAACGTACATCTCAGCCGTCCGAGGTGGCGGCCCTGAGACCGCGCCGGTCGGTGAGGACTTTCTCCCAGGCCGCGAGTGACCGGTCCCGGTCCGTCCAGAACTCCCGCCGGGGAACGGCGGCGTCGAGGCCGCGTACCTCCAGCCAGCGCTGGGCGATCTCCCCGAGGCCGGGGTGACAGTCCTGTTCCTCCACATGGCTGATCAGCTCCTGCCCCGCGGCGAGGACCTCGGCGTCCGTGCCTTCGACGGCGGCGAGGAACAGCTTCACGGTCAGCACCATCCACCGGTCGGCGCCGCCACCGCTGCGCGCCAGCATCTCCTCACCGTTCGTCAGAAGTGTCAATACCTCCGCGGCCGGTTCGCGCCCGGTGCGTGCCGCCGCCCGCCAGATCAGCGTCTGCGCCACACCGACCGGCGTTCCGACGTCCTGGTTGACCTCATGTGCGTGCTCCAGCACCGTCTCGGCGTCCAGCGGACGGGCCAGCGACAGCACCATGCCCAGGTGGCGGTAGCTGGTGTCGCGGGACATGCCCGCGGCGGCCAGTTCGGCGTCGTCAGCCACCTTGCGGAGATATCTCTCGGCCGCCGCGAAGTCCCCCTGCAGAAAACTGAACTGGCCCAGGAGATCCTGGGACTGCGCGCGGCGGAAGCCCAGGGGGCTGTCGCAGTGGGGCAGCGCCCAGGTCTGGAGCCGCCGTCCGTCCCCCCGGAGCCATTGGATCCAGGCCAGGTCCTTCTCCGCGTTCTCCCGCAGGGGTCCGGGCTCGGCGGCGACCTCGGCGGTCAGCCGTTCCGCCTCGGCGTACCGGCCGAACTCCTCCAGCGTCTTGGCCAACCGGTGCGAGATGAAGAGGCGTTGGTACGGTCCGAGGCCCGGATGGGCCAGCGCCGCCTCGGTCAGCGACAGGGCCGCTGTCCGGTCGCCCGCGCTGCGCGCGGCCATCCCCTGGCAGGTGAGCGCCAACGCTCCGGCGGGGTGACTGCCGGACTGCACAGGCCAGTTCCGGGTCCCGGTGAGCACCGCCCCGAGGCCGCACAGGTCGACACCGTAGGCAAGGTCGTACAACCAGTCGGGGACACGGCTCGTGTTCAGTGTGAGGAGCCCGGCGGTGGTGAAGCCCTCGCCCAGTTCGCTCCTGTCGGTCGACGTCGGATTTCTGACCCCGCCGCGCAGCCGATCCCGGAGGTGTTCCAGGACTCGTTCGGCCGCGCCGCGCCACTCCTCCTGCGACCAGGCGTCGTCCGTGTTCCCGTCGTGGAGACGGACGGCGTTGCGGACGTACTCGTCCACGGTGTGTGTCAGCCACCTCGACGAATCGCTCTGTACCAGGGGGCGTTCGAGGAATCGCCGTACGACGGCGTCCGCCACGCTCGGGACCGCCGCCCTCAGCACGTCGGCGTCGAAGCGCTCGGCGAGAGAGGCGGCCCGCAGAAGCGCGCGCTCTTGCGCGGACAGATCACGCATCACACGGATCACCATCTCGGCGAAAGTCCCTCCGAATTGTTCCACCGCGGGGACGCGGCCTTCCGCGCTCAGTTGGTCGAAATACTCGGCCGACAACTCCAGATACAGCGGTACCCCGCCTGCCGCGTCGACAATCCGACGCCGCAACGGTGCCGGAATGGCGGGCTCCCCGTCCCTCGTCAGGCGAAGCCGGAGGTAGGTGTCGGCGTAGTCCTCCTCGAGCCCCGACAGCCGGTGCTGCATGGCCGGAAGCGTGCCGGGGTCGGTGACCAGACTCGGCCAGTAGTTGGGCCCCGAGTAGTGGATGGCCGGGTGATGACCGTCGCCCCAGGTCAGCCGGTTCCGCCCCGTGATGAGGAACAGTACGTTCGGCATCAGGTAGACCAGCCGGGCCAACCGGTCCTCGAGCCCACCCGCTTCCCGGCGCCTCCCGTCGACCCGCTCGAACGTGTCGAAGAAGATGACGACGTCCAGGGATTTCCTACGGCGGTACTCGGCCAGATCCCAGGACAGGAGAGCCGGCAGGAACGGCAGCATGTCCGCGGGCGACTCGACATCCAGCAGTTCGGCGAATCCGGGACATTCCGCGAGCAGCCGGTCTTTGCGCAGATGCTCGCGGATCCTGCCCACCAGAATTCCCGCGGCCCGCCGGGCCACACCCGCGAGCGGTATCGGGCCGAGCAGCGCATCCAGTGTGCCGTCCAACTGTTCGGCCAGCGACAGGGATTCGCCGAGCCTGCCGAGCGAGGAATTCCGCGCTATCGCGGCCTCAAGAGGGACACCCGGATGGCAGCGCCGCCAGTACACGGCGAAGGCCAAGTCGAATGCGGGGCAGGAACGCATCACCTCACCGAGCGTGCCCCGCACGGCGATCACCGCGGTCTCCAGATCGGCCAGGGAGCTGTCCTCCAGGTCGATCCGGCAGGTCACGCGGCGTTCAGGACCGTCCGCCGACGCCCCGTCCAATTCCCCTTCGCGTAATCGCCGTTCCAACTGCCGGGACAGCGTCGACTTCCCGATTCCGCCCAACCCGTAGAGGACGAGGACATTGTGCCGAGGCGGCGCCGACGAACCGGCAGCGGCGGGATGGTCTCGCAGCCCCCGCAACGCCTCCTCGAACGCCGTCACATAACGGACACGATCGACGAATACGTCACCCACGGTAACGGGTGACGTTCTCCGCTGATCGAAGATTCGGTCGAGTTCCATCGCGTCGGCCCGTCCCTCCCCGGCCGAGCACTGCCCGGCCAAACGGTCGCAGTTCCCCCTCCCGGCAGCCTAGCTTCAGTGAACGGCTCAAATCCAGAGCGTTATCGGCGCATCACTGAGCGCGTCCGGTACGCGGTACGCCCTTACTGGCCGTCGGCCTCCCGAAACCCCGACGGCACCGTCACGCTCGGAGGACTACCAGGCGCCGTGGTGGGCGAGGCCCAGGGTCAGGGCGGCTGCCGCGGTGGCGAGGAAGACGATGCCGCCGAGGATGTCGCGGGAGCCGACGCGGAGGTGGGCGGTGACGGCGCCGATGAAGTAGAGGATGAGGCCGCAGGCGGCGAGGGTGCCGAGGACGGGGACGGCGAGCCCGGCCAGCAGGCCGACCGTGCCGGCGGCGAGCAACGCGCCGAGGACGGGCACCCACTTGCGGGGCAGGCCCTTCATGTCGGCCTGGGTCTTGGGGTATTCGTGGCCGATGAGGTAGGTGACGGCGGCGGCGCCGTTGAAGAGGGCGCCGAGGATGGTGACCGTCAGATAGGCGGCGAACACGGCAGCTCCGCTTCTGTGCGTGACACGTCGGGGTGACACCTCGTACGGGAAGGCTAAGGCGCCCCCGCCGAGCGGGAGTTGACCGTGAGTCGCACGCACTTGGCACGGCGTGAACCGCGCGGGCGGCTACGCGGCGTTGACCGTCAGCACGATCTTGCCCCGTACGTGGCCCTCCTCGCTGAGGCGGTGCGCCTGTGCGATGTCGGCGAGGGGGAACGTCCGGGCGACGGGCAGTGAGAAGCGGCCCGCCTCGATCAGCGGGCCGATCTCGGTGAGGACGTAGAGGGCCCGGCCGCTGTCACCGCGGCTGAAGGTGACGCCGTGCTCGCGGGCGCCGAGGAAGTCCGCGAGGGTGACGACGTGGTCGGGGCCACCCGCGAG
Organism: Streptomyces sp. NPDC024632; assembly: GCF_055559175.1. NCBI lineage: Bacteria > Bacillati > Actinomycetota > Actinomycetes > Kitasatosporales > Streptomycetaceae > Streptomyces > Streptomyces sp. NPDC024632. The sequence goes on from NZ_JBVHLD010000002.1 coordinate 296,117, forward strand.
GGCGATGAGTTCGGGGAGGGCGCCGCTCCCGGCGACATCGAGGGCGGTGTCCACGCCGTCGGGGGCGAGCGCGCGGACGCGGTCGGAGAGACCGTCGCCGTACGAGACGGGTTCGGCGCCGAGCGAGCGGAGGAAGTCGTGGTTGGCCGGGCTCGCGGTGCCGATGACACGGGCGCCGCGCGCCACGGCGAGCTGCACGGCGGCGGCGCCGACGCTCCCGGAGGCGCCGTTGATCAGGACGGTGCCGCCGCGGACGCCGAGCTGGTCCAGGCCGCGCGCCGCCGTCTCGACGGCGGACGGCAGCGCGGCGGCCCCGGCGAAGTCGAGCGACGCCGGGATCGGCGCGTAGAAGGAGAGCACCGCCAGTTCGGCCTGCGCGGCGCCCTCGGCGCAGAGGCCGAACACGCGGTCGCCGACGGCCACATCGGTGACCCCTTCGCCGACCTCGTCGACGACGCCCGCCGCCTCGTACCCCAGGGTCTGCGGAAGCTCCTCGTCCATGAGGCCCTTCCGCTTCTTCCAGTCGCTCGCGTTGAGTCCCGCCGCGCGTACCGCGATACGGATCCGGCCGGGGCCCGGGTGCGGATCGGGAAGGTCCACGATCTCCAGGACCTCGGGTCCCCCGAACCGGCTGAAACGGGCCGCCTTCATCACTTCGCTCCGATCTCGGCGCACGGGGGCAGGAGGGCGGGAGCCAGGGGTGCCGCGAATGCCGCGCGTACGCGCCAGTCTGTCAGTCCCGCCGGGCCCGGGGCCCAGGACCGGAGTCCGACGCGAAGACGGATGCGGCGGCCGACGCGACGACCGACGGGACGACCGACGCGACGACCGACGCGGACCGGCGGCCGTACCTCAGTGGTCCCACGCGCGGGGCCTGCTCAGCGCCTCCCACTCGGGGCGGAGCAGCGAGAGGACAGCGGCGTCGTGGCGGCGGCCCCGGTGCTGGCACCAGGAGCGGCGTACGCCCTCGTGGACGAACCCGGAGGCGGCGAGTACGGCGAGCGCGGGCGTGTTGGCGGTGTGGGTGACGGCCTGGAGGCGGTGCAGCGGAAGGTCGCCGAAGGCGAGGTCGATCAGCGCGTCGAGGGCGGCGGTGGCGTGGCCGCGCTCGCGGTGGGCGGCGTCGAGCAACAGGTACAGCTCGGCGGTGCCGTCGGCGAGGTCCTGTTCGATCAAGGCGACGTGCCCGATCGGGGTGCCGTCCGGCAACAGGACGAGAAAGTCGTCGCGGTCGTTGTCGTCGATGTCGCGCTCCACGCGCTCGCGCAGCCAGGACAGCGGGCGCGGCCAGATGCCGATCTCGTGGGTGGCCACCGGGTCCGCCCGCCACGCGTGCAGCAACTCGGCGTCGTCCGCCTCCAGCGGGGTGAGCGCGACGCCCCGCCCGCGCAGCACGGGCACCCTCCGCCGCTCACCCTCTTCTTCCACGTCCTCGGTCACGCTCGCATGCTAGGGAGCCAACGACCGTGTCGGCGAGGGGATTTCGGCACCCGCGCACCGCCCAGCACGGCAGCGCCCAGCATGGCACCGGCCGCGCGGCCCCCCGCCGGTCAGGGGGTGGTTCGGACGGTTGCCGTGTCGCGGCCGGATCTCAGGACGGTGCCGGGGATGGCACCGGTGACGGTGTCGTCGCGGATCGTCTCGACGCCGTTGACGCGGACGCTGAGGATGCCGGTGGCGCGGGAGTCGAGGCGGGGGCTGTCGCCGGGGAGGTCGTGCAGGAGGGTGGCGGGGCCCGCGTCGATGCGTTCGGGGTCGAAGAGGACGAGGTCGGCGGCGTTGCCCGGGGTGATCACGCCGCGGCCGCGCAGGCCGAAGAGGCGGGCGGGGTCGGCGGTGAGCATGCGGACGGCGCGTTCCAGCGGGAGGAGTTGGCGTCCGCGCAGGCAGTCGCCGAGGAAGCGGGTGGTGTACGGGGCGCCGCACATCCGGTCGAGGTGGGCGCCCGCGTCGGAGCCGCCGAGCATGACGTCCTCGTGGTCCCAGGTGCGGCGGCGCAGCGCCCAGGAGTCGGGGTCGTTGTCGGTGGGCATCGGCCAGAGCACCGTGCGCATGCGGTCGTTGGCGCAGATCTCGACGATCGTCTCGAAGGGTTCCTGCCCGCGTTCGGCCGCGATGTCGCGGACGACCCGCCCCGACACCCCCTGATTCGCGTCGCTGTACGTGTCGCCGATCACGTAGCGGCCGAAGTCGGCGAGGCGGCGGAAGACCCCGGCCTCGGGGCTGGCGGCGCGGCGCAGCATCTCGGCGCGTACGGCGGGCTGCCGCAGCCGCGCGATGCGTTCGGGGACGGGCAGGGCGAGGACGTCGCCCCAGCCGGGGATGAGGTTGAGGGCGCAGAAGGTGCCGAGCGACATGTTCATGGGGGTGAGGATCGGCATGGTGAGGGCGACGATCCGGCCGCCCGCCTTGCGGGCCCGCTCCGAGGCGAGGAGCTGGCGCGGGACGCGTTCGGGGACGGCGGCGTCGATGGTGAGGACGTTCCAGTTGAGCGGGCGCCCGGCGACGGCGCTCATCTCCACGAGCAGGTCGATCTCCTCGTCCGCGAACTGGTCGAGGCAGCCCGCCACGATGGCCTCGATCTGGGTGCCCTCGTGTTCGCCCACCGCCCGTGACAGGGCCAGGAGTTCGTCCGGCCGGGCGTGCCGGGACGCGACCGGCCGTCCGTCGCCGTCGGAGTGCGTACTGGACTGCGTGGTGGAAAGACCCCAGCCGCCGGCTTCCATGGATTCGTGGAAGAGCCGCAGCATGGCGTCGAGTTGGTCCCGCGTGGGCTGTCCGCCGACCGCGTCGGCGCCCATCACGTGGCGGCGCAGCGCGCAGTGGCCCACCATGAAACCGGCGTTGACGGCGACCCGCCCCTCCAGGGCGTCGAGGTAGTCGCCGAAGGACGACCACGTCCAGTCGACGCCCTCTTCGAGCGCCGCCAGCGACATGCCCTCGACCTTGGACATCATCCGCCGTGTGTAGTCGGCGTCTTCGGGCCGGTCGGGGTGGAGCGGCGCGAGCGTGAAGCCGCAGTTGCCGCCCGCGACGGTGGTCACGCCGTGGCTCATCGAGGGCGTGGCGAAGGGGTCCCAAAAGAGCTGGGCGTCGTAGTGGGTGTGCGGGTCGACGAAGCCGGGGGTCAGGACGAGGCCGGTGGCGTCCTCCTGGGAGCGCCCGCTCTCGCCGAGGCCGCCGGGTTCGGCGACGGCCGCGATCCGGCCGCCGCGCAGCGCCACGTCGGCGGTACGGGAGGGCGCGCCCGTGCCGTCCACCACGGTGGCGCCCTTGATCACATGGTCGAACACGGGTGTGCTCCTCTCGTACGTCGCGCTGGCGCGTGCCGCCCGGTCGCGTTACGCCGCCGCCTGCCGGAACCGGGTCGTGCGGTGCACCGGGTCGGTGTCGATGACGGGTATGACGTGCTCGCCGATCAGCTTGATCGTGTTCATCGTGTCCTCGTAGCCGATGCCGATCGGCAGCCCGAAGGTCAACTGGTCGGCGCCCGCCTGCTCCCAGCGCTTGCACTGCGCCAGCACCTCGTCGGGGTTGCCGCAGATCATCAGCTCCTCGGAGATAAGCAGATCGATCAACTCCTCGGTGTAGTCCGGCAGAAGCTCGGGCCAGACCGGGATGCCGTCGGGGCGCGGGAAGGTGTCGTGGTAGCGGAAGAGCAGCGACTGGAGGTAGTTGAGGCCGCCGCCCACGGCGATCTGCCGCGCCTTCTCGGTGGTCTCTGCGCAGATCGCGGTCGAGGTCACCATCACGTTGTCGTTGACGAAGTCGCCGACCGGCTCGGCCTGCCCGATCGCCGACTTGTACGACTCGACGACCCACTCCATGTCGGAGACCTTCTGCACGCTGAAGCCGAGCACGCCCAGGCCCTTGCGGGCGGCCATCGCGTACGAGGGCGGCGAGCCGGCCGCGTACCACATCGCCGGGTGGGAGCGGCCGTACGGCTTGGGCAGGATCTTGCGCGGGGGCAGCGACCAGTGCTTGCCGCTGAAGCCGGGGTACTCGTCCTGGAGCCACATCTTGGGGAACTCCGCGATGGTCTCCTCCCAGATCTCCTTCGTGTGGTTCATGTCGGTGATGCCCGGCATGAACCCGAGGATCTCGTGGCTGCCCGCGCCGCGCCCCGAGCCGAACTCGAAGCGTCCGCCGGAGAGATGGTCGAGCATGGCGACCTTCTCGGCGACCTTCACCGGGTGGTTGACCGGCGCGAGCGGGTTGAAGATGCCGGAGCCGAGGTGGATGCGCTCGGTGGCGTGGGCGAGGTAGCCGAGGAAGACGTCGTTGGCCGACAGGTGCGAGTACTCCTCCAGGAAGTGGTGCTCGGAGGCCCAGGCGTACTTGAAGCCGGAGCGGTCCGCCTGGATGACGTACTCGGTCTCCTCGATCAGCGCGTGGTGCTCGGCCTCGGGGTCGGCCTTGGCCCGCGCGGCGGGCACATATCCCTGTACAAAGAGCCCGAATTCCAAGGGGTCACCATCCTCCGGTTTCTGACGCTCCGTCAGATCTGATCCGACTCTTCCACCGGCACGGTGGGGCGTCAATAGCTGATGGACCGTCAGATACGCTCGACGGCGGACTCAGAGCGCCGCGACTCCCGCCAGCCAGCCGCCGTCGATGACGAACGGCTGCCCGGTGACGTACGAGGAGTCCTCACTGGTCAAGAAGAGCGCGAGCCTGGCGATCTCGTCGGCCCGGCCCATCCGGCCCAGCGGCAGCAGCTTGCGGTAGAAGCGGGCGGTGGCCGCCGCCATCGCCTCCTGGTCGGCGGCCGGGTCGAGCACCGCGGGATTGGCCATCGGGGTGTCCACGGCGCCGGGGCACATCGCGTTCACCCTGATCCCGTGCGGCGCCAGCTCCAGCGCCGCCACCCGCGTCATGGCGACGATCGCCGCCTTCGTCGCCGCGTACGAGGTGAGCAGCGCCATGCCGCTGAGCGCCGTGTACGACGCGGTGTTGACGATCGTGCCGCCGCCCGCGGCGGTCAGCGCGGGCGCGCAGGCCCGCATGCCGAGGAAGGCGCCCACCTGGTTGACCCGGACGACTTGGAGGTACTCCTCCAGCGGGGTGTCCGCCAACGCGTTGAAGCGCAGGATCCCGGCGTTGTTGACCAGTCCGTCGAGGCCCCCGAACTGCTCGTCGGCGTACGCCAGCGCCGCCGTCCAGTCGTCCTCGCTGCCGACGTCGAGCCGGGTGTAGCGGGCCGCGTCGCCGATCTCCTCGGCCAGCGCCGCGCCCTGGTCGTCCAGCACGTCCGCGAGCAGCACGCGCGCGCCCTCCGCGGCGAAGAGCCGGGCCTCCTGCTCGCCCTGGCCGCGCGCGGCGCCGGTGATCAGGACGGTACGGCCGTCGAGCTTGCCCATCCGGGCCTCCGGGGGTGGTGGGACAACGGGGGGGGCAACGGGGGGGTCAACGGGACTCACGTGTCGAGGTGCGGTGCCACATCGGCGGCGAACGCCGCCATCTGGTCGAGGAGTTCGGCCACGCCCCGGCTGCGGAAGCGCACCTGGATCTGGTCGACGCCCATGGCCCGGTAGGCGCGCAGGCTCTCCGCGAGCGCGTCCGGCTTGCCGTGCAGGGTGTACCGGCCGACGTGCCAGCCGGGCTCGCCGACGTAGAGCGGTTCCGCGATCGCGCCGATCTCGATCGGGTCGGCGATCCCGGCCTCGGCGCGCAGCCGCCGGACGCGGTCGATCTGGCCCGGCAGCCGGTCGCGCGGGTCGCCCTGCGGCAGCCAGCCGTCACCCCTGAGGGCGGCCCTGCGGACGGCGGCCGGTGACGAACCGCCGACCCAGACCGGCGGCCGGGGCGTCTGCACCGGGCGTGGCCGCTGCCCGAGTCCGGCGAAGTCGTAGCGCTCGCCGTGGTGTTCGGGGAACTCGTCCTCACCGAGCGCCGCCTTCAGCGCGTCGATGGTCTCGTCGAGTACGCCGCCGCGCCCGGCGAAGTCCGCGCCGACCGCGTCGAATTCCTCGACCACGTGCCCGGCCCCGACACCGAGGATCAGCCGCCCGCCGGAGAGCCGGTCGAGCGTCGCGTACTGCTTGGCGGTGGCCAGCGGGTGCCGCAGTCCGACGACGGCGACATGGCTGAGCAGCCGCACGCGTTCGGTGACGGCGGCGAGATAGCCGAGGGTGGCCACCGGGTCGTACCAGGTGGTGGACATCGCGGCGGCCAGCCTGCGCGGCACCGCGATGTGGTCGCAGACGGCCACGTACGCGAAGCCGTGCCGGTCGGCGGCGCGGGCGACGGCGGCGAGTTCGGCCGGGCCCGCGTCGGCCTCCCAGCCCTCGGCGTACATCGTGCTCTGCGACTGGACGGGGAGTTGCATGCCGTAGGAGAGCCGCCCTGGCGGCAGCACGCGCGGGACGCCCATGGCCTACGCCCCCGCGCCGGGTCCCGGGACCGGCCCGGCGCTCGAACCGGGCCCGGGCCACAGGCCGTCGGGGGTCAGGCCGAGCAGGTCGATGGCGTTGCCGCGCACGATCCGCTCCACCACGTCCTGGGAGAGGTGGCCCATCTGCGCCTCGCCGACCTCGCGCGACGTGGGCCACGTGGAGTCCGAGTGCGGGTAGTCCGTCTCGTAGAGGACGTTGCCGACGCCGACCGCGTCGAGATTGCGCAGGCCGACCGCGTCGTCGAAGAAGCAGCCGTAGACGTGCGAGGCGAAGGTCTCGGACGGCGGGCGCCGCACCTTGTCGGCGACCCCGCCCCAGCCGCGGTTCTCCTCCCAGACGACGTCGGCGCGCTCCAGGATGTACGGGATCCAGCCGATCTGCCCCTCGGCGTACATGATCTTGAGGTTCGGGAAGCGTTCGAGGGCGCCGGACATCAGCCAGTCGACCATCGAGAAGCAGCAGTTGGCGAAGGTGATGGTGGAGCCGACCGCGGGCGGCGCGTCGGCGGAGGTGGACGGCATCCGGCTGGAGGAGCCGATGTGCATGGCGATGACGGTGCCGGTCTCGTCGCAGGCGCGGAAGAAGGGGTCCCAGTAGTCGGTGTGCACCGACGGCAGTCCGAGGTGCGGCGGGATCTCGGAGAAGCAGACCGCGCGTACGCCGCGCGCCGCGTTGCGCCGTACCTCGGCGGCGGCCAACTCGGCGTCCCACAGCGGTATCAGGGTCAGCGGTATCAGCCGCCCGCCCGCCTGCGGGCCGCACCACTCCTCGACCATCCAGTCGTTGTACGCGCGCACGCACAGCAGCCCGAGGTCGTGGTCCTCGGCCTCGGTGAAGGTCTGGCCGCAAAAGCGCGGGAAGGTGGGGAAGCAGAGCGCGGACTGCACATGGTTGACGTCCATGTCGGCCAGCCGCTCGGGCACCGAGTACGAGCCCGGCCGCATCTGCTCGTACGTGATCGCTTCGAGCCTGATCTCGTCGCGCGAGTAGCCGACGGCGGTGTCGAGCCGGGTCAGCGGGCGGCGCAGGCCCTCGTACAGCCACCAGTCGGCGAGCGGTCCCTCGTCCCCCGGCTCGCCCATCGTGGGCGCGAACCGGCCGCCGAGGAAGGTCATTTCCTTCAGGGGCGCGCGCACGATGCGCGGCGCGGTGTCGTGGTGTTTCGACGGGAGCCGGTCCCGCCAGACGTTGCCGGGCTCCACGGTGTGGTCGTCCACCGAGATGATCTTCGGGAAGGTCTCCATGGGCACAACGGTAGCGCCGATCTGACGATCCGTCAGCTAACGTGTCGTCACATCGTTGGCACTACCGGCCTCCGGGACTTCCCGGCTGCGGCGGACGTCAGTCGGTCACCCGCACCGGCAGCAGAATCCGCCACACCGCGTCCTCCACGCCGTGCACGGCCGCGATCCAGCCGACGTTCTCCTCGTCGGTGCCCAGCCGTACCGCCTGCGCCAACTCCCCCATCACCTCGGTGAGATCGGCGTGCGCCATCGCGGGCTCCAGCCGCCCGCCGACCACGCCGTCGTCGTAGTAGCGGTGGTACGCGGGCGCGCTGCGCAGGACGCCGACCGGCCGCCAGTTCTGCGCCAGCCGCCACACGGGCTCGCCCGCGACGCGGACGCCGTCCGCCTCCATCACCTGGGTACGGGTGCGGTCGACGGCCAGCGCGGACCAGCCGTCGGAGCCGGTCAGCACCAGGTCGGGGTCGCAGCGGCGGACCGCGCGGGAGACCGCGTCGTTGGCGCCCGGTCCCGGCAGCACCAGCGGCACCGCGGCCATCCCCGCGTACAGGCAGCCGAAGAAGGCGCCCGCGAGGTCCGGGCCCTGCGGATAGGCGAGCAGCACGCGCGCGCCGGGAGCCAGCAGGCTGCCGAGCCGGGCGGCCACCGCGCGGGCCCGCCGGTCGAGTTCGGCGAAGCTGCACCCCGCGGTGCCGCTGACGGTCGTCCGCGGATACGGCAGCGCGGGCACGGCCTGCGGGGCGCGCTCGGCGCGGCGGCGCAGCAGTTCGCCGGGCAGCCGTCCGGCGTCCCCGAGCCGCCGCGTGCCGCCGTTGCCGCCGCCCCCGCCGCCGGGCCGCTCGCGGCCCTCGCCGCTCATCGCGGGCCCCGCGGCCGGGGCCGGCATCCGTCGTACGGATCCGGCCGGGCGCACCGGGCGCACCTCGCGTACCGGAGCCCGGAACAGCTCGGACCCGGCGGCCGACGGCAGGTGCCCCGGCCTGACAGGCAGTGACCCGATCGGCCCGTCCGGCTCACCGGCACCTGCCGCATGACTCGTGCACTCAGCACACATGAAACGCCCGCTACCTGTTCTTTCGCAGGACACACACCGGCATGGACCAGTCCCACACAGCACAACCTCCGCGCACGCACAGACGGAACCTCAAATTCCAGCCCAACTTTTGCTGCAAGTCCGGTTCGGGTCCTTGCACGGGGTGACCCCGGCGGCCCGACACGGCAAACTGGCACGGACGGTGCCGAACCCTCGGTCCCGTGCGCCATGCGGACAACTGTTCCGTCCGGCGATGAACGATTGATATACGTGCGGGCGACGGGCCGCGGGGGCGCCCGGCTTCGCGAATAATCGGGTCACGCACCAATCAGCGCCCGGCGGCCGACCACCGCCGGAGGCTGGCACAAGCAGTGCGCCGCTCCAGGCGCGGGTACACAATGAGCAGGTCCACGTTCAGGGGGCAGAGATGGAAAGCAGGACGGAACCGGGCAACAGCCTGCGGTTCGCGGTCCTCGGTCCGGTGCGCGCCTGGCGAGACGACGAGCCGATCGTCACCGGCGCACCACAGCAGCGCGCCTTGCTGGCCGCGCTGCTGCTGCGCGGCGGGCGCACGGCGACCGCGTCGGAACTGCTCGACGCCGTCTGGGGAGAGTCACCGCCCAACACCGCGCTCGCCGCGCTGCGTTCGTACGCCTTCCGGCTGCGCAAGGCGCTCGGCCCCGAGGCCCTGGTCACCGACTCCGGCGGCTACTCGCTGCGGGTCGCCGACGACGCGCTGGACTGCGCCGTCGTGGAGCGGCTGGCCGCCGAGGCCGACAAGCAGCGCGCCGTCGACCCGGTCCGCGCCCGCGAACTGCTGGGCACCGCGCTGGAGATGTGGCACGGCGAGCCGCTGGCCGGCCTTCCGGGGCCGCACGCCGAGACGCAGCGCAACCGGCTCGCCGAATGGCACCTCGGCCTGATCGAGACCCGTCTCGAACTGGACCTGGAGCTGGGCGCGCACGCCGAGGCCGTCTCCGAACTCACCGCGGTCTCGGCCGAACACCCGCTGCGCGAGCGGCTGCGCGCCCTGCTGATGCTGGCCCTCTACCGCAGCGGCCGGCAGGCCGAGGCGCTCGGCGTCTACGCCGACACCCGCCGCCTGCTCGCCGAGGAGCTGGGCATCGACCCGTCGGCCGAACTGAAGGACCTGCACCAGAAGATCCTGGAGGCCGACCCCTCGCTCGCCGCCCCGGCCGGTTCCGCCGCCGGACCGGCCGAGATCGTACGGCCCGCGCAACTGCCCGCGACCGTCGCGGACTTCACCGGCCGCCGCAATGTGGTCAGGGAACTGAGCGAGCAACTGGCCCAGGCGTCGCAGGGCAGCGGGGTGATGGCGGTCTCCGCCGTCGCGGGCATCGGCGGCGTCGGCAAGACCACGCTCGCCGTCCATGTCGCCCACGCGGCCCGCGACTCCTTCCCCGACGGGCAGTTGTACGTCGACCTCCAGGGCACCGACCCGCGCCCGGCGGAACCCGAGGCCGTACTCGGCTCGTTCCTGCGCGCGCTCGGCACCCCGGACTCCGCGATCCCCGAGTCGCTGGCCGACCGCGCCGCGCTCTACCGCTCCACCCTCGACGGCCGCCGCGTGCTCGCGCTGCTCGACAACGCCTACGACGCCGCGCAGATCCGCCAGTTGCTGCCGGGCACCCCCGGCTGCGCCGCCCTGGTCACCAGCCGGGTGCGGATGGTCGACCTGGCGGGCGCGCATCTGGTCGACCTCGACGTGATGTCGCCGGAGGAGGCGCTCCAGCTCTTCACCCGGATCGTCGGCGAGGAGCGCGTCACCAGCGAACGCCAGGCCGCCCTCGACGTCGTCGCGGCCTGCGGTTTCCTGCCGCTGGCCATCCGGATCGCCGCGTCCCGGCTGGCCGCCCGCCGCACCTGGACCGTCTCCGTACTCGCCCACAAACTGGCCGACCAGCGGCGCAGGCTGGACGAACTGCGGGCCGGGGACCTCGCGGTGAAGGCCACCTTCGCCCTCGGCTACGGCCACCTGTCGGCGCCGCAGGCCCGCGCCTTCCGGCTGCTCTCGCTCGCCGACGGCCCGGACATCTCGCTGCACGCGGCGGCGGCCACCCTCGACCTGGACCCGTACGAGGCCGAGGAGCTGCTGGAGGCGCTGGTCGACATCAGCCTCATCGAGTCCGCCGCGCCCGCCCGTTACCGCTTCCACGACCTGCTGCGCCTGTACGCCCGCGAGTGCGCGGAGCGCGACGAGACACCGCGGGAGCGCTGCGCGGCGCTGTCGCGGGTGCTGGACTTCTACCTCGCTTCGGCCTCCTGCGCCTACGAGTTGGAGAACCCCGGCGACCGCGTCCTGGACCACCTCGCCCTCACCGCGCACTCCGGCCTGACCTTCGGCGCCCCGGACGAGGCCCTGGAATGGCTCTTCTCCGAGGCGCAGAATCTGCTGGCGGCCGTCCAGCAGGCCGCGGACGGCGGCTGCGAGGGCCCGATGCGCCGCGCCGTCGACCTGCTGCTGGTCGCCCAGGACCTGATGGAGTCCGGTGTCTACGCGCGGCAATACGAGCAGGCGACGCGGACACTGGTGACGACGGCGCACGACTGCGGGGACACGCTGGTGGAGGGGCGCGGGCGGATCTGGCTCGGCCAACTCCTGCGGATGTCGGGCCGGTTCGAGGAGGCCGAGACCGAGGCCAAGCGCGCCCTGGTGCTCGGCCTGGCCGCCGAGGACCCGATGACGTCGAGCTACGCGCCCAATCTGCGCGGCAGCATCGCCCACCAGGGCCAGCGCTTCGAGGCGTGCGCGGAGTACCACACCACCGCCCTTGAGGCTTTCCGCGCCGACGGCAACAAGCACGGCGAGGCGGCGGCGCTCAGCAATCTCTCCCGCGCGCAGATCGAACTGGGCGACATCGCCGCCGCGGTGGCGGCGACCGAACGGGTCGTCGCGATCTACCGCGAACTGGGCGCCGGCTTCCGGCTCGGCAACGGCCTGTACGCGATGGGCATCGCGCTCACCGCGGAGGGCCGCCTCGACGACGCGTTGAGCTGCCTCACCGAGGCACTGGGCATCTTCCGGGAGGCGCGGCAGCAGTTCTGGGAGGGCATGACGCTCTTCCGGCTCTCCAAGGTTCACCTCGCGGGCGGCAGTTGGCGGCAGGCCGCCGCCCACACCGAGCAGTCGCTCGTCATCCTCCGCGAGGTCGGCGGCGAGTGGCGCACCGCCAACGCCCTGACCGTACTCGGCAGCGCGCTCGACGGCATGGGCCAGCCGGTCCGTGCCCACGCCTGCTGGCACGACGCCCTGGCCGTCTTCACCGCGCTCGGTTCGCCCGAAGCGGCCGATGTACGGCGCCTGTTGGGGGACGAATCATCCCCCTCTGTCGCGGTATAAGCCCAGGTCGATTCGCTCAACGCGCCCGTTTATCAGTTGATTATCGGTGGATGCCACGATTCCATCACTGCACGAGCTGCCCGCTCGGTGGTGTACGGGGGTCGCCACCGGGCGGGCTTTCACGACAGCACGTCCCCAAGCACACAGGGAGAGCACCATGAGCACCGAAGTTCCGAAGCTTCCGAAGACGGACCCGCCGGTCGACCCGGACAACTTCCACACCGACGGCACCGAGCAGACGGCTCCGGACGGGCTCCTCACGCCGAAGAAGCCCGTCGTCAAGCCGGACAACTTCCACACGGACGGCACCACCAAGTAGCTTCCGTACCCCGCTCTGGGGAGGGCGGGGCCGCGGAGGACCCCAAGGGGACCGCAGGGGGACCCACGGGGTTGATCAGGGGAAAACAGCACGGGGCAACAGGGGAACAGGGGGGATCGGGGGACCGGGGAACCTCGGTGGGGGCCGAGGGGGACCGGTGAAAGCCGCCCAAGGGGGGGCCGGGTGACTGCGGGGGGTTCCACAGCACGCACCCGGGGGCGCACCAAAGACTGACCGCGGCGCGGAGGGGGCGCCGCGGTCAGTCCGCGTCCGGGTCCGGTGCCGGGCGCGGGTCAGTCCGCTTCCGCGGGCCGGGGCCGCTCGCAAATCAAGCCTCGTCAGGGGCCGGGCCGCGCGCAGGTCGGTCCGCGGCCGTACGCAGCTCGTTCTTCTTGACCTTCCCGCCCGCGTTGCGCGGGAGTTCGGGGACGAAGCGGACGCCGCGCGGGACCTTGTAGTTGGCCATTTCGCGGCGCGACCAGGCGATGAGGTCGTCGGCGGTGAGGGTGGAGCCGGGGCGGCGGACGACGTAGGCGCGGCCGACCTCGCCGAGGCGGGGGTCGGGGACACCGATGACGGCGGCGTCGCGGATGTCGGGGTGGCGCAGCAGCAGTTGCTCGATCTCCGCCGGGTAGGCGTTGAAGCCGCCGACGATGTACATGTCCTTGAGGCGGTCGGTGATCCGCAGATTTCCCTCGGGGTCCAGGACGCCGATGTCGCCGGTGTGCAGCCAGCCGTCGGGGTCGACGGCGCGGGCGGTGCCCTCGGGGTCCTCGAAGTAGCAGGACATGACGTGGTAGCCGCGGACCAGGACTTCGCCGGGCGCGCCGGGCGCGGCGTCGACCCGTACCTCCGTGTCGGGGATGGCGCGCCCCGAGGTGACGGCGACGGTCGCGGCGGGGTCGCCCCTGCGGCACATGGTGACGGTGCCGGACGCCTCGGTGAGGCCGTACGCGGTCAGGACGGTGGCGATCCGCAGTTCGGCGCGCAGCCGTTCGACGAGTTCCAGCGGGATGACGGCGGCCCCGGTGACGACGAGCCGCAGCGCGGACAGGTCGTGGGCGGCGCGCGCCGGATGGTCGAGCAGCGACTGGTGCAGGGTGGGCGGGCCCGGCAGTACGGAGATCCGCTCGGCGGCGATGTTGGCGAGGACGGTGTCCACGTCGAAGACGGGCTGCGGCACGATCACGGCGCCGCGCATCAGGCAGGCGATGACGCCCGCCTTGTAGCCGAAGGTGTGGAAGAAGGGGTTGACCACCAAGTAGCGGTCCCCCGCGGTCAGTCCGGCCAGCGCGCTCCAGACGCCGTACACGCGCAGCGTCTGGGTGTGCGTGATGACGGCGCCCTTGGGGTGTCCGGTCGTGCCCGAGGTGAAGATGATGTCGGAGGGGTCGCCGGGCGCCACGGCGTCGGCGCGGGCGCGTACGGTCGCGGCGGGTACGTCGGCGCCGGCCGCCACGTAGCCGTGCCAGGACAGGAATCCGGTGGGCGGCGCGTCGTCGCCGAGGACGACGACGTCTCGCAGGTGCGGCAGGCCGGGCAGCGGTCCCTCGCCGTCTCCCTCTCCCGCGGCGCGGCGCAGCGCGGCCACGTACGACGTGCCGAGGAAGGTGCCGGTGACGAACAGCAGCCTGGCGCGGGTGCGTTGGAGTATCCAGGCCGCTTCGGCGCCTTTGAAGCGGGTGTTGAGCGGGACGAGGACGCCGCCCGCGCTGACCGCGCCGAGCGCGGCGACGATCCAGTTCAGCGAGTTGGGCGCCCAGATCGCGACCCGGTCGCCGGGGCGCAGTCCCGAGGCGACGGCCGCGGCGGCGGCACTTTCGACGCGGGCGCCGAGTTCGGCGTAGCTGACGCGGGTGCGGCCGTCCACGACGGCCTCGTGCTCGCCGTGGGCGCGGGCGGCGGCGCGCACCAGGCGGGGCAGGGTGCCCCAGCGGAGGTCGGCGCGGGGGTCGTCGGCGGGTGAACCGGCCGTGGATGAGCCGTCGTTGAAGGCGCCGCCCTCGGATGAGGTGTCGCCGTACGAGGTGTCGCCGTACGAGGTGTCGCGCGGATCGTCGTCCCGCAGGTCCACATCCATGACGTCCTCTCCCGTAGCTGACTACCCGTCAGATTAACGGTAGCCTGACGACCTGTCAGCAGTTCGTCAGTGCATCCGGGGACCCGCGGAGGTGTGTGCCCATGGGCGGCGCTGCCCTGAAAGACGCGACGGCCATCGTCGGGATAGGCCAGACACCGTTCGCCAAGTCGCTCCCGGAGTCGGAGAAGACGCTCGCGTGCCGGGCGGTGCTCGCCGCGCTCGACGACGCGGGCATCGACCCCGGCGAGGTCGACGGCTTCGCCTCGTACACGATGGAGGACACCGACGAGGTCGAGCTGGCCAAGGCGATCGGCGCGGGTGATGTGACCTTCTTCGCCAAGTCCGGTTACGGCGGCGGCGGTTCGTGCGCGACCGTCGCGCACCTCGCGGCGGCCGTCGCCACCGGTCAGGCGTCGGTCGGCGTCGCCTGGCGGTCGCGCAAACGCGGCTCGGGACCGCGCCCGTGGAGCAGCACCACCGTCCAGCTCCCCATCCCGGCGCAGTGGTCCCGGCCGTACGGTCTGCTCCGCCCGGCCGACGAGATCGGCATGCTCGCCCGCCGCTACATGCACGAATATGGCGCCACCCGCGACCACTTGTTCAATGTGGCGCTCGCCTGCCGCAACCGCGCCAACCAGAATCCGGCCGCTCTGATGTACGAGCGCCCGCTGACCCGCGAGATGTACATGACCGCGCGCTGGATCAGCGAACCGCTCTGCCTGTTCGACAACTGCATGGAGACCGACGGGGCCCTGGCCTGCGTCGTGGTCTCCGCCGAACGCGCCCGCGACTGCCGCCGCAAGCCCGTCTACGTGCACTCCGCCGCGCAGGGCCTGCCCGCGCAGCATCACGGCATGGTCAACTACTGGACCGACGACCCGCTCACCGGACCGTCCTGGACCGCCGCCCGACACCTGTGGAAACAGGCCGACTTCGGGCCGCAGGACGTCGATGTCGCCCAGATATACGACGCCTTCACCCCGCTGATCCCGCTCTCCCTCGAGGGCTACGGCTTCTGCGGACGCGGCGAGGGCGCCGCCTTCACCGAGGGCGGCGCCCTGGAGACCGGTGGACGGCTGCCGATCAACACCGGTGGCGGCGGCCTGTCCGAGGCGTACGTCCACGGCTTCAACCTCATCACCGAGGGCGTCAGGCAACTGCGCGGCACCTCCACCGCCCAAGTTCCCGACGCCGCCACCTGCCTGGTCACGGCGGGCGAGTGCGTCCCCACATCCGCTCTGCTGCTGAGGAGTTGACAGCCGCGATGCTGCTGCCGGTCATCGACGAGGACGGCGCGCCCTTCTGGGAGTACGCGCGCCAGGGCGAGTTGCGCGTCCAGGCGTGCGCCGACTGCGGACGGCTCCGCTTCCCGCCGCGCCCCTGCTGCCCGTACTGCCGGTCCTTCGGGTCCCGCTGGGAGCAGATGAGCGGACGCGGCCGGATCTGGTCGTACGTCGTCGCCCACCCCCCGCTGCTGCCCGACTACGCCGAGCAGGCCCCGTACAACGTGATCGTGGTGGAACTGGCCGAGGAGGCCACCCCCGAGGGCGGCCGGATCCGGCTGGTCGGCAACCTCGTCGCCCGCGCCGACGCGCGCCTCGACTCCGTGGACCCGGCGCGGCTGCGGATCGGCGCCGCCGTGAAGGTGGCCTTCCCCGACCCGGCCGCCACGGACGGCGTCGTCGTACCGCGCTGGCTGCTGGAGCGGCCATGAGCGTCCGGCGCACGGAGGCCGGTGACGGGGTCGCGCTCGTCACCCTCGACCGGCCCGAGCGGCACAACGCCCTGGACGGCGCGACCGTGGACGGGCTGCGCGAGGTGTGGCGCGACCTGCGCTTCAACGACGCGGTACGGGCGGTGGTCCTCACCGGCGCGGGCGACCGGGCGTTCTGCACCGGCGTCGACCGCGGCCTCGACGTACCGCAGCCGTCGTCCCCGTACTGCGTCGACGACCCCCTGCTCACCGCGGGTCCCAAGGCCAACGACCTGTGGAAGCCGGTCGTCGCCGCCGTCAACGGCATGGCCTGCGGCGGCGCCTTCTACCTCCTGGGCGAGGCCGAATTCCTCATCGCCGCCGAAGACGCCACCTTCTTCGACCCGCACACCGCCTACGGCATGGTCAGCGCCTACGAGTCCGTCCTCATGGCGCAGCGCATGCCCTACGGCGAGGCCATGCGCATGTCCCTCATGGGCACCGCCGAACGGGTGAGCGCGCGACGGGCCTACGAGACCGGTCTCGTCTCCGAGGTCGTGCCCGGCCCCGACCTCCTCGCCACCGCCCTGCGCGCCGCCGCCGTCCTCTCCTCCTACCCGACCGAGGCCGTCCAGGGCACCGTGCGCGCCGTGTGGTCGGCCCGGGAGGCGGCCCGCGCGCACGCCACCGCGCTCGCGCCGCACCTCATCGCCCTCGGCAATCTGCCGCCGGAGCGGCAGGCGGAGCTGTTCACCGGGCGCGCCCGGGGGCCCGCCGCCTTCCGGTTGAGGTGAGCGCGGCTCACGTGGCGGGTGCGACGGTCGCGGCGTAGCGTCGGCCCCGAGGGGGCTGAGCGAGCGAAGCGAGGCGACCACGAGATGTTCCGCACCGTCGTCGGGTCGCTTCTCGCCCTCATCGGAGCGGCGGGCGCCGTCTGGAGCCCCTTCCGTGCCTGGTACGGCGGCCGCCACGGCTCCGGCATCCGGGTCGACGACCTCTTCACCGGGGTCGGCGTGACGCCTGACAAGGCGGCCCTCCTCGGCTCCCTTTTCCTCCCCATGGCCTTCGCCGCCCTCCTCACCCTCCTGGGCGTCCTCCTCCGCTCCCGCCTCACCCTCGCCCTCGCCGCCCTCCTCGTTCTCGGCATCACCATCCTCTGGATGGTCCGCCAGGGCCAAGCCTCCGGCTCCCTCACCGCCGGCGGCAACGGCCTCGACTACGGCGTCGCCACCGCCTTCGCCTCCGGCCTCCTGCTCCTCCTCGCCGCCGCCGTCCTCCCCGGCCGCCACCGGCCGCGCCGCGCCACGCCGGTTTTCGAGGAGCCCCGGTACGACGAGCCGACGTACGGCCGGTACGACGAACCCCGCTACGAGGAGGAGGAGACGGGGCGGGGTGCCCCCGCAGAACTGCGTCGACAAGTGGACGACGCTTACGACACGACCAGGCAGACGCAGTTCGAGGAGGTGCCCCGGCCCGGCACCGACGACCTGCCCAGCGGCGCGCAACCCCCGCCTACCAGCCCGCCCGGCGCCTGAGGGCATCAGCCCGCCCGGCGTTTGAGGGCCCACGGGCTCACGCCCGACGCGAAGTCGCCCCGGTCCCCTTCGTCGCGTCGAGCGCGTACACGCACCGGTCCTTCGAGCACGCGTACACCACCCCCTCCGACGTCACCGGCGACCCGGTGATCTCCCCGCCGGTCTCAAGCCGCCACCGCAACTGCCCCCCGGCCGCGTCGACCGTGTACAGACAGTGGTCCTTGGACCCGAAGTGCACCCGCCCGGCCGCCACGGCGGGCGAGCCGACGATCTCGTTCTGCGCCGCGAAGCGCCACCGCGGCGCGCCACTGACGGCGTCCAGCGTGTAGAGCGCGCTCCCCGCGCCGAGGTGCAGCGCACCATTGGCGACGATGACGGGTTCCAGCGACTGCCGCGGCTCGGTGGCGACGCGCCAGCGCGCGTGCCCGTCGGCGGGATCGAGGGCGTAGACGGTGCCGAGGTGGTCGGCGACGTACACGCCGCCGCCCGAGACGCCGGGCCCCGGCACGTGCGCGGGCGGCGAGAACATGACGGCGGGGGCGTCGAAATGCCAGCGCTCGGCGCCACTGCGGGCGTCGAGCGCGACGACCCGCGTCCCGGCGGTGAGGTGCACGATGCCGTCCGCGACGACCGGCCGCGTGGGCACGGAGCCCGCGACGCCGGGTTCGCCGACCGGGTACGACCACATCTCGGCACCGGTGAGGGAGTCGACGGCGTGCAGGTGGCCGCCGCCCTGGTAGTAGACGGCGCGGCCGAGGACGGTGGGCCCGGAGTCCGGGGACTCGAATTCGGTCTGGGCGCCCGACCGCTCCCAGCGCAGTCCGCCGCGCGCCGCGTCCCACGCCTGGATGCCGCCGCCGCGGGTGGCGGTCACGACCGTGCCGGAGTCGGCGCGCAGCGCGTACACCCAGCCGTCGATCGCCGTACGCCAGCGCTCGCCGCCGTCGACCGCGTCGAGCGCGAAGAGGCTGGGGCCGTCAGAGGCGTGGATACGGCCGCCGTCGACGGCCATCGTCCAGGCGACGTCGCGGGTCTTGAACTGGCGGCGCCCGCTGGCCACATCGAGCGCGTGCACCTCGAAGGAGGTGACGTAGAGGAGTCCGCCGGAGACGACGGGGGTGCCCCACACGTCGTTCGACATGCGGAAACGCCACGGCCGCCACTCGCCGGGAGCGGCGGCCTGGGACTGGAGGCCCGACTGGGCGGCGTGCTGGGCCTGCTGCGACTGCGGCTGTGATTGCTGCTGTTGTGACTGCTGCTGTGACTGCGGAGCCTGCTGCGCTTGCTGGCCCTGCTGCGCCGGGAGGGCGGCGGGGGCCTGGGCCGCGCCGCCGTTCGCCACGGCACCGGCGTTGGCGCCCGCGTTGGCGTTCGCGCGGTGCGCGCCCGCGCGGCGGCGTACCCAGTCCGTACCGGGCGCGGCCCCCGCCTTGTGGTCCGCCGCGTCCGCGACCCGCATCCCGGGACCGATCGGCGCGGAACCGGCGAGCTGTACGGGAACGGCGGAGGCGGGACCCGAGGTGGGACCGGAGCCGGGGCCCGCCGCGGGTCCCGCCGCGGGGCCGGATACGGGTACGGGCGCGCGGTGGTTGCCGCGGCCGTCGGGCGCGCCCGCGTGCGCCGGTGCGTTGTTCGGCGGCTGCTGCGGCCGGGGCGGGGAGTTCGGCGGGAGCGGCGGCGCGTTGCCGGGCAGTTGCGGGCCCGCGGCGTGCGCGCCCCGGCTGCCGCCCGAGGCGACGGCGGGCCGTCCGCTGCGGCGCTGCTCTATCAACGCGACCGCGCCGGGCGGCAGCCAGGCCGACGCCGTACCCGTGTCGTCGCCGCCGGTGGAGTACAGATGCGGTGCGAGCTGCGCCTGGAGGTCGGCGGGGGTGGGCCGCCGGTCCGCCTCCATCCGCATGCAGGACTCGATGAGCGGGCGCAGCTCGGGCGGCAGGCCGTGGAGATTGGGGCCCTCGCGCAGCAGCATGAAGACGGTCTCGACGGGGTTGGCGCCGTGGAAGGGCGCGTGGCCGGTCGCGGCGAACACCAGGGTGGAGCCGAGCGAGAAGATGTCGCTCGCGCCGCGCACGCTGCGGGAGTCGCGGGCCTGCTCGGGCGACATGTAGGCGGGCGTGCCGACGGCCACGTTCGTCATGGTCAGGCGGGTGTTGGAGACGCCGGACGCGATGCCGAAGTCGATGACGCGCGGCCCATCCTCCACGACGAGTACGTTCGACGGCTTCATGTCGCGGTGCACGAGACCGGCTGCGTGGATCGACTGCAACGCCTCCGCGATTCCGGCGGCCAGCCACCGTACGGCCTGTGCGGGCATCGGGCCCGCCTCGTTGACGATCTCCTCCAGCGACGGGGCCGGGACGTAGGCGGTGGCGAGCCACGGGACGGCGGCGCGGGGGTCGGCGTCGACAACGGCCGCGGTGTAGAAGCCGGAGACCGCGCGGGCGGCCTCCACCTCACGCGTGAAGCGGACCCGGAAGAGCTGGTCCTCGGCCAGTTCGGCGCGCACGGTTTTGATCGCCACCCGGCGGCCGGAAGCCGAGCGGGCGAGATAGACCAGCCCCATGCCGCCGGCGCCGAGCCGCGCCAGCACCTCGAAAGGGCCGATCCGTCTCGGGTCGTGCTGCGTAAGCTGCTCCACCACTGCCCTGCCACCTCCCCGTGCCCGCGTTGCCCGCGCTGTCGCGGCCTTACCCCGTGCTGCGCGCCGTACCGTCGTTCCGTTGTCGCTCTGCCGTCGTGCTGTGGTGCTGTTTGGTGCTGTTGCGCTGTGGTCGCTCTGCCGTTGTCGCCGTGCTCGTGCCGTGCTGTCGTGATCGAGCGCTTGCGCCCGCCTGTACTGCTTTGCCCGCTCTGCGCGCTCCGTACCCCGTTCGACCGGCCCAAGCGCCAGGGTACGGGCCTGATTCTTCCTGGGATGGGCGCCGGTTGCGAACCCGGGGCCGCCGCGACACGCCCGGAGAGCGAACTCGTTATCATCCGCCATTCGCACCGTCTCCGGCGCGCGGCGCGCCGAACGAGGCGTCCGGGAGGGAGGCATGGGACGCACGTGGCGCACCGGCGGCGTCCAAGTGCCGTACGGGGCGGGCGAGTCGGGGCAGGCGCCGGTGGACGGGGGGCCGCGCGGGTCGGTCGCGGGGCGGTCCCGGGGCGGCGGGGTTCAGCGCGGCGGGCAGGACGGGGACGGGCCGCCCGGCGCGAAGAGGTCGGCCGCCACGGCGGCGCGATGCCGGGTGGAATCGCCCCACGCGGCGGAGAGCGCCCACACCCGGCGCAGCCAGAGCGAGAGGTCGTACTCGTCGGTATAACCGATCGCACCGTGCACCTGGAGGCACCCGCGCGCCGCTTTCCCCGCCGCGTCGTTCGCGAAGACCTTCGCCATGGCCGCGTCCCGCGCCGCACTGGGCAGCCCGTGGTCGTACGCGTACGCCGCCCGCGCCACCACCGGCCGCGCGAATTCCACGGCCAGCAGGACGTCCGCCAGCCGGTGCTTCACCGCCTGCCGCTCGCCGATCGGCGACCCGAACTGCACACGGCCCTTGGCGTACTCCACCGTCCGCTCCAGCATCGCCGCCGCCGCGCCCACCAGGTCGGCCGCCGCCCCGATCGCCCCGAGTCGCGCCGCCTTCCCGGCCGCCTCCCCCCACTCCCGCGCGAGCACCCGCCCGCCTCCGTCCGCCACACGCGCCAGCCCCCGATTCGGGTCGACCCCGACAACAGGCGTACGCGGCCCGGCCCCCGCCTCCCGCAGCTCACCGTCTTCCGTGACCACCAGCACGTGATCAGCGTGGGCGGCGTGCGCGACAACGGGCTGACCTGCTGGTTCGGATACGGATACGGATGCGGACGTGGGTACGGACGTGCGTACGGATGCGGACGTGGGTACGGGTCCCGGCGCCGGAACCCGGGCGGGAAGGGACACGGCGACGGTCACCGCGCCCTCCGCCAGCCCGCGCAGCAGATCCGCCCCTTCTGGCAGCCCCCCGAGCAGTTCCGCCGCGACCGCCGCCTCCAGCAACGGCTCGGGCAGGCACGCGCGGCCCGCCTCCTCGGCGAGCGCGACGAGCGCCTGCGCGCCCAGGGGCGGCTCGTCGAGGCGCCGCCCTCCGAGGTGCTGCCTGCCGGAACCGTAGCCGCCGGGACCGTAGCCGCCGGGACCGTGGCCGCCGGGACCGTAGCCGTCGGCACCGGGACCGGAACCGAGACCGAGGCCGCCGTACTCCTCGGGGACCAGCAGCCCGGTCGCCCCGATCCCGGCGAGCGCCCGCCAGCGGTCCCGCGAGAACCCGGCGCGCACGTCGGCCGGGGTGCAGCGCGCCGCCAGCAGCTCGCGGGCGGTGCGGGCGAAGAGCTGTTCGTCGGGCGTGGGCGCGAGTCTCATCGGCGGGGCTCCCGGGGGAGGTCGAGCAGCCGCTCGGCGATCACATTGCGCTGGATCTCGTTGGTGCCCGCGTAGATGGGTCCGGCGAGCGCGAAGAGGTAGCCGTCCAGCCACGGCCCGCACCGCTCCGCCTCCGCGCCGAGCACGCGCAGCGCGATGTCGTGCAGGTCGAGGTCCAGTTCCGACCAGAAGACCTTGTTCAGCGAGGACTCCGGCCCGCTCTCCCTGCCCTCCCGCATCCGCGTCACCGTCCGGTAGGTGTACAGCCGGTACGCCTCCGCCCGCATCCACACGTCCGCCACCGCGTCCCGGTGCGGCGCCGCCTGTTCCGGGCGCAGGCGGCACAGGTCGAGCAACCGGTCGGCCGCCGCCAGGAACCGTCCGGGGCTCCGCAGACTCAGCCCCCGCTCGCTCCCCGTGGTGGACATCGCGATCCGCCACCCCTCCCCCGCCTCCCCCAGGACGTCCCGGTCGGCCACGAACACGTCGTCCAGGAACACCTCAGCGAATCCGGCCTCCCCGTCGAGCTGCCGGATCGGCCGTACCGTCACGCCCGGCGCCGCCAGGTCGACCATGAAGTACGTCAGGCCGTGGTGCCGCCGCGAGTCGGGGTCGCTCCGGAAGAGGCCGAAGAGCCGGTGCGCGTAGGCCGCCCGCGAACTCCACGTCTTCTGCCCGCTCAGCCGCCACCCGCCGCGCGCCTCGTCCCGTACCGCCCGCGCCCGCAGATTCGCCAGGTCGGAACCCGCCTCCGGCTCCGACCAGCCCTGCGCCCACACCTCCTCCCCGCTGGCCATCGGCGGCAGCACCCGCGCCCGCTGCTCCTCCGTACCGAAGGCGAAGACGGTGGGCGCGAACAGGAAGATGCCGTTCTGCCCGACGCGCCCCGGCGCGCCCGCCCGCCAGTACTCCTCCTCGAAGATCAGCCACTCGTCCAGGCCGAGGCCCCTTCCCCCGTACTCCTCCGGCCATCCGACGACCGCCCACCCGGCCTCGTACAGCGTCCGCTCCCACTCCTGGTGCGCGCGGAAACCGTCCGCCGTGTCCATCGACGGCAGCGGCTCACGCGGCACCCGACGGGCGAGCCAGTCCCGTATCTCCCGCCGGAACGCGTCCTGTTGAGCACTGAAGGAAAGGTCCGTCACCGCGCTAGGATAACCGACTATCTGACGGATCGTCAGATCTCGGTACGGCCAGGACGCACCTCATCGCACGCCACCGCGCCCTCACCTCAAGGCACGTCACCTCACATCGCCTCACCTCTCTCATCACCCTCACGTCACCTCTCGTCACCTCCCAGCCCTGCGAGAACGGAGCCCCCGATGCCCGAGGCCTACATCGTCGAAGCGGTACGCACCCCCGTCGGCCGCAAGAACGGCGCGCTCGCCCCCGTCCACCCCGCCGACCTCGGCGCCCATGTGCTGACCGCCCTGGTCGAACGCGGCGGCTTCGACCCCGGCGCCGTCGAGGACGTCGTCTTCGGCTGCGTGGACGCCATCGGCGGCCAGGCCGGTGACATCGCCCGCACCTGCTGGCTGGCGGCCGGACTGCCCGAGCACGTACCGGGCGTGACCGTCGACCGGCAGTGCGGCTCCTCCCAGCAGGCCGTGCACTTCGCGGCGCAGGCCGTGCTGTCCGGCACCAGCGACCTGGTCGTGGCGGGCGGCGTCCAGAGCATGTCCCGGATACCGATCGGCGCGGCCATGGTGGTGGGCCGCGAGTACGGCTTCACCGATCCGTTCTCCGGGTCCACCGGCTGGCGCGCCCGCTACGGCGACCAGCCCGTCAGCCAGTTCGGCGGGGCCGAACTCATCGCCCGCGACTGGGACATCAGCCGCGAGGACATGGAGCGCTTCGCCCTGGAGAGCCACCGTCGCGCCCTGCACGCGCTCGACAGCGGCTGGTTCGCCCGCGAAACGGCCGCCCTCCCCGAACTCGCCACCGACGAGGGCCCCCGCCGCGACACCTCGGCGGAGCGGATGGCCGCCCTGCCGTCGATCGTGCCCGGCGGCCGGCTCACCGCGGCCCTGTCCTCACAGATCTCCGACGGCGCCGCCGCACTGCTCGTCGCGAGCGAACAGGCGGTGCGCGACCACGGCCTGACCCCCCGCGCGCGGATCCACCATCTGTCCGCCCGCGGCTCCGACCCGATCCGCATGCTGACCGGGCCGATCCCCGCGACCGAACACGCCCTGGCCAGGACGGGCATGTCCATCGGCGACTTCGACGCGGTGGAGATCAACGAGGCGTTCGCGTCCGTGGTGCTGGCCTGGCTGAAGGAGACCGGCGCCGACCCCGACGTGGTCAACCCGTGCGGCGGCGCCATCGCCCTCGGCCACCCGCTGGGCGCGACCGGCGCCCGGCTGATGACCACCCTGCTGCACCACCTGGAGCGCACCGGTGGCCGCTACGGCCTCCAGACCATGTGCGAGGGCGGCGGCCAGGCCAACGTCACCGTCATCGAACGGCTCTGATCCGGCTCACGCGCCGGGTATCGAGCCGCTCCTGCGCGTCACGTCGATGATCGCGAACCTCGCGCCCTGGTCGTCGGCGACGACGGCCATCCGTCCGAACGGCGAGTCCTCCGGTCCCATGACGACCCGTCCGCCGAGCCGTCCCACGGTGTCGGCGGCGGCGTCGCAGTCCGCGACCACGAAGTAGACCTGGAAGGCGGGCGGCTCGTCCCCGCCGCCGGACGCGCTGTTCATCCGGCCGGCGAGCTGGCCCTCGGGGTCGCCGGGGCGGGACCACACCTTGTAGTCGAAGTGGACGCCGTCACCGACCTGCACGCCGTCGTAGCCGAACACCGTCTCGTAGAAGGCGTCGACCGCCGCCGCGTCCCGCGTGTGGTTCTCGGTCCAGCAGTAGGCACCGGGCACGTTGACCACGTCGAAGCCGGGGTGGCCGCGGAGCTGGAAGGCGCCGAAGAAGGAGCCGCCCGGGTCGACGGCGCCGACCAGCACACCGGTGTCGCCGATCTCGTCGGGGCCGAAGACGACGTGCCCGCCCGCCTCGGTGATCTTGGCCGCGGTCTTCGCGGCGTCCGCGGTGGCCAGGTGTATGCCCCAGGCCGTGGGCATCGACTCGTCCATCTTGCCCATCAGGGCCGCCGCGTTCTTCCCGTCGAGCTTGGCCAGCGTGTAGTGCCCGAACTGCTCGCCCTGGTCCTCGAACGTCCAGCCGAACAGCTCGCCGTAGAAACGCCGCCCGGCCGCGAGGTCGGGAAGCGAGACGTCGGCCCAACAGGGAGCGCCTTCACCGAATGCGGACATGAGCTGGTTCCTCTCGCGAATGTCTGGAATGCCACCGTAACCAGTGATCTTCCCGCCCGCACGAGAGAGAATTCGAACATATGGTCAATTCTTGAGACGGCCCAGGACTCCCTCGGTTTCGGCCATGATCCGGTCCACCAGCTCCGCGCACGAGGGCAGGTCGGCGATCACTCCCGCCACCTGCCCCGAGGCCATGACGCCCAGGTCAGCGCGCCCTTCGACCATCGCGGCGCGGAGCAGCACCGGGGTGTTCGCGGCCATCAGGACCTGCGGCCAGCTCAGCTCGCGGGCGCCGCGCATCGCCCGTCCCTCCCGGAGCATCGCGCGCAGCGGCGTCCCGGACAGCCGGGAGAAGCGGACGGCGTTGCGCAGCGCGCGCGGGTAGCGGACGAGGGGGCCGCCGCGTTCCAGCGAGCGGACGAAGTCGGTGGCGAGGACCCGGTGCGGCACCCCGTCGACCTCGGTGGTGACGAGGGTGCCGGTGACGTCGGCGGCCAGGTAGCGGTCCTGGACGGCGCGCGGCACGGGCGCGTCGGAGGTCAGCAGGAAGCGGGTGCCCATCGCGATGCCGTCCGCGCCGTAGGCGAGGGCCGCGACGAGGCCGCGCCCGTCGAAGAAGCCGCCCGCGCCGACCACGGCCACCCCGCTGCCCCGCAGCGCGTCCACCACCTGCGGCAGTAGCAGCGTGGTCGGCACCCGGCCGGTGTGCCCGCCGCCCTCGCCGCCCTGCACGATCACCGCGTCCGCGCCCCACTCGGCGACCTTCTCCGCGTGCCGCCGCGCCCCGACCGACGGCACCGCGACCATCCCCTCGTCGTGTGCGGCGCGGATCAGCTCCCTGGTCGGCGCCTGGGCGAAGGACGCCACCCGTACGCCCTCGCGGCCCATCAGCGCGATCCGCCGTGCCGCGTCCGGCGCGTCGGCCCTGAGGTTGACCCCGAAGGGCCGTCCGGGGGCCGCCGCCTTGACCTCGGCGACGGCCGCGGTCAGTTCGTCGTACGACAAGGTGGCGGCGGCCAGTACGCCGAGGGCCCCGGCGTTGGCCGCGGCGGCGACGAGGCGGGGGCGGGCGACGTATCCCATACCGGTCTGCACGATGGGGTGGCGGATGCCGGTGAGGTCGGTGAGGCGGGTGCTCAGCGGACCGTCGGCGGTCATGCGGGGACCTCGCGGTCGCGGGCGGAGCGCGGGTCGAGGACGTCGCGCAGGACGCGCAGTTCGGCGTCGGTGGGCTGTCGGGTGGTGGGGACGCGGGCCGGGACGGTGAGGCGGAAGCCGGTCGCCGCTACGACCTGCTCCAGGGTGACGCCGGGGTGCAGCGAGGCGAGCCGCATGTGGTGGCCGGGTCCGCCGAAGTCCAGGACGCACAGATTGGTGACGACCGTGCGCAGACCGTGGAAGCGCGCGGCGCGGCCGACGGCGGCGGCGCGGCCGTAGCCGATGCCGCAGACGACGTCGACGCGCTCGACGAAGGCGCGCGGGGCGTGCCGGGGCACCCAGTAGCTGGTGGTGTGGTTGACGGTGTTGCCGGGGGCGCCGCGCGCGCCGAGGAGCTGCCGGGTGGGGCGGGCCCAGGGGCCGATGCAGGAGATGTTGGCGTTGCCGTACGCGTCGATCTGGCTGGGGCCCATCATGACGTGGCGCCGCCCGCGCGCGGCCAGGTCGAGGACCGCGCGGTAGGGCAGCCAGCCCTCGACGGTGAGCGCGTCGGGTGCCGCCCCGAGGGGGATGTCACCGGCCAGCAGATAGGCCAGACCGTCGCTGAGCACCAGGTCGGGGGCGAAGGTGGCGCGGGCGAGGCGGGCGCCGAGGGTGGGCACGACGCCCATGGGGCTGGCCAGGATCTCGCCGTCGCCGCGCCAGGCGTCGGCGCAGGCGGTGACGCAGATCTCGGCCCTGGTGGCGGGGCCGGTCGCCGCGGCGGTCGAGTCGTTCGGGGGCGCGGTCGGGCCGTTCGGGGGCGCGGTCATCGGGCCGCCTCCTCGTGGAAGTTATCCACAGCCTGTTGATAAGACGATTCATCCATATGGCTGAGGAAGCGTTCGGCGAAGGCGGCCCAGGCCGCCGGGTCGGCCGCGGCGGTCGCGTAGGCGCGCTGGAACGGCTCGTCGCGGCCGTATTCGGGCGGGCACTCGGTGAAGTGCGCGCCGCGCGGTGCCTCGATCACGCCATGGGTGAGGTAGCGGTGCAGGACGAGGGCGTGCACGCACCCCGCCTCCTTGAGCAGGTCCGCGGTGGGCACGACGCGTTCGGCCGACGCATAGGCGGCGTCCGCGGCCTGGCAGAACAGGTCGTCGAAGAACTGGTCGGGCCCAGTGAGTGCGGCGCTGCCCGCGGGGTCGGCGAGGTTGGCGTGCACCAGGGCGGCGTCCAGCCGCAGCGGCGGTACGGCGACCACCTCGTCCCCGGTGCCGTAGGGGTCGGGGAGCACCCGCAGCTCGGGCGCGTACCGCAGCACGTCGGCGCCGAGCCCGGCGCGTACCGGCATGAAGGGCAGCCGGAGGGCGGCGGCGCGCAGCCCGGCCAGGAACATGCCCTCGTCCATTTCGAGCGCCTTGACGGTGCCGTTCTCGCGGGCGGCGCGGAAATGCGGCTCCAGGGGGACGGAATCGAGGGTGACGAAGCCGTAGACGACCTTGCGGACCTTGCCCGCCGCGCACAGCAGGCCGACATCGGGGCCGCCGTAGGAGACCAGGGTGAGGTCGGTGAGCGGGGAGCGGAGGATCGCGCGCACCAGGGCCATCGGTTTGCGGCGCGAGCCCCAGCCGCCGATGCCGACGGTCATGCCGTCGGCGAGGTGCGCTATCGCCTCGTCGGCGGTCATGCGCTTGTCCGTCATCCGGCGCCTCCCTCGGTGAAGGCGTCGCGCAGCCGGTCGCCGACGCCCGCCAGGTTGAGTTCGAAGGTGAAGCCCTGTTCGTAGCGGTAGGAGCGCTTGACGTCGACCGGGTCGATGCCGTTGAGCGACTGTTTCGCGGCCCTGACCACCTGCGGGTCCTTGGCGGCGACCGCGGTGGCGATCTCGACGGCTGCGTCGCGCAGACGATCCCTGGGGGTGAGCGCGAGGACCGTGCCGTAGCCGTGCAGCTCGGCGGCCGTGGCGTTCTGCGACGTGTAGACCATGTGCCGCATGCGCTGCTGCGGTACGAGCCTGGCCAGGTGCGTGGCGGCGCCGAGCGCGCCCCTGTCGACCTCGGGCAGGCCGAAGTACGCGTCATGGGAGGCGATGACCAGATCGGCGTTCCCGGCCAGGCCGACGCCGCCGCCGAGGCAGAAGCCGTGCACGGCGGCGATCACGGGGACCGGACAGTCGTAGACGGCGGAGAAGGCGGCGGCGCATCCGGCGTTGGCGCCGAGCAACGCGTCGAATCCGGCGGTGCTCTGCATCTCCTTGAGGTCGACCCCCGCGCAGAATCCGCGGCCCTCCGCGCGCAGGACCACCGCCCGCACCTCGGGGTCCGCGCCCTGCGCGGTGAGCGCGTCGGCGAGTGCGAACCAGCCCTTCACGTCGATCGCGTTGACCGGCGGCGCGTCGATCACCACTTCCGCGACGCCGGTCCCGGGGCGTGCCACCTGTATCGCCATGCGCCGTCCTCCGCCCGCTCGTTGGCCTTTTACGGATGTACGGATCGGGATCCCGACCGATGTCCGGCACAGATCTGACGGATCGTCAGTTCCTCTGGCACGATAGCCCACGTGACGGACGACCTGGAAGGGCGAGTGGCGGTCGTGACCGGCGGCACCCGCGGCATCGGCCGGGGCATCGCCGAGGCGCTGGCGGCGGCCGGCGCCCGGGTGCTGGTGTGCGGGCGCACACCGCCCGCGGACCTGCCGCCCGGTGTCGCCTTCCGGGCCGTGGACGTCCGCGACCCCGAGGCGGTGTGGGCGCTCTTCGCGCACGTCGCCGAGGCGTACGGGCGGCTCGACCTGCTGGTGAACAACGCGGGCGGCTCCCCCGCCGCCGACGCCGCCACCGTCTCGCCGCGCTTCTCGCGGGCGGTCGTCGAGCTGAATCTGCTGGCGCCGCTGTACTGCGCGCAGGCCGCGTACGCCCTGATGGCCCGCCAGCCGGACGGCGGCTCCATCGTCAACATCGGCAGCGTCAGCGGCAGCCGCCCCTCGCCGGGAACCGCCGCATATGGCGCCGCCAAAGCGGGCCTGGCCTCCCTCACCCGCTCGCTGGCCGCCGAGTGGGGCCCCGCGATCCGGGTGAACTGCCTGGTCGTGGGCCTGGTGCTGACGGACCGCTCGGCGGCGCACTACGGGGACGGCGACCCCGCCGTACAGCGCGCGGTGGCCGCCGCCATACCGCTGGGGAGATTCGCGGAACCGGCCGACATCGCCGGTCCCGTCCTCTTTCTGGCCTCCCCGTCAGCACGCTATGTAACCGGCGCTGAGCTGCATGTTCATGGTGGCGGTGAGCTGCCTCCCCATTTGCAGGCGGCCGAATCGCGCGCTGATCACCCGTCGGTAAACTGACGGCATGACAGGACAAGTTCGCACCGTCGACGGCCGTGTTGCCGGTCGCCGCGGGCAGGCGACGCGGCAGAAGCTGCTCGACTGCCTGGGCGAGATGCTCAGCACGTCGCCGTACCGGGACGTCAAGGTCATCGACGTCGCCCGGATGGCGGGCACCTCCCCCGCAACGTTCTACCAGTACTTCCCCGACGTCGAGGGCGCCGTTCTCGAACTCGCCGACGAGATGGCCAAGGAGGGAGCGGGCCTGACCGAATTGGTCGCGGGCCGCTCCTGGGTCGGCAAATCAGGCGCCCAGGCGGCCGAGGAACTCGTCGACGGTTTCCTCTCCTTCTGGCGGAAGCACGACGCCATTTTGCGCGTCGTCGACCTCGGAGCAGCGGAAGGGGACAAGCGGTTCTACAAGATCCGCATGAAGATCCTCAACGCCGTCACCAATTCCCTGACCGACTCCATCAAGGACCTTCAGAGCAAGGGCAAGGTCGACAAGGAGGTCAGCCCGGCGGCCGTCGCCGGATCGCTGGTCGCCATGCTGGCCGCTGTCGCCGCTCACCAGAAGGGCTTCACGAGCTGGGGCGTCAAGCAGGCCGAGCTGAAGCCGAATCTCGCGCTGCTGGTCCACCTCGGTGTGACCGGAAAGAAGCCCGCCAAGTAGCGGACGCGGCACGCACCGCTTTTTCGCGTTGACGTTTCGCCGTCCTGCCAGAAAGTCACGCCCTGACGCGGGCGCCGCACAGTCCTCGGGGGAGGTACGCGGCGCCCGCGTCTTCGTGTGGGTGACGGCACGGATCCCCGGCTTCGTGTACACGCTCCCGCGCGCACGCCTCCGTGTTCACGCTCCCGTGCGCGCGACTTCTGCCCGCGTCTTCGTGTGGGTGACGCCCCCCTATCCGCGTCTTCGTGTGGGTGACCCTTCACCCCCGCCTCACTCGCGCGGCGTCAGCCGGAACACCCGGATCTCGCGCGTCACGCGGGAGGCGTAGACCGCGTAGGGCGGCCAGAAGGCGACCAGCGCCTTCCAGGCGGCGGCGCGGTCGTCGCCGGTCAGCAGGCTCGCGGTGACCTGGAGGTCGCGGCCCCGGCCGCTGACCACGGCGTCGGGATGCGCCAGCAGATTGGCCGACCAGGCCGGATGCCCCGGACGGCCGAAGTTGCTGCCCACGAGAACGAGGGTGCCGCCGTCCTCCGGCATGCACGCCAGCGGCGTACGCCGCGGCAGTCCGCTGCGTGCGCCGGTCGCGGTGAGGACGACGCCGGGCAGCAGGCTCGCGCTGACCAGGAACCTTCCGCCGGTCAGCCGGTGGACCGCGCTGTCCATGACCGGCACCACATGCGGCGCGATCTTGGCGAAGGCCCGGGTGGCCGACACCTTCTGCACGGACCTGCCCAGAACGCCGGTCCTGCTGACCACACCGCGCCCGCTGACGGCGCCCTTCACGTCGGCGTCGGCCGCGCCGCTCACGCCGCGCTCCTGATCACCGAGGGCGCGAAGAGCCCCGCCCGGTCCGCGGCGTGCGCGCGCAGGGCGTCGACCGGTCCGAAGAGCAGTTCGTCGGCGGTGGCCCGCTTGAAGTACAGATGCGCGTGGTGCTCCCAGGTGAAGCCGAGGCCGCCGTGCAACTGGATCGCCGCCCCCGCCACCATGTGCAGCGTTTCCAGCGCCTGGGCGAGGGCTACGGGCGCGGCCAGCTCGAATTCGGCGCTCGCCTCGGTGTCGTCCGCCCCGGAGGAGGCCCCGGCCGCCCAGGCGGCGTAATAGGCGGCGGACCGCGCCGCCTGAAGCTGTACGTACAGGTCGGCGAGCCGGTGCTTGACCGCCTGGAAGGAGCCGATCGGGCGCCCGAACTGCTCTCTGACCTTCACGTACTCCACCGTCGAGGTGAGCGCGTGATCGGCGGCGCCCACGGCTTCCGCGGCGAGCGCGGCGGCGGCGAGGCGGCCGGCGTCGGCCAGGGCGGCGGCGGGGGCGTCGCCGAGCGCTTCGGCGGGAGTGTCGCGCAGCTCGACGCGGGCCAGGGGCCGGGTCTCGTCGAGCGCGGTCAGGCGGGTGCGCACGAGCCCCGGTGCGGTGGATTCGACGAGGAAGAGCCGGGTACGGGTGGCCGCGTATCCGCCGGTGTGGGCCGCCACGATCAGCAGGTCCGCGCTGTGCGCGCCGAGCGCGCGGTCCGCCTGCCCGTAGAGCAGGTGCCGTCCTGGCGGCCCGTCGGCCGCCGCGCGGGCCTGGACGCCGCCCGCCCGGCCGCCACCCGCCCAGTCGCCGTCGTTGGGCCCGGTGAGGGCCAGAGCGGTGGCCGGCGGGCCAGCGGTGACCAGCGCGGCGGTCAGGGTGCCGTCGGCGATCCGCGGCAGCAGGCGAGCCCGCTGCTCCTGATTGCCGAGGGCCGCGATCAGGGGCGCGGCCAGGACGGAGGTGCCGAGCAGCGGGGACGGCAGCAGCGCCCGGCCGGTCTCCTCGCAGGCGAGGACCAGTTCGGTGGGGCCGCAGCCGACGCCGCCGACCGCTGCGGGCAGCGCGAGCCCCGGCAGGCCGAGCGTCTGCGCGAGATGGCGCCACAGCGCCTCGTCGTGCCCCGCCGCCGTGGCGACGGCGGCCCGCACATCGTCGGGACCACAGCGTTTGTGCAGCAGGTCCCGCAATGTGCGACGGATTTCGGCCTGCTCGTCGGTGAACGCGGCGTCCATCGGCCGCTCCTCCCTGCCGCGACTGCGATCTGACGGGCCGTCATCTTAGGTGCCCCCCGCCACGATGCCCAGGCCCGTGCACCGCCGATACGCGAGCCGGCGCCAAGGCCGCACCTGGTGACGGCCACCCGGCGAGGACCCGGGCGGATACGCCAACCCGCGGCACCCCACGGCCGCCACCCGTGCGCGGCCCCACAAGAGCGCCCGCCTGAGACCGTGAACCCGACCCACCCCGGACCCCCGCGCACCGACGCGCGCGCCCCGGCGGGGCATCATGTCCCGCATGACCAGCAGCAGCCAGCCGCCGGGGGCGCCGCGGCGCAGCGCCCTCCGCCGCTTCCTCTCACCCGGCCCCGACTCCTCGACGACCCAGCTCAAGGCGTACGCGTGGACGTGGGCGATCTTGCTGGTGGTGTGGATCAGCGCGCAGTTCTGGGCGCATCCGGACGGGCTGCGCAGGGCGCTGTACATCCTGCTGTCGCTGGTCTCGATCACGCAGGCGCTGAGCGCGCTCGCACTGCTGAGCAAGCGGTCGGACAGGCGGCGCTGAACCCGTACCGGGACCGTATCGCCGCCACGCGAATCTGATGTACCGTCAGATTCATGGCTCAACGCCCCCGTGGACAACGTGCTGTGGCGGTCGTCGGTGTCGCCCTGTCGGACTGCGGACGGGTGGACGACGCCACCGCGTACGCGCTGCACGCGCAGGCGGCCAGGCGCGCGCTCGCCGACTCCGGTCTCGACCGGGCCGTGGTGGACGGCCTGGCCTCCGCCGGGCTCGGCACGCTGGCGCCGGTCGAGGTGGCCGAGTATCTGGGGCTGCGGCCGACCTGGGTGGACTCCACGGCCGTGGGCGGCTCGACGTGGGAGGTGATGGCCGCGCACGCGGCGGACGCCATAGCCGCGGGCCACGCCAACGCCGTGCTGCTCGTCTACGGCTCCACCGCCCGCGCCGATCTCAAAGCGGGCCGCCGTACCGCCAATCTGTCCTTCGGCGCGGGCGGCCCGCTCCAGTTCGAGGTCCCGTACGGCCACACGCTGATCTCCAAGTACGCGATGGCCGCGCGGCGCCATATGCACGAGTACGGCACCACCTTGGAGCAGCTCGCCGAAGTCGCCGTCCAGGCGCGGTCGAACGCGGCCCGCAATCCCGACGCCATGTACCGCGCGCCCATCACCGTGGACGAGGTGCTGTCGGGGCCAATGATCGCGGACCCGTTCACCAAGCTGCACTGCTGCCTGCGCTCCGACGGCGGCGGCGCCGTATTGCTGGCGGCCGAGGAATATGTGCCGGATTGCGCCAAGCCGCCGGTATGGGTGCTGGGCAGCGGCACGTCGGTGTCGCACACATCGATGGCCGAGTGGCCGGACTTCACTGTCTCCCCCGCCGCGGCCTCGGGACGGCTGGCCTTCGAGCGCGCGGGGGTGACGCCCGCGGAGATCGACCTGGCGGAGATCTACGACGCCTTCACCTATATGACGCTGGTAACGCTGGAGGATCTGGGGTTCTGCGCCAAGGGCGAGGGCGGCGCCTTTGTGGCGGACGGGCGGCTGACGGTGGACGGCGCGCTGCCGGTGAACACCGACGGCGGCGGCCTGTCCGCCTGCCACCCCGGTATGCGCGGTCTTTTCCTGCTGGTCGAGGCCGTACGGCAATTGCGCGGCGAGGCGGGTGAGCGGCAAGTGCGCAAGGCAGGCGGGCGGCTGCCGGAGCTGGCCGTCGCCTCGGGGACGGGCGGCTGGTTCTGCTCCTCCGGCACGATGGTGCTCGGCCGGGGCTGAGGCCGGGCAATCCGCACCGGTCAGCGCCGGTGTCCCGGCCGTACGCGGCCGGGTGCGCCCGATACCCTTCCCGCGTGCTGCGACGTCTCCTGCTGCCCGCCGTGTGCACCGCCGCGCTGGTCCTGGTGTCGGTGCTGCTGCCCGGTGCCGGACGCCCGCGTACGGCGCCGCACTGGACGAACAGGGCCGCCGCGCGCTTCTGGACCCCCGAGCGGATGGCCGACTCCATGCCGTCGTCGGTCCGGCAGCTCGGTCCGGCGGCGGAACCGGGCACCGTGCCGGGACCGTTCACCCGCTCCGAGACCGCGACGCACTTCGGGGGCGTCCCGACCGTCGGCATGCTCTTCTCGGTCGACGGCGACATGACCGCGCACTTCTGCACCGCGAGCGTCGTGCACAGCCCCGGCCGCGACCTGATCCTGACCGCCGCGCACTGCCGGCCGGGCGCGAACATCGGCTTCGTACCGCAGTTCCGCGCGGGTGCGGCCCGGCAGCCGTACGGGATCTGGGCCGTCTCGCAGGTCTTCACCGACGCGCGCTGGGCACCCGCGGACGACGCCGAATCCGCCTACGACTTCGCCTTCGCCCGGGTCGCGCCGGACGCGGACGGGCGGCGGATCGAGGAGGTGACGGGCGGCAACCGCCTGATCCGTACGCCCGGCTTCCACAACCGCGTCACCGTCATCGGCTACCCGCGCACCTCCGACGACCCGTCCGACGAGGCGATCACCTGCACGACGACCACCTCGCGGCTCGAAGGGCTGCGCCAATTGCAGCTGGTGTGCGCGGGGTACTTCGCCGGCACCTCCGGCAGCCCGTGGCTGCTCGACTACAACACCCGCACCAAGAGCGGCAGCGTCATCGGTCTGATCGGTGGCGAGGACGAGGGCGGGCTGTCCGACCGGATCTCGTACAGCCCGTTCTTCGACGACGCGATCCAGGCGCTGTACCGGAAGGCGGTACGGGCCCGGTCGCGTACGCCGCACATGGTGACGGCCAAGCGCTGACGCCCGTCTCACGCGGGCGGCAGGGGCTCAGGCCGGGCGGAAGACGGGGATCGCGGGCTCGTCCTCGGGCGGGGTTCCCGCGTCCGCGCCACGGCGGAAATCCACCCTCAGCGGCATCCCGATCCGTAATCCCTGCGCCGCGCAGTCGATGACTTCCGTCATCATGCGCGGCCCTTCGGCGAGGTCGACGACGGCCGCCGCATAGGGGAGCCGGTCGCGGAACGGCGGCAGGTCGTTGAGGTGGACGACCGACCAGGTGTAGAGGGTGGCGAGGCCGGAGGCGGTCTCCCAGACCACGTCCTCGCTCCAGCAGTGCGGGCAGAATTCGCGCGGGTAGTGGTGCGCGGCGCCGCATCCGTCGGCCCGGCAGCGCCGGATGAGCAGCCGCCCCTCGGCCGCCGCGTCCCAATAGGTCCGGGTGAAGGCGTCGGTTCGCGGCAGGTCGAACCGCGCCGCGCCGCTCACCGGAACAGCCCGAAGGCGTCGTCCAGCGACCATGTCTGCCAGCTCACGGCGAAGAACGCCACGACCGAGATCAGCGCCATCATCGCGTTCTGTCCCTGCTCGGCCCAGTCGTGGATCATCAGGACGAGGTAGAGCAGGTTCAGCAGCAGACCGCCCACGAGGGCGACGGGGGTGAGCAGGCCGGTGATCAGCCCGAGCCCGAGGGCGAGTTCGGCGTAGACGACGACGTACGCCATCAGGCGAGGTCGCGGGGCGACGACCGCCGCGAAGCCGGTGCGCACGAAGGGCCAGCGGTGCCGCTCGGCCACGTCGGCGGCCCAGGCGATGCCCGTACCGCGCGCGAACCACGCCTTCTTGTCCTTGTGCCGCCAACTCTCCAGCCACCACAGCCCCAGCCCTATGCGCAGTACGGCCAGCCATTCCGGGCCGCTGAGCCAGATCGCGCGCATGCCGGACCTCCTCCAAATCTGACGGTACGTCAGTTCAGCGGACGGCGGGCGGTATGCGCAAGAGGCCGGACCGAACCTCGCCGACCGATCCGTTCCGGGCTACGCTCACACGCGCGCGAGCAGTTACCTTCCGGTACCGCCGCAACTCGTTTCTCGTACGACTTTCAGGCCCCGGGAGTTCTCCATGTCCCACCCCAGCAACGCCGGTTCGGGCACACCCGCGAGCAGCGCGACCGCCGAGCCGGACGCCATCGTCATCGGCGCGGGACCCGGCGGCCTGGCCGCCGCTGCCGCGCTCAGAGCGCGAGGGGTGCGCCCCCTGGTACTGGAGCGCTCGGAGCACCTCGGCGCCTCCTGGCGCGCCCACTACGACCGGCTCCGCCTGCACACCACGCGCCGGCTGTCCGCGCTCCCCGGTCTCCAGATCCCGCGCGCGTACGGCCGTTGGGTCGCCCGC
This sequence comes from Streptomyces sp. NPDC024632, assembly GCF_055559175.1. Classification (NCBI taxonomy): domain Bacteria; kingdom Bacillati; phylum Actinomycetota; class Actinomycetes; order Kitasatosporales; family Streptomycetaceae; genus Streptomyces; species Streptomyces sp. NPDC024632. The sequence continues at coordinate 332,748 of NZ_JBVHLD010000002.1, forward strand.
GACGACGTGGTGCGCTACCTGGAGCAGTACGCCGAGCACCACGACCTGGACATCACCACCGGCATAGCGGTGGAGCGCGTCGACCGCGCGGCGTCGGGCGCGGGCTGGGAGCTGCCCGCCAACGGCGGCCGGGTGCTCACCTCCCCCGTGGTCGTCGTCGCCACCGGCCACAACCACGCGCCGCACATACCGGACTGGGAGGGCCGCGACACCTTCCCCGGCGAACTCCTGCACTCCGCCGCCTACCGCAACGCCGCACCCTACGCCGGGCGCGACGTGCTCGTCGTCGGCGTCGGCAACAGCGGCGCCGAGATCGCCGTCGACCTCGTCGAAGGCGGCGCCGCCCGGGTACGGCTCGCCGTCCGCACCCCGCCGCACATCATGCGCCGGTCCACGGCGGGCTGGCCCGCGCAGGCCAGCGGCATCCTGTGCCGACGGCTGCCGACCCGCGTCGTCGACCGCGTCGCCCCGTACATCGAGCGGGCCAGCGTGCCCGACCTGTCGGCGTACGGCCTGCCCCGCCCGGAGACCGGCCTGTACGCGCGCGTGCTCGACGGCTCCATCCCCGTCCAGGACGTGGGCCTGATCGAGGCCGTACGCGCCCGGCGGGTCGAACCCGTCGCCGCCGTCGAGCGCTTCGACGGGGACAAGGTGCACCTGGCCGACGGCTCGCAGATCAGCCCCGAGGTCGTCATCGCCGCCACCGGGTACCGGCGCGGCCTCGAACCGCTCGTCGGCCACCTCGGCGTACTCGACGGGCGCGGGCGCCCGGTCGTGCACGGCGCCCGCTCGCCCAAGGGCGCCCCCGGCCTGTACTTCACCGGCTTCACCAACCCCATCAGCGGCATGTTCCGCGAAATGGCCATCGACGCCCGCCGGATCGCCCGGAAGGTGTCCCACACCCGCTGACCCGTACGCGCCCGCTTCGTACGTACCGCCGCGGCACCCGGGCGTGCGCGCGCTGCCGCACGCCCGCTCCCACACCCCCGCTCCCACATCCCCCTCTCTCCATACGCAGGCCGCCGACCCGCTCGGGACGCCGGAACCCCGCGTCCCCGCGTTCCCGCGTCCCCGCGAGCGAACCGGACGCCGCGCGTCCGCACCCCGCACAGGGCCGCACATTTCTTTTCCGTGACCCGACTGTTCCTGACAGGTCGTCAGTTCAGTAATCTGACTATGCGTCAGTTCTGTAGACCCAGCAGCAGGAGGGGGCGAGACCGATGCTCGGATCCACGTTCAGCACCCGCAGTCCCGGCCCGGGGCCCGTCGCGCGCGGCGGGTCGGACACCGATGTCGGCGGCCGTCCGCTGCACGCCCCCGTACCCGACCTCGACAGGTTCTTCCGGCCACGGACGGTGGCGGTGGTCGGCGCGTCCGACACCGAGGGGCGGCCCAACACCGGCATCACGCGACAGCTCCTGACCTGGTCGCAGCGGGTCGGCGCCCAGTTGCTGCCGGTCAACCCCGGCCGGGAGACCGTCTTCGGCCTGCCCTGCCACGCCTCGGTGGCCGATCTCCCCGAGGACGTGGACCTGGCGGTGCTGCTGGTCGCCGACCCGCTGCCGGTGATCGAGCAACTGGGCGAGGCGAAGGTCTCCTTCGCCGTGGCCTTCGCCTCCGGCTTCGCCGAGACCGGCGCCGAGGGCGCGGCGGCCCAGACCCGGCTGGCCGAGGTCGTCGCCCGCTCCGGCATGCGGCTGCTCGGACCGAACACCAACCTCAACGCCTTCGAGGAGTTCCGCGAGGACCTCACGGGACCCGCCATCGCGCTGATCACCCAGTCCGGCCACCAGGGCCGCCCCCTGCACTCCCTCCAGCAACTCGGCATCCGGCTCAGCCACTGGGCGCCCACCGGCAACGAAGCGGACCTGGAGACCGCCGACTTCATCTCCTACTTCGCCGGGCAGCCCGAGGTCGGCGCCATCGCGGCATATGTGGAAGGGCTCAAGGACGGCAGGTCGTTCTGCCTCGCCGCCGACCGCGCCGCCCGGCGCAAGGTGCCGGTGGTGATGGTCAAGGTGGGCCGCACCGACGCCGGGGCCAGGACCGCCGCCTCGCACACCGGCAAGCTCACCGGGACCGATTCCGTGATCGACGCCGCCCTGCGGCAGTTCGGCGTGATCCGCGTCGACGGGCTCGACGAACTCCAGGACACCGCGGCCCTGCTGGCCCGCGCCCGGCCGCCCGCCGCGGACGGGGTCGTCGTCTACTCCATATCCGGCGGCACCGGCGCGCACTTCGCCGACCTGGCCACCTCGGCCGGGCTGCGGCTGCCCGCGCTGTCGGAGGCCAAGCGCACCGAACTCCACCAGTGGATCCCGGACTACCTGAACGTCGCCAACCCGGTCGACAACGGCGGCCACCCGGTGGGCGACTGGCGCGGCCGGAAGATCATCGACGCGATCCTGGCCGATCCGGCCGTCGGCGTACTGATCTGTCCCATCACCGGCCCCTTCCCGCCGATGAGCGACAAGCTGGCCCGCGACCTGGCGGACGCGGCCGAGGAGACGGACAAGCTGATCTGCGTGGTATGGGGCTCCCCGGTCGGCACCGAGGACGCCTACCGCACCACCCTGCTCGGCTCCTCCCGGCTGGCGACCTTCCGCACCTTCGGCAACTGCGTCACCGCCGTGAAGTCCTACCTCGACCACCACCGTTTCACCGCCGCCTACCGCTCGCCCTTCGACGAAGCGCCGCGCACACCGTCGTCCTCGGCGCGCAAGGCGCGCGGCCTGCTGCGCGCGGGCCACCAGCTCAGCGAGCACGCGGCCAAGCAACTGCTGCGGGCGTACGGGATCCGGGTGCCGCGCGAGCAGTTGGTGACCAGCGCGGCGGGCGCCGTCCGGGCCGCGGGCCTGGTCGGCTACCCGGTGGTGATGAAGGCTTCCGCGGCGCAGCTCGGGCACAAGACGGAGCTGGGCCTGGTCAGGCTCGGCCTCACCTCGGCCAGCCAGGTCAGGGACGCCTACCGCGAACTCACCGACACCGCCCGCGCCGCCGACATCGACCTGGACGGCATCCTCGTCTGCCAACTCGTCGAGCGCGGCGTGGAGATGGTGGTCGGCGTCTCGCCCGACCCGCTCTTCGGCCCGACCGTCACCGTGGGACTCGGCGGAATCCTGGTCGAGGTCCTCGCCGACACCGCCGTACGCGTGCCGCCCTTCGGGCCGGACACCGCGCGCGGCATGCTGGACGACCTGCGGGGCCGCAGGATCCTCGACGGGGTCAGGGGGGCGCCGCCCGCCGATACCGACGCGCTCGTCGACGTGGTCATGCGCGTGCAGCGGATGGCGATGGAACTGGGCGACTCGCTCGCCGAACTCGACATCAACCCGCTGATGGTGCTGCCGCGCGGGCAGGGCGCGGTCGCGCTCGACGCACTGGCCGTCTGCTACTGACCGCGCCGACCCGTACGCCGACGATTCGCCCCTCCCGGGTCCGTGCCGGAACGGTCCGCGCCGGAAGGGCGCACGCCGACACGACCCGCTCCCGGACGCCGCGCACCCCCATGCCCAGCCCTCGAACACCCCGTGCCCGCGTGCCCCGTGCCCGCATACCCCGTGCCCGCTCTTCCCGCTCCGACCGAGGATTCCCATGGCCGACTCCCCCTCCACCGACTCCGACAACACCGCCGCCGACTCCGCTGAGTCACCAGACGATTCCGCTGAGTCAGTTGTACGTCACGCCACTGACAACGGGGTCTCGTGGATCACGCTCGACCGCCCGCACGCCATGAACGCCCTGACCTGGGACCAGCGCGAACGCCTGATCGGCCTGCTCGAAGCGGCCTCGGCGGAACCGGACGTGCGGGCCGTCGTACTGACCGCGACCGGCCGGGCGTTCTGCGCGGGCGCGGATCTGAGCGGAGGCGCGAGCGCACCGGCCGAGCGGGTGCCGGGCGATGTGGCGCGGACGATCAGGCGCGGCGCGCAGCGGCTGATCGCGGCCGTGCTCGACTGCGAGAAGCCGGTCGTCGCGGCGGTCAACGGCACCGCCGCCGGGATCGGCGCCCACCTCGCCCTCGCCTGCGACCTCGTCCTCGCCTCGGAACGGGCCACGTTCATCGAGGTGTTCGTCCGGCGCGGCCTGGCCCCCGACGGCGGGGGCGCGTATCTGCTGCCGCGGCTGATCGGCCCGCAGCGCGCGAAGGAACTGCTCTTCTTCGGCGACACGCTGCCCGCCGCCGAGGCGGAACGCCTCGGACTGGTCAACCGTGTCGTGCCCGCCGCCGAGTTGGACAAGACCGCGCGCGCCTGGGCGGACCGCCTGGCCGCCGGGCCCACGCGCGCGACGGCGCTGGCCAAACAGCTCGTCAACGCCTCCCTCGACACCGACCGCGCCACCGCGTTCGCCGCCGAGGCGGCGGCGCAGGAGATCGTCATGACCACCGCCGACGCGCTGGAGGGCGTCCGCAGCTTCACCGAGCGGCGGCAGCCGCACTTCCGGGGCCGGTGACCCGATTCCCGACGTCCGGCGCTCGCCACCCGCCACCCGCCGCCCGCCACCGGCCGACGAGCACGCCCCCGCCGAGAAACCCGGTTCCCGCCGATCGACAGCGCCCCGACCTCACCCTGGCCTCACCTCACTCTTCCTATCTGACGGTCCATCAGATTCAATGGAGGGGTGATGGGACACGCGGGAATGGCGGAGACCGCCGTGCGGTACCTGAGGTCGGTCGGGGCGGCGACGGCCGCGGCGCCGGGCGCCGGAGGTCCGGCGGCGCCCACGGCACTGCCGGGCGCCGCACCACTGGCCGGGGCGCGTGCCGCGCTGCGGGCGGTGGGCCCGGACGAGCGGGCACCGGTGGATCAGGGTGAATTCCGCGGGGTGCTCGGCCGTTTCGCGACCGGCGTGACACTGGTGACGGCGGCCTGCCCCGACGGGCCGGCCGGCTTCGCCTGCCAGTCGTTCGTGTCGCTGTCGCTGGATCCGCCGCTGGTGGCGTTCATGGTCGGGCGTGCGTCAACGACCTGGCCGCGCATCGCCCGTGCGGGCGTTTTCTGCGCCAACGTACTGACGGCGGGGCAGGCCCCGCTGTGCAGGCAGTTCGCGGTGAGTGGCTCGGACAAGTTCGCGGGCGTGGACTGGACGCCCGCGCCCGTTTCGGGGTCGCCCCGGATCGGCGGCGCGTCCGCGTGGATCGACTGCGCGGTCCACGCGGTGCACACCGGGGGCGACCACCTCGTAGTGGTGGGCCGGGTGGTCGCGCTGGGCGCGACGGACGGCGCCAACGGCCCGGACGCCCCGGCCGGCCCCGAGGACCCTTCCGGACCTTTGCTGTTCTACCGGGGCGGATTCGGAACTTTCGCTCCTTTCGGCCCGTTCACCCCGTAACCGCCAACGCCGGTACCGCGGCGACCGGTCGGCGGCGGATGACGAGGGACATCAGCGCGGCCACCGCGCACAGGGCACCGGAGGAGTACCAGACGACGTCGTACGAGCCGAACGCGTCACGCGCGACACCTCCCAGATAGGCGACGAGGGCGGCGCCGATCTGGTGGGAGGCGAGGACCCAGCCGAAGACGATCGCGCTGTTCTCGCCGTAGTGCTCGCGGCACAGGGCAATGGTCGGCGGGACCGTGGCGACCCAGTCGAGGCCGTAGAAGACGATGAACAGCACCATCGGCGGATGGACGCTGTCCGCGAGCAGGATGGGGAGGAACATCAGGGAGAGTCCGCGCAGGCCGTAGTAGATCGCGAGCAGGCGGCGCGGTGATACGCGGTCGGTGAACCAGCCGGAGGCCACCGTGCCCGCGATGTCGAAGACGCCGATCACGGCCAGCAGGGAGGCGGCGGCGGTGACGGGCATGCCGTGGTCGTGCGCGGCGGGCACGAAGTGGGTCTTGACCAGGCCGTTGGTGGACGCGCCGCAGATCGCGAAGGTGCCCGCGAGCAGCCAGAACGGTCCGGTACGCGCCGCGTCGCGCAGGGCCCGCAGCGCCCGGCCCGCGGCGCCCGCGACCGGTGCGGGCTTGGGGGTGAACTCGGCGGCGCCGTAGGCCGCGAGGCCCACGTCGGCGGGGTGGTCGCGCAGCAGGAACCAGACGAAGGGGACGACGGCGAGCGCGGCGCAGGCCACTACCGCGGCGGCCGGGCGCCAGCCGTGGTGTTCGGTGATCCAGGACAGCACGGGCAGGAAGACCAGTTGTCCGGCCGCGCCGCCCGCGGTGAGGATGCCGGTGACCAGGCCGCGGCGGGCGACGAACCACCGGTTGGTGACGGTGGCGGCGAAGGCCAGCGCCATCGAGCCGCTGCCGAGGCCGACGAGCACGCCCCAGCACAGCACGAGTTGCCACACCTGCGTCATGTAGACGGTCAGTCCCGCGCCGAGCGCGATGGTGACCAGCGCGCACGCCACCACGCGTCGGATGCCGAAGCGGTCCATCAGCGCGGCGGCGAAGGGCGCGGTGAGCCCGTACAGCGCGAGGTTCACCGAGACCGCGAAGCCGATCATGCCGCGCGACCAGCCGAATTCGGTGTGCAGCGGGTCGATCAGCAGTCCGGGGAGCGAGGCGAAGGCGGCGGCGCCGACGAGGGTCACGAAGGTGACGACGGCGACGGCCCAGGCGCGGTGCGGTCGTACGCGGGCGCCGGGGCGGGGACCGAGGTCAGGAGCGACGCCGGATACGGCACCAGGCGCGACACCGACACCGACACCGGGCATGACACCGGGTACGGCACCCGGCACGACACCGGGCGCGGCGGCCTCGCCAGGCGTGGCGGCCGGCCCTGGTGCGGCGGTCACAGTGTCAGGGACCTGACCGGTGGAGTGCGATGTCTGCGTCACTCGAACAGTCTCCGGAGATCGGTACCGCCGGACGAGTGGCCCGATGGCCATGATGTGAAAGGATCGGGCCATGGCCGCTTTCCAGCACCGCGACCGGCACAAGGTCGCCGTCTTCGCGCTCGACGGCGTGATCCCGTTCGAACTGGGCATCCCGCTGCGGATCTTCGGCGCCGCACAGGGCGTCGAGGACGGCAGGAAGCTGTACGAGGTCGTGACGTGCAGCGTCGCCCCCGGCAGCGTCCGTACCGACGCCGATTTCAGCGTCGTCGTCGAGCACGGGCTCGAAGCGCTGGCCGAGGCGGACACGGTGGTCGTGCCCGCCTCGCACGAGTTGGGGACCGTCTACACCGAGGGGGTGCTGACGCCCGCACTGGCCGCCGCCTTCCGCCGGATGCGGACCGGCACCCGTACGGTCTCGATCTGCACCGGCTCCTTCCTGCTCGCCGCCGCGGGCCTGCTCGACGGCCGCCCCGCGACCACCCACTGGCGCAGCGCGGACCACTTCCAGCGGCTCTTCCCGCAGGTCAAGGTGGACCCCGATGTCCTCTACGTGGACGACGGCGACGTCCTGACCTCGGCCGGGGTCGCCGCGGGCATCGACTTGTGCCTGCACATCGTGCGCCGCGACTTCGGTACGGCGGTGGCGAACGGGGTCGCGCGCCGCACCGTCGTCCCGCCGCACCGGGAGGGCGGCCAGGCGCAGTACATCCGCAGGCCGCTGCCGGAGCCGCAGTTGGCCAGCACGGAGCGGGCGCGCTCCTGGGCGCTGGACCGGCTGCACGCGCCGCTCACACTGCGGCAGCTCGCCGAGCGCGAGTCGATGAGCGTACGCACCTTCACCCGGCGGTTCCGCGAGGAGGTGGGGATGAGCCCGGGACAGTGGCTGACGCAGCAGCGCGTCGAACACGCCCGCCACCTGCTGGAGTCCACCGATCTCGGGGTCGACCAGATCGCCGGGCAGGCGGGTTTCGGCACGTCGGCGTCGATGCGTCAGCACCTCCAGGCCGCGCTCGGGGTGTCACCGACGGCGTACCGCCGCACGTTCCATAGCGCGGCCGGACGGTAAGCCGTGAGGGTCCGGAAGGCGCGGAGGGCCCGTAGGACTCGGACGGCCGGGAGAGAGGGCTCAGAAGGTGAGCACGCCGCGCGCCACCCGCCCGTGCGCGGCGTCGTCCACAGCCTTGGCGAAGTCCTCCACCGGGTAGGTCTCGGTGACGAGTTCGTCCAGCAGCAGCCGCCCCTGCCGGTAGAGGTCGGCGTAGAGCGCTATGTCGCGCTGCGGGCGCGAGGAACCGTATCGGCAGCCGAGGATCGCCTTGTCCAGGAACATCGAGGAGACGCGGAACGACGCCTCGGCGTCGGCGGGCGGCACTCCGAGCAGCAGCGCCTGGCCGTGCCGGTCGAGCAGGTCGATCGCCTGCCGGATCAGGGCGGTGCGGCCCACGCACTCGAAGACGTGGTCGGCGCCGTGCGGCAGCAGGTCGCGTACGGAAGCGGCGTCGGCGACGAAGTCCGTGGCGCCGAACCGCCGGGCCAGCGCTTCCTTGGCCGGGTTGGTGTCGACGGCGACGATGCGGGAGGCGCCCGCGATCCGCGCGCCCTGGAGGACGTTGAGGCCGATGCCGCCGGTGCCGATGACGACGACGCTCTCACCGAGGCCGACGCGCGCCCGGTTCAGGACGGCGCCGACGCCGGTCAGCACACCGCAGCCGATCAGGGCGGCCGAGGTGAGCGGGATCTCCGGTGCGATTTTCACCGCCTGGACGGCCTTGACCACGGTCAGCTCCGCGAAGGCGGAATTCGAGGCGAAGTTGAAGAGCGGCTTCCCCTGCCGCCTGAAGGGCTTTCCCGGGCGGCCGATGGCCTGACGGCACATCGTGGGGCGGCCACGGTCGCACTCGGGGCACGTCCCGCAGTTGGCGAGCGTCGAGAGCGACACATGGTCGCCGACCACCACGTGGGTCACCCCCGCGCCGACCGCCTCGACCACTCCCGCGCCCTCGTGGCCGAGCACGACCGGCACCGGGAACGGGATCGTCCCGTCGATCACCGACAGGTCGCTGTGGCACAGCCCGGCCGCCGCGATCCGTACCCGCACCTCACCGGGCCCCGGCGCGCGGACCTCCAGGTCGTCCACGACCTGTGCCTGCTTGCCGTCGAAGACGACGCCCCGCACACGTCCCCGGACGTCACCATAAGTGCTGTCCAGCGCGGCGCCCCCCTTGGTGCCGTCCGCGTGCGCGTCACCATTAGTGCTGCCTACCGTGCCGCCGTGCCCGCTCATGTGCGCCCCCTCAAGGGTGTCAAGGGTGTTGGGACGAGACGGAGACCACCTCGCCCGTCAGATAGGAGCTGTAGCCGCTGGCCAGGAAGACGATCGCGTTGGCGACCTCCCAGGGCCGCGCGGCCCGCCCGAACGCCTCGCGCGCGGTCAGTTCCGCCAGCAATTCGTCACTGGTGACCTTCGCGAGGTTGGCGTGCATCGCCAGCGACGGCGCGACCGCGTTGACCCGTACGCCGAACTCGGCCGCCTCCACGGCCGCGCACCTGGTCAGCGCCATCACGCCCGCCTTGGCCGCCGCGTAGTGCGCCTGTCCGGCCTGGGCGCGCCAGCCCAGCACGGACGCGTTGTTGACGATCACCCCTGTGCCGCGTTCCCGCATGTGGCGCAGGGCGGCGCGGGTGCAGCGGAAGGTGCCGTTCAAGGTGACGTCGAGGACGGTCGACCACTGCGCGTCCGTCATGTCGACGAGCGCGGCGGTACCGCCGAGGCCCGCGTTGTTGACCAGGACGTCCAGGCCGCCGAACCGCTCGGTGACGGCCGCGAAGAGCCGCCGCACATCGTCCTCGACCGTCACGTCGCACGGCACGGCAAGCGGCGCCTGGCCGGTCAGCTTCTCCAACTCCGCGGCCGCGTCGGCCAGCCGCCGCTCGTGCCGGTCGCTGATCGCCACGACCGCGCCCTCCTCGGCGCAGCGCCGCGCGGTCGCGAAGCCGATGCCGCTGCCCGCGGCGGCCGTGATCAGGACGGTACGGCCGCGCAGGAGGCCGTGCGCGGGCTCGTAGGGCGGCTCGCGCCCAGGGCCGTGCGGGGGATGCGGGGCGTGCTGGGCGTGCTGGGCGTGCTGGGCGTGCTGGGGAGACGCGCTCACCCTGATGGCCTCTTCCTCCTCGGACGCGCTCACCCTTTCGGCTCCCTCGGCAGCCCCAGCGCCCGCTCCGCGATGATCGTGCGCTGCACCTCGTCCGAGCCGCCGTAGATGGTGTCGGCGCGGGAGAAGAGGAACAGGTGCTGGGCGGCGTCGAGTTCGTACGGCGCGGCCGGTGTCCAGTCGCGCGGACCGGTGGCGGCGGACGGGCCGCGTACGGTCATCGCCAGCTCGCCGAGCCGCTGGTGCCAGGCCGACCAGAGGAGTTTGGCCGCGCTGGGCGCGGCGAGGTCGGCGGTGCCGAGGGTGCGCAGCGCGTTCCAGCGCATCGTCCGCAACTCCGCCCACAGCCGTATCAGCCGCTGCCTGATCATCGGATCGGTGTCGGCCCCTGTGCGCCGCGCCGCCTCTGTGACCTCCGCCAACTCCCGCCCGAAGCCGATCTGCTGGACCAGTGTGGACACGCCGCGCTCGTGGCCGAGGAGCGCCATGGCGACCTGCCAGCCGTCGCCTTCCGCGCCGACGACCCCGACGGCGCGGGCGCCGTCGAAGAACACCTCGTTGAAGTCGGCCGCGCCGGACATCTGCCGGATCGGGCGCACGTCGATCCCCGGCTGGTCCATCGGCAGCAGCAGGAAGCTCAGGCCGTGATGGCGGCGCGAGCCGGGCTCGGTGCGCGCGAGCAGAAAGCACCAGTCGGCGTCACGCGCCAGTGACGTCCAGATCTTCTGCCCCGACACCCGGTACGAGCCGTCCGCCGGATCGCGTACGGCCGCCGTCCGCACGCCCGCCAGGTCGGAGCCCGCGCCCGGCTCGCTGTACCCCTGGCACCACAGCTCCTCGCCGCGCGCGATCGGCGGCAGGAAGCGCTCGCACTGCTCGGGTGTGCCGTGCGCCTCCAGGGTGGGCGCGAGCAGCTTCTCGCCGATGTGTCCTGTGCGTACCGGGGCGCCCGCGCGGGCGTACTCCTCGCCCCACGCGACCTGTTGGGCGAGCGTCGCGCGCCGGTTGCCGCCGTACGTTCCGGACCAGCCGAGGCCGATCCAGCCCGCCGCGCCGAGGGTACGTTCCCAGGCCCGGCGGTCGGGCGCGGCGCGCATGTCGGTGGCGGCCGGAGTGTCGGCGAGGGCGTTGGCGGGGGCGTTGGCGGCGAGCCACTGGCGGGCCTCCGCGCGGAAGGCGTCGACCTCGGGTCCGAAGGTGAAGTCCATGGCGCTCCCTAGGCGTTGGGGCGGTCCTTGGCCGCGGCGGCTCTGCGCATGGCGTCGAGCTGTTCCAGCAGGGGCATGGGGTCGGTGCCGATGGTGGCCGGGATGACGTCGGCCAGCCGTTCCGGCGTCCAGGGCCCGTCCTGCGACCAGGCGGAACGTATCTCCCTGGGCTGCGCCCACAGCGCGATCTTGGGGCCCGCGACCGTGTAGACCTGCCCGGTGGTGTCGGCGGCGCGGTCGGAGAGCAGGTAGACGACGAGCGCGGCGACGTCCTCCGGCTCACCGATCTCCTTCAGCTCCATGGGCACGCCCGCGGACATCCGGGTACGGGCCACGGGGGCCACGCAGTTGGCGGTGACGCCGTATTTGTTCAGGCCGAGGGCGGCGCTGCGGACGAGCGAGATGATGCCGCCCTTGGCGGCGGAGTAGTTGGCCTGCGAGACGCTGCCCTGGTGGTTGCCGCTGGTGAAGCCGATCAGCGTGCCGTGGCCCTGGCGGCGCATGACCGCGCTGGCGGCCCTGAAGACGGTGAAGGTGCCCTTGAGGTGGGTGGCGATGACGGGGTCCCACTCGTCCTCCGCCATGTTGAAGAGCATGCGTTCGCGCAGGATGCCGGCGACGCAGACGACGCCGTCGAGCCGTCCCCAGCGGTCCGTCGCGGCCGACACGATCCTTTCGCCCGCCGCCATCGTGGACACGTCGTCGGCCACGGCGACCGCCTCGCCGCCCGCCGCCTCGATCTCCTTCACCACCGACTCGGCGACGTCGCCTGCCGGTTGGCCCGCGCCGTCCATGGCGACGCCGTAGTCGTTGACGACGACTTTCGATCCCTGCGCGGCGCAGGCGATGGCGACCGCGCGTCCGATGCCGCGCCCGGCGCCGGTGACGGCCACGACTTTTCCGGCCAGGAAGTTGCCCACGTCCCGCCCCTTCTCATCGTTTCTGACGGACCGTTAGATTTGACGGGTCGTTAGATATTACGAGTGCGGACCCCGTCCAGCACAAGACCCGTACACGACCGCGTACGCGACCCCTCACACGATCTGGAGATTCCGGTGGCCCTCCCCGACGCGTTCCTCGACATCGCCCGCCGGGTCAACAACTGGGGCCGCTGGGGCGCCGACGACGAGATCGGCACCCTCAACCTGATCACCGACGAGGTGGTGCGCGCCGCCGCCGCGACCGTACGCAGTGGCCGCCGCGTGCCGCTCGCGCTGCCGCTGCGGCAGGACGGCGTACAGACCGGGCTGATCCCCGGCCGGGTCAATCCGCTGCGCACGATGGTCGCGCTCAACCAGGAGATCTTCGGGCCCGGCACCATCGCGACCAGCGACGACGTGGTGACCCTCGGCCTTCAGGCCGGGACGCACTGGGACGGCCTCCCCCACGTCTCGCACTCGGGCCTGATCTACAACGGGCGCCGGGCCGACTCGGTGACCGCGCACGCGGGCGCCGCCTTCAGCGGCATCGAGAAGGTGACCTCCGTGGTGTCGCGCGGCGTACTGCTGGACGTGGCGCGCGCGCTCGGCGTCGACCGGCTGCCCGGCGACCACGCCGTGACCCCGGAAGACCTCTGCGCGGCGGAGGAGTTGGCGGGCACGGCGGTACGGGCCGGGGATGTGGTGCTGGTGCGGACCGGCCAGATGCGGGCGTATCTCGGCGGCGACAAGGAGGCGTACGCGTATCCGTCGCCCGGCCTGTCGATCCGCACACCGGAGTGGTTCCACGCGCGGGATGTGGCGGCGGTCGCCAACGACACGCTGACCTTCGAGATCTTCCCGCCGGAGGTCGAGAATCTGTGGCTGGCGGTGCACGGGCTCGACCTGGTCGAGATGGGCATGCTCCAGGGCCAGAACTGGAATCTGGAGGGCCTGTCGGCGGCCTGCGCCGAGGAGGGGCGTTACGCGTTCTGGCTCGATGCCACGCCGGAGCCCTTCGTGGGCGGGACGGGCGCGCCGGTGGCTCCGGTGGCGGTGCTGTGAGCGGTGCGGTGGCCCTGGCCCTGGCCCCGGCCCCTGGGATGGCACGGGGCAGGCGGGGGTGCTGGTGCTGGTCCTACGAGTCGGGCGCGCGGTGCGGTGGCTGTACGGCGGGGCGTGCGGTCCGACGCCCCCGCGTCCTAGGTGAGGACCGTGGCCTGACGGCGGTCGACCTCGCACCAGATCTGCTTGCCCGCGCCTTCCGGCTGCCAGCCCCAGCGGTCGGCGAGGCCGTCGACCAGCTCCAGGCCGCGACCGCCGGTCTCGTCGCGGTGCGCGTGCCGGGGGGCGGGCGGGGCCTCGCTGCTGTCGGACACCTCGACCCGCACCGGAGAGGCGGGCGCCGAGGGGAACAGCATCCGCAGGACGGCAGGGCAGCCGGTGTGCACCACCGCGTTCGTCACCAGTTCGGAGATGAGCAGGATCAGCGTCTCCGCGACCGGCTCGTCGGCTCCTATACCCGAACCCACGAGCCGGGACCGCGCCCAGCGACGCGCCCGTCCCACCTCCGCGGGGTCCACACCGACCTCAAGCTGCACCTGAAGCACCTGCACCGCTCACACCATCCGAACCGGCGGACACAACGCCTCGCTTCTGCCCGAGATCACCGTGCGTGACCCCGGCACAACACAGCATGATTGACCTACAGTCACGCCAACAAGCGCTTCGGGCATATTCCAGCGCAACGGAGTACGTGTGCTGCATACTGTGCGGCACTTCCGACGGGGATTCGAACGCCCAGCCGTGACGCCCGTCCGACTCAGCCGGACGGCGCCTCTGGGCAGCCTGGAACCAACACGCACCCGATGGAGCGTACCCGAGGTGTTCGCCGACTCCACTGCGTGGCAAGTCACGCATCGGACACAACACCGTGCGGACACTCCGTAATCGGAGGGTCAGCGAACGGCCACGGTGTGTGCGCAGCGTCATCACAGCAGCCATTCGGCGAGCATGTCCTCGTCAGCCGCTGACTCCTGGCCGCACACGGAGGGTATCCAGGAGCGCTTGATGTGCAGCTGCACATCCGCCTCCCAGGTGAAGCCCATGCCGCCGAAGACCTGCAGGCAGTCGCGTGCGTTACGGGTCGCCGCCTCGTCGGCGAGCAGGCGCGCGGCGGCGGTCTCGTACGGGTCGGCGGTGACGGCCGCCGCGTAGAGCGCGGTACGGGCCAGTTCGGCGCGGACCAGCATCTCGGCGCAGAGGTGCTTGACCGCCTGGAAGGAGCCGATCGGACGTCCGAACTGCTCGCGCTCCCGGGCGTGTTGCACTGCCATACGCACCATCCGCCCCGCGCTCCCCACCCGTTGCGCGGCCTCCAGCACGGCCGCCTCACGCCGTAACGCGACGGCCCGCACGGGCACGGTCCCGCTCACCGTTATTTCTGATATGTCCGCCATGGCGAGCAGATGCAGCGGGGTCAGCGGGTCCACCGACCGCAGCGGCTCGGCGTGCCGCCGTACGGCGGACGCCTCGGCGACCGTGACCGTGACCTCGGCCTCGGCCGCGGCTTGGGCTGTAGCGCTGCCGGTGCCGGCGAGGACGAGGACGGCGTCTGCCGCGTCGAGGTGGGCGACGGAGTGCGGGCCCGCTCCCCTCGCGTCGAGCAGGGTGACCACGGCCTCGCCGGTCGCGGCCCCCGGTACCACTCCCGCCGCGAGGTGGGTGGCGGTCAGCGGGCCGGGCACCAGCGCGCCGCCCGCCTCCTCGAAGAGCAGCGCGGCCTCCGGCAGCCCGAGCCCGACGCCGCCGTCCGCCTCGGGCAGGCGCAGCCCGAAGAAGCCGGTCTCGCCGAGGGCTCGCCAGATGTCCCGTGGAGGGGTGGCGGTACCGCCTTCCGCCTCGGCCGCGTCCACGGCGGCGCGCAGGGCGGTCCGGTCGAAGCGGGCGGCCAGCAGGTCCCGCAACGCGCCGACCAGGGCGCGCTGGTCGTCGGTCAGCCGGAAGTCCATGGCGGTGCGCTCCTCTCCGGTAACCCTCTCGGCTCCTTGGGCAGGCCGAGGACGCGTTCGGCGACGATGTTGCGCTGGATCTGCGAGGTGCCCGCGGCGATCGTGTAGGACAGCGAGCTGAGGCGTTCGGCCGTCCACGGGTGGTCGGCGTCGGGGGCGAGGGGGCCGAGGACGGTGGCGGCGGTGTCGTAGAGGAGTTGCCTCGCCTGCGAGTAGCGGAGCTTGAAGACGGAGGCGCCGGTGCCGGGGACGGCGCTGCCGCCGGTGCGCAGAGCGTGCTGGGAGGCGCTGACGTTCCACTGGGTGAGGCGCCACAGGACGGAGAATTCGGCGGCGAGCCGGCCGAGCGCGCGGCGGACGGCGGGGTCGTCCCATGTGCCGTTGGCGCGGGCCGCGCGGGCGACCTCGCCGAGGGTGCGGCGACAGGCGACGACTTCGCCGACGAACGCGGTGCCGCGCTCGAAGGACAGCGTCACCATGGTGACCCGCCAGCCGTCGTCCTGTGCCCCCAATCGGTTGCCGACCGGCACCCGGACCTCGTCCAGGAACATCTCCGCGAATTCCGTCGACCCGGCGAGTGTCCGCAGCGGCCGTACCCGTACTCCCGGCGCGTCCATCGGCATCGCCAGCCAGCTGATGCCGTGGTGCTTGGGCGTGCCGTCGACGCGCGGGGTGGTGCGCACCAACAGCTCGCACCAGTCGGCGACTTCGGCGTGCGAGGTCCAGATCTTGGAGCCGGTGACGACGTACGCGTCGCCGTCGCGGACCGCGCGGGTACGCAGGGACGCGAGGTCGGAACCGGCGTCCGGCTCGCTGAACCCCTGGCACCACACCTCCTCGCCCCGCAGGATCGGCGGCAGCCAGCGGCGGCGCTGCCACTCGGTGCCCTCGGCCGCGATGGTGGGCCCCGCGTGCAGCAGCCCGACGAAATTCGCGCCCACGTACGGCGCTCCGGCCCGCTCGGTCTCCTCCAGGTAGATCAGGTGCTGGGTGGGGGTGGCGCCGCGGCCCCCGGCGTCCTCGGGCCAGTGCAGTCCCGCGTACCCGGCGTCGTACAGCAGCCGCTGCCAGCCCGTGTCGTACGCGCGCCGCCCCGGCCAGTCGCGGGGGTCGGGTGGTGGAGGCAGGGTGGGCAGCGCTTTGCCGAGCCAGGCGCGCAGTCGGGCGCGGAACTCCTCTTCCTCGTCGGTGTATGCGAGGTCCACGGTCCGCTCACCCCGTTCCGTAGACGGGTTCCGGCGGGGTCGCCTCGGCGAGCAACGCGCCGACCACGGGACCGAGTTCGACCGGCCGCCAACGGCGTCCCACGTCGGTCCGAGGGCCGTGCCGCCAGCCGTCGGCGACCGATACGGCGCCGCCCTCGACCTCGAAGACCCGCCCGGTGACCTCGCGTGCCTCGGGTCCCGCGAGCCAGACGACCAGCGGGGAGACGTTGGCCGGGTGGTAGACGTCGAAGCCGGTGGCGGGCCGGGCGACCAGGTCCGGCATCGCCTGCTCGGTCATCCGCGTCCTGGCGGCGGGCGCGATGGCGTTGACGGTGACGCCGTAGCGCGCCAGCTCCACCGCCGCGACCTGGGTGAGCGCGGTGATCGCGGCTTTGGCTGCGGCGTAGTTGGCCTGGCCGACGCTGCCGAGCAGCCCCGCGCCCGAGGTCGTGTTGATCACGCTCGCGTTCACTTTCTCACCCGCCTTGCTCCGCTCCCGCCAGTGCGCCGCCGCGTGCCGCAACGTCGCGAAGTGCCCCTTGAGATGGACCTGTACGACCGTGTCCCACTCCTCCTCCGTCATCGAGACCAGCATCCGGTCCCGCAGCACCCCCGCGTTGTTGACCAGCACGTCCAGCCGGCCCCAGTGCTCCACCGCCGCGCCCACCAGCGACCGCGCGCCCGCCCACTCCCCGACCGACCGCTCGTGCGCGACCGCCTCACCGCCCGCCGCCCGGATCTCGGCCACCACCTCGGCTGCTGACTCCACGTCGTTGACGACGACCCGGGCGCCCTCGGCGGCGAAGGCCAGTGCGTGCTCCCTGCCGATCCCGCGCGCGGCCCCGGTGACGGCGACCACCAAGCCGTGGGCGATCCCGGCACCGCCGGCGGCTTCGCCAACTGCCTCACCGGTCAAGGTCGAGGCCCAGCATCCGGATGGCGTTGCCGCGCAGCAGCTTGTACGTGACCTCGTCCGACAGCCCCGCCATGTGGTCGGCGGCGACCTGCTTGGTGTGGGGCCAGGTCGAGTCGACGTGCGGGTAGTCGGTCTCGAACATCGCGTTGTCCTCGCCGATGGTGTCCAGCGAGGCGACACCGTGCATGTCGCGGAAGAAGCAGCAGTAGATCTGCCTGCGGTAGTACGTGGACGGCGGCTCGGGTATCAGGTCCTTGACCCCGCCCCAGGCCCGGTGCTCGCGCCACACGTCGTCGGCCCGCTCCAGCGCGTAGGGCACCCACCCCATCTGGCCCTCGCTGTAGGCCAGCGTCAGGCGCGGGAACTTCACCAGCACCCCGGAGAACAGGAAGTCCATCATCGACGCCATCGCGTTGTTGAAGCTCAGACTCGCCTGCACCGCCGGAGGCGCGTCGGGGGACGCGGCGGGCATCTGCGACGACGACCCGATGTGCATGTTCACCACCGTGCCGGTCTCCTCGCAGGCAGCGAAGAACGGGTCCCAGTAGCCCGAGTGGATCGACGGCAGCCCCAGATACGTCGGGATCTCGCTGAAGGTGACCGCCCGCACCCCCCGCGCGGCGTTCCGGCGGATCTCCGCCACCGCCAACTCCACGTCCCACAAAGGGATCAGGCACAACGGGATCAGCCGACCCCCGCTGTCACCGCACCACTCCTCCACCATCCAGTCGTTGTAGGCCCGCACACACGCCAGAGCCACCTCCTTGTCGTGCGCCTCCGCGAACGTCTGCCCGCAAAAGCGCGGGAACGTCGGGAAGCACAGCGACCCCTCCACATGATTGAGGTCCATGTCCTTCAGCCGCTCGACCGGGTCCCAACACCCGCGCCGCATCTCCTCCCGCGTGATCCCGTCGAGCGTCATCTCGTCCCGCGAGAAACCCACCGCCGCGATGTTCCGCTTGTACGGGAACTTCAGGTCCTCGTAAATCCACCAGTCGGCGGGCGGTCCATCCGGATCCATCGTGATCCGGTACTTCCCGCCGATGTAGGCCAGTTCACCGATCCCCGCCGTCAGCGGCTGCGGTCCCCGCTCGCGGAACTTCTCCGGCAGCCAGGTCGAGAAGAGATGCGCGGGCTCGATGACATGGTCGTCGACGCTGATGATCCTGGGCAGTTCCATCGGCCACTCCCTCACTGCATCCGGATGACGCTTCCGATCGCCGATCTGACGAGGCATCTGATCTGATGGACCGTCAGATCCACCGTATCGACCCACCTCTGGACCGACAAGCGGCGGCGACTTACCCTTCTGAGAAATCTGACGCTTCGTCAGCTACGGTGCGGGGAGGCGATCGGCATGGATCCGACCATCGCGACACTCAGCGACTCCCGGACCCTGTGGGAGCTGCTGGACCGCCGCGCCGCCCTCAGCCCCGACACCCCCGTGCTGTTCGACACCGAGGACCGCCGCGTCACCTTCGGCGAACTGCGCGCACGGGCGCTGCGCGTGGCCGCCGGCCTGTACGGACTCGGGGTGCGGCCCGGCAGCCGCTTCGCCTGGCAACTGCCCACCCGCGTCGAGACCGTCGTCCTCTCCCTGGCTCTGGCCCGGCTCGGGGCGGTGCAGATCCCGGTCATCCCCATCTACCGCGACCGCGAGGTCGGTTACGCCCTCAGCCGCACACGGGCCGAGTTCTTCGCCGTACCCGGCACCTGGCGCGGCTTCGACTACACCGCCATGGCCGACCGCCTCGATCTCGCCGACCGCCCGTCCGTCCTGGTCGCCTACGACTCCCTTCCCGAAGGCGATCCCGGCACCCTGCCCCCGCCGCCGTCCGACGGGACCACCGTCCGCTGGATCTACTGGACCTCGGGCACCACCTCGGACCCCAAGGGTGTGCTGCACTGCGACCGCGGTCTGATCGCGGGCGGTTCCTGTCTCGCCCACGCATTGGAGATGCGGCCCGAGGACATCGGTTCCATCGCCTTCCCCTTCGCTCACATCGGTGGACCCGACTATCTGGTGATGCTGCTGCTGTACGGCTTTCCAGCCCTGCTCCTCGAACAGTTCGCCCTCCCCGCCTCTCTGGACGCCTACCGGTCCCACGGCGTCACCATGGCCGGCGGCTCCACCGCCTTCTACTCGCTCTTCCTCACCGAGCAGCGCAAGCGGCCCGGCCGCACACTCATCCCCACCCTGCGGTTGCTCTCCGGAGGCGGCGCCCCCAAGCCGCCGGAGCTCTACCACGAGATCGTCCGGGAACTCGGCTGCGATCTCGCCCACGGTTACGGCATGACCGAGGCACCGATGATCACCATGGGCTCCCCCCGTGACACCGTCGACCAAAGGGCCACCACCGAGGGCCGCCCGCCCGCCGCGATGGAGATCCGGATCGCCGACGACGGCGAGGTGCTGCTGCGCGGTGAGGCCGTGTGCCTCGGCTACACCGATCCCGCCTTGACCGCTGAATCCTTCGACGCCCAGGGCTACTTCCACACCGGTGACCTCGGCCGCCTCACCGAGACCGGTCATCTCGTCCTGACCGGGCGCCTGAAGGACGTCATCATCCGCAAGGGCGAGAACATCTCCGCCAAGGAGATCGAGGAACTCCTCTACCAGCACCCGGCGGTGGGCGATGTCGCCGTCATCGGCCTGCCGGATCCCGACCGTGGTGAACGCGTCTGCGCCGTGGTCGAACAGCCCCCGGGCGCCGATCCCCTCACCCTGGCCACCATTACCGACCACCTGCGCCGCTCGGGGCTCGCCGTCCACAAACTCCCCGAGCAACTGGAGATCGTGGACGCCCTGCCCCGCAACGAGACCCTGCGCAAGGTCCTCAAGTTCAAGCTCCGCGAGCGCTTCGCCGACACTCACGAGCGGCCGAACTGAGCGGACCGGCCGGCCAGGCCCCGACCGGCGGCGCGCGTCCCGCGCTCCCTCCTCCCCGCACCGCCCGTCACTCCTTGATTCCGGCGAAGAGATCGGTCTCCGGAAGCTTGGCCGGGATGTAGGAGCGGGCGAGAACGTAGTCCTCGGTGGGCCACAGGGCCCGTTCGAGGTCCCGAGGGTGGGAGAAGAAGGGGTTGTCCGGAGCGGCCTGGCTGGCGTGCGCGCGAAAGGCGCGGTCGCGGGTGGCGAAGTGGTCCTCGCAGCGGATCCGGGTCGTCGGGTGCAGCTCGACCGCCCAGTCGGGCCATTCGTCCAGCACCTGGCCCATCGAGGAGGAGAGCCCTCGGGCCGTCATGCCGTGGTGCAGGGTCTCGAACCAGGCGCGCGAGAAGGCCACTTGGTAGTACAGCTTCAGCGGTTGCCAGACCGGACCCGCCAGCGGGAAGCGTGCCGAGTCCCCCGCCGCGTCGAACGCCTCGACGGCGACGCGATGGGTCTGGACATGGTCCGGATGCGGATAGCCGCCGGATTCGTCGTAGGTGACGAGGACATGGGGCCGGAACTCCCGGACCACCGCGACCAGCCGCTCGGCCGCGACCGGCGGATCCTCGCGGGCGAAGCAGCCGTCCGGCAGCGCCTCGCCCTGCCCGGGCAGTCCCGAGTCGGAGAAACCGAGGAACCGTTGGCGCACCCCGAGGACGGCCGCCGCGGCGGCCGTCTCCCGTCGTCGCACCTCCGGCAGCCGGGCCCTGACCTCCGGTGTGTCCAGCAGCGGGTTGAGCACGTCACCGCGCTCCCCGCCCGTGCAGGTCACGACCAGGACATCGGCCCCATGGGCCGCGTAGTGCGCGAGCGTGGCGGCGCCCTTGCTGGACTCGTCGTCGGGGTGGGCGTGGACGGCCATCAGTCGGAGTGTCATCACGGTCTCCTCTTCCTCTATTTCTTGTGTTGGACCTAAAGTTAGGACGGACCCACTCAACCCGTCAAGACTTTTTTTAGGTCCGACCTACTAAAGTGGGAACCATGGCCCAGCTCCGCGAGTTCAAGAAGCAACAGACCCGGCAGACCATCACCCACGCTGCCACCGCCCTCTTCGTCGAGCGGGGCTTCGAGGGGACGACGATCGCCGACGTCGCCGAGGCGGCCGGGGTCTCGAAGATGACCGTCACGAACTACTTCCCGCGCAAGGAGGACCTGTTCTTCGACATGCACGAAGAGGTGATCACCGGCCCCGCCCGCGCCTTCGCCGCCCGCCCCGTCGGCGAGTCCGCACTGGACGCGGTGCGCCGGGACTACCTCGAAGCGGTCGAGCGGCACGACGCGCTGCTCGGCTGGACCCAGCCCGGATTCACGCGGCTGATCGACGAGAGTCCGGTGCTGCGCGCCCGCCTCCGCGAGATGTACGACCACCAGGAGCAGGCACTGTCCGTCACGCTCGCCGAGGCCGTGGGCGACGAGCCGGACGCCTTCGAGCCGCGGCATGCCGCCGCCCAACTCAGCACGGTGCTCAGGCTGTTGTTCGGTGAGGCGCAGCGCCGGGTGCGACAGGGCACGACCGAAAGGGAGTTGTTCGACGCGCTGGGGCGGATTGCGCGGGAGGCGTTCACGCGACTGGAGCCGTCATTGGGCGCGTACGCGGTGCGGGAGTCCCCGCACGAGTGAAGACGGACGGGGAGGAAAGGGGAAAGGAGAGGAATGGTGAAGGCGAGCGAAGTCGAGCGAGATTGGCCGAAAGGGGCCGCCGGCAGAGGCCGGTTCAGGCCGAGAGGGGCCTGGCGGTGTCGTCCGTCGCGGCTTCCAGATCCGGATAGACCTCGAAGAGCCGTCGTACGCCGAGGGCGGCCAGCACCCGGTTGACGTGCGCGCCGCCGCCGTAGCCCTCGGTGGGCGCCGTCACCGTGGGAACGTCCTCGGGCAGCACGATGCGCAGGCGGCCCGCACAGGACCGCATCAGCCGCCGGGCACCGATCAGGACACCGACTCCGCTGGAATCGCAGAAGCGCACGTCAACGAGGTCGAGTACCACCCGGCGCCGCCCTGCGGCGACCGCGTCGTGAACCTTCTGCCGGACCGCGGGAGACGAGATCAGGTCCATCTCACCCGCGACCGTCACCACCACCCAGCCGTCTCGCTCGGCCTGGGTCACCAGCACCGGTTCCCACCTCGCCTCGCCGTCGACTTCAGGAACATCATCACCATGACCCTATGCCCGTTCTCCGTCGTAACTCTGCAATGTTCCGGTCACACCCGGATAACAGACCGCCAAAATCGATCACAGTCAGCAGCAGGTTGGTGCAAAGCGACGCACGTCGCAGGAGGTGCCCGTTACATTCGACCTGAGCGCATTCGGGCACGCTGAACACACTCGGCTACGGTCGGTGGCCGGGCAAGGGGCGACAGGGCAGGCGACGAGGCAAGGGGGCGGCAGATGGCGACACCCGCACCACCGCGCTGGGACCGCAAGATGCAGCAGCGGCTGGCGCGCGGTGAGGAAGCCGCACTCGGCGAGCTGTACGACCGGTACGCCTCACTTGTGCACGGCCTGGCCTATCGCGTGATGGACGACGACGACGCGGCCGACCTCATCACCCGCGAGGTGTTCGGCTACATCTGGGAAAATCCGGACGCCTACGACCCGAAGCACGGCTCGCTGCGGTCGTGGATCGCGACACTCACCCAGCGGCAGGCCGTGCACCGGCTGCGACAGCAGTCGAACCGGGGCCGTTCCACGCCGGACGAGGTGGAGGCCCGGGTACGCGAGGCCAACACGGCGGCCCGCGCCGACTTCATCGTCACCTCGATGCCCGCCCCGCTGCGCGCCGCCCTCGAACTGGCCTACCGGGAAAGGGTCGACTACCGCACCGCGGCGGCCGGGCTCGGGGTGAGCGAGGACGAGGCGCGCCGTCGGCTCCGGCTCGGGCTGCAACTGCTGTCCACGGCCATGGAACCGGGCGAGCAGGGCGACGACCACCCGCTGGATCCCAGGGGACAGCGAGGGCGACGATGAGCGGTCCCGCGTTCCACAACGGCGACGGCCCGCACGGCGGGGACGACGGCGAGCCGCGCGTCCCGTACCAGCGCGAGCAGCCCGAGACGCGGGAGACCGCGCACCGGCAGCCGCCCGCGGAGTCGCACCAGCCGATGCCCCAACTGCCGCACTACGACCACCGCACCCTCAAGTCGCTGCTCGGCGCGTGGGCGTTGTCGGTGTGCTCGCAGGACGAGGCGCTGGCGGTCGAAGTGCATCTGACGGACTGCGCCACCTGTGCGGATGAGGCGCTGCGACTGCGGGACGCGGTGGGTCTGCTGCACCAGGAGGATTCGCTCGACCTCGATCCGCTGCTGCGGGCACGGGTGTTGGAAGGCTGCCTCGGCCGTCGGCCGGCGCGTATCCCGGTGCCCGAGTGGGCCGGACCGTTCGACGCGGAGGCCGCCCGGCTGGACGCGCTGCTGCGCGACCTCGGCGACGGCTACTGGAAGGCACCGGTCGAGCTGAAGTGGCACGACGGCGAGCAGCGGTCGACGGAGTTCACGGTCGCGCAGGTCATCGGTCATCTCACCGCCGTGGACAGCCTGATCGCCAGGTCGCTCGGGCTGCCGCCGGACGGCGGCGACCCGTCGGCGGACCCGCCGCGTTCCGGGCTCGGCGGTCTGGGCCTGGGCATCGGAATGGGCATCGCCTCCCGCGCCCGGCTGCGCAACGCCCGCACTATGGGCGACTTCCCGCTCACCCCGGTCGAGCGCACCGCCGCGCACTGGGCGACGCACAGCATGCTGCCCGGAGCGACCGTGCGCTCCCTGTGGCGCGAGCAGAGCCACAGCCTGGTGCGTACGGTCTCCTTCGCGGGCGGCGGCGCGGGCGGGCTCGACGTCGACTACGGCTCGTTCGCGCTGCCGCTGGAAGACGCCTTCCTGGACCGGGCCTTCGAGTGCTGGATCCACGCGTCGGACATCGCCGAGGCCGTGGACTATCCGTACGATCCCCCGGCGCCGCGCAATCTCAACCGCATCATCGACCTCGCCGCGCGGCTGCTGCCCGAGGCGCTGGCGGACCGGCGCAGGGCCGGTCTGACCACCTCGCCGACGCATCTGGTGACGGCCGGTACGCCGGGCCGCTCGCTGCTGCTCGAAGTCGAGGGCAAGGGCGGCGGCCAGTGGTATCTGCCGCTGGACTCACCCGGCGCCGTCGCGTCGCCGGAGGAGATGGTCGCCCATGTGGCGATGGACTGCGTCGAGTTCTGCCAGTTGGCGGCGGGTCACATCGAGCCGGAGCGGATCGCGGTCGGCCAGATCGGCGACCGCGACGTCATCCGTGATGTGCTCTTCGCCACGGCGTCCCTGTCCCGCCTCTGAGACGGACGCCTGTGCCCTGACGAGGGCCGGGCGAAGAGCCCGCTCGGACAGAGAGCTCAAGCGAAGAGCCCGGACAGAAGGCTCAGGCGAAGAGCTCGGACAGAAGGCTCAAGCAAAGAGCCCGCTCAGGCGAAGACGACCGTGCGGTGGCCGTTGAGCAGCACCCGGTGCTCGCTGTGCCACTTCACCGCGCGGGCCAGCGCCTGGCACTCCACATCGCGCCCGATGGCGACGAGCTGTTCCGGCGTGACCTCGTGGCCGACCCGCTCGACCTCCTGCTCGATGATCGGCCCCTCGTCGAGGTCGGCCGTCACATAGTGCGCGGTGGCGCCGATGAGCTTCACACCGCGGGCGTGCGCCTGGTGGTAGGGCTTGGCGCCCTTGAAGCTCGGCAGGAAGGAGTGGTGGATGTTGATGATCTGACCGGACAGCTCACGGCACAGGTTGTCGGAGATCACCTGCATGTAGCGCGCGAGCACGACGAGTTCGACGCCCTCCTTGCGCACGATCTCCAGCAGCCGCGCCTCGGCCTCGGCCTTGGTGTCCCTGGTGACCGGCACATGGTGGAAGGGAACGCCGTAGGAACCCACAAGTTCCTGGAAGTCGGTGTGGTTGGAGACCACGGCGGCGATCTCGACCGGCAGCGCGCCGATGCTGGTGCGGAAGAGCAGGTCGTTGAGGCAGTGCCCGAACTTGCTGACCATGAGCACGACCCGCATGCGCTCGTCTGACGGGTGGATCCGCCAGTCCATGTGGTATGCCTCGGCGATCGCCGCGAAGCTGGCGCGCAGCTTGTCCACGGTCACCGCCTGCTCGGCCGAGAAGTGCACCCGCATGAAGAACAGGCCGGTGTCCTGGTCGCCGAACTGCTGGCTGTCGACGATGTTGCAACCGGTCATGAAGAGATAGCTGGAGACCGCGTGCACGATGCCCTGTTTGTCCGGGCAGGACAGGGTGAGGACGTACTGCGGGTCTGGCTGCGGCGGCTGCTGTTCGGTCACGCCGTCAGCCTCGCACAAACCGACCCCCTCAGGTCGGAGTGTCCGTCAAGCGGAAGCCGCGAATATCGCGCGCCAGGTGGCGCGGGGAAAAACAGGTGCCACCGGAAAACACGCACCAGGTGCGGCCCGGGGACGTACGAACATCCAACGGTCACGCCGACCGTATGTAGATCGCCAGCACCTCCAGCGAGCGCGGCGGCGTGTCCGGGTCGTCGCCGTCGGCGGCGGACATCCGTATGTGGGCGTCGCGGGCGGCGCGGACCGCCTCCGGCCAGGCGTGGTGGTCGAGATAGGCGGCGACAGGTGCGTCGGCACCCACCTGGTGCAGGATTTTGAGGACGCGCAGCACGGCGACGTCGACGAGCGCGGCCTCCTGCGAGTCGCGGAAGATCGTGCCCACGTACTTCTCGGCGGACCAGTTGTCGAGCCAGGTGTCCTCGACGAGCCGGTACACGGCGTCCGTGACGTCCCCGTATCCCTCGCGGCCGGTCTGCCAGACCTCCCGCTGGAACACCGGGTCGCTGATCATGTGCAGCGCGGAGCGCACATTGCTGCGCCAGCGCCACCAGGGCATGTCATTGAGCGGCATGCCCCCCATCGTGGAGGAGTGACGGCCGCGACGGGAAGACTTCTCCGAACCTTGCACAATGGCGCATCGTACGTTCTCCACCGACGCCACCCGTAATTCACCTGATAGTGACCGTCCGTTCGCTTGCGGTCACCCCGGCGTTGGGCGCGGGCCGGAATCTTCGCATGACATGAGGGAACGGCGTATCCGCAGGGTCCGCACGGCTGCCGTCGCGCTGCTGGCCACAAGTGCGCTGCTCAGCGGGTGCGGTGTGCTTCCCGGAGGTTCGGGCGGCTCCACGGGACCGCTCGTCGTGATGACGTGGGCGCCGGTCGACACGAAATCGACCAATATGCCGGGAATGCTCGCCATGGCGCAGGCATTCGAGAAGTACACCAACGAGCAGGGCGGTCTCAACGGCCGCAAATTGAAGGTGCTGACCTGCAACGAACGCCATGACGCGGTCGCCGTCACGGACTGCGCGCAGCAGGCGGCGAAGGCGGGCGCGGTCGCGGTTGTCGGTTCCTACAGCGAAGAGGGCGGCAGTTTCACCACCGCCCTGGAGTCGAACGGCATCCCGTACATCGGCGGCTACGGCATCACCGCCGACGAGTTCCAGAGCCTGCTGTCGTACCCGGTCAACGGCGGTCTGCCCGCGCTGCTGGCGGGCAGCGGACGGCAGTTGGCGGACCTGTGCAAGAAGGTCAATCTGGTGCGGCCCGACACGATCACCGGTGACCAGTTCCCGATCTTCCTCGACCAGGGGCTCAAGAGCGGCGGCCGGCCGCCCGCGCGCGACATGCTCACGGCCGACGACTCCAACGACTACACCGACATCGCCACCGCCGCGGTCGGCAGCAACAAGCCGTCCACCTGCGTCTCCGCGGTGCTCGGCGACCGCACCAGCACCTTCTTCGACTCCCTGCGCCGGGTCGGCGAGGAGCAGCCGAAAGTGCGGCTGTCCTCGGTGCTCGGCAGCGTGCAGCAGTCGGTGGTGGACTCGACCGGCGGCGCGGGCAGCCCGCTGGAGAACGCGTACGTGACCGGCTGGTACCCGCCCGCGTCCGACGCCAAGTGGGCCGAGATGAAGTCGGTGGTGAAGAAGTACGCGTTCGGCGACGACCGGATCGACGTCGCCGACCCCGGGGTGCAGACCACCTGGGTCGCGTACACCGTCTTCGCCAAGGTGGTGCGGGCGATGGACGAGAAGGTCAGCGTGAACGCGGACAATCTGCACCGCGCGATGGACACCACGACCCACCTGTCGACCGGCGGCCTCACCCCGAATCTCGGCTGGACGCAGACCGATCTGCTGGGCATCCCGAGCCACTCCCGGATGGTGAACTCCAAGGTCACTTATCAGGTGGTACGCGACGGGCGGCTCGTGCTGGCGCGGCCGGGCTTCGTGGACCTGACCAAGACGCTCCGGCAGAACTCGTCCGCGCAGAACTGAGCGCCCACGAGCGGCCCGTACGACCCCTAGGGCGTGTCCAGGACGCGCCCTCACACCCCCGCCGCGTACCGCCAGAAGTCCCGCATCACCTGGGGCGGCGTCGGGCCGGTCATCGAGCGCTGCGTGAAGAGGATGCTGACAGCGCCGGTCGAGGGCGTGATGTGCGCCGTGGTGCCGCTGCCGCCGACCCAGCCGTAGCGGCCGAGGACGTTCCAGGGGTCGGTCTCCGCGACGTCCACCGAGCCGCCGAAGCCCCACCCCTGGCCTTCGAGGAACAGCTCGCTCGCGTCGCGCTGGGACCGCGTCAGGTGGTCGGTGGCCATCATCCGTACCGACCGCGCGGACAGCAGCCTGCGGCCGTCCACGGTCCCCTCGGCGAGCAGCATGCGGGCGAAGGCGAACCAGTCGTCGACGGTCGAGACGAGGCCGCCCGCGCCCGAGGTGAAACCGGGCGCCTTGGTCCACTCCTCGCCCGGCGGGTCCGACAGTTCGATACCGCCGTCCGCGCCCGTCCCGTAGGCGCTGGTCAGCCGGTCGAGCGCGGTCGCGGCCACGGTGAAGCCGGTGTCGGCCATGCCGAGCGGTTCGAAGATCCGCTCGGCGAGGAACTCGGCGAAGGAGCGGCCCGAGACCCGGGCGATCAACGCGCCCTGGATGTCCGAGCCGGTGTTGTACAGCCAGGCGTCTCCCGGCTGGTGGAGCATCGGGATACGGGCCAGCGCCGCCAGCCAGTCGTCGGGGCCCGCGAAGCCCGACAGCCGCGCCGGACCCTGCTTCAGCTCGGTGAACAGCGGTTGCAGGGCGGGGAGTGAGAAGTCGCTGGGCATGCCGTACCCGGCCCTGAAGGTGAGCACGTCGGCCACGGTGACCGGCCGGGCGGCCGGGACCACGTCGTCGACCGGGGCGTCCGGGGTGCGGACGACGACCGGCGCGGCCAGTTCCGGCAGCCAGGTCGCGATGGGGTCGTCCAGCGCGATCCGGCCGTCGTCGACGAGCATCATCACGGCGGCGGCGGTGATCGGTTTACTGACGGAGGCGATCCGGAAGATCGCGTCCCTGGCCATCGGCACGGCGCCCTCAAGGTGCGCGGAACCGACCGCTGCGACCTCCACCCGGTCGCCGCGCGCCACCAGACCCACCGCACCCGGAATCGTGCCGTTGTCGATGTACGGCTCCAGGACGCCGCGCAGGCCCGCCGCCGGATCGGTCGTGGAACTGTTCGTGGGATGCGTCATCGGTCCACCTCTCGCATGGTGCGGTCGAGAGGAAGACTCCAGCGTCGGCGCGGATTCATCGGTCGGGCGCGGACGTGTCGGGTCCGTCACCGTCCGTCCGCATACGCACGCATATAAGCGCACGGGAGCGCACAGGCGCGCAAGGAAACGCGCGGTGACGCGTATACGCGCGTGGCCCCGTCCACCAACGGCCCCGGCTCAGAGCTGGCTGTACTGCCGCTCGGTGAGCCCGTACTGCTTCGCTATGGCGTTCCACAGCCGGACCGCGCGCTTCTTCTGCTCGGTGGCGGTGCCGCTCTCGCGGTTGCCGTCCTGGGCCTCGCCGGTGCTGCGGGCGTGGCCGCCCTTGCAGACGCTGTGGTTGTGCGCGGCCTGGTCGGCCCAGTTCGCGTAGTGGCCGTCCGCGGCGGCCGACGCCTGCCACGCCTTGGTGAGGGCTTCGGTCAGGTCGGCGTGGTTGGGCAGCTTGTCCACCGACAGGCCGCCGAGCTGGGTGACCAGGCCGGTGCGCTGGGTGGCGGCGGACCGCAGGTCGGCGGCGGCGGGCCCGAGATTCTTGCAGTTCTTGATCGACTCGACCGCGCTCACCACGGAGCTGCGGCTGTTGCCGCTGGTCTTCAGCAGCGCGTCGAGGCCCTGCGCCTGCTGCTTGACGGCGTCGTCGGCCGCGGAGTCGGTGCTGCCGCTCGCGGACGCGCTCGGCGCGGAGGACGCCGGGGTGCCGCTCTTCGACGCGGTGTTGTCCGTCTTGGCGTCGCCGCCCTTGTTCAACAGCCCGCCGACCACGAGGCCCGCGACGACGCACCCGGCGACGACGATGCCGATCACCATGAGGGGCGACAGCCTGCGGCGCGGACCGTCGTCCTGACCGTGCCCGCCGTCGTAGCCGTAACCGGGGTCGTACGGCTGCTGCGGGGGCTGGCCCATGCCGCCCTGCTGCTGCCCGTACTGCTTCTGTTGCTGTTGCTGGGACGGCGGCTGGATGATCCGCTGGCGCAGCGGTTCCGGGCCGGGCACGTCGCTGCGGAACAGGTGGTCGTAGTCGCTGTCGTGCTGCGGCCCCGTCTGGGGCTGCTCCTCGTACCCGCCGCCCCGGCCCTGACCCTGACCTTGGCCCTGACCCTGGCCCTGACCTTGGTCGTACGACTGCTGGCCGTACTGCTGCTGGCCGCCGTACGACTGCTGCTGGTCGTACCCCTGCTGCCCGTAGCCGTCGTAAGGCTGCTCATAGGACTGCTCGTACGACTGCTGCGGGGGCGGGGACTGCGGGCCGCCGTACTGCGGCTGCTGTTCCTGCTGGTCGCGGTCCTGGAAGATCGACAGCGGCAGCGCCTGGGTGGCGTCGGCGGCCTGCTGCTGCGGGGCCGTGGGCGGTGCCTGCGGCGGTACGGGCGGCAGCGGCGGTACGGGGCCCGGCCCCTGGCTCGCCGCGGCCATCGGCATACCGGGGTCGCCGCCGGGGTACGGGGGCAGCATCTGCGTGGCGTCGGCCACCGGGACGGCGGGCGGCGGCATGCTCCCGGGATACGGCGGCAGCATCTGGGTGGCGTCGGCGGGCTCGGGCAGCGGGGCAGGCTCGCCCCAGGGGGAGCCGCCGGCCGGCTGCACATGTTCCCCGTAGGGCGGCTGCTGCCGCCCCGCGGGCACCACGACGCCCCGGTACGCCTCAGGCGTCTCCTCGCCGCGTCCGTCGGTGTGCATCGCCGCTGACTCCCGCCTATGCCCTGTCGTCCGTTGCCGGATCCTTCCGAACCATCCGCCAACGCTACCGGGTTAACCGGACCATCAACCACGTACCCGAACGAGTGAACGTCATGACACACCGAGAGGGCGGAAGTACCGGGCGTACCGGGCCCGTTCCCGCAAGGTCTCTCCAGCGCTTTGGCCACCGCGCGGGGACGCGGTGTCGGTCGCGTAACGATTCGGTGATGGTCCGCTATGCGGCGTCCTGTTCCTCCAGACGGGCGCCGAACTCGCGGACCACGGGCTCGGCCGCGTAGGGCTCCAGGCGGCGGCGGAAGTCGTCCAGGTACTCCGCGCCGCGGTTGGAGCGCAGACCGGACAGAAGGGTGACGGCGCGGGTGCCCGTGTTGCAGGCCTCTTCCAGTTCGCGCTGCTGCACCTGGGCGTCGGCGAGCAGCAGCATGTCGATGGCACGGCGCCTGGTGCGCGATTCGGGGTGCGCGGCGAGCGCTTCCTCCGCGCGGCGCGCGGCGGGCGCGGCCTGGCCGAGGTCGCGGTGACAGTGCGCCAGTTCGTCGGCGAGGTAGGCGTGGTCGAAGTGGGCGATCCAGGGCGGGTCGTCGTCGGGCCGGGAGTGTTCCATGGACTCGACCGCGAGGTTGGCCACGGTGGCGAAGGTGCGGGCGTCGCCGAGCAGCGCGTGGCCGCGGGCCTCCGCGGCGTAGAACATCGCCTCCGCCGTGGGTGTCACCTGGCCGCGGGCGCCTTCCTGTGCCGCGCGGGCGAGTTGGGCGATCTCGCGCGGGTTGCCGAGCGAGGCGGCGAGGTGGCTCATGCTGGCCGCGAGGATGTAGCCGCCGTAGCCGCGGTCGCCCGCCGCCTGGGCCAGGCGCAGCGCCTGGATGTAGTAGCGCTGGGCGAGTCCGGGCTGTCCGGTGTCGACGGCCATGTAGCCCGCCAGTTCGGTCAACCGCGCGACGGCGCCGAAGAGTTCCCTGCCGACCTGGTCGCGGTAGGTGCCCGCGAGTAACCCGGACACCACGCTGTTGAGGTAGTGGACGACGACCGGGCGGACGTGTCCGCTGCCGAAGCGGTGGTCCAGGTCGGTGAGCGCCTGCGTCGTCGCCTTGACGGCCTCGACGTCCGACATGCCCACCCTGGCACCGCCGTTGCGGGCGACGCCCTGGTCGGGGCGGGTGATCAGCCAGTCGCGGCTGGGCTCGACGAGGGCGGAGGCGGCGACCGTGGAGCCGGTGAGGAAGTCGCGGCGGCCGACGTCGCTGCGCCACAGCTCGCAGACCTGCTCGATCGCGCCGAGGACGGTCGGCGCGAAGTGCAGACCTATGCCGGTGGCCAGGTTCTTGCCGTTGGCCATGCCGATCTCGTCGATGGACACGGCGCGTCCCAGCTTGCGGCCGATCGCCTCGGCGATGATGGCCGGGGCCCGGCCGCGCGGCTGCTGACCCCGCAGCCAGCGGGCCACGGACGTCTTGTCGTACCGCAGGTCGAGGCCGTGTTCGGCGCCGCACATGTTGACCCTGCGGGCGAGCCCGGCGTTGGAGCAGCCGGCCTCCTGGATAAGTGCCTGAAGCCGTTCGTTCGGTTGCCGAGCCACGAGCGGTCGTGCGGCCATCAATTCCCCCACTTCGACGATGCGTACCTCGTCCTGGTGACAGGTGCCCATCTCATCACCGAAAAATGCCCTGTTAGAGCGGCATTTCATGTCGTTTTCGCCTTTAGCGGAACGAGCGGAACGACACGCGGACCCCAAGTGACTACCCGAATACGGGCCCGGATCGCGCACGCGCCCCCGGGCGTGCACCAGTGCGCCCGCCATGAGCCGAGGGGCCGGCCCCCGTAACTCACGCTGATGAGGGAAGTTGTGCAGCGCGTGGAAGACACCATCGGAGCACCGCGGCAGCTCACCGCCCAACTTCTCGACACGGCCGTCCGATACGCGCAGGAGCGGCACTGGGACGTGCTCCCCGGCTCCTGGATCGAGGACGACACGGGCGGCCCCGCGCTGTGCTCCTGCGCGTCTCCCACCTGCCCTGCTCCCGGCGCCCACCCGACCCGGCCCGACTGGGCGGCGCACGCCAGCGGCAGCGCCGACGCGGTACGGCGCATGTGGGGCAAGCAGCCGCGCGCCTCGGTCCTGTTGCCGACGGGCCGTACGTTCGACGCGGTCGACGTGCCGGAGGTGGCGGGGTGCCTGGCGCTGGCCAGGATGGAGCGGATGGATCTGCCGCTGGGCCCGGTGATCTGCACGCCCGACCGCAGGCTGGTCTTCTTCGTCCTGCCCGGCGCCACCGTCAAGGTGCCCGATCTGCTGCGGAAGTTGGGCTGGGCGCCCGGCTCGCTCGACCTGCGGGTGCGCGGCGAGGGCGACTGGATCGCCGCGCCGCCGACGCGGACGGGGCCGGGCGCCTCGGTGCAGTGGGCGCGGCAGCCGACCGCCCTGAACCGGTGGCTGCCGGACGTCGAGGAGCTGCTGAGTCCGCTGGCGTACGCGTGCGGGCGGGAGTTGGCGGCCGCGAGGGGCCGCTGACCCCTGCGCGGAGGCTCACGCTCCCGAGCCCTTCGGTCACTGTCAGTGGTCGCGTCTAGGGTTGTCGGACGTAGACCTTCGCGCGTCGTCCGACCAGCGGCGCGCCGGGGGCAGGGGCGCGAGACGGGGAGAGGTGCCGCCATGTCGGAGCCGCAGAGGTCGCAGGGGGAGCAGGAGTCGCAGCGGAAGCTGACGCCGTACCGGCCGGTGCCGTACGGGAGGACCGCCGAGGAGGTGTCCGAGGCGGCCGGAGACACCGATCCGGTCGCTGTGCGTGTGCGCGGGCTGTGGAAGCGGTTCGGCGAGCAAGTGGCCGTGGCCGGGATCGATCTGGAGCTGCCCGCGGGCCGCTTCATCGGCCTGGTGGGGCCGAACGGGGCGGGGAAGACGACCTCGCTGTCCATGATCACCGGCCTGCTGCGGCCGGACGACGGCAGTGTGCGGATCGTGGGCCACGACGTGTGGACGGACCCGGTCGGCGTGAAGTCCAGGATCGGCGTGCTGCCGGAGGGTCTGCGGCTGTTCGAGCGGCTGTCGGGGCGTGAACTGCTCGGTTACACGGGCCGGTTGCGCGGTCTGCCGGGCGACGAGGTCGACAAGCGCGCCGGTCAGCTCCTCGACGTCCTGGACCTGTCGGCCGCGCAGAACAAGCTGGTCGTCGACTACTCCACCGGTATGCGGAAGAAGATCGGCCTGGCCGCCGCCCTGCTGCACAATCCCGAAGTCCTCTTCCTCGACGAGCCGTTCGAGGGCGTCGACCCGGTGTCCGCGCAGGTCATCCGCGGTGTGCTGGAGCGCTATACGGAGTCGGGCGGCACGGTCGTCTTCTCCTCGCACGTGATGGAACTGGTGGAGAGCCTGTGCGACTGGGTCGCGGTCATGGCCGCGGGCAAGATCGTGGCGCGCGGCCCGCTCGCCGAGGTGCGCGGCACCGCTCCCTCGCTCCAGGACGCCTTCTTGTCGCTGGTGGGCGCCGACCGGCGCGACGGGCAGGCGCTCGACTGGCTGAGCGGCGGCAAGTGATGACCACCTCGGCCACCACCCCGCTCGCCGCTCCCGCGCCGCCGACCGCGCCCGGTCGCGGTTCCTCGCTCACGCCGGTCTTCGTACGGCTCAAGCTCACCCTCTTCCGCAACGGCCTGCGCCGGTCCACCGGCCGTACGGTCGGCTGGTCCCTCGGCGTCGCCTTCGCGATGCTGTACGCGCTCGGCATGGGCGCCGGAATGGTCGCGCTGCGGAACAACCACTACGCACCGTCCGCCGCCGTCACCGTGACCGTCGTCCTGGTCGTGGGCTGGGCGATCATGCCGCTGTTCTTCTTCGGCGGCGACGACACGCTCGACCCGACCCGGCTGGCGATGCTGCCGCTACGGCCGCGCCCGCTGATAACGGCGCTATTGGTGTCGTCGCTGATCGGCGTCGGTCCGCTCTTCACACTGCTGGTGTCGACCGGTGCGGTCGTCGCGGTCGCGCACGGCGGGGCCGCGTGGGTCGTCGCTGTCGTGGCCGTGGCCCTGACGCTGCTGCTGTGCGTGGCGCTGTCGCGGGCGGTGGCCGCCGCCAACACCCGGCTGCTGACCAGCCGCAAGGGCCGCGACCTGGCCCTGCTCAGCGGTCTGTTCGTGGCGGTGGGTGCCCAGCTCGTCAACCTCGGCGTCAACTCGCTGTCGTCCGACGGCGGTCTGCACCGGGCGACCTCGGTGGCGTCCGTACTGCGCTGGATTCCGCCCGCGCCCGCCGTGGACGCGGTGCGGTCGACGGCGCGCGGGTCGTACGGCCTGGCCGTCGTGCAACTGGCCCTCACCGTCGCCGTGCTGGCGCTGGTCCTGCGCTGGTGGCACGCCAGCCTGCACCGGCTGATGGTCTCGCCCGACGCGTCCACGCTCCAGGCGGCGCCGGAGCGCGAGGGGTCGAAGGCGCGGGGCGGGGCGGCGGTGGGCCCTTCGCTGCCGGCCCGGCTGCTGCCCGGGCGGCTGGTGGGCGGCCGGACGGCCACGGTGATGGAGCGGCAGTTCCGGTACCTGTGGCGCGACCCGAGGTCGAAGGCGGCGTGGGCGACCGGGCTGGCCGTCGGGCTGCTGCTGCCGCTGGTCGCGGTGGTACAGCACGGCACCGTCTACCAGTGCCTGTGGGCGGCGGGGCTGCTCGGCATGCAGATGTACAACCAGTTCGGCATGGACGGCTCCGCCTTCTGGACGGTGTCGGCGACGATCACCACCCGCAGGGACGCGGCGCTCGAACTGCGCGGCCGGGCGCTGACGTTGGCCGCCATCGCCGTGCCGTACGTCACCGTCGTCACCACCGGCGCGGCGCTGCTGCTCCACCGGGTGTCGGCGCTGCCCGAGACGCTGGGGCTGTCCTTCGCCTTCCTGGGCGCGCTCATCGCGACCGGCAGTTACGCGAGCGTCCGCTACCCGTACGCGCTCCCGCAGGACAACCCGTTCGCCAACGCGGCGCCCGGCCAGGGCGGTCTCGTCGCGCTGAACGTCGTCGGCGGCACCTTCAGCGGCGCGGCCCTGTCGCTACCGGTGATCGCGCTGACCCTCGCCCTCCACTTCAACGATCTCCATTCGCTGCTGTGGGTGGTGCTCCC
Source organism: Streptomyces sp. NPDC024632 (assembly GCF_055559175.1). Lineage (NCBI taxonomy): Bacteria > Bacillati > Actinomycetota > Actinomycetes > Kitasatosporales > Streptomycetaceae > Streptomyces > Streptomyces sp. NPDC024632. The sequence continues at coordinate 368,268 of NZ_JBVHLD010000002.1, forward strand.
GGTGGGCGCGCTGTACGGGCTCGCGGTCGCGGCGGTCTCGCTGCGGTTCACCGCTCCGCGGCTGCTCGATCGTCTTCCGGAGATCCTGGGGGTGGTGGCGAAGGCGTGACGGACGGGGCCGGTGGCAGGTGGTCGTTGAGGGCGGTGCCGTCCTTGCCTGCCCGGCCTGTGCTGCCGTCCTTGCCTGCCCAGCCTGTGCTGCCGTCCTTGCCTGTCCGGCCTGTGCTGCTTTTCCTGTCGGCGGTGCCGGCCGTGTCGATGCCGTCCGCTCGGTCGGCGCGGCGCCGCGGGCCGCGCCATTCCGCGATCCAGTAGAGCAGCGCGAGGGCGGGCAGGGCGGCGCCGAGCAGGGCCACCGAGGTCCAGCCACCGGCGTGGTAGGCGTAGGAACCGGCCTGTGAGCCGACCGCGCCGCCGACGAAGAAGGTGGCCATGAAGGCGCTGTTGAGCCGGGACCTGGCCTGGCCGTCGAGCCGGTAGATCACCTGCTGGCCGAGGATCAGGGTGGTCTGCACGGCCATGTCGAGGAGCACCGCGGCGGCGCCGAGCGCGATGACGCTGTGCCGTCCCACCCCGGCGAGACCGAAGGCCAGGGCCGCGGTGACGAAGGCGACGGCCGTCATCGGCCGGACCAGGCCGCGGTCGGCCCAGCGTCCGGCGAGCGGTGCCACCAGTGCGCCGCCCGCGCCCGCGAGCGCGAAGAGGCCGACCTGCCACTGGCTGTAGTTGAAGGGATCGCTGGTCAGAACGAAGGAGATGGTGGTCCAGAAGACGCTGAAGGCGCCGAACATCGCGGCCTGGTACAGCGCCCTGCGCCGCAGCGCCGGATGGACGCGCAGCAGGCGGGCGGTGGAGCGCAGCAGGAGCCCGTACGACAGCGTGGCAGCGTCGGCTCCGGGAGCGCGGCGCGGCAGGGACCTGCGCAGTACCAGGGTCAGTACGGTCATCAGCCCGGCCGAGGTCAGGTAGACGACCCGCCAACTGGTCGCGTCCGCCAGCAGGCTGCCGAAGGTACGGGACAGCAGGATGCCGGTCAGCAGGCCGCTCATCACCTGCCCGACGACCTTGCCGCGGCTCTCGTCCGGCGCGAGGTCGGCGGCGAAGGGCACGAGGATCTGGGCGACGACGAGCGTCGTGCCGACGATCAGCAGCGCGGCGAGCAGGACGGCGAAGCCCGGTGCGAGACCGGCCAGCACCAGACCGGCGATGGTGAGAGCGAGCAGGACGGTGGCGAGGCGGCGCTTCTCGATGACGTCGCCGAGCGGGACGATGAGCAGCAGGCCGGCGGCGTAACCGAGTTGGGAGACGGTGACGAGGCTGCCCGCGGCGACCGCGCCGATCCCGAACGCCTGGCGCAGCTCGCTGAGCAGCGGCTGCGCGTAGTAGAGGTTGGCGACGGTCAGGCCGCAGGCGACGGCGAGCAGGACGATGAGGCGGCGGGGCGGGCCCGGCACGGGGACCGGTGTGGCGCCGACTGCGTGTCCGGGCCCTGCGGCGGCTGGTCCGGACGCGGGTATGTGCACGGGTTCGGGCCCTGGGGACGGTGCGTCGGACGACGGCTGGGACATCGATACCTCGTCGAAGTGGAAACCGGTTTAACCAGTTCCGAAGGTACCAGTTAAACCGGTTCCCCGGTAGAGTGGCCCGTATGACCGCGAACGGCATCGACGCCTACGCCCCGGCCCTCGACGGCGGCCGTGCTCAGCGGCGTTTCCGCGAGGGCGCCGGGCGGCTGTGCCTCGACTACCTGCGGACACTGCGCTACCGGGGCACGCCCGCGGTCACCGAGGAGCTGGCCGATCCGGAGGCGCTGATCGCCTGGGTACGGCAGTGCGGCCCCTGCGCCGACGTACCCGCCACCCCGCCCACACCCGCCCGGCTGCGCGAGGCCCGCGCCTTGCGCGAGGCGGTCCACGCGCTGGTCAGCGCCGCCATGGCCCCCGGCAGGGAACCCGGCGCGGCCCCCGGCTCCGGCCTCGGCGACACCGCCCGTACCCGGCTCAACCGCGCCGCCGCCCACGCCGTCCCCGCCCCCCGACTCGCCCCCTCCGGCGACCTCCAGTGGCACGCGGACGACCCCCTCACCGCGACCCTCGCCCTGATCGCCCGCGACGCCCTCGACCTCGCCGCCACCCCCGAACTGCTGCCGCGCCTGCGTCCCTGCGCCTCCCCGACCTGCGGCGCCGTCTTCCTCGACCAGTCCCGTCCGGGGACGCGGCGCTGGTGCTCCATGGACGTGTGCGGCAACCAGGCCAAGAAGACGGCGCTACGGGCGCGGAGCGCGTAGCCGGTGACGTCAGGGGCCGAAGTGCAGGGCCCGCGCGAAGGCGTCGATGTCGTCCATCGCCCGGAGCACCCGCCCCGGATCGGGCGCAGCCGTCATCACCAGCACGTCCGCACCGTGCTCGGGCACGCGCCACGCGTAACGGAGGCCGATGGTGATGCCGTTGTCGTCCGGGTCGACGAAGTAGCGCATCACGCGGATGCCGGTGCCCAAGTGCTCACTGCCGAAGTCCTCGACGATCGGCGGCTCCACGGCGTACTCCGCGTCCGCGTGGGTGAGCTCCCGCAATTCGCCGGGCAGTTCGCCCTCGATGTCGAACTCCGCCCAGTACACGGCCAGCGGATTCCCGCGCGGGCCGTCCAGGTGGAAGTGCAGCCCGTACCCCGGATAGACGCGCGGATACCGCTCCATCCCGTACGTCAGCGCCTCGGCCAACTCCCGTACCTCGCCGGGGCCCGGCGTCAAGGCGCTGTCCTCCCAGTGCGCCTCGGCCATCACCCGCGCGTACGCGGCGGCGTCCGGGAACTCCCCCTCGCTCCCCGGCACCGGCCACCGCGTCGGCACCCACACCCACCGCGAACCGTCCACCCGCCGGGCGTCCAGCCGGCTCCCGCTCACGCGTAGCTCCAACGGAACGTCGTCATCAGCGCGTCGAACAACTCGGCCAGCGCCCTGGTGAATTCGCTGCCCGGATCCCCGTCCCCGACCGTCGAGAACGCCACCGCGAGCCACCGCCCCGCGCCCTGCCTCGGCACGGGGACGACGTAGTCGACATGCCGCGCATACGTCTCCACCGGTTCGCTCTCGCGGAGGGCCGGCGGCTCCACGTACTCCCACCGCACGCCCAACGTCCCCGCGACCTCCCGCACTTCCCCTGGCGCCCCGCCCCGCTCCTCCCCCACCAGCCGCCCCAACACGGCCTCCGCCCCCGTCTCCTCCCCCGCCCACTCACCCGCCACCTCGGCGACCACGAACGACGCCCCCACCACCAGCCCCGCCCGCGCCTTCACCGGCACATACAGGTCCAGCCCACCCCCCGCCCTCGCCTCCCGCGCCATCCCCTCCACCCTCCGGCGCACCTCCGCCCGAAACGCCATCCCCTCATCCCTCGGCACCCCCGCCGGAATCCGCTCGATCCCCCGAAACACCTTCTCGTCCAACGCCGTCGCGGTGCCCGCGCGCAGAGGGATCCGGGCCCAGCCCGGGGGCAGCACGAGGGTGTACCCGACGGGGGTGGCCTCTGCGGTCACGGGGCCGCCTCCGCCGGGGGTTTGCGGCGAAGCCGCACTTTGGCAAGCCAGGCGGTGGCTGGAGCCAGTAAGGGGATGGGCGCGAGGTAGACGATGCCGGTCGACGCGACCGCCAAGGCGTTGAACATGGCTCCGAGCCAGATATAGGCGAGCACGCCGGAGGCCCAGCCGCGAATGCGGAACAGGCCGAACATGCCGCACCACACGAATAGTTGTCCTGTAGCCGACAGCGACAACGTCTCGACGATGAAGGTGAACCTGCTCGGGCGAAGTAGCGGCGCTGTGACGGCTAACAGGCCAAGCCCAGCAAACGGCACCACGCCTCCAGTCCGAATCAACCTGTCGCTACGTGCCAGGACAGGATCGCCATTCGCGTTGCTCACGTAGAACACGTGGACCTCGTCATCCCGCGCGGCACAGTCACCATGCCGAGCCAACCTCTCTCGTATACCGATCCTTGAAGGCTCCGTACGGACCGTAGTCCGGCTTCTCCGGCAGGGCGTCGCTGTCACCAACGGCTTTATCCGCACCGTCCACGGCGGTGGCCGCAATCCACGTCCCCTGGAACGTGCCCTTGTAGCCCTCAGCCCCCTGGCTGGCCCGCTGCACAGCGGCACTCTCCGGATACGCGGACCGCATCCGGACCACGTCTTTGTAGAGATTCGCCGTCTCGCGGTCGCCTCCGACAAGCACCGCCTCTCGTTGGGAAGCCTCAGCCATCGGGGTGGCAGCCTCCTCCACGGCCGCGTTGCGACCGGCCCGCTCGGCTGCGGCTTTGGCGATGTTGCGGACGTGGCGGGCCCTGGCACGCGCCGCTGCTGTGGAGCCGCGACGGTTGACGGTGGCGGACGAGCGGTCGAGAACGGACCGGGAGGCCCGCGTGGCGGTGACGGCGGCCCGCTCGTCGGCAGCGGCTTGAGCCGCGAGCTTCGTCGCGGCACGTACGTCTTTGAGACCGTTCAGGGCGGCGCCCCCGATGCCCATCGTCAGCAGGCCGAAGATGTCCATGCCGACGTCGAGCCAGGAGCAGTCGCCTGCGGCGGCGAGGGCGATGTGTCCCGCTAGGACGCCGACCGCGAGCCAGACGGCGAGACCTGCGATCCAACCGGCGGGGGTGGTGAAGATCGCGACGATCGCGATGACGGTGGCGACCCAGCTCATCACGTCCGCGACAAGCGAAATCGCCCCCTTCACCCCGTCAATCTCGTTCTTGCGCCGCTCCCACCAACTGTCCTTGATCTTGTCGTTGATCTCGTGCCGGATACGCGCCGCGTAGTGCGAGGCCCGCTCGTCACGATGGGCCTCGACCCTGGTCAGGGAGCGGCGGTACTTGGCGAGCGGGTCGTCGCCCGAGGCAGATTCGGCATCCTCAGGGGGAGCCGTCTCGGCGTCGGCGCGCGCGCCTCGCAGGATGCGGTCGGCGTCGGACTGGATGGCCTCCAATTCGGCGGCCCAGGCGGTGAGATGGCCGTGGACGCGTTCGTAGCGGCCGGCGGTCTCGCGGAGGTGGACTTCCAGTTCGCGGGCTTCGTCGCGGAGTTTGGCGGCGTAACGGCCCTTGAGGCCGTCGCCGGTGCCGATGACCTTGAGGTCGGCGGCCTCGGCTCTGAGCATGCCCGCGAGGTGCTTCATGTGGGCGACCTCGTCGCGGATGGACTCGGGGTCACCGGGGGTGGGATCGGTGTCGGTGAGAGGGTGCCAGTCGCGCGGGCGCGGCCTGGTGGTCGTCGCCACGGGGGTCAGCCGCTCTTGGCGAGGTGTTCGTCGGTCTGCTTGAACGTCTCGCGGGCCGCGCCGACGAGTCCGCCGACGGACTCGATGCCGCCGACGAGCTTCTTGCGGTACCAGGCCCAGTTGTTGACGAACGCGTCCATCGCGCCCGCCACCGCGCCCGACCCCCAGATGTGGTGCAGGTCGTCCCGATGGGCCTTGATGCATTTGAACTCGAAGTGCAGCTTCGTCAACAGCCGCTCCGAATCGGCGAGCACCTGATCCGTCACCTTGAGGTCCGCCATCCTCGTACCCCGACCACCCTCGTTGTCGCCGTCATATGCCGTTACCTACGGACTGACAACGACCCCGATCCGCCTCGGGGTTACGGGTGAATCGGATTTGACGGCGCGCGGCGCGTAAGGCAGTGCCTTCCGAGGGTCAGTTGGCGATGCTGCCGCGCCATTCGGGGAGCAGTTCGTCCAGGAGGGCTTCGACGCGGGGCGGGAGGCCGCGGCTGGGGCCGCTGAGGGAGTCGCTGCGGGCGATGAGGGAGTTGGCGGCGGCCTGGAGGCGGGCGGGGTCGCCGGTGGCCTGGGTGGCGCGGAGGAGTTCGAGCCAGAGGCGCTCGTCGTTGGGGGAGACGACCAGGGCCGTCTCGATGGCCGCGACGGCCGCCTTCGGCTTGGCCGCGTCGAGGTGGAGGGCGGAGAGCGCGAGGGCGATCTCGGCGACGAGGACGGGGTGTTGGGCGTCGACTATCTCGTGGGAGAGCCAGCCGTAGCGGCCCGCGGTGCGGTCCTGGAGGAGCGGGCCGCGGGCCAGCGAGAGGGCCTGGGTGAGCAGGCGGCGGCGGGCGGTGGGGTCGGAGGCGGCGCTGCCCTCGGTGGCCTCGTGGTGGAGGGTCTGGAGGACGTCCCAGTCGGAGACGACGGAGGACGCGAGGACGATCCGGCCGGTGTCGTCGATGGTGAGCCGGGCGATGCCGCCGGGGTCGGTGCCGAGCCAGTCGCGGAGGCGTTGGACGAGGGCGTCGCGTACGTCCTCGGTGACGCCGCGCGGCCAGAGCGCGGAGGCCAGGACGCGAGGGTGGACGCCTTCGCGGTGCAGGAGGAGCAGGGCCAGGGCCTCGTGGAGGAGCTGGCTGCGCTCGGCGGACGGCTCGTCGACGCCGACGAGTTCGAAGGAGCCGAGCAGGCGCGCGTACACGCCGGGCCGTCCCTGGTCGGAGAGGTCCACCATGAACGGCGGGGCGTCGGGGCCCGATCCGGGGCCGTCCTCGCCGCCCGCCTCGGCGAACAGCCGCAGCACGGCCTGGTACTGATCGGCGGGCAGCACCTGCGCTTCGAGGTCGAGGCCGAGCAGCGGGGCGAGCAGCCGTCCCGCGGAGGTGATCTCCAGCTCCCAGGCGGCGCCCGGCATGTCGGGACGGCTGGAGGCGACGAGGTAGCCGATGCCGAGCCGGCCCGCGTCGGAGGCGAGTTCGGCCAGCCGGTTCGCCTCCTCCTCGGTGGGCTCGGCGGCGAGCAGGACGAGGTGCGGTGCCCATTGGGTGTGCTGGGCGCGGCCGGTGCGGCCGGTGAGGACGCTGTCCTGGCCCGCCGTACGCAGGGCGCCCGCCCGCTGCGCGGTCTCCGCGGACATCGTCTCGATGACCTCGGGCACGTCGGCGAGGTGCCGGACGCGGGCGGGGGCGAGGGCCGTGAGGTCCTCGGCGAAGCCGACAAGGGTGACGGTCATCCGGTCCGACCAGCCGTTGGTGGCCAACTCCGAGGCGACGGAGGCCAGTACGGCCTCGCGGTCGGCGGCGGCTCCGGACAGCGAGACGATGCCGGGCACCGCTTCGAGGTTGAGCAGCAGCCGCGCGCCGTCGAGCGTGCCGAGCGCGACCAGGCCGGGGTACGGGGCCGCCGCCGACACGTCCGCGTCCTCGGTGAGGTCGGCGCGGTCGAGCCGCCAGAAGGTCTGGTCCTGGCCGAGCTGCCAGGGGGCCGGCGGCTGGCCCTCGGGCCAGGCCAGTTGCAGGTGCAGGGCCTCGTCGGTGAGCCACGCGGCGTAGACGGTCGGGAGCTTGAGGCCCTCGGCGTCCAGGCGGCCGGACAGCGCGCGCAGCGCGCGGTCGAGGAAGGCGACGGTGTCCTGGTCGGCGCCCACGCGCAGCGCGTCGGCGGCGTCGGCCTGCGGCCCGGTGGGGGTGCGCGGCGTGCGCAGGCCGCCCGCGGTGACCGACTGCCACAGGGCCGTACGACGGCGGCGGCCGAGCGCGGCGAGCAGGCCCGCGGCCAGCAGCGGGGCGGCGATCAGGGCTTCGGACAGGTCGAAGCCGTGCGAGTGGGAGGAGGAGTTCGCGGTGAAGGCGGCGGTGGGCCCGTGCTCGGGTGCCGTCTCGGCGTGGGCCGGGGTGGTGACGGCCGCGTGGCGACCGCCGGACCCGCCCGTACCGCCCGTGCCCGTACCGCCGGGGCCGCCCGTACCGCCGGGGCCGGTCTCGGCGGACGCGCTGTCGGTGGAGCCGGAACCGCCCGATCCGCCGCCCTGGGCGCCGGTCCCGCCGCCGCCCTGCTCGGCCGCCGCGTGCTGGGCGGAGGCGTGCGCGCCCTCGGCCGTGGTGTCCTTGGCGCCGCCGTGCTCGGCGTAATGCTGCACGTCGGGCGCGACGTGCGTGGCCGCGACGGGCATCTCCACGAGGTCGCCGCCGTGCGCGTCGGAGGGCATCTCCATCACCCAGCCGGGCCGGATGAGGCTGGCCTGCGACAGCTTGGAGCCGTCCGGCTGCACGCGGTCCTTGTTGAGCTGGTAGATCTCGTTGTACCTGCGGCCGTCGCCGAGGTGGCGCTGCGCGATCTCCCACAGCGAGTCGTGGTGCCGGCCCTCGGGCGGCTGGATCCGGTAGAACTTGGTGTCCTTGTGCGCCGACTGACCCGCGCTCTGGTGCGATCCCGCCGCGTGCTGGGCGGCCTGCTGATGCGGTACGGCGGCGCTGACGGTACGTGCCTGGTGCTGCTGGCCGGGGGTCTGCTGCGCGGTGGCGGCCACGCCCGGCCGCGCCTGGCTCTCGTGCTGGTTGCCCTGGCCGAGTTGGGACAGACCGGGGACGAGGCCCGCGGTGCTCACGCCGACGAGCAGCAGCGCCGCGATCAACTGCCGTGCCAGCAACTGGCTCGGGCCCGCGCCCGGCACCCGGCTCGGCATGCCCACGCCGGAGACCGCCGCCTTGGTCTCGACCAGCACGCACGCCGTGAACTGCGCCCAGGCCAGCCATACGATCACGGCAAGTGTGTTGACGAACGTCTCGCTGGTGATGGGCTGTTGCACCAGGTCGGAGTCGAAGTGGTGCGGGAACGGCGACCCGATGAAGTACAGGAGCGCGCCCGGCACCCCCACCACGAGCACGGCGAGCGCCAGGAACGCGCCGAGCGCGCGCACGAAGTCGCCGAACGTACGGTGCCTGCGCGGCGGGCGCGCCGCCGCCCCACCCTGCTGCGTACGGTTACGTCCCGTGGCGGTCGTGCGTGCCATGGCTGCTTCCTCTGCCTTCGGTTGGAGCGGCTGGTGCTTCGGCTGAACGGCTGATGCTGAACGGCTGATGCTGAACGACTGGTGCTGAACGACTGGTGCTGTACGGCTGGTGCTGTACGGCTGGTGCTGTACGACTGGTGCTGTACGAATGCTGCTAAGGGCTGCTTGTCACGGACTAGTTGGCCGGTCCCGTGACGGACTCGGCCGCCGCCGTACCGTGGACGACGATGTTGTGGTCGTAGAAGAAACCGGTGAGCATCGGCTCATACGTGAGCTGGACGGTCACCTCCACCCGGTTGGGCAGGGCGGAGGTGCAGTAGGAGGCCATGACGTCGGCCGGGCTCAGCCCCGACTGCTCGGCGAAATTCCTGACCCTGCCGGTGCAGGCCCCGGTGTTGATCACGGGCTGGGTGCCCGCGGGAGCGTTGCGCAGCGCCTCGACGTCGATGTCCTGGGCCGCGTAACGGGCCGCCTGCTCGGCTATGTCGGCGGCGCGCTCGCGCTTGGAGATCGACAGTCCGCCGTCGACGACGAAGGCGGCGAGCGCCATGAACACCACGGCGAAGATGAGCATCGCGGCGGTGCCGGAGCCGCGGTCGGGGCGGCGTACCACCCTCCGCGCCACCCTTCCTACGAGGCGCCGTACGACGTGCCGTGTCGCGTGCATCGGTCACTCCGCCCGTCGGTACGGGTCGAGCGGTGAGGCCGCCGTCGACGTGATCGTCTTGTTGATCTTGAGGCCGAGCGAGGCGAGGCCGCGGATGGTGCAGCTCACCTCGACCCTGAAGAGGGTGTCGGCCTCGAAGCCCTCGCTGGTCTTCTTCACCGACAAGGTGCCGGCCACGCAGGTGTCGCCGAGGTCCGCCCGGGCCGCCGCGATCGCCTCGGACATGGCGACGCCCTGACTGCGCTGGATCGACCCCGCGCGGGCGGCGTCCCTGGCGGCGCCGTCCACAGCGCCCCGGCCGTCGACGAGTTGGCCGAAGGCGACCAGGATTAGGATGAACAGGATCATGATCGGGGCGAGGATCACCACCTCGATGGTGGACAGCCCTCGGTCGGCCCGCTCCCCCACCCGTCTGGTGCGCAGTGCGGTTCGCAGTCGGGTACGCATCGGATCAGCCCCCGTTGTCCGGTACGAAGCGCTCCACCGGCCCCTGGGAACTCTCGTTCACCTTGAAGTGGAAGCCGGGGAAGATGGTCGGTACGTCGGCCGTGACGCGCACGCCGACCGTGGCCGCGTCCGGCTGCAAGGACGTCACCTTGCGGCCGTCCAGCAGATTCGGTCCGAGCTGGTCGATACGGTCCTCGGCCGCGCTGGTCGCCTTGCCCGACCAGCCGCCGGGATCGGCGTCGGCCTCCGCCCGCGCCTTGCGGGCACCGGCGTGCGCTGCCGCCTGCGCGACGTGGTCGGCGAAGGAGTACAGACCGAACTGCACCGTCGCGAAGATCATGAAGAACAGGACCGGGGTGAGGAAGACGAACTCGATCGCGGTCATCCCGCGGTCATCGCCGGTAGGCGCCCCCGCGCCGCTTACCGCTCTCGTGCTCGTACGGCTGCCCACGCCGCTGTCGCCGCGGGCGGCGTCCAGCCTGCGGCGTACGGCGTGGTGCAGCGCGTCGATTCGTCGTTCCATCACGGATATCGGTCCCGGCCTCAGCAGGTCTTGCTGTCCGTGGTGTTCGAGATGCAGTTGCCGACGTCCGATGCCTTGCCCTTGAGGGCGCCGTTGATGATGACGGCGACCACGCCGACGACGGTGACGACCACCGCGGAGATGATCACCCACTCGACGGCGGAGGCACCGCGGGACAGGCCCTCGGAACGGGCGCGCTCGACGCGCCCCTTGAGGAAGGTGAGAAGGAAGTCGACAGCCGGATGGCTGACCTTGGGCAAGCGGTTCATGGTTCAAGTCCTCTCGACTCGACGCTCGGCGTTTTGATGACAGTGGTGCTCAGGAGGGACGGTGACGATCGGAGACAGTGGTGCTCAGAGACGTTGGCGGTCAGACCTGGAACACGCGCATCGCGGCGGGAAAGATCAGGAAGACCAGGAAGCCCGCGCACAGCAGGAGTTGCGCGACGAGCATGGACTGGGACTTCTCGCCCGCGGATCCCTCGATCTCGGCGAGTTCCCGGTGCCGCATCGTCTCGGCGCGCGAGGCGAGCGACTCGCGGACCTTCGCGCCGTCGTCGGCCACCAGGCCGAGTGTGACGGACAGGTCCCTCAACTCCTCGACGCCCAGCTCGTCGCCGAGTCTGCCGAGGGCCACCCACTGGCTGGTGCCGGTGATCCGGGCATCGGCCAGGCAGTTGCGGATACGGGTCAGGGCCCAGCCGTCGCTGATCTCGGCGGCGGCCATCAGGGCCTCGGGCAGACCGCGGCCGCCCGCGAGGTTCATCGACACCAGGTCGAGGTAGGCGCCGATGACCCGGCGCAGGTCCTTGCGCTTGTCGGCGGCGTCGCGGCGCACTTCGAAGTCCGGCAGGAGGAAGAAGACGCCGCCGCAGATCAGGGCCATCCAGACCGGGATCACGGGGTTGCTGCCCATGCCGAGCTGCCAGATCACGGCGAAGAGGAACGGCCCGAAGATCACACCGGCCGCGGCCAGGATGATCTTCGTGGCCAGGAAGTTCTCCCAGCTCCGGTCGAGCACGGCGAGGTCGGCGCGGAGCGAGCGCTGCTCCCAGCCCTGCTGGAGGTAGAAGGTGGCGACCCGCTGGCCGACGCGGCCCTTGAAGTCGGTCGGCGCGGAGTGCGCCGGTCCGCTGCTGACCGGGCCCGCGGCGCGCATCGCGTCGATCTGCGCCACCGTGTGCACGGCGCTGCGCTTGCCGGGCATGAGCGCCCGGATGAGGACGAAGACGCCGAGGCCGACGGCCGCGCCGACCAGGCAGGTGAAGAGGATGTTGTTCATCGTGCCGCCCCCTGACCCGGGATGGCCTGGCCCGGTACGCCGCCGTGGCCGGGCACACCGCCGCGGCCCGGTGCCGTCGCGTGGCCGGGTGCGGCGTGCCCCGGCGCTCCGTGACCCGGCAGCGGCTGGCCGGGGGTCGCCTGTGCGTGGGCGCCGTGGCCGGGCGGCACTCCGATGCGGTCGGCGGCCGAAACGCGCTCCGGCTCATGGACCAGGAACCGGTCCGGCGTCTCGATGTTCGACAGCTTCCGCAGCCACCAGAATCCGGCCGCGAACAGCGCGCACACCAAGGTGAGTACGGCCTGGCCGATCGCCGTGCCGTACGGCTCGACAAAGCTGCGGTTGAAGATGGCCAGGCCCAGCACGAAGGCCACGGACACCACGACGACGATCTGCACACTGCGCCGGGTGCTCGCGCGCTGCGCCATCACGCGCTGCCGCATGTCCACTTCCTCGCGGGCCGACTTGGCGAGCGCGCCGAGCACTTCGCGCAGACCGGGTCCGCGCAGACGGGCGTTGAGGATGAGCGCGGCGATGATGATGTCGGCCGACGCGTCGTTGATCTCGTCGGCGAGGTGCTGGAGCGCCTCCGGCAGCGGGGTACGCGACCTGAGGCGGTCGACGAGCGACGACAGGTGGCCGCGCAGCGCGGGTGCGGCGGCGCGGGCCGAGGCGGGTATGGCCTGTTCGAGGCCGACGGCGCCCGCGATGGTGTCGCGCAGCGACTCGGTCCAGGCCGCCAGCGCCTCGACACGCTTCATCGCGGCCCGTTCCTCCGCCGCGCCGCCGAAGAGCTTGTCCCAGGTGAAGACCAGCACGGCGGTGGAGACACCGAGGACGGCCCAGCGGGTCAGGCCGAGGACGACGAGTCCCGCGACGATGGCGAGCGAGCCGCGCTGCGACAGGAAGCGCATGAACTCCGCCGCTTTGTCGCCGGACGACTCACCCGGCGCTGTCGCACCGGGCTTGGGCGCCCAGCCGCGCATCGCGAGGACGAACAGCGCGATACCGCCGCCGACGGCGGCTCCGGCGAGCAGTCCGTAGAGCACGGACAGGGAGAAGATCCCGGTCATTACCGCCACACCCCCGTGGGCTGGTAGCCGTTGGCGAGGAGTTCCTCGAGGCAGGAGATCGGGGCGTGGGGCAGTGCCACGCCCTCCCGCCCCTCGGCAAACACCTCGCTGGACAGTACGCGGCCGTCCACGCCGTTCACCTCACGGACGGAGGTGACCACACGGCGCAGGGTGCCGCCGCGCTGGAAGTCGTTGCGTCGCTGCACGAAGACGACGAAGTCGATGGCGCCCGCCACCAGCATCTGCGACGCCTCGACCGGCAGCCGCTCGCGCGCCTGGAGTGCGTAGGTGGAGATGCGGTTGAAGACCTCGGCCGAGCTGTTGGCGTGAATGGTGGACAGGGAGCCGTCGTTGCCCTGTGACATCGCGTTGAGCATGGTGACGATCTCGTCGCCGAGCACCTCACCGACGATGACGCGCGAGGGGTTCATGCGCAGCGAGCGGCGGACCAGCTCGGCCATCGAAATGGCGCCCTGGCCTTCGGAGTTGGGCAGCCGCTCCTCGAACGCCACGACGTTGGGGTGGATCTCGGGGAACTGGTCGAGGCCGAGTTCCAGCGCGCGCTCGACGGTGATCAGGCGCTCGTGCGGCGGGATGACGTTGGCCAGCGCGCGCAGCAGCGTCGTCTTTCCGGCGTTGGTGGCGCCGGCGATCATCACGTTCTTACGGGCGAGGACGGCGGCCGACAGGAAGGAGCCCAACTCCGGGGTGAGCGTGTAGTTGCCGACCAGGTCGGAGAGGAAGACCTTGCCGAGGCGGGCGCGGCGGATGGACAGCGCGGGGCGGCGCGTGACGTCCATGACGGCGGAGAGCCGGGAGCCGTCCGGGAGCCGCAGGTCGAGTTGCGGGTTCGCGGAGTCGAAGGGGCGCGAGGACAGGCCGGAGTACGCGCCGAGCACCTGGATCAGCTCGATGAGCTCCTCGTCGGACTCGGCGACCGGCTCGACCTGGAGCTCGCGGCCGTCGGAGTAGCCGACGAAGACCTGGTCGCAGCCGTTGATGTCGATGTTCTCGACCTCGGTGTCGTCGAGCAGCGGCTGGAGCCTGCCGACGCCGAAGAGCGCGGCGTGCACGGCTGCCGCGTACGCCTCCTCGGCCTGCGCGTCGGGCGGGGTGCGGCCGAGGTTGATCTCGGCGCGGGCGTAGTCCTCCAGGATCTGCGCGATGATCGCCCGCGCGAACTGCCGCTCGTCCTCGGGTGACATGGCGGGTTCGCCGGTCACCTGGTCCAGTCGGCGCTGTTCCGAGATGCGGTCGCCCGCCTCCTGTCGGAACCGCTTGACCAACTGGTGGTCGACGGTGCTCATCGGAGCACTCCGTACCGGTGCGGTACGTCGGCGGTGATCTGCCGGGCCGAGCGGATCAGCAGGGACTTGTCCAGGCGGCCCCGGCGGCGGCCGTTGAGGGTGTCGGCACCCGCCGTGTCGTGGGCGAGGGTGCCGACGACCCGTGCGGAGATCTGCGAGGCCACCAGCATCTCGTTGACCTGGCTGGCCTGTCGGGCGCTGTGGCTGGGGTCGGTGATGAGCACGATGCCGATCGGCGGGTAGCCGAGCGCGGCGGCGGCGCCGCGCTGCGAGCCGTGCAGTTTGGCCGACAGCGCACCGGCCCTGTCCCGTACCCGCGCGAGGTGTTCGGGTTCGGTGCGGGCCACCAGGAGGACGAGGGCGGCGTGCGAGAAGAGGTCGAGGGTGGGCGAGTCGGAGCCGATCCGGCCGCAGTCGGCGATCACGTCGGCGGCGCCGTTGGGCGACTCGGCGAGCGTGGCGAACGCCTGGCCGAGCATCGGCCACAGTCCGGACAGACCGGCGGCCTGTTCGGCGCTGCCGATGCCGACGAGGACGTCGAGTCCGCCGGCCAGCGGCTGGGCGTGGTCCCACAACTGCTCGGCGGCCAGGCCGCGTCGGGCGGTGGCGGCCAGCGAGAGCAGGCCGGTGTTGGGGTCGAGCATGCCGCCGTGCGCGGCGGGTGAGCGGTAGACGAGGTCGCCGCCCGCCGGGTCGGCCTCCGCCAGCAGGACACGGCGCGGCCAGACGGCGGCGAGCGCGACGGCGCTGGTGGTGACGCCTGGTGAGCCCTTGTCCGCGGCGATTGCGATCAGTGCCATGACGTATTCGCCCGCTCGCTCAGTTCTTGCTGTCGGGCATGAGCACGAGCGCCACTTCGTTCGCCGCGGCGGCGAGGGTGAGTTTGCCCGCGACGGAGGAGTCCGCGATCACGGTGACCAGGGTGTCGCCGCCACCGAGCCCGGAGGAGTCGGACTTCACGGACTTGATGATCAGGCTGTCGCTGATCAGCGTGTTGGCGCTCGCTCCGCCGCTGTCGCCCGAGGAGCCGTTCTGCCCCTTGGCCGCGTCGTTCCCCACCAGATACGCGGCGACGGTGTGGCCGTTGGCGAGACCGTCGGGGAACACGCCCTGCTTGAGGGAGAGTCCGACCAGCGACTTCCCGGCCGGGAGGGCGCTGCTGTTCGTCACCATCTCCTTGACCAGGACGGAGCCTTTGACGATGTTCGTGGACGCCCGGTAGTTCTTCTCCAGGTCGCCGCGCTGCTTCCACAGCACGAAGTTGACCCCGGAGTCGTCGGAGACCATGACCTCGCGGAGCGCGGAGGCGGGAATCCGGTCCCCGACCGGGATGTCCTGGTCGATCTTCACGACCGAGATCTTGTTCCCCGCGCGCATGACCATCACGGTGGCACCGAGCGCGCCGACGAGAATGAGCAGCACGGCCAGTGCGGCCAACGCGGGTTTGCGCTCCCGCGACACTGTCGGCAGCCGCTCTCCGCCCATCGGCGCCCCATGCATGGGCGCGGATCCGGACTGACGGCTGTTACTGCCGCCGCCCGCAGCGGAACGTTCTCTGGTCCTCACGTCACTGCCCCCGTCGAGCCGGCGTGCTTCTTCGAAATCGGTTGCGTGGGGAGAGACTGCCGCGCTCCTGTCCGGCGACAGCCCGCAGGCCGATGTCAAGTCACCGCACGCTATCAGCGCCTTACAAACACCCTCAAGGCGCATCCCGTGACAAGCGACTCACAGCCTTGCAACAGAACGGAACGGCTTCCGTGACATGCCCACGCTCGGGCCGCACGCTACCCCACCCGCCCCGTCCACCCCTCTTCCCTCCGGCCTGAGGACCACTGTCCCACCCGCGACGGGGGCCGTGTCCAGCCCTGTTCCCGGCCTGTGGATAAACCGGTGCAGGTTATCCACAGGCCGGGCACCTGAGGCCCCACGACCGGCCTCCAGCGGATATCGTCCTGAGAAACCAAGTCGAATCCGGGGGAACGAGGAACGTCGTGCGTCTGTCGTTGACCGTGGTCGACCCGCTCGGCGGGGACCGCGCCGATGTTGTGGTGGAGACCGAGTCCGCGTCGACCGTCGCGGATGTCGCGCGCGAGCTCGGACGGAAAGTCGGCGCAGGCGGCGCGGAGATCATCTCGATCTCCGGTGGCCCCTCGCGCGCGCCCGGCTCGCCCGCGGTGTACGTGGACGGGTACGCGGTGGACCCGAGTTGGTCGGTGGCCCAGTCACCCCTGCGCGAGGGCGCGGTGGTCAGCCTCTACGACCCGGCGGGCTGCCTGCCGGGCGAGCCCGCCGGTGTGGTCGAACTGCGGGTCGCGGGCGGCCCGGACGCGGGCGCGGTCCACCGTCTGGGCATCGGCAAGGTGGAGATCGGGCGCGGTGCCTCGTCCCGGATCCGCATCGACGACTCGGAGTTGGCGGAGCGCGCCGCGGTGCTGACCGTGGGCATGGGCGGCACGTGCCAGGTCACGGTCGGCGGCGACACGAAGGAATGGCCACTCGGCGACCAGCTCTCCCTCGGCAACAGCCTTCTGGAGCTTGGCCCCTATATCCCGCCGAACGCGGCGCTGCATCCCGGCGAGGACGGGGCGACCTACGACTACAACCGTCCGCCGCGGCTGTCACCGCCCGAGCGGACCACCGTCTTCCGGCTGCCGACCCCGCCGAAAGAGCCGGCCGGACGGCCGCTGCCGTGGCTGATGGCGGTCATGCCGCTGCTCATGGCCGTGATGATGGCCTTCATGATGCACCGCATGATGTACCTGTTCATGGCGGTCGTCAGCCCGATGGTCATGGTCGGCAACCACTTCATGGACAAGAAGAACGGCCGTAAGTCGTACGCGAAGACGGTCACCGAGTTTCGCGAGCGCAAGGAACGCATCGAGCAGGACGCCAACAAGGCGCTCGACCTCGAACGCAAGGACCGGGCCGCGGCCTCGCCCGACCCGGCGACCGTGCTCAACACCGCGACGGGGCCGCGCACCCGGCTGTGGGAGCGGCGGCGCGGCGACGCCGACCACCTGCTGATCAGGGTCGGCACGGCGAAGCTGCCGTCCGAGGTGATCCTGGACGACCCGGAGCAGGAGGAGCACCGCCGCAAGGTCAACTGGGAGATCGACGACGCCCCGGTCGCGGTGGAGTTGCGCAGGCTCGGCGTGATCGGTTTCGCGGCGCCCGGCGACGACGCGCGGGCGATGGGCCGTTGGGCGGTGGCGCAGATGGCGACGCTGAGCAGCCCGATGGATGTGCAGTTCTATGTGCTCACCGAGCAGTCGGGGCAGCAGAGTTGGGACTGGGTGCGGTGGCTGCCGCACTCGCGGCCGACCGACGGGCAGGACGCCAGCGCGCTGCTGGGCACGGACGCCGAGACGGTCGCGGCGCGGGTCGCGGAGCTGACCTCCATTCTGGACGGACGGCAGAAGGCGAAGCAGAAGGCGGGCAGCGCGGCCAATCACGCGGCCTTCTTCAAGGACCCGGACATCGTGGTGATCCTCGACGGGTCGCGGCGGATGCGGTCGCTGCCCGGCGTGGTGCAACTGCTGCGCGAGGGCCCCGGTGTCGGGATGTTCGCCATCTGTCTGGACTCCGAGGAGCGCTTCCTGCCCGGCGAGTGCCAGGCCGTGGTGATTGCGGAGTTCGAGGCGCCCGCCGTGGACGCGACCGTCGCTTCCGTTCCGGAGACCGCCGCGGCGGCCGCGCCCCGGCAGGGCGGCTTCCCCTCGGTGAACGCCTGGTACGCGGGCGCGCAGCAGGCCCAGGCGGTGGCGGCGGAACCGGCCTCCGGCGCCTTCCGGTTGCGCGTCGAGCAGGCGGGGGTGGCACGCATCCGCAAGGTGCGGCCCGACCTCGTCTCGCCCGCCTGGTGCTCCCGGCTGGCCCGCTGCCTGTCGCCGATCCGGGACATCAGCGGTGACGCCGAGGACTCCGCGATCCCGTCCGCCAGCCGCCTGTTGGACGTCCTGGAGATCGAGCCGCCGACGGCCGACGCCATCGCCTCGCGCTGGCGGCTGAGTCCGATCTCCACCCAGGCGGTGGTCGGCGAGTCCTACGACGGTCCGTTCGCTATCGACATCCGCAAGGACGGGCCGCACGGCCTGATCGCGGGTACGACCGGTTCGGGTAAGTCGGAGCTGTTGCAGACCATCGTGGCCTCGCTCGCGGTGGCGAACACCCCCGAGGCGATGACGTTCGTGCTCATCGACTACAAGGGCGGCTCGGCGTTCAAGGACTGTGTGCAACTCCCGCACACCGTCGGCATGGTGACCGACCTCGACGCCCACCTGGTGGAGCGCGCGCTGGAGTCGCTGGGCGCGGAGCTGAAGCGGCGCGAGCACATCCTGGCCGAGGCCGGGGCCAAGGACATCGAGGACTACACCGACCTGATGCGGCGCCAGCCCGAGCTGAAGCCGATGCCGCGGCTGCTGATCGTGATCGACGAGTTCGCCTCGATGGTCCGTGAGCTGCCCGACTTCGTCACCGGTCTGGTCAACATCGCCCAGCGAGGCCGTTCGCTGGGCATCCACCTCATCCTCGCCACGCAGCGGCCGAGCGGTGTCGTCTCGCCGGAGATCCGGGCCAACACCAACCTGCGGATAGCGCTGCGCGTCACCGACGGCAGCGAGTCCTCCGACGTCATCGACGCCCCGGACGCGGGAAACATCTCCAAGTCCACTCCGGGCCGCGCCTATGTGCGGCTCGGCGCGACCTCGCTGGTCCCCTTCCAGTCCGGCCGGGTCGGCGGACGGCGGCCGGGCGCGGTCGAGAACGTGACGGTGGCGCCCTGGGTGGGCATCGTCGACTGGTCGCAGCTCGGCCGTTCGGCCCCCCGCCGCCCCGCGGGCGCCAAGGGCGAGGAGGACGAGATCACCGACCTGAAGGTGCTCGTCGAGGCGATCTGCGAGGCCAACGAGCGGATGGCGATCCCGCCGCAGCACAGCCCGTGGCTGCCCGCGCTGCCCGACAGTCTGCTGCTGGACGAGTTGCCGACGCCGGTCGCCGCGGGGGCGCTGCCGCCCGCCGCGTACGGCATCGAGGACCTGCCCGCGCTCCAGGCCCGGCGCCCGGTGGCCATCGACTTCCACACCTTCGGCCACCTGTTGGCGGCGGGCGCCCCGCGCTCCGGCCGCTCCCAACTCCTGCGGACGATCGCGGGCTCGCTGGCCCGTACGCACTCCACCGCGGATCTGCACCTGTACGGCATCGACTGCGGCAACGGCGCGCTGAACGCGCTGACGAAGCTTCCGCACTGCGGCGCGGTCGTGGGCCGTGCGCAGTCGGAGCGGGCGATCCGGCTGATCGGTCGGCTCAAGGCGGAGATGACGCGCCGTCAGGAGCTGCTGGCCGGTGACGGGTTCGCGGACATCGGTGAGCAGCGCGCGGCGGTGACCACCGAGGAGGAGCGGCTGCCGCACATCGTGATCCTGCTCGACCGCTGGGAGGGCTGGACGCCCTCGCTCGGCGAGCTGGACCACGGAGCGCTCAGCGACGAGCTGTTCATGTTCCTGCGGGAGGGCGCCTCGGTCGGCATCCACCTGATCATCACCGGTGACCGCACGCTGATGGCGGGCCGGATCTCCACGCTCACCGAGGACAAGATCGCCTTCCGGCTCGCGGACCGCTCGGACTTCTCGCTGATCTCGGTCAATCCGCGCAAGGTGCCGGACGAGATCCAGCCGGGCCGCGCATACCGGGCGGAGTCCGGCATCGAGACGCAGGTCGCGCTGCTCACCGACGACTCCACCGGTCAGGGCCAGGCCGCGGCGCTCGCCGCGATCGGCGCCGCCGCCACCGAGCGGGACGCGGCACTGCCCAGGGCGCGGCGGCCGTTCCGGGTGGACGTGCTGCCCTCGCGGCTGTCGTTCGCCGACGCGTGGGAGATGCGCGACACCGACGCGGCGCGCAATCCGCTGTGGGCGCTCGTCGGCGTCGGCGGCGACGAACTCACCGGCTACGGGCCCAACCTGTCCGACGGCCTGCCCGCGTTCGTCATCGGCGGCCCCGGCAAGTCGGGCCGCTCGACGCTGCTGCTCACCCTCGCGCGCAGCTATCAGCAGCAGGGCGTGAAGCTGGTCGTCGCGGCTCCCCGCCCGTCGCCGCTGCGTGAACTGGCGGGCGCCGAAGGGGTGTTGCGGATGTACACCGACAGCGACATACCCGCCGACGACCTGGGCAAGGCGCTGGAGGAGGCCGAGGGCGGCCCGGTGGTCGTCATGGCCGACGACGCGGAGCTGCTGCGGGACTGTGACGCCAAGGATGTGCTGAAGGAGATCATCGCCCGCGGTTCCGACCACGGCCGGGCCGTGGTCATCGCGGGCGGCGAGGAGGACATCTGCTCGGGCTTCTCCGGCTGGCAGGTCGACGCCAAGAAGGCGCGCCGCGGTGTGCTGCTCTCGCCGCAGCAGACCATGAGCGGTGAACTGATCGGTACTCGGCTGAGCCGCAGCAGCGTCGGCGGGCAGGTCACGCCGGGCCGGGCTCTGCTCCACCTCGGCGACGGTGAGCCGCTGACGGTGACGGTGCCGCTGACCACCTGAGCGACCGCCGTGGAGACCGGCGGCCTGACGGGCCGCCGGTCAGCTGCTCGGCAGTCCCGTGCGGGAGAAGGTGTCGGTCGGGCCACCGGTCCAGCGCACGGTGAGGGTCTTGCCGTCACCGGTCAGTTCGCCGCGGCCGGAGGTGCGTTCCTTGTCGCCGTCCATGCAGGTCAGCGTCAGGCCGAGGCCGTCGCGGTCGGTGTAGGTGCCGCCGCAGAGGTGGCTGCTGGTCAGCCCGGCCTTGCCCTTGCCGAGGACGAGTTGGACCTTCGTCGAGCCCTGCGTCGCCAGCCAGACGCCCTCGACGCCCTGCGTCGAGTCGCCGCCGACGACGGAGGAGGCGGTGGGACTGCCCGACGCGCCCGGCTCGGCCGACATGCTCGCCGCCGTGCCCGGAGTGCCGGTCGCGGACGCGCTCGCGCTCGCGGGCGGCGCCTTCTTCGCCTCGTTCCCGCCGCCACTGCCGCACCCGCTCACAGCGAGTGCGGTGACGACCGCCACCGCGGCGATTCCCGCTCCCGTGGACGTACGACGAAGCACCTGAACTCCCCCATGTCGCTGTCTGGACCCGGCGTCGGCAAGCTACCAGCAGGTCCCCGAAGCAGGCGTGGGTGAATCCGCGCACACACGCGACTGCCACAGGACCGTGACCAGTGGGCCATCGACGGCCCGCATACGCCTAATAGAGTAGGGGCCCTGAGATCCGCACGCGGCCCGCGGAATCTTACGTAATGCCGAGAAAGGGTTGATTTTCCATGGGGGACTTGCAGATCAACGGGACGGTGATGGGGGACTTGCGAAAGACGTTCTCCACCATTGCGGACCGAATGGACACGGTGAGCCGGGCGATGGGCAATGCCAACGGCGAGTCGGTCGGCGCGCCCAAGCTGATAGACGACGTCCACGACTTCGCCGACGACTGGCACTACGGCATCAAGCAGATCGGCCAGCACGCCGACACCGCGGTCCACATGATCGACCAGATCGGCAAGACCTTCGACGACGCCGACCTGCAACTCGCCAACTCCCTCAAGACCGGCGGGAAGTGACGGGCGTGACGCGCAGCTTTCCGCATCTGGGCTTCGACCCCACGCCCGGGGACGTCGAGCGCACCCGCTCACTGGCCCGGCAGATCGGTGATGTGCACACCGAGTTGAGCACCACGGTCTCCGAACTGGGCCGGCTCGACTGCGGTTACTGGAAGGGCGAGGCCGCCAGGGCCTTCATTTCTCACATCGACAGCGATGTCACCCCGTTGATCAAGAAGGCGCACGACTCCTTCGGCCGCGCGTCCAGCGCGCTGGGCCGCTGGGCCGAGCAGCTCCACGGCTTCCAGGCGGAGGCCGACACGCTGGAGCGGGAGGCCGCCACCAAGCAGGGCACGCTCGACCACGCGAAGACCGCGGCGGGCATCCCCACGGACAACAGCGTTCCGCACCCGCAGCCTCAGGCGTCCCCCGACCCGGACCCGGCTGCCGCGGCCGACGCGAAGAAGAAGCAGCAGGCCGTCACCGACGCGAACAACGCGCTGGACGGCGTGCGCCACCGCGCGGAAGAGCTGCACAACCGTTTCACCAGCGCCGCCAACGCGATCAGCCACGACCTGGACAAGGCCGGTGACATCGCCCCGGACAAGCCGGGCCTGTTCAGCCGTATGGTGCACGGCATCGAGGACGCCTGGAACGACACGATCCAGTGGGTCAAGGACCACGCCGACATGATCAAACTCATCGGCGACCTGCTCAGCGACCTCAGCGGCCTCCTCGGCGTACTGGCCATCATCACCGCGCCCTTCGAGCCGCTGGGCGCGATCTTCGCCGCCGCGGCCGTCGTCACCAGCGCCGCCGCGCTGATCACCCACCTGATCGCCATGGCCGCGGGCGCCGACGTGAGCTGGATCAGCATCGGCTTCGACGCGCTGGGCGCGATACCCGGAATCGGCGCCTTCGCCAAGGGCGCCAAGGTCGCCGACGGAGCCATCGCCGCCACCCGCGCCGCCGAACTCGGCGAGGGATTCCGCGGAGTCACCACCATCAGCCGGAACTTCGTCGGCAAAGCGGGCGATTTCATCGCCGGCGGCAAGCAGATAAAGCTGTTCAAGAACGTCACGCTGGAGTTCGGCGGCCTCAAGACCGCCGGGCAGGTCATCTCCGACGGCAAGATCATCAATCGTATGCAGACGGTTTCCGAGCAGCTTTACCACGGTGGCCAGTTGATCGGTACGAAGGGCATCAAGATGGTCACCGGCGGCCGGGTGGCGATCGACGCAATGGGCAACGTGGGCCGCTCCATCGACGTGGGGCTCAAGCTCGCGCCGAAGCTCTACTCGATCCCGCAGCACATCGGCGAGGCCGTCCACCTCGGCGACCGCTTCGACCGGGCGGCCACCGCCAACTGACGACCGGCGCCGACCGGCGACCGCGTACGGTCGTATCCGCACGGCCGCCGCACGAGGACTCCACGGCGACGTCGACAGCGAACCCCGCACAGTGACCCCGCTCAGCGACTCAGCACAGCGACTCCGCTCAGAGCCGACCGAAAGGCGCACGACGATGGACTGGTTCCCGGATCAGGACGAATCCACGCTGGTACGTACGCCGATCCGTTTCGCCACCGGTTACGCGCATCCGGTGGCGGGCTCGCGGTGGTTCCGGGACACCGAGCGGCGCGACATCCAGGCGGAGCTGCCGGGCTGGCCCGCCGGGCCGGAGTACACCCTGCACTCCAAGACGACGCAGAAGGTCGACCGGGTCGGCGGCGGGCTGCTCGGCGGCATCGTGACCGCGCTGCATGTCGCCGTCGAGGCGGTGACCGGCGGCAACTCGGTGCAGGTCGGCGGGGCGTCGCGGTCGGCGCCGCAGGACCCGGCGAACGAGTCCGAGGACTTCCCGGTGATGTGGGCCGCGCCGGGGACCGTCGCGCGTACCGTGCCGTGGCAGTTGGACCCCGCGCGCAGCGCGGAGCGCACCCGCGTGGACGCGGTCGTCACCGAGCGCCGCTTCCTGCTGCTGGGCGTCGGGCCCGACCTCACGGCGTCCGCCACCGTCCTGTGGGAGACGCCCCGCGAGTCGGTGGGCGGCGCCGAGCAGTTGGCGTTCAGCGAGGGCGGGCACGATGTGCGCGTCACCTTCACCGACGGGTCGTGGGTGCGGCTGTCCACCGGAGCGGCCGACAAATTCGCCGGGGTGCTGGCCGAGCGGCGCAAGCCGCTGCCCGAGTCCGAACTGACCGCGGGACAGCGCGAGCGGCTGGCCCGTTTCGTCGGCGAACTGCCCGCTGCGGCGCAGCCGCCGCGCGCCTTCCGGCTGGCCAGCGGCGCCGTCCTCGTCGAGTCCCAGGTCCCGGCGAAGGCCGGCAAGGGGCTGTTCGAGACCCACTCCGTCATCATGGGCGAGTCCGGCGAACCGGCCCGCCCGCAGCCCGGCGACCTCTGACCCCGACGGTCCTCGTCCGCCGTCCGAAGCCCCACCGCCCGACGCCCAGCCGTCCAACGCCCCACCGCCCGAAGCCCCGCTGTCCAACGCCCCGACGCCCGACGCCCCGACTCCCCTTGACGACCTCTGCCGTCCAGAACCTCTAGGCGAGACCACCATGACGACTCCCCCTCCGGACGCCACCACCCCGGAAACCCCCGCCGCGGCGGGCCCGACAGCCGCGGCGGACGACACCGGCCTCGAACTCCAGGCCGTCGAGATGTCGGACGTCCCCCCGCTGTCCTTCGTCGTCCCCGAGTCCTTCCACGGACTGCCGATCGCGGCCACCCCCGAGGAGCGCGCCGCGCTCGCCGAGGAGTTCGTACGGGAGATGTACCCGGAGGGCAACGACGACCTGTGGACGCCCGCCGCCCCGTACTACGCGGCGCTCGGCGAGGCGATGGGCGACCGGGGACTCGCGTACTCCGCGATGGGCCTGTTCTCCATAGACGAGGGCATAGCCCACTGCTCCTTCACGGTCGCCGCGATCGCCTCCGACCACCCCTCCCCCGAGGTCGCCGCGCTCGGCATCCGGGAGATCCTGGTCCGCGAGGAGACCAACGACGCCCGCTGGCTCGACCTGCCCTGCGGCCCCGCCGTCTCCTGCGTGACCCTGCGCGAATACGTCATCGGCGCCGAACTCACCGCCAGCGGCGAAGAGGTCAAGCTCCAGATGGGCCAGGTGCAGGTGTACGTGCCCTTCCCCACCGGCCCCTACACCGCGGTCTTCACCCTGGACACCGCGGCCGTCAACTACTGGGGCGAATTCAGCGAGCTGACGATGGCCATCCTGCGCAGCGTCAGCTTCGCGGACGACGACGGCACCGTCGGCGACGGCACCGCAACGGCATCCGCGGCCGAGGACGGACCCGCAAGCGGGAACAGAAACGGGAACGGCCAGACCGTGACGCCGACCGGCCCCGGCGCGAGCACGGGCGCCGACACGGGCACGGGCCCCGGCACCGGCACAGCCACCGGCACGACCTCACCGCAGGCCGACCGATGACGGCGCCGCTTCCCGGCACGCCCCAGGACCCGGAAGCGGCCGGACCCCCCACCGGACCCCCCACCGGACTCGCGGCCGGACCCCCCACCGGATTCGCCCGCGTGTGGGAAGCGGGCCGGATCGGCTCCCCGACCCGCGGCGCCGCCTGGGCACGCTGCGCCGTCACCCTGCTGTTCACCGTGCTCGCCACCGTCGCGGTCGCGATCGGCTGGTCGCACGCCACCTACGCGGGCTCCTTCGCCGTGGCGGGCGTCGCCCTGATCGTGGTGACCGCCTCGGTCACCATGGTGCTGACGCTGTACTGGCTGCACGGCTCCATCGGTCAGGTCATGTGCGGTTTCCTCCTTATGCTCTTCTGCATGTTCGTCGGTGGTTACGCCGTCTCCAGCGCGCTGTTCGCGGCGCGCGGTGAGGTGTCCACCGGTGTGATCACCGAGTACACGAACCGCACCACGCTGCGTACGTCCTGGGAGTCGTGCCGGGTCCGGCTGGACAGCGGCGCCATGGTGGACCGGGAGATCCGCTGCGACCGGGCGTCGGTCGGCAAGCACGTCACCGTGACGCAGGACCCCTCCGGCATCGCCGCCCCCGCGTTCGGCGATCGCACCGACGGCTCACCGGTCCTCTCCGGCTTCGTCGGCGGCGCCTTCCTCCTGCTCGTCCTCACGATCGTGCGCGCCACCGCCGTCGGTGAGCGCTACCGGCTGACCGGCGCCGCCAGCCCCGCCGAGGGCCCGAACCCCGGCTACTACCCGCGTCGGCTCGCCTCCCCCGACTACGGCTCCCGCGCCTCCGCCTGACCGACCGCCACCGCCTGCCCCACCGGCTGGGCGGCCGGACGGCACCGCGGCCACCACCGCCTCCCGACCGGCACCCGCGACCCGCCGCCGGACGTACGCCCCGGCCTCAGCGGCTCTCCGCCGTCTGCGGCTCCGCCAGCGCGCCCCGCAGGAAGCCCTCGACCGCCTCGCACCACGCGTCGGGCTGGTCCCACGGGACGAGGTGACCGGCGTCCGGGATCTCCGCGTAACTGCCCCGGGGCAGCACCCGGACCATCTCCTGGGCCTCCGCGCGGCCCAGCTCGCCGTCGAGACCGCGGACGACGAGGGCGGGGCAGCCGACCCGCGCCAGCTCGTCCCAGTGGGCGTCACGTATCCAGGGGTCGCGGGAGCGCAGCAGATGGCGGGGCGCGTAGAGCGGGCGCCAGCCGTCGCCCCGCTCCTCCATGACCTCGGCGAAGAAGTCACCTCTGGCCGGATTCGGCGGATCGGCCCACGGGTCCTCCACGCCGAACCACCGGCGCGCGTCGGCGAGCGTGTCGAAGGGCAGCGGCCAGGACCGCGTCCAGTCCTCCCACTCGCGCTGCCCGGCCTCGCCGAGCGCCGCCGCGCGCATGTCGCAGATGACCACCGCGGCCACGAGGTCGGGACGGCTCGCGGCGACCTGCCAGGCGGTGAGCGCCCCCATGGAGTGGCCGACCAGGGTGACCGGGCCGAGGTCGAGCTGTTCGACGGCGGCGACGGCGTCCGCCACGTACGCCTCCGGGGTGTACGGGCCCTCCGGCTTCGCGCTGCGTCCGTGGCCGCGCTGGTCGAGGGCGACGGCCCGGTAGCGCGAGGAGAGACGGCGGGCGGTCGGCGCCCAGTGCGAGGCGCGGCCGAGCAGGCCGTGCAGGAGGAGCACGCCGGGACGCCGGGCACCGGATTCGGGACCGGGCCCGGGACCGGCTCCGGAACGGGAAGGGGAGTCACCAGCGGAACGGAAAGCGGAACCGGCCCCGGAATCCACCTCGGCCGCGTAATCCCAGGCTGCGAGCCGGGCCCCGTCGGCCCCGATCACCTCGGTGCGCCGGGTCGTATGCCGCGTCGTGTGCCGAGCCGCCTGCCGCGTCGCGTGGCCGGCCATGTGCCCCACCCCCTTCCGTAGATCTCGTCCGTCCGGCCGCACGCTCGCGGTCGGCTCGTCCAGAACCCCCACGCTATCGAACTTTTATTCGAACAAGCTCGTCCCGCGCCCAACACCGCTCTTTCGAGTGACAACGCTCAAGGATTGGCGGCTCAGGCCGAGGGGAGGACTTCTGCGGGGCGCGGCACGCAGGGGAAGCGGGCCGCGGGAGGCACTCGGGAGGCTCGGGGTCCCGGGTCCTTCGAGGGGGTCCCAAGGGGAGGGACAAGGGGAGGAGGGGCCCCGACGCCGTTCGACGGCGCCGGGGCCCTCACCCTTCAGGAAGGCACGAAGCCGTGGGGCTACCGCTTGGCCACGAAGACGTGCGAGGCGATCTCGGCGTCCAGTTCGGCCGCCTCGCCGCCGCTGCCGACGAGCACTCCGCCCGCCGACGACGTGACGCTGACCACGGCGCCCGGCTGCACACCGGCCCGCCGCAGCGTGTACATCACCTGCGCGTCGGTCTGGATCGGCTCACCGATCCTGCGCACCACGACGCTCGCCCCGGCGGCGCCCGGCTGCAACTCGTTGAGACTGACCATGCCGTCCTCCAGGAACGGATCGGCCTCGCCCTTCTCGCCCAGCTCCTCCAGCCCGGGAATCGGGTTCCCGTACGGCGACTCGGTCGGGTGGCGCAGCAGTTCGAGCACGCGCCGCTCCACCGCCTCGCTCATCACGTGCTCCCAGCGGCACGCCTCCGCGTGCACCTGCTCCCACTCCAGGCCGATCACATCGACCAGCAGGCACTCGGCGATGCGGTGCTTGCGCATCACGCGGGTGGCGGTGCGGCGCCCCTCGTCGGTCAGCTCCAGATGCCGGTCGTTGGCGACGTGCAGCAGCCCGTCGCGCTCCATCCGCGCCACCGTCTGGGAGACCGTCGGGCCGCTCTGGTCGAGCCGCTCGGCGATTCGGGCGCGCATGGGGACCACACCCTCCTCCTCCAGCTCCAGGATGGTGCGGAGATACATCTCCGTCGTGTCGATCAATCCGGACATGCGCGCCCCTCGTTTGTTCGTGCGTGGCCCTCAACCAATTCTGACCCATAGCGCCGACAACGGTCCCCGATCCGGTCGTCGCCCTTTCTTGACACCGGCTCGCGGGGGCCGCACGGTGATCCGCATGAGTGAGCCTCGCGAGTCCCTGGCCGACCGATACTTCGACGCCGCGATCACCCTTCTGCACCGGATCAGGGACGAGGAGGCCGCCGGAATCCAGGCCGCCGCGGACGCCGTCGCCGACGCCATCGCCGCGGACGGGCGGGTCTTCGTCTTCGGTGCCGGCCACTCCTCGCTGCCCGCCCAGGACGTGGTCTACCGGGCGGGCGGCCTCGCCCTCATCAATCTACTGGCTGTTCCCGGCGTCGTCGGCGTGGACGTGATGCCCGCCACCTTGGGCAGCGCCCTGGAGCGGGTCGACGGCCTCGCGGGCGCCGTCCTGGACACCAGCCCCGTACGGCCGGGCGACGTCCTGTTCGTGATCTCCTTGTCCGGGCGCAACGCGCTGCCGGTCGAGATGGCGCAGAACGCCCGCGCCCTGGGCCTCACCGTGATCGGCGTCACCTCGGTCGCGTACGCCAAGGAGACGCGTTCCCGGCACGCCTCGGGCACCTTCCTCAAGGACCACTGCGACATCGTCCTCGACTCCAAGATCGCGGTCGGCGACGCGGAGCTGACCGACGACGCCATCCCCGCGCCCTTCGCCCCCGCCTCCACAGTCGTCATCAGCGCCCTGATGCAGGCCGTCGTCGCGACCGCCGCCACCGGGCTCGCCGCCCGCGGCGTCACCCCGCCCATGCTGCGCTCGGGCAACGTGGACGGCGGCCACGACTGGAACGGCCGGATCTTCGAGGAGTACCGGGAGCGGATCTTCTTCCGGCACTGACCGGCGACGGGCCGCCCTACCGGCCTTCCCGCATCACCGACCGACGGCAGGCCGCCCGCACCGGCGCTCCGGCACCGACCGGCCGCAGGCCCGCCCGCACCGGCCTTCGTCCGCTGCCCGCCGACGCCCCGCGAAGGGCGTCGGCGCTCAGCGGTCCCCCGTCAGCCCGGCCAGGTCCAGCGCCATGGCGACCCGCGCCGCGACGTCCTCCGCGTACGCCGCGTCCGCCCGGTCGAAGAGCCTGCGGCCCGAGCCGCGCAGGAAGGTGAGCGCGCCGACCGTACGGCCCCTGCTGCGCAGCACCGTGGCCAGCCCGTGCACGGTCCCGGAGGGCCAGCGCCTGGCCGCCGCCCACTCGTCGATCCGTTCACCGGTCGCCGGTTCGTCCGCCGTCAGCGCGCCGAAGCTGGCGCGTACGGTGCCGATCCGCTCCAGCGCCTGGAGGACGGGGTGGGCGACGTCGTAGCCGACCGGGATGGAGTTGTCCTCGGTGGCGTCGGCGGGACCGGGCTCGCCCGCCGGGGTCGCCGCGATCCGGATCAGGCGGCCCGCGTCGTCGGTGATGTCGACCAGGGCGTGGTCGGCGAATCCGGCCAGTGCGAAGTCGAGCTGCAAGGTCGCGGCCTCAAGGGCGCTCTCGCACTCGGCGGCGGCGCGGTCGGCGCGGTGGAGCTGCTGGTAGCGGAACCGCACCTGGGCCCCGTCCTTCTCCAGCGCCTTCTGCCGGGTGATGTCCAGGAAGAGCCAGCCCACGCCCAGCGGTACGGGTTCCTCGCCCAGCGGCGAACCGAGGCGGACGAATCCGCTGCGCCAGCAGTAGCGCCCGCCGGTCTCGTCGCCGCGCACGGTCACCCACAGGTCGGTGGTGGCGGGCGGCGCGCCCTCGGAGAGCACGTGCTGGAGTACGTTCTCCAGCTCCTCGACGCCCTGGGCCAGCAGGTCGCCCAGCGGCCTGCCGAGCAGCGAGTCGCGGCCGGTGCGCAGCAGGCGGGCGGCGTGCGCGTTGACCACGGCGGGGCGCAGATCGGCGTCGATCAGTACCACACCCCATGAGGCGTCGGTGAAGAGCACTTCGCTGAGAGCGATCGACCGTTCCAGGTCGATCTGCGCGTGCACCTCGGAGAAGGCGCAATAGACGCCGCTCGGCTGCCCGTCGGCGCCCTGCACGGCCGCCGACTGGGTGCGGACGAGCACCCGACGGCCGTCCTTGGTGACGAGCGCGAATTCGTGCACCTGGCGGCCGGGGCCGTCCATGGCGCCGAGCAGGCGTTCCTCGGTCTCGCGGGCGTCGGCCGTACGCGCCGCCCAGCCGGCGAATCCGTGCCGCCCGATCGCGTCCTGCGCGGTCCAGCCCAGGATGCGGACGGCTTCGGTGTTCCAGTGGGTGATCACGCCATGGCGGTCGAAGGCGCACAGGCCCGCTTCCATGCCGTCGAGGAGGGCGGCGAGCAAGTGCTCGTCGCCCTCGTGCCCGTCATGGGCCCCGTCCGGGGCAATGCCGTCGCCACCCCCCTGGCTCCCGTGGACTTCGCCACCGCTGTTGTCGCCACTGCCGCCGTCATCGAGCGGCTTTGATTGCGCGTCGAAAGGCTGCACGTCGCAACATTGAACTCTGGTGTGGGCTGCGTCACACGAGATTTCCATAAATAGGTTGTGCGGTTCCGGCCGGCTTCTTACTGTTGCGGGACACACGAAGGGAGGTGGTCTGACGCATGAAGTGCACTCGGACACGTGAGGTGGCTGCGGGCTAGCTCCGCGCACTGGGCGTGCGCGAAGCGCGCCAATCCCACGCAGTTCACCCGACCCGCGGGCTCGTCGGACTTGTCCGGCCGGTGCCCGGAGCCTCCTGGCTCCGGGGAGCAGCCCGCGGGTCGTTCGCGTTCCGGCAGGACCAGCGCTCCAGGACCGGCCCTCAAGGACCGGCCTCCGGGACCCACGCTCCAGCACCGGCGCTCCAGCACCAGCTCTCCGGCACCCGCGTTTTACGGCGCCAGGCGCTCGATTCCCCATCCGCCGTCCGCACCGCGCGTATAGCGCAGCCGATCGTGCAGCCGGTTCTCCCGGCCCTGCCAGAATTCGACGGTGCGCGGCTCGACCCTGAAGCCGCCCCAGAACGGCGGTACGGGCACGTCGGTCCCTTCCGGCCAGCGCGCGCACAGCTCCGCGTAGCGCGCCTCCAGCACCTCGCGCGAGGCCACCACGGCCGACTGCTCGCTCGCCCAGGCGCCGATCCGCGAACCGTACGGGCGGCTGCGGAAATACGCCGCCGTCTCCTCCTGCGGCACGCGCGCCGCCGAGCCCCCGACGATCACCTGGCGGGCGATCGGATGCCAGGGGAAGAGCAGCGCCAGGTGCGGGTTGGCGGCCAGCTCGCGGCCCTTGCGCGACGCGTAATTGCTGAAGAAAACGAATCCGCGCTGGTCGTAGCCCTTGAGCAGGACCGTACGGGAGCTGGGTACGCCGTCGGCGTCGGCCGTGGACACCACCATGGCGTTGGGTTCGGCGAGCGCGCCGTCGTCCCGTGCCCGTACGGCGTCGGCGAACCAGCGGGCGAACTGCTCGTAGGGATCGGCCGCCAGCTCCGGCTCGGTCAGTCCCGCGGCCCGGTACTGCTCGCGCATCGCCGCCGGGTCCGCGGCCGGGAGGGGCCGCACCTGGCGCTCTTCATGTGGTTGTCGCACGGGCACATCTTGCAGGACGGCGGGTCCCGGCGCCGACGTCCGCGAATGTGCCGGAACTCACGCTGTCCGGCGCGTCCGGCAGCAAGGAGAATGACCGGCCGGGGCCAGGTCCTGTCCGGCGGATCGTGGGACGGTCCAGGCTGATCCGGATGGAGCAGGGTGACAGCCCCTCGGGCGGGGCATGACCGTGGGGTCGGCCCGTCCGGCACACTCCCGCCCGCACACCCCCGGGCACCGTCGTCGTCTCATTCATCAGGCACTGCCGCACCACCGCACTGTCGTGATCATCAAGAGGAGCCGCCTCATGTCCGACTTCGTACCCGGACTCGAGGGAGTCATCGCGTTCGAAACGGAGATCGCCGAGCCCGACAAGGAAGGCGGTTCGCTGCGCTATCGCGGTGTCGACATCGAGGACCTGGTCGGCCATGTGTCCTTCGGGAACGTGTGGGGCCTGCTGGTCGACGGGAAGTTCAACCCCGGTCTGCCGCCCGCCGAGCCCTTCCCCATCCCGGTGCACTCCGGCGACATCCGGGTGGACGTGCAGTCCGCGCTCGCCATGCTCGCCCCGGTGTGGGGTCTCAGGCCGCTGCTGGACATCGACGAGGCGGAGGCGCGCGATGACCTCGCGCGCGCCGCGGTGATGGCGCTGTCGTACGTCGCCCAGTCCGCGCGCGGCCAGGGGCTGCCCATGGTGCCGCAGAAGGAGATCGACAAGGCGCACTCCATCGCCGAGCGGTTCATGATCCGCTGGCGCGGCGAGCCCGACCCCAAGCACGTCGCGGCGGTGGACGCGTACTGGACGTCGGCGGCCGAGCACGGCATGAACGCCTCCACCTTCACCGCCCGGGTCATCGCCTCGACCGGCGCGGACGTCGCCGCCGCGCTGTCCGGCGCGGTCGGCGCCATGTCGGGCCCGCTGCACGGCGGCGCGCCGTCCCGCGTCCTCGGCATGATCGAGGAGATCGAGCGGACCGGGGACGCGGAGGCGTACGTGAAGGCCGCCCTCGACAAGGGTGAGCGCCTGATGGGCTTCGGCCACCGCGTCTACCGCGCGGAGGACCCGCGGGCGCGCGTGCTGCGGCGTACGGCGCGGGAGCTGGGCGCGCCGCGCTACGAGGTCGCGGAGGCGCTGGAGAAGGCGGCGCTCGCCGAGCTGCACGCCCGCCGCCCCGACCGGGTGCTCGCCACGAACGTCGAGTTCTGGGCGGCGATCATGCTGGACTTCGCGGAGGTCCCGGCGCACATGTTCACCTCGATGTTCACCTGCGCCCGTACGGCCGGCTGGTCCGCGCACATCCTGGAGCAGAAACGTACCGGCCGCCTTGTCAGGCCCTCGGCGCGCTACGTGGGGCCCGGTGTCCGCGGACCGCGGGACATCGAGGGTTTCGCGAGCATCGCGCACTGAACCGCGGCGCATTTCGGCGCAGGGCGCGGGAGGGCCGTCGGGCCGGTCCTCGCGCGCCCCTTCGCCGTTTCGCGCGCCGGTGCGCGACGTGGGGCCAGGTGCCCGGCCGGCCGGGGCGCACACCCTGTGTGACACCGTCTCACCCGATGGAACGCTCCCGGAAACACGCCCGTGACGGACTACGCTGCGACCGTGGCCGATATCGAGATTCCCGCTGACATCAAGCCCGCCGACGGACGATTCGGGGCGGGCCCCTCCAAGGTGCGGACGGAAGCGCTCGAAGCGCTGGCCGCGACCGGGACGTCCCTGCTCGGTACCTCCCACCGGCAGGCGCCGGTGAAGAACCTGGTGGGCCAGGTCCGCCAGGGAGTCAAGGAGCTCTTCTCGCTGCCCGACGGCTACGAGGTGGTGCTCGGGAACGGCGGCTCGACCGCGTTCTGGGACATCGCCACGCACGGGCTGATCGACAGCAAGTCGCAGCACCTGTCCTTCGGCGAGTTCTCGTCGAAGTTCGCGAAGGCGGCGCAGCTCGCGCCGTGGCTCCAGGAGCCGACGATCGTGAAGTCGGAGCCGGGTACGCACCCGGAGCCGGTCGCCGAGGCGGGCGTCGACGTATACGCCTTCACGCACAATGAGACGTCCACGGGTGTCGCGGCGCCGCTGCGCCGGGTCGCGGGCGCGGACGCCGGGGCCCTGGTCCTGGTGGACGCCACCTCGGGCGCGGGCGGTCTGCCCGTCGACATCACCGAGACGGACGTCTACTACTTCGCGCCGCAGAAGAACTTCGCGGCCGACGGCGGCCTGTGGGTTGCCGCCTTCTCCCCCGCCGCGCTGGAGCGGGCGGCCTCGGTCGCCGCGTCCGGGCGGCACATCCCGGCGTTCTTCGACCTGCCGACGGCGATCGACAACTCGGTGAAGAACCAGACGTACAACACCCCGGCGCTGTCGACGCTCTTCCTGCTCAAGGAGCAGCTCGAGTGGATCAACGGCCAGGGCGGTCTGGAGTGGGCGGTCAAGCGCACCGCCGACTCCGCGTCGCGGCTGTACGGCTGGGCGGAGAAGTCCTCTTTCGCGACGCCGTTCGTGGCGGACCCCGCGCAGCGCTCGCAGGTCATCGGCACCATCGACTTCGAGGACGGCGTCGACGCGGCGGCCGTCGCGAAGGTGCTGCGGGCCAACGGGATCGTGGACACCGAGCCGTACCGCAAGCTGGGCCGCAACCAGCTCCGGGTCGCGATGTTCACGGCCGTCGACCCGGCCGACGTCGAGGCGCTGACCGCCTGCATCGACTACGTCATCGGTCAGCTCTGACCGCTGCCACACATACGGCAACCGCGACCCCGGCCAGGCAGGACGGCCGGGGTCGCGGCATACCGTCGTATTGTCGGACCGCCCGTCCCGCTCGTACCGCCCGTACGCCCCTACGCCCGTGCGCCCGTACCGCCGCGCCCAGCCGGCGTCAGTCGCGGTGGCGTTCCCGGTTGCGGCGCAGCAGCTTGCGGGCGCCCACGCCGATGGCGCCGATCACGGCGAGCACCCCGATGCCCACGACCCTGCTGCCGGTGCTCGTGGTGCCGGTGTCCTTGGCCGTGCCCGGTGAGGCCCCGGGAGAGGCCCCGGAAGAGGCTTGAGAGCCCTTGTGGTCGTCCGCCGACGCGCTCGCCGAGGCGGCCACGCTGTCGGGCAGTTCGTCGCCGCTGAGCGGCGCGCGCCACACGTCGCTGTTCTTGCCCTCGCTGCCGAACATCAGATTCCGGCCGTCTGTGGTGAAGGTGACGGACTCACCCTGCCGTTGCATGGGGACGTCGAGGCTGCCGATCTTGTGCGGGGCCCCGTCGGCCCAGCGGTAGCCGGTCGCCCCGAGGTAGCCGCGCAGCACCAGGCGGGTGCCGTCGGGCGAGAAGGCGCCGTCGGTCACCCAGGGGACGTCGGCTATGCGGTGGAAGGTGTTGACGCCGCCCGCGCTGAGCTCGGCCGGACCGGCGTAAAGCGCCCCGCCGTCCTGATTCTTGCTGGCGATGTACACCCGGCCCGTCTTCGGATGCACCATCAGGGCCTCGGCGTTACGGGGTCCCGCGTCGTAACGGACGGTGTAGCGGGTGACGCCGACGGTGCGGTCGCCGAGCTGCTTCGGCTCGGGGAAGCGGTAGATCCAGACCTCGGGCCAGGTGCCGCCCAGATTGTCGCCGATGTCGCCCACGTAGAGGTCGCCGTCGGGGCCCAGGGAGATCGCCTCCACGTCCCGCGCGTGGATGCCGCGCATGGTCACCCTGGCCACGGTCTTGCCGGTGGCCGAGTCGACGGCGTAGACGTACGGGCCGTCGTCGCTGTCGTTGTGCGTCCAGTACACGCCGGGGTGGAGGCGGCTGGCGGCCAGGCCGCTGGACTCGGTGATCCGCGGGTCGCTGAGGGAGAAGGCGACCGAGGGGCCGCTGTCGGCGACGGCGGGTACGGCGGTGCCGCAGGCCAGGGCCACGGCGGCGCACGCGGCGGCCGTCAGGAGATACGCACGCATGCACCCCAGTGTCCCTGGTCGGCGGGCGGTCGGGGATGATGCCCGGCATGCGTTACCTATTCGTCGGCGACTCCATGACCGTGGGCGCCGCGGGCGACTACACGTGGCGCTACCGCATGTGGCAGCACCTGAACGAGCTGGGCGAGCCGTTCACGGTGGTGGGGCCGCGCACCACGCTGTACGACACGGCGGCCGGCGCGGCCGTCTCCTCCGACTACGCCGACCCGTTGTTCCCGGAGCGGGCCAGGCGGCATCTGGCGGGCTGGGGCGAGGGCTGGCACCACATGGTGCCGATGATCGGCGACGTCGTACGGGAGCACCGCCCGGACGTGCTGCTGATATCGCTCGGCCTGATCGACCTCGGCTTCTACACGGACGCCGAGCAGACCGCGCGCAATGTGGAGCGGTTCATCGCGGCGGCCCGCGCGGCGGGCCCCGCGCTGCGGATGGTGCTGTTGCCGGTTATCCCCAACACCAGGGCCGATCTGGATCCGGGCTTCGCGGACCAGTGCGCGGAGCTGAACACCCGCATGGCGAAGGCGGTCGCCGAGCACGACTCGCCCGCCTCGCCGCTGCTGCTGGCCTCCCGCCCCGAGGGGTACGACATCCTGCTCCACACCTACGACGGCACCCATCCCAACGCGGCGGGCGAGCACAAATTGGCGGCGGCTTTCGCGGACGCGATGTACCAGGCGTGGGACATCGGGGCGCCCTACAACGAGTACTGAGCCGAACGGCGCCAGGACCGCGGGCCGAACGGCGGACGACGCCGCGGATGCCCCCCGGATTGCCCCTTGATTCGAGCGCACTCCAAGAGCTTGGCTGAACGCCATGGAGTACACACAGCTCGGACGTACCGGCCTCAAGGTCAGCCGTCTGGTTCTCGGCACGATGAACTTCGGCCCGGAGACGGATGAGGCGGACAGCCACTCGATCATGGACGCGGCCCTCGCGGCGGGCGTCAACTACTTCGACACCGCCAACGTCTACGGCTGGGGTGAGAACAAGGGCCGCACCGAGAAGATCATCGGCACCTGGTTCGCCAAGGGCGGCGACCGCCGCGACAAGACGGTGCTGGCCACCAAGGTGAACGGCTACATGGGCACCGCCGACGAACCCTGGCCGAACCACGACAAGCTCAGCGCGCTCAACATCCGGCGCGCCGTCGAGGCCAGCCTCAAGCGGCTGAACACCGACTACATCGACGTCTACCAGTTCCACCACGTCGACCGGGACACTCCGTGGGAGGAGATCTGGCAGGCGATCGACGTCCTGATCCAGCAGGGCAAGATCCTCTACGCCGGGTCGAGCAACTTCGCGGGCTGGCACATCGCGCAGGCCAACGAGGCGGCGGCGCGGCGCGGTTCGCTCGGTCTGATCACCGAGCAGTGCCTGTACAACCTGGCGGAGCGGCGGGCGGAGATGGAGGTCATCCCGGCGGCTCGGCACTACGGCCTCGGCGTGATCCCCTGGTCGCCGCTGAACGGCGGTCTGCTCGGCGGCGCGCTGCGCAAGCAGCGCGAGGGCGGCGGCGCGCGTTCCACCAGCGGGCACACCGCGAAGGCGCTCCAGGACGGCAAGCTGCGCGACCAGGTCCAGGCGTACGAGGACCTGTGCGACAAGCACGGCCTCCAGCCCGGTGACGTCGGTCTCGCCTGGCTCCTCACCCGTCCGGGTGTGACCGGTCCGATCGTCGGCCCGCGCACCCAGGACCAGCTCGACTCGGCGCTGCGCGCGCTGGAGCTGGAGCTGTCGGAGGAGTTCCTGGCGGCGCTCGACGAGATCTTCCCCGGTCCTGGGCCGTCCCCGGAAGCCTTCGCCTGGTAGGTCCCGGCACCGAGGGAACCCAGAGGAGCCCAGAGGAACACGGCGGAGCCCGGAGGAACACGGCGGGTACGGCGGGCGCGGCGCTCGGAACAGCCGCGGCGGCCGTGCCCGCCGAGCCGTGATCCGGCCCGGACGGCCGTGCGGCCGTGCGGCCCGCGCAGCCGGGCGGTGTGGACGGACTGTCCGGGGTGCCGCCGCGGGTCAGCCCAGCGCGGCGGCGACGACCACCACCACGAGCATCAGGACGAAGGCGGCGGTCATCACACGAGTACGGGTCTTGGGGTCCACACCCCGAGGTTAACCGGCCCCGGTCACCCCTCCGGCCGGTGGGCCGCCGGGCGGCCCAGCCGCCAGGACTCCTGCGTCGTGTAGCGGGGCTGCTCGCCGGGGACCCCGGAGCGCGGCAGGGCGCTGCTGACCAGGTGGAGGGTGTCGGCGCTCCAGGCCGCCCCGTGGAGGGCGGCGAGGGCGTCGGCGAAGGGCCGCAGGCTCACCGCGTGGCCGCGCTGGGTGCGGGCCAGGGTGAGATGGGGCCGGAAGGCGTGCTCCGCGTCGGGTGGCGCGCCCGCCCGCCGGGCCGCGGCCCGTACGGAGCCGGCCAGCGCGGCGAGACCGGTCAGGTCGCCGTCGGCGCCCGCCCACAGCGCGCGGTCGCCGAACCGGCCGCCGCCGGACAGCCGCAGTGCGCAGGGTTCGTGACGGGCGGCGGCCCGGCCGAGGCGTTCCGCCAGCTCGGGTCTGACGGGGTCGGCCACCTCGCCGAGGAAGGCGAGGGTGAAGTGCCAGCTCTCCCGGGCGGTCCAGCGCAGCGCCGAGGCGTTGGGCAGACGCCTCAACGGGCCGACCGCGTCGGCCAGTTCGTCGGCGACGGACGGTGGCGGCAGCAGCGCGACGAAGAGCCTCACGGCACCGGCCGTACCGGGACCGGGCGAGCCGTGGCCCAGCGAGCCGTGACCGGGCGCCCCGGAGCGAGGCGTGCCGGAGCGAGGCGTGCCGGAGCGAGGCGTGCCGTAAGCAGGCGTGCCGTAACCAGCCGTGCCCGAACCGACCGGGCCGGAGCGAGGCATGCCGTAGGCAGGCGTGCCCGAACCGACCGGGCCGGAACCGACCGTGCCGGAACCGACCCGGCGGGGGCAGCCGCCCGCACCGGTCCCGTGAGCCCGCGCGGGCTCATACGGGCCGCGCCTGGGACCGGGTCTGGGACTGAGCCTGGGACCGGTCCCGCGCCTGGGCCGCCGCCCGCACCGGTCCCGTGAGCCCGCGCGGTCATACGGCCGGGGTGAGCCGGGGCGCCGACTCGTCGTCCTGAGGCTGGGTCCGAGGCCGCGCCTGGGGCTGGGTCCGAGGCCGCGCCTGGGACCGGGACTGGGCCTGGGCCTGGGACCGGTCCCGCGCCTGGCCCTGAGGCGTCGGCGTCTTCGCGTCCGGGCCGGGCGCCGGAGCGCCCTCCCCCGCCGCCTCCGGCGCGTCCTCGGCGTCCACGTCGCCGGTGACCGGCTCGCGGGGTACGAAGGAGAGCAGGGGCCGGCCCTTGGTCCTGCCGCGGCGCAGGTTCAGACGGGGCCGGAGGCCCCCGATCCGCGCCAGGACGATGGCGACGGCCACCGCGGCCGCCGCGGAGATCAGGCCGCCGGACAGGAAGCCGACGCGGGCGCCGTAGGTGTCGGTCACCCAGCCCATCACCGGACCGCCGATCGGGGTGCCGCCGACGAAGACCATCATGTACAGGCTCATCACCCGGCCACGCATGACGGGTTCGGTGGCGAGCTGGACGGTGGCGTTGGCCGTCGTGTTGAAGGTCAGGCCGAAGATGCCGATCGGGACCAGCAGGACGGCGAAGATCCAGAAGGCGGGCGCCACGGCCGCGGCGGCCTCCAGCAGCCCGAAGACGCAGGCCGCGGCGACCAGCATGCGCAGCCGCGTGCGGGTGCGGCGGGCGGCGAGCAGCGCGCCGAGCAGGGAACCGGCCGCCATCAGGGTGTTGAGCAGGCCGTAGGTGCTGGCGCCGCTGTGGAAGACCTGGTTGACGAAGGCGGAGAGCCAGATCGGGAAGTTGAAGCCGAAGGTGCCGATGAAGCCGACCAGGACGATCGGCCAGATGAGGTCCGGCTTGCCCGCCACGTAGCGCAGGCCCTCGCGGAGCTGGCCCTTGCCGCGGGGCACGCGGTCGACCCGGTGCAGCTCGGAGGTGCGCATCAGCAGCAGGCCGACGAGCGGGGCCATGAAGGACAGGCCGTTGAAGAGGAAGGCCCAGCCGCTGCCGACGGCCGTGATCATCACACCGGCGACGGCGGGGCCGATCAGGCGCGCGGACTGGAAGTTCGCGGAGTTGAGCGAGACCGCGTTGCGCACATGGCTCGGGCCGACCATCTCCATGACGAAGGTCTGCCGCGCGGGGTTGTCGATCACGGTGACCATGCCGAGCAGGAAGGCGATCGTGTAGACGTGCCAGACCTGGACGACACCGCTGAGGGTGAGGGCGGCCAGCAGGAGTCCCAGGAGGCCGAGTACGGCCTGGGTGAGGATCAGGATCTGCCGCTTGGGGTAGCGGTCGGCGATGACGCCGCCCCAGAGGCCGAAGAGCAGCATCGGCAGGAATTGCAGCGCGGTGGTGATGCCCACCGCGAAGGACGAGCCGGTGATGCTGAGCACCAGCCAGTCCTGGGCGATCCGCGACATCCAGGTGCCGGTGTTGGACACCACGGCGCCGGTCGCGAAAAGCCGGTAGTTGCGGACCTTGAGCGAGCTGAAGGTGCTCGTCCTGCCGTCCGCGGGTCGGTCAGGTTCGGTTGCGGTGCCTGGTCCGGCTGCCGAACTCAATCGGGTCTCGCCTCCCCTTCAACAGGTGGTCGGTCATGCTGTCCGATGGCTCGCGCGGCACAGGTGTCGTACGGGTCATACAGCTCGTGCGGTGCATACGGTCGTGCGGTTCGTGCTGGTTGTGCTGGTCATACGGTCATACGGTTCGTGCGGGTCATGCGGTCATACGGTTCACGCGCCTCGTACGACGTCCTACCGGTCACAGGTGAGCGAGCTT
Organism: Streptomyces sp. NPDC024632; assembly: GCF_055559175.1. NCBI lineage: Bacteria > Bacillati > Actinomycetota > Actinomycetes > Kitasatosporales > Streptomycetaceae > Streptomyces > Streptomyces sp. NPDC024632. The sequence goes on from NZ_JBVHLD010000002.1 coordinate 408,628, forward strand.
CTCCAGGACGGGAGCCGCCTCGCGGAGCACCGCGCGCTCCTCGTCGGTCAGCCCCTCGGTGAGCCGGGCCAGCCAGGCGTTCCGCGTGTCGCGGGCGTCGGCGAGGATCGCCTCGGCCTGCTCGGTCTGGCTCACCACGACCTGGCGCCGGTCGTCGGGGTGGGGTTCCCGGCGGACCAGCCCCTTGGCCTCGAGCATCGCCACGATGCGGGTCATCGACGGCGGCTGCACGTGTTCCCTGCGGGCCAGTTCGCCAGGGGTGGCGGACCCGCAGCGGGCCAGGGTGCCCAGCACCGCCATCTCGGTCGGGCTGAGCGTCTCGTCGACACGCTGGTGGCGCAGTCGGCGGGACAGGCGCATCACGGCGGAGCGCAGCGAATTCACCGCGGCGCGGTCGTCCTCGGACAGTTCGGTCACGTTCATTAGGTTAGCTCATTAGCTAATCTAAGTAAAACTTGGCCAAGCGGGACCCCACTCAACCCTCATGTGCCCTTATCTCACCCATACGGGTGAGATGGCCGCCGAAAGCCCCCCGCGGCGGCCCCCCGTCCGGGGACCTTTGGGCGTATGGCATCGAGAGTGCTCAGCCTCCGCATAGACGCAGACCTGTGGGACCGGATCCGCGACCATGCCGCCAAACGCGGAATGAGCGCCCAGGACTATGTGGTCCAGGCGCTCATCCGTGACGACTTCGACGAACGGTTCAAGACGGCCGTCGACGAGACGGAGCGGTTCTACGGGCAGGACGGGCCGCTGAGCGGACCCGCCCCCACCTCTCAGGCACCGGCTCAGAGCAGGCCGAGCGCGGGCATCAGGTAGTAGAAGGCGAAGACCGCGGCCACGGCGTAGAGCGCGACCGGCACCTCGCGCCAGCGGCCGGCGGCCAGCCGCAGCAGGCAGAAGCTCAGGAAGCCGATGCCGATGCCGTTGGTGATCGAGTACGTGAACGGCATCATCACCATGGTCAGGAACGCCGGCACCGCGATGGTGAAGTCGCTCCAGTCGATCTCCCGGACCGAGCCCGCCAGGATCAGGAAGCCGACCGCGACCAGGGCGGGCGTGGCCGCCTGGGCCGGGACCATGGTGGCCAGCGGTGTGAAGAACAGCGCGAGCACGAACATCAGGCCGGTCACGATGCTGGCGAGACCGGTCCTGGCGCCCTCGCCGACGCCCGCCGTGGACTCCACGAAGCAGGTGTTGGCGGACGAGGAGGAGGCGCCGCCGACGGCGGTGGCGATGCCGTCGATCATCAGCACCTTGTTGATGCCGGGCAGGTCGCCCTTCTCGTCGAGCAGATCCGCCTCGTCGCTGACGCCGAGGATGGTGCCCATCGCGTCGAAGAAGCAGGACAGCAGCACGGTGAAGACGAAGAGCACGCCGGTCAGGATGCCGACCTGGTGGAAGCCACCGAAGAGGCTGACCTTGCCGATGAGGCCGAAGTCGGGGCTGGCGACCGGGTTGCCGGGCCACTTGGGAACGGTGAGGCCCCAGTTGGCGGCGGGGATGTCGGCGACGGCGTCCACGATCACCGCGAGCACCGTCATCGCGACGATGGAGATCAGGATCGCGCCCGCGACCTTGCGGATGATCAGCGCCAGGGTGAGCAGCGTGCCGAGGATGAAGATCAGCACGGGCCAGCCGTTGAGGTGGCCGTCGGAGCCGAGCTGGAGCGGCACGGTGGTGTGAGCGGCGTCCGGGATACGGGTGACGAAGCCGGAGTCGACCAGGCCGATCAGCATGATGAACAGGCCGATGCCGATCGCGATGCCCTTGCGCAGGCCGAGCGGCACCGCGCTCATCACGCGCTCCCGCAGCCCGGTGGCGACCATGATCATGATCGCGAAACCGGCGAGCACGACCATGCCCATCGCGTCCGGCCAGCTCATCTTGGGCGCGAGCTGGAGGGCGACGACGGTGTTCACACCGAGCCCGGCGGCGAGCGCGATCGGCACATTGCCGACCACGCCCATCAGCAGGGTGGTGAAGGCGGCGGTGATCACGGTCGCGGTGACGAGCTGGCCGCCGACCAGGTGGTGGCCGTACTTGTCCACGGCGGAGCCGAGGATGATCGGGTTGAGCACGATGATGTACGCCATCGCGAAGAACGTGGCGAGACCGCCGCGAATCTCCCTCGGGATGCTGGACCCGCGCTCGGAGATCCGGAAATAGCGGTCAAGGCCGGGGGCGGCGGGCGGCATACGGGTCCTCAAGGTGCTCAGCTTGGATGATCATACGAACAAATTCGGCCAGCGCGTGGCTGCTTCAGTATGAATAAACAACTTGTCAAACGCCATCTGCGCGCGTAGATCCTTGAACCGCACGGCCGCCACCACCTCGCGGACACCGCGACCGGCCCCCTTACGATGGGCGCATGAGCAGCAACCGGACCCCCCTGCGCGAGGCCCCAGAGCCGCTGGAGGCCAACGATGTGGCCACTGTCACAGTCGGCACGATCATCTGGGCCGTGCTGTTCGTCGTGCAGCTCCCCTTCTACGGCTGGTACGCGGATCACGGCCATACGTGGCTGATCTGGACGTGTCTGGCGGGTGCGGGGCTCGGGCTGATCGGCCTGAAATACGTCACCGCGCGGCGGGCCGCGATCCGTCGCGCCGCCGCGGCGCGCGGTCAGGAAGGGACCTCCGCCGGGTAGAAGCGCCGGGCGCCACGTACCGTCGGACCCATGACGGAACGCACGGACACGGAGGTCGTCACCCGGAAACCGGGACTGACCGGCGGCGAGGTCGCGGAACGCGTCGCGCGCGGCGAGGTCAATGACGTACCGGTACGCTCCTCCCGCTCAACTTCCGAGATCGTCCGGGCGAATGTCTTCACCCGGTTCAACGCGATCATCGGCTTCCTTTTTCTGATCATTTTGGTGGTCGGTCCGATCCAGGACGGCCTCTTCGGCTTCGTGATCGTCGCCAACACCGCGATCGGCATCATCCAGGAGCTGCGCGCCAAGCGGACCCTGGACAGCCTCGCCGTGATCGGCGAGTCCAAGCCCTCGGTGCGCCGTGACGGTGCGTCGGCCGAGATCCACACCTCGGAGATCGTCCTCGGCGACCTCATCGAGTTGGGCCCCGGTGACAAGGTCGTCGTGGACGGCGTCATCGAGGAGGCCGACGGCCTGGAGATCGACGAGTCGCTGCTGACCGGTGAGGCCGACCCCGTGCTCAAGCACGCCGGGGACCAGGCGATGTCGGGCAGCTTCGTGGTGGCGGGCGGCGGCGCCTTCACCGCCACCAAGGTCGGCCGGGAGGCGTACGCGGCGCAGCTCGCCGACGAGGCGTCCCGCTTCACGCTGGTCAACTCCGAGCTGCGCAACGGCATCAGCCAGATCCTCAAGTACGTGATGTGGATGATGGTGCCGACCGCGGTCGGCCTGATCATCAGCCAGTTCACGGTGGAGAGCCACGACGGCAGCGAGGCCGTCCGCCGTACGGTCGGCGGCATCGTGCCGATGGTGCCGGAGGGTCTGGTGCTGCTGACCTCGGTGGCCTTCGCGATCGGCGTGATCCGGCTGGGCCGCAAGCAGTGCCTGGTCCAGGAACTGCCCGCGATCGAGGGCCTGGCACGGGTGGACATCGTCTGCCTGGACAAGACCGGCACCCTCACCGAGGGCGGCATGGACGTCTCGGACCTGCGCCCGCTGGACGGCGCGGACCGCGACTACGTCGCCCGCGTCCTGTCCGCGCTCGGCGCCTCCGACCCGCGCCCCAACGCCAGCCTCCAGGCCATCATCGACGCCTACCCCCGGCCGGGCGGCAGCGCTTCGAAGGACGGCTCCAAGGCAGGCTCCGAGGACAGCGACCAGGACAGCGCCCAGGGCGGCCACCAGGACGACAGCGCCGCCAAGGACACCGCCGCGGACGGCGGTTGGCGCTGCACCGAGGCGCTGCCCTTCAGCTCGGCCCGCAAGTACAGCGGCGCCGCCTTCAACGAGCCCGACGGCACCAGCAGTACGTGGCTGCTCGGCGCGCCCGACGTGCTGCTGCCCACCGGGCACGGCTCGCTCGCCGAGATCGACCAGCTCAACAACGAGGGCCTGCGGGTGCTGCTGCTGGCCCGCACCGACCGCCCGCTCGACGACCCGCGGGTGGCCGAGACCGTCACCCCCTACGCGCTGGTCGTCCTCGAACAGCGGCTGCGGCCCGACGCCGGGGACACGCTGCGGTACTTCGCCGAGCAGAATGTGCAGACCAAGGTCATCTCCGGCGACAACGCGGTGTCGGTCGGCGCGGTCGCCGGCAAGCTCGGGCTGCCGGGCGCGGACGCCCCGGTGGACGCCCGCCAACTGCCCACCGACCAGGACGAGATGGCCCAGGTGCTGGAGGACGGCGCCGTCTTCGGGCGGGTCACGCCGCAGCAGAAGCGGGACATGGTCGGCGCCCTCCAGTCCCGCGGGCACAACGTGGCGATGACCGGCGACGGCGTCAACGACGTACTCGCCCTCAAGGACGCCGACATCGGCGTCTCCATGGGGTCGGGTTCCGAGGCCACCCGCGCGGTCGCGCAGATCGTGCTGCTCAACAACAGCTTCGCGACGCTGCCTTCGGTGGTCGCCGAGGGCCGGCGGGTGATCGGCAACATCACCCGGGTCGCCACGCTGTTCCTCACCAAGACGGTCTACTCCGTGCTGCTCGCGGTGCTCGTGGTGTGCTGGCAGGTGCCGTACCCCTTCCTGCCGCGGCACCTCACGCTGCTGTCCACGCTCACCATCGGCGTGCCCGCCTTCTTCCTGGCGCTCGCGCCCAACAAGGAGCGGGCCAAGCCGCATTTCGTCCGGCGGGTCATGCGGTACTCGACCCCCGCGGGGATCATCTGCGGGCTCGCGGCGATGCTGTCGTACCTGCTGGCCCGGCACCACTACTCCGGCAGCGGGGCGCTGGACGCCGAGACCAGCGCGGCCACGCTCACGCTGTTCCTGCTGGAGGTGTGGGTGCTGGCGATCGTGGCCAGGCCCTATACCTGGTGGCGGATCGCGCTGGTGCTCGCGATGGGCGTCGGCTTCCTGATCGTGCTGGTCGTCCCGTGGCTCCAGTCCTTCTTCGCGCTGAAGCTGGTGGGCGCGCAGATGCCGTGGACGGCCGTCGGTATCGCGGTGGCGGGCGGACTGGTGCTCGAAGTGGTGTGGGGGTGGGTGCGCAGGCGCGACACGGCGTGAGCCCCCACGCCTGAGGGTCCGTCAGTCGAACCAGCGGTCCATGGCCAACTCCTCGGTACGGGTGGGGTCTTCGAGGAGCGCGGCCAGTTCGAAGCGGCGGTGCCAGTGGGCCGTGGCCCACGCCAGGCCCGCGGCCACGCCCTCGACCGTGGAGGCGTGCAGGGTGCCGTCGACGTAGCGCCAGGAGAGTTCGACGTCCCCGGTGACGAGCAGTTCCTCGTGCTCGATGTACGTGGCGGGGGCGCCGGGGAGCAGGTCGTGGACGGCGGGCAGCACGTCGTGGATCTCCCCCTCGGAGACGACACGGGCCTCGACGGCGTCGCTGAGGCGGCGGACCTGGAAGAGGTCGGCGAGGTCCGCGGCCAGCCGCGGCGGCACGGGCAGCAGGGCGCGGCCCGCGGCGAGCGGCAGCAGGTCGGGGGCGTCGGCGACCAACGCGTCGGCGGCGTCGACCACGCGGGGCACGCCGTCCACGACGGCCCGCAGGTCGTCGGGGAGCGTGACCTGCTCGGGGTCGAGTTCGGCCAGCGCCGCGTAGAGGTGGTGGAGCTGGGCGGGTGTGACCCGCCGCTCGGGGTCGGCCAGCCGCGCGAGGAGTTCGGCGGCCCCGCCCGGTTCGTCCAGCAGCGCGCGTACGGAGGTGCGGACGCCCAGCGCCCGCAGCACCTGCTCGTCCACGGCCGTGCCGGTGGCGGCCTCGTCGTAGAGCCCGGCGAGCAGCGGGTCGCCGCCCGCCGCGCGCAGGCCGACCGGGCGGCGGCCGTCGAGCACGGGGTGGTCGCGGAGCCACCAGGCGGCGTAGGGGCGTACGGAGTCGGTGGTGCCGTCGGGGAGCAGGACGCGTACGGGCGCGGTGATCGCGTCGCGCAGCGGGGGGCGGGAGAGCAGCGCCAGCGCCTGCGGCCAGGCGTCGTCGTCCACCAGGTCGAGGTCGCGGACGCCGATCACCTCGGTGGCGACCGGCGGCACGTCGGTCTCGGGGAGGCGGTCCAGGACGTCCTCGCACCACACGTCGACGGCGTCGAGCAGGCCGATGTCGTCGGGCTCGGCCCAGTCGCTGTCGCGCGGTTCGAGGTCGTCGGGGTCGAGGACGATGTCGGCGGCGCGGACCAGCGCGAAGGTGGCGAGCACCCCGACCGCGGCGAGCGGCTGTTCGCCCCAGCGCTCGGCCAACTCGGCGTCCACGGCGGCCAGTTCGCCCTCGCGCAGGACGGATTCCAGGGCGCTGCCGGGGAAGACCAGCTCGCCGGCCGGGGCGAGTTCGCCCTCCTCGTCGGGCAGCGCGAGGGCGGCGAGCCACGGCTCCTCGCCGGGCGCGAGCCCCGCGGCGCGGGCCAGAGCGAGGACGGTGTCGGCCAACTCCTCGGTGTCCAGGGCGTTCTCGTCGTCCCAGGCGGCGCCCTCGTCGTCCAGCGAGGCGGCCACGGCGGCCCTGACCTGAGGGGTGGTCAGGACGGCGCGCGGTGTGGCGGGGGACGCGCCGAGCTTTTCGAGCAGCGGGTGCACGGCGTCGGCGTGGGCGACGCGCAGGCCGAGGCGGGCCAGCGCGGCGGGGTCCACCGCGCCCGTGTCGCCGTCGTCCCCCTCCCCCGGCACCGGCAGCAGCACCTGGCGCGGGCCGACGACCGTACGGCCGTCGGCGAGCGGCACCGGGAGACCGCTGAGGACGTCGGCGTCGGTTCCGGCCAGCGCGTCGTACAGGCGCCACCACCAGCCCGCGGGGCGTTCGGTGCCCGCGAGGCGGTCCACGGCGTCGGCGAGGGTCAGCCGGGCGACGCCCAACTGGCGCAGCGCGGGCCGCCGTTCGAGCGTGGAGGGGACCAGCGTCGGCAGCACCTCGGCCAGGACGCGTACGGCCTGCGCGGTGGCGCCCTCCACGACCTCGGCCTCGACCGGGCGCAGCGCGGGCGCCTCACCGGCCAGCGGGCCGCCGCCGTCCCAGGAGCCGTCGTCCGCGGCCTTCTCCGCCGCCTCGGGGCCGTCGGGGCCGCCGTCGGGGCGCGGCTCGGCGGCGCGCGGCAGGAAGGCGGTACGGGGCAGCTCGGCGAGGATCCTGCGGCGCAGCTCGGCGTCGAGTTCGCCCTTGCCCAGCGGTCCCGGCACCAGGTCGACCACGCCGGTGCCGACCGGCCGCCAGCCGGCCAGCAGCGCCACGTACGACTCGGCGGCGCGGGCCAGCAGGAAGTCGGTGAGCGGGCCGAGGGCGGCGTGGCGGCGGGTCGGGTCGAGCGGGAAGGAGGCGAGCAGCAGCGCGGGCAGGCCGAGCGGTTCGTCGGTGGGCGTGGGCGCGTGGACGACGGGCGCGGTGCGGGGCGCGGCCGGGGCGCCCTCCTCGTCCACGGGGACCGCCCAGGTCACCGACCAGACGGGGCGCAGCCGTTCCTCGACGGGGCGGTCGGCCAGCAGGTCGGGGGTGAGGGCGCCGGAGGCGGACGCCACCCGCCAGCGGGCGGCGCCGTCGCGGTCGCTGTCCTCGATGACCACGTCGCCGTCGTCGGTCTGACGGCGAGTCAGGGTCCTTACCCCGTCCGGGGTTTCCACCACGACCTCGGACAGGCCCGGCAGCGCGAGCAGCAGCGCGTCGTCCACGGCCGCCAGCAGCCGGGCCGCGAGGTCGCCCGCGGCGCCGTCGCGCAGCGGCAGCAGCACGACGGTGTCGTACGTGTCGGGCGCGCGGCCCTCCGCGGGGAACGGCAGGCGCAGCAGCGGGACATGGCCGTCGCGGCGCCGCAACTCATCGGTCAGGCCGGGGACTTCGGCGGCCAGCGCGCGGGCCTCGGCCAGCGACCAGCGGACGCCGCCGGTGCGGCCCACCACGGCCGGTTCGTCGCTGACGGCCAGCACCGCCGCGAAGCCGACGCCGAAGCGGCCGACGGCGGCCGGGCCGTCGTCGCGCTTGGCGGAGGCGCGGAGCGTGGACAGCGACTCGACGGCGGCGGCGTCGAGCGGCGCGCCGGTGTTGGCGGCGGCCAGCAGGGCGGGGTCGTCATCGCCCTCACCGGCCCCGTGGAGGGTCAGCCGCAGGCGGCCGGGGACGCCGACCCGTACCGCCGCGTCGGCGGCGTTCTGGGCCAGTTCCACGACGAGGCGGTCGCGGTAGCCGCCGAGGGCCAGGTCCTCCTCGGCGTTCGCGTCCTCACGGAAGCGGGCGGCCGACGCGGACCAGGCGGTGGTCACGCCCGCGCGGAGCGCGGCGGTGCCGAAGGGGTCGCTGGTGGCTTCCGTGACGACCGTCGGTCGGGTCCCTGCGCGGCTCACGTGGCCCTCCGGTTGTTGCTGCGGCCCGCGGCCGGGCCCCTGTCGGGGCGACCGTACCGCCAATGGCGCCGCGCCCGCGCGGCGCGGTCGCCCGCACGGGGTTCACCGCCGCCCCCGGCCCACCGGCCGGGGGTACCGCGGCTACGAGCCGCGCGGCCCGTCCGCCGCGGCGGCGTCGTCGTCCGCCGGGGACACGCGGCCGGGGTGCAGGGAGACCTGCTCGGTCTCCTCCATGTCGTCCAGGACCATCGGCGGCGGAGTGGGGGTCTTGGGCATCACGGCGGCCTCGGAGTGGCCGCCGCAGCCGTAGGACAAGGAGACCAGGCGGCCGTCGGCGGGCGAGAACTCGTTGGCGCAGATCCCGAACGCCTGGCTGAGGGAGCCCTTGATCGCGACGAGGAAGCCGCAGCTCACGCAGTTGGCGGGCGCGGCCTGGGCCATGGGCGTCTTGGCGCCGAACTGCTCCTCCCAGCGGTCGGCGGCGGCGTGCAGACCGTAGCGGGAGAGCACCCGCGGCCGTCCCATGCCGATCTCGGCGGCGACCGCGGTGATCGTCGCGGGCGTGGGCACCACGAAGTCGGCGTCGGAGGAGTCCGCGGCGCTCTCGGCACCCGCGGAGCCGTCCGGGGCGTCGGCCGACCCCTCGGGGAAGCCCGGGAAGCGCTCGTCGTCCTCGCCGGTCCACCCCGGCTCCAGGCGCAGGTCGTCGGCCTCGGTGGGCAGCAGGTCGCCGGGGCCCATGTCGCCCGGCCGCAGCCGCTCGCTCCACGGCACCCATTCGGGCGCGAGAATCGCGTCGTCGCCCGGCAGCAGCACCGTCTCGTCGATGGTCACGACCTTGGCGCGGGAGGCCCGCGTGAGGGTGGTGGCCCAGCGCCAGCCGCGGTAGGCGGGCTCTTTACAGGCGAAGTAGTGGGTGACGACGCGGTCCCCCTCGGCGACGACGCCGAGGTGCTCGCCGACGGACTGCGGCCCCGCCGCCTCCTCCGTCACAGCCAGCGCGACATCGACCGCCTCGGCGCACAGGCGGTCAGGGGTACGGCTTCGCATCGCAGCACTCACAGAAATCGTTTCTCTCTCTACGCCGTCTCACGTGTGCGCCGCGACGCGACGGACCCGACGCGGAAAACCGGGGCGGAGCGGACCTGCGGACCGCTTCGACGCCTTGGTTTTCTGCCTTCGTGGCCCTGCCCGAGCGTCTTCGGGCGCACCTGTTGTCACCCATTCTGCGCGATCGCACGCTACCTGTGCGCACCACGTGCGCAAAGGAGGGGGTGCGTGGTCTTCCGATTGGGGCAGGATTGCTGTCGTGGCACGAACGGTGACTGCGGGCCCAGGGCCCGTGCGCAGGGCCGGACGCGCCCTCGCTAACGGCGTGGGGCGGTCCGGCGGTGCCTTGCGCCGTCGTATCAGGCGTACGACACACGCGGGCGGCGCGGGCGAGTCGGGGCTGGCGAAGCTGATCGAACTGCACGCCGTGAACTCGGCGGGCGACATGTTGATCACGATCGCGCTCGCGAGTTCGGTGTTCTTCTCGGTCCCGACCGGACAGGCCCGCGGCCGGGTCGCGCTCTACCTGCTCGTGACGATGGCGCCGTTCGCGCTCCTGGCCCCGGTGATCGGTCCGCTGCTCGACCGGCTCCAGCACGGCCGCCGGGCGGCCATAGCGATGGCGATGATGGCGCGCGGCGTGCTGGCCTGGACGATGGCCGGGGTGATCAGCACCGCGGGCCTCGGCCTGTATCCGATGGCGCTGGGCGTCCTGGTGGCGTCGAAGGCGTACGGCGTGGTGCGAAGCGCGGTGGTGCCACGGCTTCTGCCGGACAGAACGACACTCGTGAAGGCCAATTCACGGGTGACGCTGGCGGGTCTGCTCGCGACGGCCATCGCCGCCCCGGTCGGCGCGGGGCTGCACGCCTTCGGCCCGCAGTGGCCGCTCTACGGCGCCTTCGTGATCTTCATCGTCGGCGCGCTGCTGTCGATGTCGCTGCCCTCGAAGGTCGACTCCTCGCGCGGCGAGGGCAAGGTCCGGCTGTCGGCCGACGAGGAGGCGCCGCCGGAGCCGTCGGGGATTCCGGGCAAGCGGCCGAGCCTGCTGGGCGTCGGCTCCTCGGTGCTGCACGCCCTCCAGGGCAACGCGGGGCTGCGCTCGCTGTCCGGCTTCCTGACGATGTTCCTGGCGTTCATGCTGCGCGAGCATCCGCTGGGCGGCCTCACCGCGGCGACCTCCCTGGGCGTCGTGGTCGTCTCCGCCGGCGCGGGCAACGCGCTGGGCACGGCGCTCGGCGCGTGGCTGAAGGCGCGCGGCCCCGAGATCATCATCGGCAGCGTCCTGATCTGCTCGCTGACGGCGACGATCGCCGCGGCCACCTGGTACGGCCTGGTCACCGTCGCCGCCGCGGCGGCCGTCGCGGGCATCTCGCAGGCCCTGGCGAAGCTGTCCCTGGACGCGCTGATCCAACGCGACGTGCCGGAGTTGGTGCGCACCTCCGCCTTCGCCCGCTCCGAGACCGCCCTCCAGCTCTCCTGGGTGGTCGGCGGCGGCCTGGGCATAGTGCTCCCGCTCAACGGCCAGCTCGGCATGTCGGTCGCGGCCTGTCTGGTGCTGGTGGCGTTCGTGGTGTCGGTACGCGGCCTGTTCGGCTCGGCGCGGCGCGGCGGCAACACGGCGTCGGCACGGGTGGCGTAAGGACACCGGCCGTACGCGGTACGGGCCGTGGCGTACGCGGCAGGGGTCCGGCCGTAACCGGTACGGGTGTACGGCGGCGGTGATCGCCGGGCCGTCGCGGGACACGTCCCACCCCCGCGCAGCCTGGGGGCAACAGCCCGGTAGCCTCCTGCCATGAGCATTCGCCGCGCTGCCACCACCATCGGTGCCGTCTCCCTCGGGCTCGTCGCCCTGACCGCCTGCGACAAGCCGACCCCCCTGGCAACCGTGACCGTGGGCACCCGGTCCGTGACCGCGGAAGCCGTGGACAAGTGCTACGCCCACGGCAAGCTGCTCCCCCAGGCGATCTTCGAGGCGTGTCTGACAGCCGCCCCCAAGCACCACCTCACGGTCGGCCTGGGCGACCAGGTACGCATCGGCGTCGACCCGAAGCTGGCGAAGAAGGGCTGGCTGCTCGCCAACGGCACCCAGCTCGTCACGCAGGAACTGCTCAAGAACCAGACGTACTGGACGCTCGACAGCGGCACCCTGTTCACCGTGCAGGACCAGCAGACCGGCCAGTCCACGCAGGTCAAGGAAGTCACCTTGAACATCGTGGAGTCCGGCGACCTGACGGGCCGCAAGACGTACGGCATCTGGAAGATCAAGCTCGTCCGCGGCAAGTGACACCCGACCGCGCCGCCGGTCCCGCGCCCGGCCCGGAACTCGGTCCCGCGCCCGCGCCTTACGGCAGGCTCCTCGTCGTGACCGCGGTGGACGCCGAACGCGCGGCCGTCGAGGCCGGGCTGAGCGCGGCGCCACCGCCCACCGCCGTGACGGCGGACGTGATCGCCGCCGGTGTGGGTCCGGCGGCAGCGGCGGCGGGCACCGCGACCGCGCTGGCGCTGGCCGAGGCAGCGGGCGCTCCGTACGGCCTGGTGGTCTGCGCCGGGATCGCGGGCGGTTTCGCGCCGGTCGCGCCCGTGGGCCATGTGACGGTCGCGGAGACGGTCGTGGCGGCGGACCTGGGCGCGCAGACCGACGAGGGCTTCGTACCGGTCGTGGAGCTGGGTTTCGGCACCTCTGAGCACCGGCCGCCCGCGCGGCTGAGCCGGGGCGTGGCGCGGGCGCTGGGCGCGGCGTACGGCCCGCTGCTGACCGTGAGCACGGTCACCGGCAGCGGGGAGCGGGCCGCGGAGCTGAGCGGCCGTCACCCGGGCGCCGTCGCGGAGGCGATGGAGGGCTTCGGGGTGGCGGAGGCCGCCGCGGCGCACGACGTGCCGATGCTGGAGATCCGCGCGGTGTCGAACGCCGTCGGCCCCCGTGACCGCGCGGCGTGGCGGATCGGCGACGCGCTGGCGGCCCTGACGGTGGCGTTCGGGAAGCTCCCGGCCGCCTTGGAGGTTGAAGCCACACATGACGACTGACACCGCGAACACGGGCCCGGCCGGGGCGCCGCACGACGCCGCGCTGCGGATCGCGTACTCCCCCTGTCCCAACGACACCTTCGTCTTCCACGCGTGGGCGCACGGCCTGGTGCCGCAGGCGCCGCCGCTCGACGTGACCTTCGCGGACATCGACATCACCAACGGGATGGCCGAGCGCGGCGAGTTCGACGTGCTGAAGGTGTCGTACGCGGTGCTGCCGTGGGTGCTGGACGAGTACGCGCTGCTGCCGTGCGGCGGGGCGCTGGGGCGCGGCTGCGGGCCGCTGGTGCTGACCCGGGAGCCTGGCGCGGATCTGGCGGGCAAGACGGTCGCGGTGCCCAGCGAGCGGTCGACGGCGTATCTGCTGTTCCGGCTCTGGGCGGCGACCGAGGTGCCGGGCGGGGTCGGGGCGATCGTGGTGCTGCCGTTCCACGAGATCATGCCCGCGGTACGGGACGGCCGGGTGGACGCCGGTCTGGTGATCCACGAGGCGCGCTTCACGTACCGGAACTACGGCCTGCACAAGCTCGCGGACATGGGTGAGCACTGGGAGGCGACGACCGGGCTGCCGATCCCGCTGGGCGCGATCATCGCCAAGCGCTCGCTCGGCAAGGAGCGGCTGCACGCGCTCGCCGAGTCGGCCCGTACGTCGGTGCGGATGGCGTGGGACGACCCGGAGCCGTCGCGCGACTACGTGCTGGAGAACTCGCAGGAGATGGACCCGGCGGTCGCGGACCAGCACATCGGGCTGTACGTCAACGAGTTCACCGCCGATCTCGGCGAGGACGGATACGCCGCCGTACGCGGACTGTTGACGCGGGCCGCCGCCGAGGGACTGGTGCCGCCGCTCGCCCCCGACGCGCTCGCATTCTGACCGAGATTTTCGTCGGGTGGCCGGAATTCACCGTGCCCGTTGCGCACTTGCGCACTTCGGCACTTGCGTACTTCGGCACTTCGCCGCTTTACCGGAAGGCGAGCTTCCGGCAAAGCGGCGCTAAAAACGGTCGACTTCCCTACGTCATAGCGGACTCATACGTCGAGCTGATCGGCGACAACGCGCAGTACGGAAGCGATCTTGTGTCCGTGCGCCTTGTCGGGATACCGGCCGCGCTGGAGGGAACGCGCGACGTCTTCGAGCAGCGTGGTGAGGTCCTGGACGATCGGCAGCAGCTCATCGGGTTTACGGCGCTGTGCCGCCGCCACCGAAGGAGCGGGATCCAGAAGTGTCACCGAAAGCGCCTGATCACCGCGCTGTCCTGCGACGACGCCGAATTCCACGCGCTGGCCGGGCTTGAGCGCAGCGACTCCGTCAGGCAGCACCGACGAGTGCACGAAGACGTCGCCGCCGTCATCGCGGGAGAGAAAGCCGAAGCCCTTCTCGCTGTTGAACCACTTGACTTTGCCGGTAGGCACGTCCGACCTCGTCCTCATTGCTCGAAACGACTCTGAATAAGACTTCAGCGGGTCCATCGGAGACCCGCTGGCACCAAGGCTAATGGCCTGGTGCTGTGTGACAAGACGCCAAGGTCCCGTTCCCCGGCCGTTCGACCGCCCCCTGAACGGATCTACCCTTGTCCGGTGAGCAAACAAACCATGGGCGCCGGTGACCTCCTGGTCCGTGTCGGCGCGATCGTCTTCCTCGTGGGCGCGGTCGGCACTCTCGTCACCGTCGCGCCGCTGTTGCTGGGCACGCATACGCTGCCGACGCCCGCGTATTTCGTGTCCATGCTGATGGGCGTGGGTATGGCGGTGGCGCTGTGCGGGCTGCTGCGGTCCGCCCTCGCGCAGCGGCAGACCTCACGGGAGCGGGGCGCGGCCGGTTCCTGAACCGGCCGCCGGGCTCTCCCGCCGAAGCCGGCGGCGGCTTGCGCCGTCCCCGGTGCGCTCAGGCAGCCGCGGACGTGTGGGCCGCGAACCAGGCCGGAAATTCGGTGAGATCGTCCAGGACGACATCGGCTCCGGCCGACCGCAGCTCCGCCGCGTCACACGGGCCCGTGGCCACCGCCACCGACAGCGCGCCCGCCTTCCGCGCGCCGCGCACGTCCCCGACGTGGTCGCCGACGTACACGCTCGCGCCGTACTCGATCAGCGCCTGCGCCTTCTGCTCCGCCCACAGCCAGCCGCGCACCTCGGCCTCGATCCCGACGTGCGCCAGGTGCAGTTCCGCGTTGGGCCCGTACTTCGCCGTCACCACCACGGGCCGCCCGCCGCCCGCCCGCACCGCCGCGACCGCCTCCGCCGCACCGCGCATCGCGGGCGTCGGCGCGATGGCGTGGTCCGGATACAGCGCCCGGTACAGATCGCCGATCTCGGCCACGCGCTCCGCGGGGAACCAGTTCGCCAGCTCGTCGTCCAGCGGCGGGCCCAGCCGCGTGACCGCCAGCTCCGAGTCGATCCACACGCCGGTTTCCGCCGAGAGCCGGTCGTACACGGCCTTGATCCCCGGGCGGGAGTCGATGAGGGTCATGTCGAGGTCGAAGCCCACCGTGAGGGTGGGCCGGGGCGGTACGGGGCTGAGGTCGCTGGTCACGCCCTCCATTCTCCCCTGCCGGGTCAACCCGATTTTCGTCCCCGTAGGGGGCGCGGGGAACTGCGCGGCCCGCCCCCACCGGCCGGTGGTCGGGACACCACCGAATTGCCCCTCTAGGGCCGGTGGTGACCTGCGGGAGCATCGTGGCTGAGCGCGCAGTTCCCCGCGCCCCTAAATGATCGGCCCGCCGCCCGGCGCAAAGGGGGCGATCGGGGCCGCGCCCCGGGGAGAACCGGCCTTCGCGAGGGGGGCGTACCGGGGCGGAGCCCTAGGCGCGGCGGCGGGCGCGGAGGATCAGGTAGAGGGCGGAGCCAACGGCGGCGACGCGGACCGCGAAGGGATAGGCGTCCTGGAAGGCGTGGCCCATCTGCCCCTGGGCGATGGGATCGCCCCATTTGCCGGTGTCGCGCCCCCAGACCCAGACGACGAGCCCGAGGGCGGCGGCCCCGGGAATCCCGAGGATGCCGAATTTGGCCTGGCGTCGGGTGAGTTGGCGGGAGAGATAACCGGCGAGCCAGCCGAGGCCGAGGGGAATCCAGGAGCCGATGACGGCGCCCGCGACGAGAAGGGCGGCGGCGAGCAGGAGCAGCGGGCTGCCCCAGGTGACGGTACGGGCGGCGCGGCGGCGCGGCAGCCAGCGGCGGCGCGGACGGGCGACGACCTCCTCCTCGTACGCGGCCTCCTCCTCGGCCTCTTCCTCGACCGGCGCACGCGGCGCCCCGGGCCTGACCCTGGCCCGGGTGTCACCGTCGTCGTCCAGATCCTCGTCGTCGAAGGGGATGAAGACGCCGCCGGTCATACCGGGCAGGCCCGTGAGTTCGTCACCGGCCCTGAGGTGACCGTCGCGGCGCTCGTCCCGGTCCCACCAGTCGTCCTTCTTTCCCGCGCCCCCGCCGCCGCCCCTGCCGCCGCCGCCCTTGCCGCCGTCGGCCTTCTCCGTACCGTCCCTGCCCGCCGTCTTCCGC
The DNA here is from genome assembly GCF_055559175.1 of Streptomyces sp. NPDC024632. Lineage (NCBI taxonomy): Bacteria > Bacillati > Actinomycetota > Actinomycetes > Kitasatosporales > Streptomycetaceae > Streptomyces > Streptomyces sp. NPDC024632. Next base: position 424,619 of record NZ_JBVHLD010000002.1, read on the forward strand.
ATCGACGGCACGCCGTACGGGCCGTAGGGGCCCCCGGCGGGCGCGGACGGGGACGAGGGCGGTGCCGGGGCCTCGGGGGCGGCGGCGCCGGACGAGGCGTCGCCGGAGCCGCCTGCCGCGGCCTCCACGACGGCGTCCGGGCTGCCGATCCGGCCCAGGATGCGGCGGACGGTCGCCGGGTTGTCGCTGTCCTTGCGCTCCCGGTCGATGTCGGTGCGGAGCTGCGCGACCAGCCGCATGCGCTGGGAGGCGGGCAGCGCGGTCTGCGCGAGGTCGCCGATCCGGCTGAGGTAGTCGAACACCATCTGGTCGCTCTCGACACCCACCGCCAAGCCCCTTTGTCCGCGCCCGTGTCCGACCCTGCACCGACCGTACCCGCCCGCCGTCACCGCTGTCCTCATCCGCGGCCGCCGTCCATGGCCGCCGCGACGAGGGGGGCTAATGTGGAACGGATGACGACCGGAGGGCAAGGATCTGTCCCGCGCACGCTCGCGGAGGACCTGCGCGCACGTGACGACGAGGCGCTGGGGCGGCTGCTGCGCGCCCGGCCGGACCTGCTGAGCCCCGTACCGAACGACCTGACGCAGCTCGCGACCCGCGCCTCCACCCGTACGTCGGTGGTCCGCGCGCTGGAGCACCTGGACCGCTTCACGCAGCAGGTCGCCGAGGCCCTGTCGGTGACGCGGGACCCGTGCTCGTACGGGACGCTGCTCATGCTGATGACGGGCGGCCCCGAGGGCACCGGCCACGCGGAGCCGCTGGACGCGGAGCTGGTGGCCGCGGTGACCGCCGCGCTGCCGCGCGCCGTGGACGTCCTGCGGGCGCGGGCGCTGCTGTGGGGTCCCGACGACCGGCTGCGGCTGGTGCGCACCGCGCGGGACGTGCTGGCGCCCGCCGCCACCGTGCCGTCCGCGACCGGCCTCGGGCCCTCGGTGAGCGAGGCGACCTCGGGCATGTCGCCCTCCCGGCTCCAGGAGATCCTGGCGGACGCCGGGCTCGATCCGACGCACGACCCGATGAGCGCGGTCACCGCGCTGGCCGGACTCTTCGCGGACCGCGACCGCACGGCGGCGCTGCTGGACACCGCGCCGGACGGGGACGCGCGCAAGGTGCTCGACCGGCTGGTGTGGGGGCCGCCGTACGGCGAGGTACGGGACGCGACCGTGCCGGTGCGGGCCGCGGACGCGGTGACGCCCGTGCAGTGGCTGCTCGCCCGCGGCCTGCTGCTGCCCGCGGGCCAGCACAATGTGCTGCTGCCGCGCGAGGCCGCGCTGAGCCTGCGCGGCGGCCGGGCGCACCGTACCCCGGAGCCGCTGCCGCCCGCCGTCGCGCCGGTGCCGCGTACCGAGCGGACCGTGGACATGACGGCGGCGGGGCAGGCGTTCACGGCCGTCAGCACGGTCGGCGAGCTGCTGAAGGAGTGGCAGACCGGCGGTCCTTCGGTCCTGCGCGCGGGCGGCATCAGCGTCCGCGACCTCAAGCGGACCGCGACCGCGCTCGACCTGACCGAGGCGCAGGCCGCCTTCTGGCTGGAGCTGGCCTACGCGGCCGGGCTGATCGCGACGGACGGCGAGCTGGACGAGGCGTACGCGCCGACGCCCGCGGCCGACGAGTGGCTGCTGCTGCCCGCGCAGGAGCGGTGGGCGACGCTGGCCGCCGCCTGGCTGACGGCGACGCGGACGCCGGGCGTGGTCGGCAGCAAGGACGCCAAGGGCCGCGCGCTGTCGGCGCTCGGCCCCGACCTCGACCGGTCGCTCGCGCCCCGGGTGCGCCGCCGCGCGCTGCGCGTCCTCGCCGATCTGCCGCCGGGCTCGGCGGCGGCCCCCGACGAATTGCTGGCCCGGCTGCGCTGGGAACGGCCGCTGCGGCCCGGCGCGGACGCGCTCCGCGCCGACCTGCTGCGCTGGACGCTCCAGGACGCCGAGAATCTGGGCCTGACCGGGCGCGGGGCGCTCGCCGCGCACGCCAGGCCGCTGCTGGGCGGCGCGGGGACCCGCACGGCGGCGGAGTCCGCAGCGGCGGCCGGTGCCGCGGCCGGGATGCTCGCGCCGCTGCTGCCCGAGCCGCTGGACCACGTGCTGCTCCAGGCCGACCTGACGGCGGTCGCGCCAGGGCCGCTGATGGCGCCGCTCGCCGAGACGCTCGGGGTGCTGGCCGACATCGAGTCCAAGGGCGGCGCGACGGTCTACCGCTTCACACCGGAGTCGGTACGGCGCGCCCTGGACGCCGGGCGCACGGCGGCGGAGCTCCAGGACTTCCTGACCTCGCACTCGCGCACGCCGGTGCCGCAGCCGCTGAGTTACCTGATCGACGACGTGGCGCGCAGGCACGGCACGCTGCGGGTGGGGGCCGCGTCGGCGTATCTGCGCTGCGACGACGACGCGCTGCTGACCGAACTGCTCGCCGACCGGCGCGCGTCGGGCCTCGGGCTGCGCCGCCTGGCGCCGACGGTGCTCGCGGCCCAGTCCGAACCGGCCGTGCTGCTCGACAAATTGCGCGCGATGGGCCTGGCGCCCGCCGCCGAGTCCGCGGACGGCGATGTGCTGATCACCCGCGCCGACGCCCGCCGCACCCCGCCGCGTACGCCGCCCACGCCCGTCACGGACGGGCCGCCGGTGCCCGCGGGGGCGCTGCTGGGGGCCGCGGTGAAGGCGGTCCGCGCGGGCGACCGCGCCTCGACCGCCGTGCGCCGCTCGCCGGACTCCGCGGTGTCCTCGGCCGCCGCCGGGAGCGCGGACGGCGGCCTGCCCCGTACGCCAGCCGCCGACACGCTCGCCACCATGCAGGCGGCGGTGCTGAGCGGCGAGTCGCTGTGGATCGGTTACGTCAACGCGGACGGCGCGGCGAGTCAGCGGGTGATCGCGCCGGTACGGGTCGAGGGCGGCTATGTGACGGCGTACGACCACACCGTGGACGAGGTGCGCACCTTCGCGCTGCACCGGGTCACGGGCGTTTCGGAGCTGGCCGACGACCCGGCCTGACGCGCGCCCGCACGGTCCCTTCCGGCCGCGCGATCCCTTCCGGCCGCGCGATCCCTTCCTGCCGTAGGCCCCGCCGGACATCGCGGCGCCCGTCCTGGCGCGGTCCGCTGTCCGGACGCCTGCGCTGCCACCAGTGGTGGCGGCGCGGGTAGAGGGCGCGGCCGAGGCGCAGGCCCAGCAGCAGGTAGCCGATGAGGGCGCCCGCGGTGTTGAGGATGACGTCGTCGATGTCGAAGGACCGGCCCACGATGATGACGCCCTGGGTGGTCTCCACCGTCAGCATCACCAGACCGGTCAGCACGCCCACCCTGAGCAGGCCGCGCGCCTTCGGGAACAGCATCGGCAGCAGGATTCCGAAGGGCACGCCGAGCAGGATGTTCCCGCCGATCTGCTTCACCGCGTCGCGCGTGCTCGGCCCGTTGAGGTAGGCCCTGATCGAGTGACCCGGATGCAGATTGGAGTGGATCAGCGAGACGGAGGCCGGTGACGGCACCAGCGTGACCTTCGCCAGCGCCACCGCGAAGGCCACCATCCCGACGATCGCCGCCGCGAGCACCACCACGCGGGCGAGCGTCGCGCCCCACGAACGGCGTTGCAGCAGGGGGACGTACGGCTCCTCGACCGGCTCGGGCTCGATGACGGGCGCGGCCTTGGGCTTCGGCCCGAACCTGGACTTCAGCGTGGGCCTCGGCTCGGGCTCCGGGGTCGCCTTCGGACCGGCCTCGGCGGCCGGGGGCGCGGCCTTCGTCCAGGGCCAGGTCCGGGCGGGCGCCGTGTCCCGAGCCGTCGTCCGTGCCGTCGCTGCCGTCTTCGCGGGTGCTTTCGCCGGTGCCTTCTGACGGGTCCTGGCCTGGGCGTTGGTACGCGGCTGGGCGGCCTTGCGTACGGGGGTGCGTGCGGGCTTGGCCGCGGACTTCGCCGTGGGGGCCGGGTCCGCCGTGGCCTTCGGCGCCTTCGCCTTCGGCCCGTCCTTCGGTTCCTTCGGCGCCGTGCGGAACAGCGCCATCCTCACCGCCATGAACCCTTGCCCCCCTCGGATAGGCACCGTCATGGCGGCGCATACCCGCGACCGGCCGCCGTACGCCGTCCGCACACGACGACTCGGACGGCCGATCTCCTTGGGCGGCAGGGGACTTCAGCCGTGGCGGCCCCTGCGGCGCGTCGCCGCGACGAGCAGCCCGCCCGCTCCCAGCGCTCCGGCCGCCGCGACGGCCAGCCACTCGGTCTCCGCACCGGTGTGCGGGAGGTGTCCGGGGGGCGAGGTCGGAGGGGACGTGGGCGGGGAGGTCGGGGGTGACGTGGGCGGGGAGGTCGGGGGCGTCGTCCAGCCCGTCGTGGGCGGAGTGGTGGGGGGCGTCGTGGGGGGTGTCGTCGGAGGTGAGGTGGGGGGCGTGGTCGGCGGGGAGGTCGGGGGCGTCGTGGGAGGCGTGGTCGGAGGCGAGGTGGGCGGCGTCGTCCAGCCCGTCGTGGGCGGGGTCGTGGGGGGCGTGGTCGGAGGCGAGGTGGGCGGCGAGGTCGTCGGGGTCGTCGGAGGCGTCGTCCAGCCCGTCGTCGGCGGCGTGGTGGGCGGGGACGTGGGAGGCGAGGTCGGAGGCGTCGTGGGAGGCGTCGTGGGCGGTGACGAGTACGGCGGGGTCGTCGGCGGGCACGACGTGCTCTCGCTGGGCGACGGCCACCCGGTGTCGGGGGCGGACGACCATCCCGTATCGCTGTACGAGGGCCCGTCCGCCGGGCTCGGGGCCGCGCCGGCCGCCGAACCGGGGAGCAGCAGCCCGGCCGCGGCCATGACCGCGGCGCCGACGACGGCTGTGGAGGCCGCTACGGCCCGCAGCTTCCCCCGCTCACGCGGGTCTGCGGGGGGAAGCGCGGGGGGAGGAGACAGTGGGTTGTCCATAGCGGGCAGATAACAGCAGGTCGGGTGCGACGCGCCGGTCGCCACGTACGCGATCGGCGCAGCTTCGCTCGGATGGCGAACGGTTGCGCGCAGGGTTGGCCGCCATCGGGGTGAACCGCGACACGCGGTCTTGACCGCCATTCGCAGTACAATTCTCTGTTCGGTCCCGTCAGCGGAGGTAATGCGTGTCCTGTCTCATCGTGCAGAGCGACAAAACGCTCCTCCTGGAGGTCGATCACGAGCAGGCGGACGCCTGCCGCCGGGCCATCGCGCCCTTCGCGGAGCTGGAGCGCGCCCCCGAGCACATCCACACCTACCGGCTGACCCCGCTCGGCCTGTGGAACGCGCGGGCGGCGGGCCACGACGCCGAGCAGGTGGTGGACGCGCTGGTCGAGTACTCGCGCTATCCGGTGCCGCACGCGCTGCTGGTCGACGTGGCCGAGACGATGGACCGCTACGGGCGGCTGCGGCTGAGCAAGCACCCCACCCACGGCCTGGTGCTGACCAGCACCGACCGCCCGGTCCTCGAGGAGATCCTGCGCTCGAAGAAGATCCAGCCGCTGGTGGGCGCCCGGATCGACCCGGACACGGTGCTGGTGCACCCCTCCGAGCGCGGCCAGATCAAGCAGGTGCTGCTCAAGCTCGGCTGGCCCGCCGAGGACTTCGCCGGTTACGTGGACGGCGAGGCGCACCCGATCGAGCTGGACGAGACCGGCTGGGCGCTGCGGCCGTACCAACGGCAGGCCGTGGAGAACTTCTGGCACGGCGGCTCCGGTGTCGTCGTGCTGCCCTGCGGCGCGGGCAAGACGCTGGTCGGCGCGGGCGCGATGGCCGAGGCCAAGGCGACCACGCTGATCCTGGTGACGAACACCGTCTCGGCGCGGCAGTGGAAGAGCGAGCTGATCAAGCGGACGTCGCTGACCGAGGAGGAGATCGGCGAGTACAGCGGCACCCGCAAGGAGATCCGGCCGGTCACCATCGCCACGTACCAGGTGCTGACGACCAAGCGGAAGGGCGTCTACGCGCACCTGGAGCTGTTCGACTCCCGCGACTGGGGCCTGATCCTCTACGACGAGGTGCACCTGCTGCCCGCGCCGGTCTTCAAGTTCACCGCCGACCTCCAGGCGCGGCGGCGGCTCGGCCTGACCGCGACGCTGGTGCGCGAGGACGGCCGCGAGTCCGACGTCTTCTCCCTCATCGGCCCGAAGCGGTTCGACGCGCCCTGGAAGGAGATCGAGGCGCAGGGCTACATCGCGCCCGCCGACTGCGTCGAGGTCCGCGTCAACCTCACCGACTCCGAGCGGCTCGCCTACGCGACCGCCGAGCCCGAGGAGAAGTACCGCTACTGCGCCACGACCGCCACCAAGCGGCGCGTCACCGAGGCCCTGGTCGCCCAGCACAAGGGGCAGCAGACCCTCGTCATCGGCCAGTACATCGACCAGCTCGACGAGTTGGGCGAGCACCTCAACGCCCCCGTCATCAAGGGCGAGACCACCAACGCCCAGCGCGAGAAGCTCTTCGGCGCCTTCCGCAACGGCGAGATCTCCGTCCTGGTCGTCTCCAAGGTCGCCAACTTCTCCATCGACCTCCCCGAGGCCACCGTCGCCATCCAGGTCTCCGGCACCTTCGGCTCCCGCCAGGAGGAGGCCCAGCGCCTCGGCCGCGTCCTGCGCCCCAAGGCCGACGGCCACGAGGCCCGCTTCTACTCCGTCGTCGCCCGCGACACCATCGACCAGGACTTCGCCGCCCACCGCCAGCGCTTCCTCGCCGAACAGGGCTACGCCTATCGCATCATCGACGCCGACGGCCTCCTGGAAGGCGAGACGGCCTAGACCGTTTCCGATCTCCTGGGCCGTTTCCGATCTCCAAGGCCACGAAGGGGATCTCCGTATGCGCGGGCACGGCGTCCGACGACCGGGGAGAGGGCGGTGAGCAGCGCTTCATGCCACACGGGACTGCGCTCACCGCGCTGAGGGACGCCGTCGCCACCGGACGCGACCAGTACGAGGTGCGGCTCACCTCTCCGGGCCTGAGGAAACTCGCCGCCTACGCCTATGTGGCCGAGCAGTTCGGCTACCGGTACGCGGGCCCGGCGCCCGGCAGCCGTTCGATGAACCAGCCGCTGATGACCTTCCGGGGGAGCCCGGAGTCGGGGGATCTCGCCGCGCGGACCGCGGCCCGGTATCCCGACCCGGCCGGGGGCGGTCCGCTGCCGGGGATGGTCGAGGGACGCGGACTGCGGCCCGCGAAGTCGGCGGCGGGTGACGTGCGCCTGATCCATTCGCGGATGGTCGTCGACGCGTGCCTGCGCTACGGCCGACGGGTGCGGAAGAACATCCTGGTGCTGCTCGTCGTCATAGCGGTCGTCCTCTTCTTTCCCGGATACACCGTGCGTCACGTCCTCGTCGGCGCGGGCGTATGGCTGGCTTTCTTCGCCGTGTACCTGATCGGGCTCGGCATCGCGCGGCTCAGACTCGCGCGGCATCGGAACCGCTTGGCGGCAAGCGGAGTCCGGTGGCCGCCGCCGTAGATCCAGGCGGAGGCGGGAGTCCGCGGCAGCGACTGCCGCCGCTGACCGCTGCCGTGCGGGCCCGGTGTCATGACGACGGGGCTCAGCCGGCGGCGGGGAGGTGGAAGTAGATCAGGAGGGTGGTGACGGCGAGGAGCGGGGCGGCGAGGGAGGCGACGGCGCGGGTCGTGCGGTGGCGCAGGCGCCAGGGGAGGGCCCAGGACACGACGAGCGCGACGACGGCGAGCAGGAGGACGGCGGGGGCAGCCAGGAGCATGGTGGTCAGCGCCTGGCAGCCGTTCGGCGTGCAGGAGTCCGTCGCCATCGGGGAGAACATCGCGATCAGGCCGCAGAAGGCGATGACCGGGCCGCCGAGGACGGTGGCGATCAGCGGGGCGACGTAGGCGTGGCTGTCGTGGTCCGGCGGCCTGAAGCGGGGCACGAAGGGAGGCATGACGGGGGCGGGGCCGTAGGCGGGGCTCTGCCGGACCTGCGGACGGGCGCCCGCGCCGTGCTGCCACTCGTGCGGCTGCGGCGGGCCGTACGGGTCCTGCGGGACGTACGGGCGGCTGTTGGTCATGTCATCCATTCAACGGACCGGACGGCCGGGCCGGATCCGGCGTCGTACTCAGGTCGGCGTGGGCGGGTACTCAGGGCGATGCCGGCCAGCAGGGCGAGGCCGAGCAGGGGGTAGGGGGCGGCGAGGGGCTGTTCCCACCAGGAGAAGTGCAGGTCGCGGTCGCCCTGGTGCGGCACGAGCCACATGCTGCGGCCGTAGAAGACGGCGGCGCACCCGAGGAGCGCGGCGCGGCGGCCGAGCAGGACGGCGGCGCGCGGGCCGCGCGACCGTGCCGTACGGGAGCCGGGGCCGGGACCGGGCCCGCTGCCTGGGCCTGGGCCCTCCGCGGACAGGCGCGTGGCCAGGAACGCCAGGAGGGGCACGCACCAGACCCAGTGGTGGGACCAGCTCACCGGCGAGACCAGCAGCGCGGTGACGGCCGCGCAGAGCAGGCCGAGCGCGGGCCGGCCGCCGCGGTGGGCGCGGGCGGCGACGGCGAGTCCCGCGGCGGCGGTGACCAGGGCGGACGCGGCCCAGAGCAGGCCGGGGGCCGGGGTGTGCAGGACGCGGGCGAGCAGACCCTGGAGGGACTGGTTGTCGACGATCCAGACCTCGCCGACCCGGTCGGTCTCGTAGAGCCGGGCGGTCCAGAAGTCCAGCGAGGCGCCGGGCAGGACGGCGAGCCCGAGCGCCGCGCTCGCGGCGAATCCGGCGGCGGCGCGGGCCGCCTCCCGGCGGCGGCCGGTGAGCGCGAGGTGCACGGCCAGCAGCGCGGGCGTGATCTTGACGCCCGCCGCGAGGCCCAGCGCGAACCCCTTGCCGCGCGCGCCCTCGGGGCGGGTGAGGTCCCACAGGACGAGGACGGCGACGGCGAGGTTGATCTGCCCGAAGACCACCGTCTGGAAGACGGGTTCGAGCCAGAGCGCGCCCGCGGTGCCGAGCAGGACGGGCGCCGCGTACCGCCGGGACCGTACGGCGTCGGCGGCGGCGGTCCCGGTGTCCGCGGCCAGCCGCAGGGAGAGGCGGACGAGGGCGGCCAGCAGGGCCAGATTGGCGGCGACGCAGGCCGCGCGGGCGGCCGACAGCGGGAGCCGGGCGACCGGGGTGAAGAGCAGGGCCGCGAAGGGCGGATACGTGGCGGGCAGCCGCCAGCGTGTGACGCGGAATCCGTACAGGTCCCGGCCGCCCAGGACGGCGGCGCCTTCGGCGCGGTAGACCTGAAGGTCGGCCATCGGGACCGGGCGGCGGAGCCACCAGGCAGCGAAGAGGGCGAGGGAGAGCGCGAGCGCGGCGAGCGCCAGCGCGGTGGTGCCGGGACAGCGGGCGCTACGGGGACGGCGAGGGTCGGCGGGACGGTCGGCGGGGGGCGCCGGGCCGAGCGCGGGAGCGGTCACCGCGGCGACAGTAGTGGACCTGCCCGCAGGTGATCGTCAACGCGGCGCGGGGCCGCCGCTCAGTGGCGCTTGCCCTCGTTGCCGAGCAGCACCACTTCGACGGCCGTGACGGCGAAGACACGGACCGCGCGCAGCGTGCTTCCCAGCAGGTGGCGGGGGTGATCGGGGCGGGCACCGAGAGCGGTGCCGCCGTGGACGGTGGGACCTGGGGCAACGGTGGTGGTGGTCATGAATCCACCGTACGAAATCAGGCATACGGCCTACGTCGGGCTCAGGGCTTAACTCGCACGCTCCGTGTCCGACTCTGGTCTGACACCGGACCCTGACCCGGGTATCAGGGTCACCCCTGAGGCCCTACGACCTGCGGCTCCCCCGGGCCCCGATCCCCCGCGCCGCCGCGCCGCCCGCACCCCGCCAAAGCCCCGCCCGCGCCGCGTCCCCGCCCCGCCCGACCGCAGGTCGAACGGGGGGTGAAATTCATTCGCGGCTCCCCGCGCGGACGCGTATGATCGCCGGTCTTGCCGCCTCCCCACGGGAGTGCCGCCGGCCGGACGGAAACCGGTCGGCTCGTCGCCTCGCCGACGACCCCTCGCGTACGCACTCGTATCAGCCGGAGGCAAAGCCGTGCCCTCGCACGTCCCGACCCAGGGCAGCAGCCCCAGCCCGCAGGACCGCACCGACCACTCCCCCGACCCGCTCGGCAGGGAACGCTCCCACCTCGCCTCGTCCCGTACCGCGCTGCGCGCCATGCGGCACGACGTGGAGTCGCTCGACATCGCGGACGTGACGGGAAACTGGGTCAACGCCAAGATCCTCGCCGCCGAGATCGACGACCGCATCAAGGCGCTCTCCGACCTCGCCGACACCCCGCTCTTCTTCGGCCGCCTGGACTACCTGCACGCGCCCGGCACGGAACTGGCCGAGGGCGCGACCGGCGAGCAGTTCTACATCGGCCGCCGCCATGTGCACGACGCGGACGGCGACCCGATGGTGATCGACTGGCGCGCGCCGGTCTCGCAGCCCTTCTACCAGGCGTCGCGCCGCAAGCCGATGGACGTACGGCTGCGCCGCAGGTTCGGCTACACCGGCGGGGACCTGACCGCGTACGAGGACGAGTACCTCACCGACCCGCCGGAGGGCGCGGCGGATCCGGGGACGTCGAGCAAGCTGCTCCAGAGCGAGATCGAACGGCCCCGCGTCGGCCCCATGCGCGACATCGTCGCCACCATCCAGCCCGAGCAGGACGAGATCGTCCGCGCCGACATCACCGGGAGCGTCTGCGTGCAGGGCGCGCCCGGCACCGGGAAGACCGCCGTCGGCCTGCACCGGGTCGCGTATCTGCTCTACGCGCACCGCGAGCGGCTGGCGCGGACCGGCACGCTGGTGATCGGGCCGAACCGGTCCTTCCTCCAGTACATCGAGCAAGTGCTGCCCGCGCTGGGCGAGTTGCAGGTCAAGCAGGCCACCGTGGACGACCTGGTGGCCCATGTCGAGGTGCGCGGCACCGACTCGGCGGCGGCGGCCACGGTCAAGGGCGACGCGCGGATGGCGGAGGTGCTGCGACGGGCGGTGCGGTCCGGCATCCGGATGCCCACCGAGCCGGTGATGGTGGTGCGCGGCTCGCGGCGCTGGCGGGTCCCGGCGTACGAACTGGAGGAGATCGTCAAGGAGTTGGCGGCCCGCGACATCCGGTACGGCGCCGCGCACGACGCGCTGCCGCAGCGGATCGCGCACGTCGTCCTCGTACAGATGGAGCGCTCGGGCGAGGCGCCGGACGACCGCGTGCAGGACGCGGTGGCGCGAACTCCCGCCGTGAAGGCGGCCGTCAAGGCGTGCTGGCCCGCGGTCGATCCGGCCAAGACGGTGCTGCGGCTGCTGTCGGACCCGGAGTTCCTGGCCGAGGCGGCGGACGGGGTGCTGGACGCCGAGGAGCAGCGGACGATCCTGTGGGCGAAGCCCGCGCGGGGGCTCGCGTCGGCCAAGTGGTCAGCCGCCGACGCGGTGTTGATCGACGAGGCGTACGACCTCGTGCAGCGGACGTCGTCGCTCGGGCATGTCGTGCTGGACGAGGCGCAGGACCTGTCGCCGATGCAGTACCGCGCGGTGGGGCGGCGCTGCTCGACCGGGTCCGCGACCGTGCTCGGCGACCTCGCGCAGGGCACCACGCCCTGGGCCACCGGCTCGTGGGCCGAGGCGCTGGGCCATCTCGGCAAACCGGACGCCCGCGTCGAGGAGTTGACGGCCGGTTTCCGTGTGCCGCGCGAGGTGATCGCGTACGCCACGCGGCTGCTGCCGCAGATCGCGCCGGGCCTCGCGCCCGCCACGTCCGTCCGTGAGGCGGCCGGCACGATGTCGGTACGGGCCGTCGCCGCCGGCGCGCTGGACGCGGCCGTGCTCGCGGCCTGCGACACGGCGCTCCGGCACGAGGGGTCCGTCGGCCTGATCGCCGCCGACCCGCGGATTCCCGTACTGGCCACCGCACTTGAGGCCGCCGGAATCCAGTACGTCTCGCCCGGTGAGGAGACCTCCGCCGAGGCCCGCGTCACGCTGGTGCCCGCGTCCCTGGCCAAGGGCCTGGAGTACGACTACGTCGTGCTCGACGAGCCCGCGGACATCGTGGCCGCCGAGCCCGACGTCCGCACCGGCCTGCGACGCCTGTACGTCTGCCTCACCCGCGCCGTCTCCGGCCTCGCGGTGCTGCACACCGCGCCGCTCCCCGAGGCCCTGGCCCCGGCCTAGGCCGCGTCCGCAAGGTCTCGTCTGGCTGGCGCGCCGCTGCGCGCTACGCCTGCTCGATGCGGAAGAAGTTGCCCGCCGGATCCCGTACGGCGCCGTCCCGCACCCCCCACGGCTGGCTGGCGGGCTCCTGGAGCACCTCGGCCCCCGCCGCCCCCGCGACGGCCTCGAACGTCGCGTCGAGGTCGTCGCTGCGGAAGTGCAGCGGCCGCAGTTCCCCCTTGGCCAGCAGCGCCGCCAGCGTGTCCCCGTCCTCCTTCGACCGCCCCGCGTGCGGCTGCGACAGCACGATCTGGATCTCCGGCTGGCTCTTGGTCGTCAGCGTGATCCACCGGAAGCCGTCGTGCTCGACCTCATTGCGCACGGTGAGACCGAGGGTGTCCCGGTAGAAGACGAGGGCGGCGTCGGGATCGTCGACGAAGACGTGCACGGCACTGATGGAAACGGTCATACGGCCGATGCTAGGGGCTGTCCGGCCGATATCGGAGGCGACGGGCGCGGGCTCACAGCGGCGAGCGCGCGGCGGCGCCGCCCGTCTTGCGGGGGCGGGTCACCAGCATGACCTGGCAGCCGGGGACGACCTCCAAGTCGCTGTGGTCGCGGGCGCGGTAGGCGCTGGGGGTCTCGCCGACGATCTGGGTGAAGCGGGCGGAGAAGGAGCCGAGGCTGGTGCACCCGACGGCGAAGCAGGCGTCGGTGACGCTGACGTCGCCGCGCCGCAGGAGGGCGGTGGCGCGCTCGATGCGGCGGGTCATGAGGTAGGAGTACGGGGTCTCGCCGTACGCCGCGCGGAACTGGCGGCTGAAGTGGCCGGTCGACATCAGCGCGGTCCGGGCCAGGGCCGGGACGTCGAGCGGCTGGGCGTACTCGCGGTCCATACGGTCGCGGGCACGCCGAAGAAGCCGCAGCTCGCCCAGGTCCATGACGCTCATGGCTCCATTGTGGCGCGGGGGTACGACAACCGCCGGTACGCGCCCCGGCCCGGCGGGACCGTCCGGGGCGGCGCGACGGCCGTACCGCCCGGCCTCAGGAGACCGGGACCGGGGTGTCCAGGGCGGCGCGCCAGCGGGCGACCGCGCGGACGTCGACCGGGGAGGCCCAGCCCGCGGGGCGCACGGCGCCGCCGACGTGGAAGCCGTCGAGCCCGGCGCCGCGCAGGTGCGGCACATGCTCCAGGAGCAGGCCGCCGCCGACGAGGAGCTGGGGTTCGTACCCCGGCTCGCCGCTGCGCGCGGCCTCGTCGCAGAGCACCGGGAGCCCGGCGGGCACGCCGTCCGCGGCGCCCGCGGTGAGGTACGTGTCGAGGCCCGGCAGCCCGGCGAGCTGGAGGCGGAGCGCGTCGCGGTCGGCGGCGCGGTCGATGGCCCGGTGGAAGGTCCAGCGGCAGCCGTCGATGACGTCGACCAGCGCGTGCACGGCGTCGAGGTCGGCGCGCCCGCCGTCGTCGAGGAAGCCGAGGACGAACTCGTCGGCGCCCTCGGACCGCAAGGACTGCGCGGCGGCGCACAGGGCGTCGAGGTCCCGCGCGTCACCGGCGCTGAATCCGTCGGACAGCCGCAGCATGACGCGCAGCGGGATGTCGACGGCCGCCCTGATCGCCCCGAAGGTGGCGCGGGAGGGGGTGAGCCCGTCCGCGGCCATGTCGGTGACCAGTTCGAGGCGGTCCGCGCCGCCGTCCCGGGCCGCTACGGCATCGTCCGCGCCGAGGGCGATCACCTCGAAGATTGGTCTAGACATATGAGCAAGGGTGCCACATGCGTCACTCCCGCGCGAGACGTGTAGCGCACAATTACCGGCATGTCCTTCACGCCCGCCGCCCCTCACCCCCGCTACGACGCCCTGCTCGCCGAGTGGTGCGACCTGCTGCGCCGCTGCCAGGAGCCGACAGCGGACGACGCGCCCGCCCCCGACCCCGCGCCGTACGGCGCCGATCTGCTCGGCCGCTGGGCCGAACCGCAGCGGCGTTACCACACGCTGGACCATCTCCAGGCGGTCCTGGACCACGCCACCGAACTGACCGCGTACGCCGCCGATCCGGACGCGGTGGCCCTCGCCGCCTGGTTCCACGACGCGGTCTACCGCCCCGACCGCTCGGAGAACGAGGAGCGCAGCGCCCACCTCGCCGAACGCGCCCTGCCCGAGGCGGGCGTGGCCGCCGACCGCACCGCCGAGGTCGCCCGCCTGGTGCGTCTGACGGTCACCCACGACCCGGCCGAGGGCGACCACAACGGCGAGGTCCTCTGCGACGCCGACCTCGCCGTCCTGGCCGGCGACCCCGCCGCCTACGCGGCCTACGCCGCTGCCGTCCGCTCCGAGTACGGCTTCGTCCCCGACGACGCCTTCCGCGCCGGCCGCGCCGCCGTCCTGCGCCAACTCCTCGCCCTCCCCGCCCTGTTCCGCACCCCTTACGGCAAGGACCAGTGGGAGCGCACGGCCCGCCGCAATCTGACGACGGAGCTGGAGCTGCTCACGGCCTGACGGAGCCGGACCTGCTCACGGCCTGACGTATTTGCGCCGCCGCAGGCCCGCGGCGGTCAGCAGGCGGACGATCTCCTTGCTGCCGGTCTCGACCGCGCCGAGGGCGACCGCGTCGGCGTACCGCTCGGAGGGGATGTCGTAGTGGTCGCGTTCGAAGGCGCGGGACGGGGCGCCGAGGCGGGCGGCGAAGGCGTGCAGTTCGGCGTAGGAGACGTCGCTGACCAGGTGGGACCAGTGGCGGCCGTGGCCGGGCCAGGTCGGCGGGTCGATGTAGAGGGTCATGAGGGGTCCGACTCGGTGTCGTGGGTCATACCGGGTTCACCGGGGTCAGGGCGCCGACGGGGGCGACGACGGCGCCGCGGGCCTCGCAGACCCAGTGCGGGTCGGGGCCGAGTTCGGGTTCGACGGCCAGGGCGTGCGGGTCGTCGCAGTCCGGGCACAGCGGCCAGCGCCCGTAGCGTTCGAGCAGGGCGTCCTGGACGTCCTGGGCGAGCAGCCCGGGGATGTACTCCGCGCCGTCCGGCCACTGCTCCAGCCACCAGCGGCGCTTGCTGACGGCGTCCTCGACCAGCGAGACGATATCGGCCTCCGCGACACCGCGGGCGCTGAGGTCGGACAGCACGAGAGCGCGGGCACCATGCAGCACGGTTTCACCTTCCATCCCTCCATTGTCGCAAGCCCGGCGGACGCGGACGCCGTGATCGTCGGGTGCCTTGACGTACGGCCGTCTCTGAAAATACCTTTCAGAAGGTGACCTATAGCGTGAAGGAAACTTTCTCCCCGAGCGTCCGCGCCCTCCGCGGCGTGTCCGGCGCGCCCGTCCTCCCCGTCACGCCCCCCGACCCGGGGGCCCTCGCCGCCAAGGTCCGCACCCTCGCGCCGTCGATGACCCGGTCCATGCACCGGGTCGCGGAAGCCGTCGCGGGTGATCCGGCGGGCTGTGCCCATCTGACCGTCACGGCGCTCGCGGTGCGTACCGGCACCAGCGAGGCGACCGTCGTCCGCACCGCCCGGCTGCTGGGCTACCCCGGCTACCGCGATCTGCGGCTGGCGCTGGCCGCGCTCGCCGCCCAGCAGGCCACCGGGGCGCCGCCCGCCGTCACCGCCGACATCGCCGTCGACGACCCGCTCGCCGACGTGGTCACCAAGCTGGCCATGGAGGAGCAGCAGACCCTCGCCGACACCGCCGCCCAGCTCGACATGGGCCAACTGGAGGCCGCCGTCGCCGCGTTGGCCGCCGCGCGGCGGACCGACATCTACGGGATAGCCGCGTCCGCGCTGGTCGGCCAGGACCTGGCGCAGAAGCTGCTGCGGATCGGCCTGATCGCGCACGCGCACGCCGACCCGCACCTGGCGGTCACCAACGCCGTACAGCTCAAGCCGGGCGATGTGGCCCTGGCCATCACGCACTCGGGCAGTACGCACGACGTCATCGAGCCGCTGCGGGCCGCGTTCGACCGGGGGGCGACGACCATCGCCATCACCGGCCGGGCGGACGGCGCGGTCACGCAGTACGCCGATCTGGTGCTGACCACGTCCACCTCCCGCGAGAGCGAGCTGCGGCCCGCCGCGATGTCCAGTCGTACGAGTCAGCTCCTCGTCGTCGACTGTCTGTTCATCGGCGTCGCGCAGCGCACCTACGAGACCGCGGCCCCGGCGCTGTCCGCCTCGTACGAAGCGCTCGCGCACCGGCACAGTCCCCGCTCGGGCCGCGCCTGACGGCCGGTCCGCACCACTCCACGACCCCCACAGCAGAAGGATGAACGAGCCGCATATGTCGCACTACACCGAGCTGCGCCGCGAGCTGGAGACCCTCACCACCGAGGCGTTCCGGCCCGAGCTCGCCGAGATCGACCGGATGCCCACCCTGGAGATCGCGCGGACCATGAACGGTGAGGACGCCACCGTTCCGGCCGCGGTCGCCGGGCAGTTGCCCGTGATCGCCGCCGCCATCGACGGGATCGCCGCCCGGATGGAACGCGGCGGACGGCTGATCTACGCGGGCGCCGGTACGGCGGGCAGGCTCGGCGTGCTCGACGCGAGCGAGTGCCCGCCGACCTTCAACACCACGCCGGGACGCGAGGTGCTCGGACTGATCGCGGGCGGCCCGTCCGCGATGATCACCTCCATCGAGGGCGCGGAGGACAGCAAGGAGCTGGCCGCCGCCGACCTCGCCGCGCTCGGACTGACCCCGGCCGACAGCGTCGTCGGCGTCTCCGCCTCCGGGCGCACTCCCTACGCGGTCGGCGCGGTGGAGTACGCGCGCGCCACGGGGGCGCTCACCGTGGGCCTGTCCTGCAACGCGGACTCGCCGCTCGCGGCGGCGGCCGACCACGGCATCGAGGTCGTCGTCGGGCCCGAACTGATCGCCGGTTCCACCCGGTTGAAGTCCGGCACCGCGCAGAAGCTCGTGCTCAACATGCTCTCGACCATCACGATGATCCGGCTCGGCAAGACCTACGGGAACCTCATGGTCGACGTGCGGGCCTCCAACGAGAAGCTGCGGGCGCGCTCGCGGCGGATCGTCGCGCTGGCCACCGGCGCGGACGAGGAGGCGATCGAGGACGCGCTGACCGCCACCGACGGCGAGGTCAAGCACGCGATCTTGACGCTGCTCGCCCATGTGGACGCGGCCACGGCGGCCCGGCTGCTGACGGAGTCGGGCGGCCACCTGCGGCAGGCGCTGGAGGCCGCGCCGAAGTAGCCGCGCGGGAGCGGGAGTTCACTGGCGCTTGGCGGACTCGGCCGCCATCAGCACCGAGGCCAGCCATTCGCCGTCGAAGAGGGTGGCGTCCGCCAGGCGGTGGGCGCCGCCGTACGCGTTGAGCATCGTCTTGGCGGCGCGCAGCGCGGCCGGGGAGCGGCGGAGCATCGGCCGCGCCCACTGGTCGACGGCGGCGTCCAGCCCGGCCTCGGGCACGGCCTTGTGCAGGACGGACAGCTCGACGGCCCTGGCCGCGTCGAACGCCTCGCCGGTGAGGACGAGTTCGCGGATGCGGGCGGCTCCCACCTCGTTGAGCAGCCGGGGCAGGATGCCGCCCCAGGCGGGCGGCAGGCCCAACGCCAGCTCGGGCAGCCGGAACCGGCTGGTGTCGGCGCCGACCCGCAGGTCGCAGAACATCGCGAGCGCCACGCCCGCGCCGATCACGTCGCCGTGCACCCGCGCGACGGTGACGGCGCCGAGCGTGGCGAGCGCCTCGCACACCTGCCGCGCCTTGTTGCCCATGGTCCGCAGGCCGGACCCCGTGGGGTCGGCGGCCAGCGACTCGGCGAATTCCCTGCGGTCGCCGCCGAGGCAGAAGTGCTCGCCGGCGCCGGAGAGTTCGAGCACCCGTATGCCGGGGTGGTCCTGCACCGAGCGCAGTACGGCCAGCAGTTCGTCCAGGACCGGGCCGGTGACGGCGTTCCCGGTCTCCGGGGTGTTCAGCCGTACGCGCAGCAGCGCTCCTTCCTGGCTGACGCGCAGGACCTTGAAGTAGTTCATCATGCTGTCGTTCGCCACCGGTTCTCTCGTACGGTCGTGCCGTGTGCGGCCTACAGGTCTCTGGGGCCCGCCTGTTCGGGGACGCGGGCGGACGCGGAGTCGGACACCGTCAGTGTCGTCATCCGCCGGAAGGCGACCCGCGGCGCCCACTCGGGGTCGCGGTGGACGCTCAGTCCCGGCAGCTTCCTGAGCAGCGCGGTCAGCAGCGCGGTGGCCTCCATCCTGGCCAGCGGGGCGCCGACGCAGTAGTGGATGCCGCCGCCGAAGCTGAGGTGGCTGACCTTGCGGCGGATGTCGAAGATGTGAGGGTCGGCGTACTGCGCGGGGTCGTGGTTGGCGGCGGCGAGCATCAGGTGGACGGTCTCGTCCTTGGGCACCTCGATGCCCGCGAGCGTCATGTCGTCGCCCGCGACCCGCGTCACGACGTGTATCGGCGGGTCGTAGCGCAGCACCTCCTCGACGGCGCCGGGGATGTCCTGCGGGTGGGCGCGCAGCCAGCCCATCTGGCGGGGGTGCTCGGCGATCAGCCACGTCATGGTGGACAGCAGATTGGAGGTGGTCTCCAGGGCGGCGAGCACCACCAGCAGCGCGAGGTAGTAGACGGCCTCGTCGGCGCGGTCGCGGTCCGGCTCCAGCCCGTCCCAGGTGCGCAGCCACTGCGAGACCGGGTCGTCCCCCGGTGACCTGCGCCTTTCGCGCACCAGCGCGGCGAAGTACTGGTGCAGTGTCACGGTGGCTTCGTCGGAGATCGCGAGCTGGCTCGGGGTGGGCAGCAGCTCCTGGGTGAACACCTGGGCGTGGGTCAAGTCCCGCAAAAGGGGGAAGTCAGCGGAGGGCAAACCCATCCACTCCCCTATCGCGCGCACCGGCAGCTCCTCGCTCACCAGTGAGACAAAATCGGCCACCCCGTCGCGCAGGCGTTCCGCGAGCCGGCCGACCAGGCGGTCCGTTGTCTTTTCCACCGATATCCGAATGTCACCGAGCGCCCTCCGGTCGAACATATTTCCGACCGAGCGGCGCATCAATGTGTGATGCGGTGGATTGAGCCGGACCAGAGTCTGACCGATCTGCCGTGAGGAAGGCGCGCTCCAGCGCGTTCCCTGGCCCTGCCTGGCGGCCCATTCGTTGTCGGTCACACGCCAGGCCCGGTCCCTCAGCACCTGGTCACTGAGGCCGAACGACGTGATCAGGTGGCCGCCCCAGGGCGCTGGGACGACATCCCCCATCGAGCGAAGCTCGTCGTAAAGAGGCAGCGGACTTTCCTGTCCGCCGGGCTTACGGAGTCGGGAAAAAAGTGATACAACTCTTCGCCGGTCGGTGGGGGCGACCGAATACGGTGTGACCATGGCGGCATTTCTCCTTGGTCCTCAATGCCAGGCCGGATTGACCTGTCCTGCATACCCCGGGCGCGAGATGCGTATCCGATCGGACACTGCTCGTAATTGTGGCAAGCGTCACACCGTCGGCGATGATTTCCGGCCAGGTCCGTTCTTTATCGAAACCGGCCGACCGCGAAGCCGCGGTCGGCCGGTTTTCGACTTGTGCGTCGCCGCGTGTTACGCCTTGAGCCAGTTGAGGAACGAGCTCCAGCGGCTGGCCGCCTTCGGCTTGCCCTGCGTGTGGTCGGCCGGAGCCTGAGCCGACTGGCTCTCCTGCGAGCGGACCGGCTGCCGCGCCGGGGTGAACCGGGCGGGCAGCGAGGTGAGCGCGCGGTGGAAGGGGCCCGGACGCCAGGTCAGGCTCTCCACCGGCACCGCCAGGTCGATGTCCGGCAGCGTGTTGAGCAGCTTCTCGATGGCCCGCAGCGAGATCAGCGTGGCCGGGTCCTTGGCCGGGCAGACATGGGGACCCGCGCCCCAGCCCAGGTGCGCCCGCTTGCTCATCGTCTGGCCGCCGCCGCCCAGGCTCGGGTCGGTGTTGGCCGCCGCGTAACTGATCACCACGGGGTCGCCCGCGCGCAGCGTGATCCCGGCGAGGTCCACGTCGTGCACCGGGTAGTGCACGCCGTAGTTGGCCATCGGCGGGTAGTTCCACAGCACGTCGTTGAGCGCGTCCTCGACCAGCAGGCCCGCCATGTGCTGGCTGTCGGCGTACTTGTCGTCGGACAGCAGCAGCCGCAGCGCGCTGGAGATCATGTTCTGCACCGGCTCGGTACCCGCGGCGATCATCGGGAAGAGCTGGTGGATCATCTCCTCGGTGGTCAGCGCGGAGCGGTGCTGCATCATCCAGGAGGTGATGTCCTCGCCCGGCGTGGTCCGCTTCAGTTCGACCAGTTCGACCAGCGCCCCGGTCAGCACCTCCAGCGACTTCTCGACATCGATGCCATCGAAGATGCCGGAGATCCCGAACACCAGCCGGTTGCCGATGTCCTCGGTGCAGCCGAAGAGGTCGTTGAAGACCAGCAGCGGCACCTGCTGCGCGTAGTCGGCGACCAGGTCGGCCCGCCCCTTGGCGCTGAACTGGCTGATCAGATACGAGGCGACCTGGTCGACGTGCCGGCTCAGCCGGTGCGAGTCGACCATGGCCAGGCTGTCGGTCGCCGCCTGCCGCAGCCGCATGTGCTCGGCGCCGTCGGAGAACAGCAGATTCGGCCGGTAGGCCATCATCCCCATCACCGGGCTGTCCGCCGGTATCTGACCCTCGTTCATCGCGCGCCAGCGGCGCGAGTCGCGGGCGAAGGTGCCCGGGTTCTGGAGGACCCGCAGCGCCTCGGTGTAGTCCGTGACGAGTTCGGCCTCCACACCCGGCGCCAGCTCCACCGGAGCGCTCGGGCCGAACTGCCGCATGTAGGAGTAGAACGCCTCCGGAGCGGCGGCGAACTCCGGGCCGTACAGCGGCACACTCTGGCCGCTGTCGTGCGCGGGGCAGCCGGGCGGCGGGGCCTGGAAGTCCGGAGGGGTCTGCATGCCTGTGCTCCTCGTTGAAATACCTGAGCTACCTGAACTACCTGCGGTGACCTACTAGTTGAGGCGAGACTGCAAATACTGCACCAGAGCGATCAGTGAACCCGCCGATGACCGCTCGTCGCGTGCGTCGCACGAGACCACCGGGGTCTCGGGAAGCAGATCCAGCGCCTCGCGCACCTCTTCGAGCGAGTGCGGGGGCGCACCGTCGAAGCGGTTCACGGCGATGGCGTACGGCAGACCGTGCCGCTCCACGAGGTCCATCACGGGGAAGGACTCCTGGAGCCGCAGCGGGTCGACCAGCACGAGCGCGCCGAGCGCGCCGCGCGACAGGTCCTCCCACAGCCGCACGAACCGCTGCTGGCCCGGCGTACCGAACATGTACAGCACCAGTTCGTCGCTGAGGGTCAGCCGGCCGAAGTCCATCGCGACCGTGGTGGTGGTCTTGTTGGGCGCGCCCCTGAGGTCGTCGATGTCCGCGCTGGCCTGCGTCATCACTTCCTCGGTGCGCAGCGGCGGGATCTCCGACATGGTGCCGATGAACGTCGTCTTGCCCACGGCGAAGTGCCCGACCACGAGGATCTTGGCGACCGTCCGTACCGAACTGGGCAGATAGACGTTCTCGCGCGGCGTCTGGGGAGCACTGTCCCTATCCGAAGCGAGCCCGGAGCCCATGCAGCACCTCCTCCAGCAGTTCCCTCTCGACCAACTGCGCGCGGGGAACGGGTGCCCGCGCGAGCAGATACCCGTCCTCCACCAGATCCGACAGAAGGATCTTGACCACGCCCATCGGCAGCCCGGTGTGCGCGGCGATCTCCGCGACCGCGAGATAACCGCCCGAGCACAGTTCCATCACCCGCAGCTTCTCGGGATCAAGAACCCTTGTCCGGGGCGCGTTTTCGGATACGGCGACCAGTGTGATCATCGTGAAGCCGCCGTCGACCGGAAGCTCACGACCGTTGGTGATCACATACGGGCGTACTAATTCCGTGGCTTCTAACTCCAGCTCCGGTTCGCCCGTCAATTGACGTCAGCGTTCTCGCGAGGAGGTGTGGTCAGCACCTTGCCGAGTTGGCCGACGAGCTGCTGCATCCGGAAGGTGATCTCCGCGAGGTCCGCGTCCGGGGACGCGGAGACCGCGAGATAGGCGCCTTCACCTGCCGAGATGAGGAAGACCCAGCCGTGGTCGAACTCCACCAGGGTCTGCCGCCACTCCTGGCGGCGGTCGTCGCCGCCGACGAAGTCGGACACCGTACGGCTCAGCGACTGCATGCCGCTCATCGCCGCCGCGACGGTGTCGGCGTGGTCCCTGCCGACCTCGTTGGAGCGGGCCATCAGCAGACCGTCGGCCGACACCAGGATCGCGTGCCGGGCCTCGGGCACCTCAAGGGCGCTGTCGAGCATCCACGACAGATCTCTTCCGATCATTGGGCTCATTGGGCGTCCTGCCCTTCGCTGCTCGCGCCGATGGAACGGCGGCCGGACTGAGTGCCCCGCTGGAACGCGCCCATGCGGGAGGCGACTTCGTGGCTGTCGCGCACCGGCTCGGGCGCCCGCTCGACTCTGTCCCCGGCTCTGTCACCGGTTCTGTCGTCGGACCGCTCCTCGGCCGTGGGCACTATCGAGATCGGGTGCCGGAAGCGCCGCCGCTTGGGCAGGCCGCCGAAGGTGGTGGCGGGCACCACCGGCTCGGGCGCGCTCTGCTCCACCGGCTCGGACGCTTCACCCACGACGGGAGTCTCCTCGGGCTCGATGGTGGTGGTGAGGAGTTCGTCGGGGAGCAGCAGCACGGCGCGCACTCCGCCGTACGGCGAGGTGGAATCCACCGAGACGCTGAATCCGTAACGGTTGGCGAGTACGCCGATCACCGCGAAACCGAATTGCGGCGGATTTCCGAGGCCGGAAACACCCGGAGTGCGCTGGCCGGTGAGGAGTTCTCCCGCCAGCGTCTTCTCTTCGTCGCTCATGCCGACACCCGCGTCGTCGACGACGATGCAGACGCCCTTGGGCACGGGCTGGATATTGATTTCGATGGACGTTTCAGGGGCCGAATAACTCGTGGCGTTGTCGAGCAGTTCGGAAAGGGCGAGTGCGACCGGTTCGACCGCGCGGCTCACCACCGCGAAATTGCTCTGCGAACGGATTTCCACGCGCGTGAAATGCCGGATGCGGCCCTTGGCGCTGCGGACCACGTCGTAGACGGACGCCGCGTTCTTGCGGCGGCCGAGCCAGCCGTCGCAGAGCACGGCTATGGACTGGGCGCGCCGGGTGAACTGCGCGTTGCCGTGGTCCACGTCCAACAGGCCCTGGAGCGCCGCGTGCTCGCCGTTCTCCCGCTGGAGCTTCGCGATGGCGACCTGCTGCTCGCCCGCCAGACCCTGGAGGGTGCGCATGGCGGCCTTGAGCACGCTCTTGGTGCCCTCCTCGGCCCGGCGTCTGGCCTCATCCACGATCTGCTCGCGGCCGACTTCCAGGGAGGCGCGGCGCGCCGACTGCTCGGCGAGCGCGGCACGGAGCTTCGCATTAGTTTTCCGGCTGAGCGCAATCGCGGTCGCGGCGACAGGAGTACCTGCGATCAGGCCCCAAAGTGCTGGATCATGTAAGTAGGACGTCATGAGGCTCTCTTCAGGCGAGGGGCCGCCATTTGCGGAATCTCTTTCAAATCCGAACAAAAATGCGGAACACTTGCGCATGACACTTGCCAAGCAATGAGAGCCTAGCAGCAGGTTTGACCCCGGTACCCCCCGTACTTGTCCTGCTACCGGCATCTGACGGTAATTCAAAATTGCCCCGTTTTGGGACAGTCTTGGTGAATTGTTCCGAACAATGCGCCGGA
This sequence comes from Streptomyces sp. NPDC024632, assembly GCF_055559175.1. Taxonomy (NCBI): domain Bacteria; kingdom Bacillati; phylum Actinomycetota; class Actinomycetes; order Kitasatosporales; family Streptomycetaceae; genus Streptomyces; species Streptomyces sp. NPDC024632. The sequence goes on from NZ_JBVHLD010000002.1 coordinate 448,393, forward strand.
CACAAAGACGGCACCCCCCGGGTGACCGGGGGGTGCCGTCGTGCGGTCCTGCTGATCCGGGCTCGCGCCCCGTGGATCAGAAGTCCATGTCACCGCCGGGCATGCCGCCCGGAGCGCCGCCGGGGGCGGCCTTCTCCGGCTTGTCGGCGATGACGGCCTCGGTGGTGAGGAACAGCGCGGCGATGGAGGCCGCGTTCTGGAGCGCGGAGCGCGTGACCTTCGCCGGGTCGATGATGCCCTCGGCGATCATGTCGACGTACTCACCGGTCGCGGCGTTGAGGCCGTGGCCGACGGGCAGGTTGCGCACCTTCTCGACGATGACGCCGCCTTCGAGACCACCGTTGACGGCGATCTGCTTCAGCGGGGCCTCCAGCGCGAGCTTCACGGCGTTGGCACCGGTCGCCTCGTCGCCCTCGAGCTCCAGCTTCTCGAAGACCGCGGTCGCCTGGAGCAGGGCCACGCCGCCACCGGCGACGATGCCCTCTTCCACGGCGGCCTTCGCGTTGCGCACCGCGTCCTCGATGCGGTGCTTGCGCTCCTTGAGCTCGACCTCGGTGGCGGCACCGGCCTTGATGACGGCCACGCCGCCGGCCAGCTTCGCCAGGCGCTCCTGGAGCTTCTCGCGGTCGTAGTCCGAGTCGCTGTTGTCGATCTCGGCGCGGATCTGGTTGACCCGCCCGGCGACCTGGTCGCTGTCACCGGCACCGTCGACGATGGTGGTCTCGTCCTTGGTGATGACGACGGTACGGGCGCGGCCGAGCAGGTCCAGGCCCGCGTTCTCCAGCTTGAGGCCGACCTCTTCGGAGATGACGGTGCCACCGGTGAGGATGGCGATGTCGCCGAGCATGGCCTTGCGACGGTCACCGAAGCCGGGCGCCTTGACGGCGACGGACTTGAAGGTGCCGCGGATCTTGTTGACCACCAGGGTCGACAGGGCCTCGCCCTCGACGTCCTCGGCGATGATCAGCAGCGGCTTGCCGGACTGCATGACCTTCTCCAGCAGCGGGAGCAGGTCCTTCACCGAGGAGATCTTGGAGTTGACGATCAGGATGTACGGGTCGTCGAGCGACGCCTCCATACGCTCCAGGTCGGTCGCGAAGTAGGCGGAGATGAAGCCCTTGTCGAAGCGCATGCCCTCGGTGAGCTCAAGCTCGAGCCCGAAGGTCTGCGACTCCTCGACGGTGATGACGCCTTCCTTGCCGACCTTGTCCATGGCCTCGGCGATCAGCTCGCCGATCTGGGTGTCGGCGGCGGAGATGGAGGCGGTCGAAGCGATCTGCTCCTTGGTCTCCACGTCCTTGGCCTGCTCCAGCAGAGCGGCGGAGACGGCCTCGACGGCCTTCTCGATGCCGCGCTTGAGGGCCATCGGGTTGGCGCCGGCCGCGACGTTGCGCAGACCTTCCTTGACCAGCGCCTGGGCCAGGACGGTCGCGGTGGTGGTGCCGTCACCCGCGACGTCGTCGGTCTTCTTCGCGACCTCCTTGACCAGCTCCGCGCCGATCTTCTCGTACGGGTCCTCGAGCTCGATCTCCTTGGCGATGGACACACCATCGTTGGTGATCGTGGGGGCGCCCCACTTCTTCTCGAGGACGACGTTGCGGCCCTTCGGGCCGAGGGTGACCTTGACGGCGTCGGCGAGCTGGTTCATCCCGCGCTCGAGACCGCGCCGTGCCTCCTCGTCGAACGCGATGATCTTTGCCATGTGAAGTGTCCTCCGCGGACTGGGGTTCCCCCACCGGAGCAGGGGGCGACGGCTCGGACCGTGTGGTGCCCGCGACGGACGGCCGACCTGGTCGCCGGTTCCTTCCCGGCGGCCGGGCGGGCCTCACCGACCCGGTCCTTCAGCACTCTCACTAGGAGAGTGCTAACGCCAATGATTAGCACTCGACCCCATCGAGTGCAAGCGCCTGTGGACAACTCCGGGCCACGCACGAAGGGCCCGTCCCCCCTAAGAGGTACGGACCCTTGGTGCGTGAGTGCGTCGTGTCGGTCGCCGAGCGCGCCGGGCCGTCAGGCGGTGGCCAGCCGGACCATGTCCGCCTGCGGCCCCTTCTGACCCTGCGAGATCTCGAACTCGACCCGCTGGCCTTCTTCGAGGGTGCGGTAACCGTCCATCTGAATCGCGCTGTAGTGGACGAAGACATCCGCACCACCGTCGACCGCGATGAAGCCGTAGCCCTTCTCCGCGTTGAACCACTTGACGGTGCCCTGAGCCATTCCTAACTCCCCTATTACTGGCCCTATCGCGGCCCCGCACTCCGCGGGTCCGGGTCAGACCTCACCGCCGGGGAAGCCGTTGTCTGAGCGACAGGGGATCCCTGGTGGTGTGCGCCGGAACGCGTCGACCGCGGCTGAATGTATCTGCACGGATGCCCTCTGCAACAGGTCAATCGGACGAGAATTCGGGGAGCGACCGATCGGAAATACACCAGAATAGGGCGCTATGGCGGGGCATCTCGGACCGGACATACGTCGCCTATGCGACAATCCACACGTGAATTTGGCGATAAATCGCCGCACTGACCGTTCGCGGCGGCAACTTGCCCGTGGCAACAGTACAACCTTTCAACTACCGCCCAGGACACGGCCGTTCGGCCCGGTCCGGCCCCCGTACAGCACTGTGCCCCATCCACCGCAAAAGGGTGAATGGGGCACAAAACGGCAGGTGTAGCCGGGCCGTTACGGGAAGTTGATCAGCCGCCCGCTACCGCCGGAATGATCGAAACGCTCGCGCCGTCGGGGACAGCGGTGGCGAGACCGTCGGAAAAGCGAACATCGTCGTCGTTGACATAGACGTTCACGAAACGACGGAGTTTTCCGGTGTCGTCGAGAACGCGCGCCGAAATGCCCGCGTGATTCTTCTCCAGCGAGTCGATCACCTCGGCCAGCGTGCCGCCCTCGGCCGGAACCTCGGCCTGGCCGCCGGTGTAGGTGCGGAGAATGGTGGGGATACGAACAGAAGCACTCATGCGAGGCCAGCCTCTCGGAACGCGTCAAGGGTCGGGCGGATGGTGGCGGTCGGGCCGGTGGTCGGTGCCACCGCGTCCAAAGTCTTCAGTCCGTCGCCGGTGTTGAGGACGACGGTCTCGGCGGCCGGGTCGAGCTGCCCGGTCTCGATCAGCTTCTTCAGCACCCCCACGGTCACCCCGCCCGCGGTCTCCGCGAAGATCCCCTCGGTGCGCGCGAGCAGCTTGATCGCGTCCACGACCTGCTCGTCGTTCACGTCGTCGACCGCGCCGCCGGTCCGCCGGGCGATGTCCAGCACGTACGGGCCGTCCGCCGGGTTGCCGATCGCCAGCGACTTGGCGATGGTGTCCGGCTTCACCGGCCGCACCACGTCGTGCCCCGCCTTGAACGCCGCCGAGACCGGCGAGCAGCCCTCGGCCTGGGCGCCGTAGATCTTGTACGGCTTGTCCTCGACCAGGCCGAGCGCGATCAGCTCGCGCAGGCCCTTGTCGATCTTGGTGAGCTGGGAGCCGGACGCGATCGGGATCACCAGGTTGTCGGGGATGCGCCAGCCGAGCTGTTCGCAGATCTCGTACGCCAGGGTCTTGGAGCCCTCGCCGTAGTAGGGCCGCAGATTGACGTTGACGAAGCCCCAGCCCTCGCCGATCGGGTCGCCGATCAGCTCGGAGCAGAAGCGGTTCACGTCGTCGTACGAGCCCTCGATGCCGACCAGTTCGCCGCCGTAGACCGCGGCCATGACGACCTTGCCCGCCTCCAGGTCGTGCGGGATGAACACGCAGGAGCGGAAACCGGCGCGCGCGGCGGCGGCGCCGACGGCGCCCGCGAGGTTGCCGGTGGAGGAGCAGGAGAGCGTGGTGAGGCCGAAGGTACGGGCGGCCTCCAAGGCGATGGCGACGACGCGGTCCTTGAAGGAGTGCGTCGGGTTGCCGGAGTCGTCCTTGATGTGCAGGCCGCCGGTGATGCCCAGTTCACGGGCGAGGTTGTCGGCCTTGACGAGCTTGGTCCAGCCCGGGTGGAGGTTGGGCTTGTCGGTGACGTCGGCGGGGACCGGCAGCAGCGGCGCGTACCGCCAGATGCTGGTGGGTCCCGCCTCGATCCGCTTGCGCAGCGACTCGGGGTCGCCGAGCGGCAGGTCGTACGCGACTTCGAGGGGCCCGAAACACTCCTCGCAGGCGAAGACCGGGCTCAGCGGGAAGCGGGTGCCGCACTCCCGGCAGGACAGCGCGGAGGCGGGTCCGAAGGGGGGAGTGCTGGTGCTGTCGTGGGTGCTGGCGACGGTCTGCACAGCCATGATGGCGAGGCCCTTTCTCCTCATCTTCCTTGTGACGTACGTCGCCACAAGACGGAATTGGCACCTTCCCCACCGTGTGACCTCGCGGTCGGCGGGAGGGTTGCCGGGGCTTCAACGGGCCGTTCCCTCTGCCCCTCTGGATGAGCGGTATGGCGCCTGCCCGCCTTCTGTGCGGCGGCGACGCGTTTGTCCCGCGCTACGACCCCCGGCATGCGGCGGTCATACGCGTTGTTCAAGACTGTAACCGACAAGCGTGACAGTTGAGATAGTCGTCCGAACGGCGAGATGGCCGCTGGGGCGGCCGTCCGGCTGGTTTCTGAGGGCTCCCACCGTACGAAAAGGGGACGGGACCGTGCTCGATGAGGTGGAGCGGTGGCTGGAGCGGCGGTCCTGGTCCGCCGCCGACCGGCCGCTCGACCTGCTGCTCGCCGCGAAGCGGGCCGCGGGGCCGCAGGGCACGGTCAGCGTGGTGCTGCCCGCGCTCGACGAGGAGGCGACGGTCGGCGAGATCGTCGCGGCGATCCGCCGCGACCTGATGACCGACGAGGTGCCGCTGGTCGACGAGCTGATCGTGGTCGACTCCGGCTCCCGCGACCGTACGGCGCAGGTCGCGGCGCGGGCCGGGGCGCGGGTGGTGCAGCGCGACGCGATCCTGCCGCGGCTGCCCGCGCTGCCCGGCAAGGGCGAGGTGCTGTGGCGGTCGCTGCTGGTCACCCGCGGCGAGATCGTCTGTTTCGTGGACGCGGACCTGCGCTCGTTCGACTCGCGCTTCGTGTCGGGGATCGTCGGGCCGCTGCTCACCGAGCCGGACGTGGAGCTGGTCAAGGCGATGTACGACCGGCCGCTGGAGACCGGCGGCGCGGTGGTGCCGGCGGGCGGCGGCCGGGTCACCGAGCTGGTCGCCCGGCCGCTGCTCAATCTGCACTGGCCGCGGCTGGCGGGCTTCGTCCAGCCGCTGGGCGGGGAGTACGCGGCGCGGCGCTCGCTGCTGGAGCGGCTGCCGTTCCCCGTCGGGTACGGCGTGGAACTGGGCATGCTCATCGACGCCCTGTCCCTGGCGGGGCTCGACGCGCTCGGGCAGGTGGACGTGGGCGTCCGGCACCACCGGCATCAGGACGGGCAGGCGCTCGGGCGGATGTCGGCCGCCATCTATCGCACGGCGAGCCTGCGGCTGTCCCGGGCGCCCCTGGTCCGCCCCCGCCTCACCCAGTTCCACCGGGACCCCTCCGGGGGGTTCACCCCGCTCACCCACCCCGTCGACGTCGACGAACGCCCGCCCATGGCCCACCTCCCCGAATACCTCGCCCGCCGCGCCGCCTGACGGCTCCCCCGCCAGGCCCCCGCGCCGCCGGGGCCGCGGGGCTGACCGGCGCGGTCTCCTACGGAGCAGGAGGGTCCACGACGTTTGGGGCGGAGCCCACGCGGCTAGGCTGGCGGCATGGTCGAAACGCGTGCGGCACGGATTCTGGTCGCTTCGAATCGGGGGCCGGTTTCGTATGCGCTGGGGGACGACGGGGAGCTGAGCAGCAGACGCGGCGGCGGCGGCCTGGTGTCGGGCCTGAGCGCGATCGGCCCCGAGGCGGACGCGGTGTGGGTGTGCGCGGCCCTGGGCGAGGGCGACCGTGAGGCGGTACGGCGCGGGGTCGGCGAGCCGGGCGCCCGGATGATCGCCGTCGAGGAGAGCGTCTTCGAGGCCGCGTACAACGACATCGCCAACTCGGTGCTGTGGTTCGTCCACCACCTGCTCTACCAGACGCCGTTCGAGCCGCTCTTCGACGAGGACTTCCGCGGCCAGTGGGCGGCGTACCAGGCGTACAACGAGGCGTTCGCCGAGGCGCTGGCGGAGGAGGCGGCGGACGGCGCGCACGTCCTGGTGCAGGACTACCACCTGTCGCTGGTCCCGGCGCTGCTCCGGGCCCGCCGCCCCGACCTGCGGATCGGCCACTTCACGCACACCCCGTGGGCGCCGCCGGACTACTTCCGGCTGCTGCCCGACGACATCGCCGCAGAACTGCTCGAAGGCATCCTCGGCGCGGACCGCGCCGCGTTCCTGACCCGCCGCTGGGCCGACGCCTTCGCCGCGTGCTGCGTCAGCGTGCTGGGCGCCACGCTCCGCGACGACGGCCGGGCGGTCACCCACCGCGGCCGTACGACCCGGCTCGGCGTGCACGGCCTCGGCGCCGACGGCGACTTCCTGCGCGAGCGCTCGCACCGCCCGGACGTCGCCGAGCGCATCACGCGGCTGCGGTCGGAGACGGGTGCCGACCGCAAGCTGATCGTGCGCGTGGACCGTACGGAACTGTCCAAGAACATCGTGCGCGGCCTGCTCGCCTACCGGCAGCTCCTCCAGGAGCACCCCGAATGGCTCAGCCGGGTCGTCCACGTCGCCTTCGCCTACCCCTCCCGGCAGGATCTCGCGGTCTACCGCGAGTACACCGAGGGGGTCGCCCGGCTGGCCGAGGAGATCAACGCCGAATTCGGCACGCCCGACTGGCAGCCGGTGCTGCTCAAGGTCGACGACGACTTCGCCCGCTCCCTGGCCGCCTACCGGCTCGCCGACGTGGCCCTGGTCAACCCGATCAGGGACGGCATGAACCTCGTCGCCAAGGAGGTCCCCGTCGTCTCCGACAACGGGGTGGCCCTGGTGCTGTCCCGCGAGGCGGGCGCCTTCGCCGAGCTGGGCGACGACGCGATCGTCGTCAACCCGTACGACATCCGCGAGACCGCCGCCGCCCTGCACACGGCCCTCACCCTCCCGGAGGCGGACCGCGCCGAGCGCACCAAGCGCCTCGCCGACGCGGCCACCGCGCTCCCCCCGTCCCGCTGGTTCCTGGACCAGCTGCACGCCCTGGACGGCTGAGCACCGGGTCCGGGCTCAGTCCAGGGCGTCCGCGAGGGCGTCGAGGAGGGAGACGACGCCCTCGGGGCCGGGGACGGCGAGGTCGGCGGCGCGGAGGACTTCCTCGGGCGTCTCGGGCGCGGCGCTGGCGACGAGCAGGCCGGGCAGGCCGTCCTCGCGCAGGGCCTGGACGGCGGCGAAGGCGGCGAGGTCGCCGAGGTCGTCGCCCGCGTAGAGCACCGAGCCGGCGCCGACCTCGCGGAGGTAGGCGGCCAGGGCGACGCCCTTGTCCACGCCGGGCGGGCGCAGTTCGAGGACGAAGCGGCCGGGCTCGACCATGAGGCCGTGCCGGGCGGCGAGTTCGGCCAGCGGACCGCGCAGCGCCTCGAAGGCGGCGTCGGGGTCCTCGGCGCGGCGGGTGTGGACGGCGACCGCGCGGCCCTTGTCCTCCACCCAGGTGCCGCGCCAGGCGCCGTTGCGGTCGAGGAAGCCGGGCAGCTCGGCGCGGACCGAGGTGACGCCGGGGTGGTCGCCGGGGGTGTGGACGGAGCCGGTGGGCGCGTCCCAGCGCTCGGCGCCGTAGTGGCCGAGCACGACGAGGTGTTCGAGTCCCGCGACCCCGGCGAAGCCGCCGTAGCGTACGGCGACGCCCGCCGGGCGGCCGGTGACGACGGCGACGGCGGCGAGGTGCGGGGCGAGCCTGACGAGGGCGGGGACGGCGCCGGGGTGGGCGCGGGCCTGCTCGGGGTCGGGCACGATCGGGGCGAGGGTGCCGTCGAAGTCAAGGGCGACGACGGCGCGTTCCGGCCGCGCGAGCAGCGCCGCGAGACCTTCCTTTCCCTCGGGCGTGGTGGGGGCGGGGATGTCGGCGGAGGCCATGCAGCCGACCCTACCCGCGTCCCCCGGGCGCATGCCCGGCGTACGGTGGCACGCGCGCCCCGCGCGGGCCGTCAGCGCAGGTCGCGGCGGGCGTCGCGCTCCTTGCGCAGCCGGTTGACCGTCACCGGGTCGTGGGCGACGGCCCGGGGGTCGTCCAGCAGGGCGTTGAGGAGCTGGAAGTACGCGGTCGGGGACATGCCGAGGCGTTCGCGTATGGCCCGTTCGCGCGGTCCCGGTCCGGTCCAGGTGCGGGCGGCGATGGCCAGGACGGCGATGTCGCGCGCGGAGAGCGGTTCTTCCCGTGTCATGGCGCCCCTCTCCCCTGTCGGTGCGGTCGGGCCGTCGGCGTACCCGACGGCCGTCACCGTACCGCCGAGGGCCGCTACTTGCCGGAGTCCGTCGTGAGCGCGAAGCGCTGGAGGTCGGACAGGACCGTCTTCGGGTCGCCGTGCACGGCCTGGCCGATGTTCTTCTTGACCTCGTCGCTGACCGGGCCCCACGAGGTCTTGTTGACGGGGTAGAACACGGCGTCGGGCAGCAGGTTCAGGAACTGGACCAGGTCCTTGTTGGCCGGGTTCTTCCGCATCGCCTGGGACGCGGTGATGGTCACCGGCAGCAGCCCGTACTGGTTGAGGAACTTCAGCGAATTCTGCTCGTTGAAGACGAACTGGAGGAATTTGCCGTCCGCGTCCCGGTTGCCGTTCTGCTTGAACGCCATCATCCAGTCGGCGACGCCGAGGGTGTCGCTGCTGGGGCCGCTCTGGCCGGGCAGCGGGACGACGCCGACGTCGATACCGGCGGCCTTGGCCTGGGTGAGCAGGGTGGGGTGGCCCATGACCATGCCCGCCTTGCCGGCCAGGAAGGCGGCGAAGGTGTCGCGGCGGTTGGTCTTGGCGGGGTCGGTCGGGCCGACCAGGCCGGTCTGGACGAGGTTCTTCTTGACCCAGGCGAACGCCTCGACGTTGGGCGCGGAGTCGAAGGTGTAGCTGCCGACGGTGTCGGTGTAGCCGCCCTGCGCGCCGAGCATCCACATCAGGGACTCGGCCTGCGCCTCCTCGGGGGCCAGCGGCAGTCCGTAGGGCACCTTCACGCCGTCGGCCTTGAGCTTGACCGCGTCGGCCTTGAGCTCGTCCCAGGTCTCGGGGGCGTGCTTGATGCCCGCGCTCTTGAAGAGCTTCTTGTTGTAGAAGAACATGCGCGAGCTGGAGACGAAGGGTATGCCGTACTGGGTGCGGTCCACGGAACCGGCGTTGACCATCGAGGGGATGAAGTCCGACTGCATGCTGATCGGGAACAGCTCGTCGGCGCTGTAGAGCTGCTTGCCGGCGGCGTAGGCCGCGTAGGAGCCGATCTGCGCGACGTCGGGGGCCTTGTTCGCCTTGACCATCTGGGCGACCTTGTCGTCCACGTGGTCCCAGTCGATGATCTCGACGTTGATCTTGATGTGCGGGTTGCGCGCCTCGAAGGAGCGCGCGAGGTCGTCCCAGTACGTCTTGGAGCTGTTGTTCGTCTTCGGGTCGCCGTAGTCGGCGGCGACGAAGTGCAGGGTGACGTCGCTGTTCAGCGGTGAACTGTTGCCGCACGCCGTAAGAGTGGTGATCGCCAGGGCCGACGTGATGCCGATCGCCGCCAAGCCGTGAAGTCGTCGCCGCTGCACCGTTCCTACCGCCTTCTTGCACACTTGCTCGCGTACCGCTACGGAAGCGTCGAGTCTTCCCCACACCTTTGCCCAAGGTCTACACCATGAGTGGTATCGCTTGCGCAACGGGTCCGCGCGCGGACCGGCGACGGGCGCGCTCCGGGACCGGCGGGAGACCGGCACGCGAGCGGCACGCGACCTGCGCGGGACCGGCCCGGAAAGCGGCCCGGAAAGCGGCACGGAACCGGCGTACGTCCGGCGGGCGTCCGTCGTGTGTCCCCCGGATGTCCCGTCGCGGCGCGCCCGAGTGTCCCGTTGCTCCGCAAACGCCGCCTGACGCGTGATCTTTCCTCGCGGAGTGGACTAGACCTTTTTAGGTGTTAGCCGCGACACTGTCCCCGTGAGACATGTCATCGCTCTCGATGTGGGCGGCACCGGAATGAAGGCCGCGCTGGTCGGCGCGGACGGAACGCTCCTGCACCAGGCGCGCCGTCCGACCGGCAGAGAACGCGGCCCCGACGCCGTGGTCGCCGCGATCCTCGACTTCGCGGCCGAACTGCGCGACCACGGCGTGCGCGAGTACGGCGAACCCGCCGCCGCGGCCGGGGTCGCGGTGCCCGGCATCGTCGACGACGTCAACGGGATCGCCGTCTACGCCGCGAACCTCCGCTGGAAGGACGTCCCGCTGCGGGCGTTGATGTCCGAGCGGCTGGACGGCGTACCGGTGGCGCTCGGCCACGACGTCCGCACCGGCGGCCTCGCCGAGGGCCGGATCGGCGCGGGCAACGGCGCCGACCGCTTCCTCTTCCTCCCGCTGGGCACCGGCATCGCGGGCGCCATCGGCATCGAGGGCCGGATCGAGGCGGGCGCGCACGGCTACGCGGGCGAGATCGGGCACATCGTGGTCCGCCCCGGCGGCCCGGAGTGCGGCTGCGGGCAGCGCGGCTGTCTCGAGGCGCTGGCCTCGGCGGGCGCGGTCTCGCGCGCCTGGGCCGAGGCGAGCGGCGACCCGGACGCGGACGCCGCGGACTGCGCGCGCGCCGTCGAGACCGGCGACCCGCGGGCGCTCGCGGTGTGGGGCGAGGCGATCGGCGCGCTGGCCGACGGCCTGGTCACCGGGCTCACCCTTCTGGACCCGCGCGTGCTGATCATCGGCGGCGGGCTCGCGGAGGCCGGGGACACCCTCTTCGGGCCGCTGCGCGCGGCCGTGGAGGCACGTATCACCTTCCAGAAACTCCCCCTCATCGTCCCCGCCGCGCTGGGGGACACCGCTGGATGCCTGGGCGCCGGCCTGCTCGCCTGGGATCTACTCTCCGTGGAGGTAACCGCCTGATGGCCCCCGTAACGACAACGCAGCGCACGGTGCTGGCGGGTGCCCGTGTGGTCCTGCCGTCAGGTGTGGTGGAAGGCGGCCGGCTGACCGTCGAGGGCACCCGGATCGCGGCGAACGAGGCCGACGAGCACGTCTCGACGGCCACCGTGGACCTCGCGGGCCACACCGTCGTGCCCGGCTTCGTGGACATCCACAACCACGGCGGCGGCGGCGCGTCCTTCACCTCGGGCACCGCCGACGACATCCTCACCGGTGTGCGCACCCACCGCGCGCACGGCACGACCACGGTGGTCGCCTCGACCGTCACCAACGCGCTGGACGTCCTGGCCAAGCAGGCCGGGCTGCTGGCCGAGCTGGTGGAGCAGGGCGACCTCGCCGGAATCCACTACGAGGGCCCGTTCATCTCGCCGTGCCGCAAGGGCGCGCACGACGAGGCGCTGCTGCGCGACCCCGACCCGGCCGATGTGCGCAAGCTGGTCGAGGCGGGCCGCGGGGCCGTCCGGATGGTCACCCTGGCGGCCGAACTGCCCGGCGGAATCGATTCCGTACGGCTGCTGGCCGACCTCGGCGTGATCGCGGCGATCGGCCACACCGACGCCACGTACGAGCAGACGCTGGAGGCCATCGACGCGGGCGCGACCGTGGCCACCCACCTGTTCAACGCGATGCCGCCGCTCCAGCACCGCGCGCCCGGCCCGATCGCGGCGCTGCTGGAGGACGAGCGGGTGACCGTCGAGCTGATCAACGACGGTACGCATCTGCACCCGGCCGTCCTGGAACTGGCCTTCGGGAGCGCGGGCGCCGGGCGGGTCGCCTTCATCACCGACGCGATGGACGCGGCCGGTTTCGGCGACGGCCACTACGACCTGGGCCCGATGAAGGTCGAGGTGCTCGACGGGGTCGCGCGGCTGGTCGAGGGCGGCTCGATCGCCGGGTCGACGCTCACCCTGGACACCGCCTTCAAGCGGGCCGTCACGCTGGACGGGCTGTCGCTGACCGACGCCGTACGCGCCATCTCCACCAACCCGGCGCGGCTGCTCGGCCTGGACGACCGCATCGGCACGCTGGAGCCCGGCAAGGACGCGGACCTGGTGGTGCTGGACGCGGCGTACGACCTGGTGGGCGTCATGCGCAAGGGCGAGTGGGTCGTCCGGCCCGACTAGCCGTCGCCGGAGGGTGCGCCCGGCAGGTGTGTTCGGGGGCGCCCGGCAGGCGTGTGCGGGGGCGTCCGGGCGGTGAGTTCACCCGATTTTCGCGGATTCTCGCTAAAAGCTGCGTAACGGCGGTCGGCGCGCACTGGGCCGACCGCCGTACTTTTGTCATCATCGTCAGGTGATCATCACCGTCACGCTGAACGCCGCCCTCGATGTGACCTACCGGGTCCCGTCGCTCCGACCGCACTCCACCCACCGGGTCACCCACACCGCGGAACGCCCCGGCGGCAAGGGACTCAACGTCGCCCGCGTGCTGGCCGCGCTCGGCCGCCCCGCCGTCGTCACCGGCTTCGTCGGCGGCCCGGTCGGCGCCGAGCTGCGCGAACGGCTCGCCGAGCGGGCCGCCGAGTACGACGACGGGCTGCTGACCGACGCGCTGGTGCCCATCGCGGGCACCACCCGCCGCACGGTGGGCGTCGTGGACGACACGACCGGCGACACGACGATGTTCAACGAACCGGGGCCCACGGTCACCCCGCGCGAGTGGGGCGGGTTCCTGGAGCGCTACCGCGCGCTGCTCGCCGACGGCCGCGCGACGGCCGTGGCGCTGTGCGGCAGCCTGCCGCCGGGGCTGCCGGTGGGCGCGTACGCGGAGCTGGTGCGCGAGGCGCGGGCCGCCGGGGTGTTCGTGCTGCTGGACACCAGCGGGGAGCCGCTGCGCCGCGGGCTGGCCGCGCGCCCCGACCTGATCAAGCCGAACGCGGTGGAGCTGACCGGCCTGACCGGCTTCTCCGAGCCCGCCCGCGCGGCCGGTGACGCCCGGCGGCGCGGCGCCCGCGCGGTGGCCGCCTCGCTCGGCGAGGACGGGATGCTGGCGCTGACCGAGGAGGGCGGCTGGCAGGCGCTGCCGCCCGCGCGCCTGGCGGGCAATCCGACGGGCGCGGGCGACTCGGCGGTGGCGGGGCTGCTGTCCGGGCTCGCGGAGGGCCTGACGTGGCCGCGGCGGCTGGCGCGGGCGGTCGCGCTGTCGGCGGCCACGGTCGCGGCGCCCGCGGCGGGCGAATTCGACGCGGCCGTCTACGCGGAGCTGCTGCCCCAGGTGACGGTGGTGCCCGCGGAGCCCGGCGCGGCGGTGTGAGGGCGGGCCCCGGCGGCGGCTACTCGGTGACCTGGCCCTGCTTGAGTTCGAACTGGTCCAGGTTGACCGCGCACTGATTGCCCTGCTGGCAGCTCAGCGTCACGGTGTTGGAGCCCTCCTTGAGGTCGATCCAGGAGTAGGTGTGGTTGTTCCACGCCTTCGCCCAGTCCGTGTAGTGGCCGTAGTTCTTCAGATTGACGGGGCCGCTGCGCGCCTTGCCGTTCACCCCGAGGGTGAGCGTCGCGTCGTCGCCCGCGTTCCCGTAGTACGTGAAGAGCGTGTACGGGCCGTCCTTCGGCACCGTCACCGTCCACGTCACGGTCGCGCCGACCTGCGTCAGGTGGTCGACATAGGTGCCGCCCGCCGCGCTCGCGCCCGGGTGCTCGGTGCTCGTCTGCGCGCCGCCCGTCAGGACGAGCGTCGAGGCGTCGGTCTTCTTCGAGTCGTACGGGGTCGGTTCCGCGGAGGCCGACGGCGTCGTCTCCGTGGGCGCGGCCGAGGTGACCGCCGGGCTGGAGGGCTTGTCGCTGGCCTTCTTGTCGCCGTCGCCCGAGCCGTTGGTCATCGCGAAGGCGATGCCGATGGCCACGGCCGCGACCACGGCGACCGCCGCGATCAGCAGGCCCTTGCGGTTGGGCGCGCCGCCGCCCTGCTGGCCGCCGCCGCCCGCGCGACGGGTGTGCGGGGGCTGCGCGGGAGGCTGCTGGCCGGGATAACCCTGCTGGCCCGGGTATCCCTGCTGGCCCTGCTGCCCTTGCTGGCCGCCGTACTGCTGCTGGCCGGGCTGCTGGCCGTACGCCTGCGTCTGCTGCTGGGTCTGCTGCGGATAGCCGTAACCGGAGGGCGACTGCTGCTGCGGGTAGCCGTAGCCCGAGGGTGTCTGCGGCGGCTGCGGACGACGCTCACCGACCCGCTGGATCTGGTGGTGCGAGGTACGCGGCATGCCCGGCTGCTGCACCGGGGCCTGCTCGGGCTGCTGCTCGCCCCCCTCCGACCGGTAGAGATAACCGAACGGGTCGTCGTTCTCAGGGGCGCCGTCGTTTCCGGCAGTCATCCGCTGTCCACTCCCTCACTGCACTGCACACACGCTGCACACGCCGTCGCGGCGCCTGTGGTATCTCCGGAACACTACCGGCCCCGAGAGACACCCCGCTCAAGCCTTCGACGCATCTCCAGGTCAGGAAGGTTCCCCTGTGAGCAGGCACACTTCACCGGACACGTACCGTTAACCCCGTGGACAGCGAGTGGCGGGAGCGGTGGGTGCCCTGGCGGGAGGCCATGGACCGCGCCCTGTACGGCCCCGAGGGCTTCTTCGTGCGGGAGCGGCCCGCGGCGCATTTCCGTACCTCCGTGCACGCCTCCGCGCTCTTCGCGGGGGCCGTCGCCGAGCTGCTGGTCCGGGTCGACGCGGCCCTCGGGCACCCGGCCGAGCTGGCCTTCACCGACATGGGCGCGGGCCGCGCGGAGCTGTGCTCCGGGGTGCTGGCCGCGCTCCCCGCGCCGGTCGCCGGCCGCGTACGCGTCCACGCCGTCGAACGCGCGCCGCGCCCGCCGGGCCTCGACCCGCGGATCACCTGGAGCGACCGGCCGCCGCGCGGTGTGCGCGGCCTGCTCTTCGCCAACGAGTGGCTGGACAATGTGCCGCTCGACGTCGCCGAGACGGACGGGGCGGGCGTGCCCCGCCAGGTGCTGGTCCGCCCTGCCGACGGCGCGGAGCGCCTCGGCGAGCCGGTGCGCGGCGCCGACGCGCGGTGGCTGGAGCGGTGGTGGCCGCCGTCGCCGGAGCCCGGCGCCCGCGCCGAGATCGGGCTGCCGCGCGAGGCCGCCTGGGCCGAGGCGGTCGGCTCGCTGGACGCCGGGGCGGCCGTCGCCGTCGACTACGCCCACACGCGCGCGGCGCGGCCCCCGTACGGCACGCTCACCGGCTACCGCGACGGCCGCCAGGTGGAGCCCGTCCCCGACGGCTCCCGCGACCTCACCGCCCATGTCGCCCTCGACGCCCTGCCGGGCACGGCGCTCCCCCAACGCGCCGCCCTGCGCTCCCTCGGCCTCTCCGCCGCCCGCCCCCCGCTCGCCCTGGCCGCCGCCGACCCGGCCGCCTACGTCCGCGGCCTCGCCGCCGCGGGCGAGGCCGCCGAACTGACCGCCCGCGGCGGCCTCGGCGACTTCACCTGGCTGGTGACGGAGGTCGGCGTGACCGGCGTCCTGGCGGCGGCTCAGGACTCGGCGGAGGCACGGCGGTCGCCGCGGGCGCGCTGAGCCCGCGGGCCCGGCACCGCCCGTGGGATACGGGCGGGGAGTCCTGAGAGGATGGCGGCATGACGGAGACCACGATCGGAGTCGGCGGGGCGGCCGAGGGCACCGACATGGTGCTGAACATCGGGCCGCAGCACCCGTCCACGCATGGGGTGCTGCGCTTGCGGCTGGTGCTGGACGGGGAGCGGATCCGCAGCGCGGAGCCGATCGTCGGATACATGCACCGGGGCGCGGAGAAGCTGTTCGAGGCGCGGGACTACCGGCAGATCGTGATGCTGGCGAACCGGCACGACTGGCTGTCGGCGTTCGCGAACGAGCTGGGTGTGGTGCTGTCGGTCGAGCGGATGCTCGGCATGGAGGTGCCGGAGCGCGCGGTGTGGACGCGGACGCTGCTCGCGGAGCTGAACCGGGTGCTGAACCACCTGATGTTCCTGGGCTCGTACCCGCTGGAGCTGGGCGGGATCACGCCGATCTTCTACGCCTTCTCCGAGCGGGAGAACCTCCAGCACGTGATGGAGGAGGTCTCCGGCGGCCGGATGCACTACATGTTCAACCGGGTCGGCGGCCTGAAGGAGGACCTGCCCAACGGCTGGCAGGGGCGGGTGCGCCAGGCGGTCGCCGGGGTGCGGTCGCGGATGGGCCGCTTCGACGACCTGGTGCTCGGCAACGAGATCTTCCGCGGCAGGACCCGCGGTGTCGGCGTCCTGTCCCGCGAGGCCGTGCACGCGTACGGCGTCAGCGGGCCGATCGCGCGCGGCTCCGGCGTCGACTTCGACCTGCGGCGCGACGAGCCGTATCTGGCGTACGGGGAGCTGGGCGACACCCTGAGGGTGGTCACCAGGACCGAGGGCGACTGCCTGGCGCGCTTCGAGGTGCTGCTGGAGCAGACGCACAACGCGCTGGACCTCGCGGACGCGTGCCTGGACCGGCTGGCGGAGCTGCCGCCGGGGCCGATCAACCAGCGGCTGCCGAAGGTGCTCAAGGCCCCCGAGGGGCACACCTACGCGTGGACCGAGAATCCGCTCGGCATCAACGGCTACTACCTGGTGTCGAAGGGCGAGAAGACGCCGTACCGGCTGAAGCTGCGCTCCGCGTCGTACAACAACATCCAGGCGCTGGCGGTGCTGCTGCCGGGCACGCTGGTGTCGGACATGGTCGCGATCCTCGGGTCGATGTTCTTCGTGGTCGGCGACGTCGACAAGTAGCGCCGCCGGGCGGTCCGCGCGTCACATTCGGGGTCACTGGTCCGTCAGGAGAGTGACGGCATGTGACGGAGGACCGACCGATGGACGCACCCATGGACGACGGCTTGGACGACGGTGGGCACGACGGCGTGCCCGACGGCCTGGAAGACGGCAGGCACGACGGCAAGGACGACAGAGAGCTGCTGGCGGCGCGGTTCGAGGCGAACCGCGCCCATCTGCGGGCCGTGGCCTACCGGATGCTCGGCTCGGCCGACGAGGCGGACGACGCCGTCCAGGAGGCGTGGCTGCGGCTGAACCGCACCGACGCCGCCGAGGTCCGCAACCTCGGCGGCTGGCTGACCACGGTGGTCGGCCGGATCTGCCTGGACATGCTGCGCTCGCGCCGCACCCGCCGCGAGGAGCCGATCACCGCGCCGGACGGATACGAGTACGGGTACGTGGGCGCGGTGACGCTGCCCGCGCCGGGGCCCGAGCAGCAGGCCCTGCTGGCCGACTCGGTGGGGCTCGCCCTGCTCGTCGTCCTGGAGACCCTGGACCCGGCCGAACGGCTCGCCTTCGTGCTGCACGACATGTTCGCCGTGCCCTTCGACGACATCGCGCCCATCGTGGAGCGCACCCCCGCCGCCGCCCGCCAGCTCGCCAGCCGCGCCCGGCGCCGCGTCCAGGGCGGCACCGAGGTCTCCGACCCCGACCCGGCGCTGCGGCGCACGGCCGTCGAGGCGTTCCTCGCCGCGGCGCGCGACGGGGACTTCGACGCGCTCCTCGCGGTCCTGGACCCCGAGGTCACCGTCCGCTCCGACGTCCCCGGGCGGCCCGGCGTCACCTCCACCCGCCGGGGCGCGGCCAACGTCGCGCGCGGCGCGGTCAGTTACGCCGCGATGGCCTCCACGGCGCGGCTGGTGCTGGTCGACGGACTCGTGGCGGCGGCGGTGGACCTGGACACCGCGGACGCGCGGGTCCTGACCTTCGCTGTCTCGGCGGCGGACGGGCGGATCACGGCCGTCGACATCGTCACCGAGCCGGGGCGGCTGGCCGCGCTGGACGTGCGTCCGCTGGCGTGAATCCCCCGCGCCGTCAGGCCTGGGCGCGCAGTTCCGACATGTCGAGCTGTTCGGTCTCGTCATGGGCCGTGAGGTCGATGACCTCGGGGCCCGACTCCGCGACGGCCTGGGCGTGTTCCGCGACGGCCTCGTCCCCCACGACGTCGTCCAGGTCGGCCACGTCGTCCAGCGCGTCCACCTCGGAGACGTCCTCCGGGTCCGCACCGCCCGCGGGCTTCTGCGTGCCGAAGAAGTCGAAGCCGCCGATGGCCCGGCTGCCGTTGCCGCCGGGGGCGCCCGGCGAGCGCTGGGGCTGCGCGTAGGGCAGGACGGCGGCGGCGACGGCCGGGACGAGGCGGTGTTCGCGGACCGGCAGTCCGGCCGGTGACGTGGCGGGCGCGGCGGTCCGGGTGTGGCTCTCGGCCTCCGCCGCGTGGCGGCCCTGCGGCTCGTCCTCGGGGCCCGCGGTGTCGCGGCGGCGGGCGTCCTCGACGGTGCGCCTGGCCTGCTGGCGGGCGGCGTTGCGGCCGAGGTCCCGCAGCGCCTGATCGGCCTTGAGGAAGGCGGCGGGGCCGACCGGCGAGGCACCGCCGGTGAGGGCGAGCTGCCGCGGGGCGGAGTCCAGTTGGAGCTGACGGCGGCTCTCCAGCACCTGGGCGCGCTCGCTCTCGGCGGTGGCGTACCGGCGGAGCAGGTCGGCGTGCTCGGTACGGAGCCTGGCCAATTCCCCGCGCTTGGCCCGGAGTTTCTTCTCCAGGCGCCCGCGTATCTCGCGGGACTCCTCCAGGTCCGTCTCCAACTCGGCGGCCCGCTCGTCGGTCCGCCACTCCTCGCGGACGCGCGCCGCTTCGAGTTCGGCGACCGTACGGCCGGCGGAGCGGTCCCAGGTGCGGGCGAGGGCGGCGCCCGCGCACGCGGTCAGCGCGGTGGCGACGGTGAGCACCCGGATCACGCCCGTATCGCCGGAGAACAGGGCGGCGGCGGCGAGGACCGCGGCGCTGCCGACGACGGTCAGCGGCGGCAGCATCCGGTGCAGCGGCTGCGAATGGCGGTGACGTCCACGGGGCATGGCCAGAAATTTAGCGTGTGTGAAGGGATCGTGGGGAGGCGGGTCCCGAATATCTGGGCGGATTCTCACGGCGATTCGTCCGGCGAATACGGAGGGCATTCGGCGCTGCACGATGTGTCCCCCCATGTGCCGTCGGCCAATGCCGTCCTCATGTGCCGCCGCGGCGGCGCCGAGCCCCGCGCGCGCCGCCCCACCGGGCCCCGGGGCCGCCCCCGTTGGGCCCGGCGCGGGGTCCGGTGCCGGGCCCGCGCGGGCGATTACGGCGGCGCCGATACCCAGGTTCGGCGACCTGGGTCCGACGTCAACTCCGGTTCACGGAAGGGGTTGTTGGGGTATTCCCCGACGCACTCCGGGAATTTGATCTTGAGCTTCCCCGCGACGGGATCAGTGCCGCGATCAGAGCCGCGATCGGTAGCGGGATCAGTAGCGGGATCAGAAAGCGCCTTCGGCCTGTGCCGCGATGTGCGCGGTGGGGACCGTCGGGGTGCCGTCCGGCGCGGTGACCGGCAGGCCCGCCGCGCGCCACGCCTGGAAACCGCCGTCCAGGTCGGTGGCCGCGCGCAGCCCGAGGTCCTGGAGGGAGGCGGCGGCGAGCGAGGACGCGTACCCCTCGTTGCAGATCACGACGACGATCAGGCCGGGGCCCGTCGCCTGCGGGAGGCGGTGGGTGCCCTCGGGGTCCAGCCGCCATTCGAGTTCGTTGCGCTCGACGATGACGGCGCCGGGGATCGTGCCGTCGCGGTCGCGCAGCGCGCCGTAGCGGATGTCGACCAGCAGGGCGCCGTCGTGTTCCGCGGCGCGGGCGGCGGCCTCGGGGCCCAGCCGGTCCAGCCGGGCCCGTACGGCCGCCAGGCGCGCGTCGAGCGCGGTCACCACTCCTCCGGGCGCTCGACCAGCTCCAGGCGCAGCGTGCTGCCCTTGCGGCTGTAGCGGCGGATCAGCGGCAGCGGCGGGTAGTAGGCGTGCACCGAGACGGCGTGCGAGGACGGGGAGCTGTTGGTGACCTGGTGGACGTGGTTGCGGCCGAAGGCGCGGCCGACGCCTTCCGGCAGCACGCGCCTGCGGTCCAGGCCCTCGGCCAGTTCCAGGGAGCGCCAGCCCTCGGAGGGCAGCGGCACGGACAGCGACTGCTCGGTCAGCTCACCGGCGGCGGTGACGAAGACGCCGTACGAGCCGCCGTGGTCGTGCCAGCCGGTCTCGGCGCCGGGCGGCCAGCCGATCAGCCACGCCTCCGCGCCGCCGGGGCCCTCCAGCCGTACCCAGGTGCGGCCTTCGGGGTCGAGCGGCAGATCGCCGACGACGGCGGGGTCGGCGGCCACCTTGCGGGCGAAGTCGAGGAGATCGGCGGCGGTGGGAGCGGCGGGAGCGGTCGAGGGCGCGGTGGAGACAGTGGACACGGCGGAGGCGGAAGCGGCGGCGGGTTCGGACGAGGGAGCAGCGGAATTCAAGGGACACCACCCGGGGATACGCCGCGTCGGCGGGCAGCGGGGGCGTGCGTACGAGAGATCCCTTGAGAATGAAGCGTGCCGGGTTCGTACGAAAATCAGGCCGGGGCTGCGGCTACGACGCGAAAGATGAACGAAGGACGTCGGAGGCGCGCGTCAGCGCGCGGTCGTACAGATGCAGCCCGCGTACCGGACGAGGTCCAGGTGGACCTTCCGGTGCAGATGCCATCCGGGTTCGCTCACGTAGCGGACTGAACCACGCCACCCGCCCGCCGGTCAAGCCGGACGTCCGAGTGGTGGCGTCGGCCCCGCAACGGCGGGGACCACGAGTGTCGGATACGTCTCAGGATGTGGGATACGTACCCCGGGGCGGGAGGTGCGGCCGGGACACGGGCACCTCGGGCGCGGGTCAGCGGCGGTGCGGGGTCGTGCCGCGCGGCACCGTGTCGTCGTCCTCGGGGAGGCGGCAGACCCGCTCCAGGAAGATCGCGGCGGCGATCACCGCGATCCCGGCGACGACGGCCAGGCCCGCGTAGATGGCCTGCTGGCGGCGCGGGTCCATGTCGAGGTCGTACATCACCAGGTAGAGCCCGGTGCCCGCGTACATGCCGACGACGAGGGCCGCGACCAGGGCGCTGGCCTGGCCGAAGACGACCGCGCGGGCGGCGGCCAGCGGGTCGACGCCCTTGGCGCCCGGGTGCCGTTCGCGCTGCGCCTTGAGCCGGGCGCGCAGCGACAGCGCGGTGGCCAGGAGCGCGACGGCGATCAGCGCGAGCACGATCGGCGCGGCGACCGGCACGCCCGGCAGCGTCCCGACGTGGTCCCACAGCCGCGCGGCGGCCCATGAGAGCACGCCCGCCACCGCGAAGAGCCCCGCCAGCGTCCTGATCCGCAGCGTCCTCACCGAGTGCCCGCCTCCACATTCTGTGCAGTGCGCCGTCCGCGCGCCTGTGTACGCTCGTCCGCCCGCGCCCGCCCGTGGCGGATGCGCGGTACGCAGGTCCCAACGATTATTCGGGCAGCCGGAGTTCCACGTCCGTGCGCCGTCGCACCCCCGCGGAGCCGACCGCCCCGATCAGTTCCGCGACCGGGCCGTGCCCCGGCAGTTCGGCCGCCGGGTCCACGTCGTACCACGGCACGAGCACGAAGGCACGCTCGTGGGCGCGCGGGTGCGGAAGTGTCAGCGCCGGGTCGTCGGAGGCCACGTCCTGGTACGCGATGATGTCGACGTCGATGGTGCGCGGCCCCCAGCGCTCGGTGCGCACCCGCAGGAACGCCTCCTCGATGGCCTGGGCGCGCTCCAGCAGCGACTCGGGCGGCAGCGTGGTGCGCACCAGCGCCACCGCGTTGAAGTACGCGGCCTGGGAGCCCTCGGGGACGCCCCAGGGCTCGGTCTCGTACACGTGCGAGACGGCCTTGACCCGGACGCCGGGGGTGTCCTCCAGCGCGTCGACCGCGCCTTGCAGGGTCTCCAGCCGGTTGCCGAGGTTGCCGCCGAGGGCGATCACCGCGGTCTTGGGGTTGTTCAGGGTGAAGTCCGCCGCGTCGACCTGCGCGACCACGGAGGCCGGTACGGGCTGCACGGTCGGGTCGAACGCGGGCTTGTGGGCGTGCTCCCGACGGGGGGAGTTCACGGGCGCCTCCGGGTGATGGTCACGGTCACGTCGTCGAAGGGCACGGTGATCGGCGCGTCCGGTTTGTGCACGGTCACCTCGACCTCTTGCACGACGTCGTGCGCCAGGCACGTGTCGGCGATGCGCTGGGCGAGGGTTTCGATGAGGTCGACCGGTTCGCCGGAGACGACGGCCGTGACCTCTTCGGCGACCACACCGTAATGCACGGTTCTGGTGAGGTCGTCATCGGCCGCCGCGGGGGCCGTGTCGAGGCCCAGCACGAGGTCCACGACGAAGACCTGGCCGTCCTCGCGCTCGTGCTCGAACACACCGTGGTGGCCCAGGGCCTTCAGGCCCCGCAGCGTGACACGATCCACGAACTCTCTCCCGCCGGTCGGTCGGACGGCCGCCGT
Organism: Streptomyces sp. NPDC024632; assembly: GCF_055559175.1. NCBI lineage: Bacteria > Bacillati > Actinomycetota > Actinomycetes > Kitasatosporales > Streptomycetaceae > Streptomyces > Streptomyces sp. NPDC024632. The sequence continues at coordinate 470,674 of NZ_JBVHLD010000002.1, forward strand.
CCGGGGTGTCCCGGCCGGCGGCGGACGGGGCGGTCCGCCCCGTCGTCTGCTCCGAATCTACCGTCGGTCACCGACAGAGCCGGTCACGGGCGGCCCGCGGTCACGCTCCCGCCGTCCCGTCGAAGCCCTCGTCGTCCAGCAGATCGTCGCCGGGACCGCCGGATCCGCCGGGGCCCTCGCCGTCCTCGTCGTCCTCGTCGTCGTCCTCGGCCAGCACCGGCGAGCCGTGGTGGACCCACATCCGCCAGCCGTCGGCGGTGCGTCGGAAGACGTTGGTGGCCACCACCAGGCCGCCGACGAGCGAGCCCGCGGAGCCGTCCTCCTCGGCGGGGCCGCCGGTCAGGATGTTCTCGGTGCAGGTGACCACCGCGCTGTCGCCGTCGACGGCGACCTCCACGTCGGTCAGGAAGAACTGGATGTAATCCGTGTTGGCCATGATCAGCGCGTACGACCGCATGACCTCGCGGCGTCCGCGCAGCACCGGCCAGCCGGGGTGCACGACGGCCACCGACTCGGCCAGCGGCCCGTCCAGGACCACCGACTCCAGCGCGTCCAGGTCCGAGGTCTCCACGGCGTCGTAGAACGCCTGGTTGGCCCGCTCGACGGCGCGGGCCTCCGCGGTGCGCGGCGTCATGCGCGGACCCCCCCGATCTCGATGGCGCGGGCGACGCGGACGGCGTCGGCGCTGGCGTGCACCTCGTGGACGCGGACCGCCCAGGCGCCCTCGCGGGCGGCGATCGCGGTGACGGCCGCGGTGGCCGCGTCGCGTTCCCTGGCGGGCGGCGGTTCGCCGTTGTCACCGGCCAGGATGCGGCCGAGGAACCGCTTGCGGGAGGCGGCGACCAGCAGCGGACGGCCCAGTTCGCGCAGCGCGCTCAGGTGGGCCAGCAGCGTCAGGTCGTGGTCCGCGGTCTTCGCGAAGCCCAGGCCCGGGTCGAGGATCACCAGGCCGGGGTCGATGCCGCCGGCCACCGCCCGGTCCAGGCCCGCGCGCAGTTCGGTGACGACCTCGCCGAGCACGTCGGTGTAGACGGCCCGGTTGTTCATGTCGATGCTCTGGCCGCGCCAGTGCATGACGACGAACGGCACCCCGGCGGCGGCGACCGCGGGGACCATCGCGGGGTCGGCGAGGCCGCCGCTCACGTCGTTGACCAGCCGGGCGCCCGCGGCGACCGCCTGCTCGGCGACCGAGCCGCGCATCGTGTCGACGCTGACCAGCACCCCGGCCGCGGCCAGCTCCCGCACCACCGGCACGACCCGGCGCAACTCCTCCGCCTCGTCGACCCGCTTGGCGCCGGGCCGGGTGGACTCGCCGCCCACGTCCACCATGTCGGCGCCCTGCGCCACGAGATCGAGGCCGTGCTTGACGGCCAGCTCCGGGTCGAACCACCGCCCGCCGTCGGAGAACGAGTCGGGCGTGACGTTCACCACGCCCATGACCGCGCAGCGGTCCCACTCCGGCAGTCCGACGGGCCTGACGCGGCCCAGCAACGTACTCATGCGCCCAGCGTAGGGGCTACGCCCTACGCCACCGCACTCCGCTCGGTCGCGTCCACCGACGTCGCGTAGCCGGGCTTGTGCCGGTGCGGGGGGCGGGTGGCGCGCCCGGGCAGGAAACGCTGGACGGCGTCGGGCAGCGGAAGGGACAGCGTGACGAAGCCCTCGGCCTGCATGATGGCGAAGCCGATCCTGGGCAGATCACGGGAGTTGGGGAAGACCAGGAAGCGCGGCACCCACTCGGGCTGGAACTTCGCGTTGAACTTGTACAGCGACTCGATCTGGAACCAGCGGGACAGGAACACCAGCAGACCCCGCCAGCCGCGCAGCACCGGGCCCGCGCCGATCCGCTCGCCGCGGGCCAGCGCGGAGCGGAACATCGCGAAGTTCAGCGACACGCGGGCGATGCCGAGGGCGGGCGCCTCCTGGAGCGCGGCGACGATCAGCAGTTCGTTCAGGCCGGGGTCGGCGGCCCGGTCGCGGCGCATCAGCTCCAGGGACATGCCGTCCGCGCCCCAGGGCACGAAGTGCAGCACGGCCCGCAGGTCGCCCAGTTCGGGGTGCGGGGCGCCGGGCTCGCGGTCCTTGTGCGCGGTGACGACCACGCAGTCCCCGTCCAGCTCCTCGCCGAAGCGGCCGAGCGCCATGGAGAAGCCGCGCTCGGTGTCGGTGCCGCGCCAGGCGTCCGCGGCCAGCCGTACGCGGTGCTTCTCGTCCTCGCTGAGGTCCCGCACCCGGCGTACCCGGCACACGTATCCGGACCGCTCGATGCGCTTGACCATCTGGCGGACATTGCGCATGGCGCGGCCCTGGAGGGTGAAGGCGGAGGTGGTGACGATCGCCTCGTCGCCCAGCTCCAGGGCGTCCAGGCCGGTCTCGCGGGTCCACACCTCGCCGCCGGTCTCGCTGCACCCGACGACGGCGGGCAGCCAGGCGTGCGCGCGGGCCAGCTCCATGTACTGCTCGATGGCGCCGGGCCATGCCTCGACGTCGCCGATCGGGTCGCCGCTGGCGAGCATGACGCCGGACACCACGCGGTAGCAGACGGCGGCCTTGCCGCTGGGCGAGAAGACCACGGACTTGTCGCGGCGCAGCGCGAAGTGGCCGAGCGAGTCGCGGGCGCCGTGCCGGGCCAGCAGGGCGCGCAGCCGGTCCTCGTCGGCCTCGCTCAGCTCGGCGACCGGGCGTCCGGGGCGCAGCGCGAGGAAGGCGGTGGAGATCGCGATGAGCAGGCCGAGGCCGCCCAGCGAGTAGCCGACCAGGTCGTTGACCCGGTCGCTGGTGTACGTGACGGGTCCCTCGAAGCCGAACAGGCCGAGCAGGACGTGCTCGCAGCGGTCGAGGAAGCCGGGGTTGCCGCGCTCGGAGGACGGGTGGGCGCTGGTGATGACCAGGCCGAGGGAGAAAGCGACGGTGCTGAGGCCGACGAAGTTCAGCAGGGCCCGCCAGCGGGTGCGCGGGTCGGACAGCGCGGTGAACTCGTCGCGGTAGGAGATCAGCACCCACAGCAGGCCGAGCGAGACCAGCGCGCCGAAGATCGAGTGCCGGTAGACGAGCTGGGTGGCCGCGCCGACCGGCAGCAGCACGACGGCCGCCCACCAGGCGCGGACCTTCCCGCGCTTGAGCGCGTGCGCGAGCATCAGCAGCAGGACGCCGGTGACGACCGCGGTGGCGGCGGCGAGCGAGCTGACGGTGCCGGGGAAGACCGCGGCCATGTGGTGCATCCGGCCGTTGCGGAAGGCCGGGAAGACCGCGGAGACCACGTCCAGCAGCCCGATGACCGCGGCGGCGCTGCCGATGATCCCCGGGACGGCGGAGGGTCGCAGCCGCCAGCGGCGCGAACGCGGGGCACAGGCACGGTCAGCGGACATGCTTCACCAGGGTCCAGTACGAGCGAGTGAGTGGCGCCCAGTAGGACGCGAAACCCTGTCTGTGGGTTCCTTCGCGGGCAACGCAACTGTGACAGCTACGGCGCGTCTACGTAACGGCTATGGCGGCCCGGTACCGCACCGTGCCTACCGGAGCCGCCAGGCCCCTGCCCGAGCAGGCCCGTGCCCGGAGGCAGCCCGTGCCCGGTCAGCCGCGTGCCCGGTCAGCCGCGCCCGAGGATCAGGCTCATCGCCTCCGCGCGGGTCGCGGGGTCGCGGAGCTGGCCGCGTACGGCGGAGGTGATGGTCTTCGCGCCCTGCTTGCGGACCCCGCGCATCGTCATGCACATGTGCTCGCACTCGATGACCACGATCACCCCGCGCGGCTCCAGGATGCGCATCAGGGCGTCGGCGACCTGCGTGGTCAGCCGCTCCTGCACCTGCGGGCGGCGGGCGTACACGTCGACCAGCCGGGCCAGCTTGGACAGGCCGGTGATCTTGCCGCTGACGGCCGGGATGTAGCCGACGTGCGCGACGCCGACGAACGGCACCAGGTGGTGCTCGCAGGACGACATCACCTCGATGTCCTTCACCAGCACCATCTCGTCGTGCCCGAGGTCGAAGGTGGTGGTCAGCACGTCCTCCGGCGTCTGCCAGAGCCCGGCGAATATCTCCTTGTACGCGCGCGCCACCCGCGCCGGGGTCTCCCGCAGGCCCTCCCGGTCGGGGTCCTCGCCGACCGCGTACAGCAGCTCGCGCACCGCGGCCTCGGCCCGCTTCTCGTCGAACTCGCCGATCGAACCCTCGCCGTCGATCGTCACGGGGTCGGTCATGATGCCTCGTTCCTCCGAAGTTCGGCGAAGTGGGAAAGCTGGCCCAAAAACGGCAATGGCCCCAAGGTTAAAACCCTGGGGCCACTGCCTGCATTCCGGGTCCGGCCCGGACTGCCTGTTCTCGTGCCTGACCGGCTCGCGCCGGTCAGCTCTCCGGCGTGCCGTCCTCGGGACGGTCGACCGGCTCCGCGACGGGCTTGGTCGTGCTGACCGAACCCGTCGTGATGCCGTTGGCCGGCTGCGAGCCGTTGGTCAGTGCCAGCTCCTTGGGAGAGAGCACCGGCGGGCGGGTGGACGGCGTACGACGGGCGGAGCCCGTCCAGGCCGGACGCGGGGGACGCCTGACGATCGGAGCGAAGATCTCGGCGATCTGCTCCTTGTTCAGGGTCTCCTTCTCCAGCAGGTTCAGAACGAGGTTGTCCAGGACGTCCCGGTTCTCGACCAGGATCTCCCACGCCTCGTTGTGCGCCGTCTCGATGAGCTTCTTGACTTCCTCGTCCACCAGCCCGGCGACCTCTTCCGAGTAGTCGCGCTGGTGACCCATCTCACGGCCGAGGAACGGCTCCGAGTCGCTGGAACCGAACTTGATCGCGCCCAGCCGCTCGGTCATGCCGTACTGCGTGACCATGGCACGGGCGGTCGCGGTGGCCTTCTCGATGTCGTTCGACGCGCCGGTGGTCGGGTCGTGGAAGACCAGTTCCTCCGCCGCCCGGCCGCCCATCATGTAGGCGAGCTGGTCGAGCATCTCGTTGCGCGTCGTGGAGTACTTGTCCTCGTCGGGCAGCACCATCGTGTAGCCCAGCGCGCGGCCGCGGGACAGGATCGTCACCTTGTGGACCGGGTCGGAGTTCGGCGAGGCCGCCGCGACCAGGGCGTGTCCGCCCTCGTGGTACGCGGTGATCTTCTTCTCCTTGTCCGACATGATCCGGGTGCGCTTCTGCGGACCGGCCACGACGCGGTCGATCGCCTCGTCCAGCGTGGCGTTGTCGATGACCTTCTTGTTGCTGCGCGCGGTCAGCAGCGCCGCCTCGTTGAGCACATTGCTCAGGTCGGCGCCGGTGAAGCCGGGGGTGCGGCGGGCGACGGCCATGAGGTCGACGTCCGGTGCGACCGGCTTGCCCTTCTGGTGCACGCTGAGGATCTCCACGCGCCCCTGGAGGTCCGGCGGGTCGACCGCGATCTGCCGGTCGAAACGGCCGGGACGCAGCAGCGCCGGGTCCAGGATGTCGGGCCGGTTCGTGGCGGCGATGAGGATCACGCCGCCCTTCACGTCGAAGCCGTCCATCTCGACCAGGAGCTGGTTGAGGGTCTGCTCGCGCTCGTCGTGACCGCCGCCCAGACCCGCACCGCGGTGCCGGCCGACGGCGTCGATCTCGTCGACGAAGACGATGGCCGGGGCGTTCGCCTTGGCCTGCTCGAACAGGTCGCGGACGCGGCTGGCGCCGACACCCACGAACATCTCGACGAAGTCGGAGCCGGAGATCGAGTAGAACGGCACGCCCGCCTCACCCGCGACAGCGCGGGCCAGCAGGGTCTTGCCGGTACCCGGACGGCCGTACAGCAGCACGCCCTTGGGGATCTTGGCGCCGACGGCCTGGAACTTCGCGGGCTCCTGGAGGAATTCCTTGATCTCCTGGAGCTCCTCCACCGCCTCGTCGCAACCGGCCACGTCGGAGAACGTCGTCTTCGGCGTGTCCTTGGTGATCAGCTTCGCCTTGGACTTGCCGAACTGCATGACGCGCGAGCCGCCGCCCTGCATCTGGTTCATCAGGAACAGGAAGACCACGACGATGAGGACGAACGGGAGCAGCGACAGCAGAATGCCGACGAAAGCGTTCTGCTTCGACGGCGAGACGGTGTAACCGTCGGGAAGGGTGGTCCCCTTCACCTTGCCGTCGACGATGTTCTGCAGCTCCGCGGCGATGGCCGAGCCCTGGTTGCCGATGTAGCTGGCGCGGACCTTGGAGCTGCCCTCGACCTTGGATCCGTCCCTGAGCTGGATCTTGATGGAGTTGTCGTCGCCTGTCGTCAGCTCGGCGGACTTGGCCTGGTTTGATTCGATCGCATGTAGAACCTCGCCGGTATCCACCGTCTTGTAGCCGCCGCCGGACCCGACGACCTGCATCAACACGACCACGGCGAGGACAGCCAGCACGATCCACATGACTGGCCCACGGAAATAGCGCTTCACGTCCATCCATGCGGGGCGAAGTCGCCCCGTCCCTCCTGCCACAGTGAGGCACCGCCGCCTGCTGGCCGCGCGTGCATGCCGGTGTATGACCCGACCTTCGGACGGTACCCCAGCATTGTCACCCGAGGTTGCCGCCGACCGTTAACAATCCCGCCTTCCCCTGCTCCAACGGCGGGAAACCGACTGGGGTTCCCGGGGCCGAACGGGGTGTGGCCGACGTCATGACTGTGCCGCGCCGGACCGCCGGCGGCGGGCCGACGGGAGTCAGCCACCGTATACGTGCGGGGCGAGTGTGCCCACGAACGGGAGATTGCGGTACTTCTCCGCATAGTCCAGGCCGTATCCGACCACGAACTCGTTGGGAATGTCGAACCCGGTGTACTTCACGTCGAGCTGGACCTTGGCCGCCTCGGGCTTGCGCAGCAGCGTGCAGACCTCCAGGGAGGCGGGGCCGCGCGAGCCCAGGTTGCTGATCAGCCAGGACAGCGTCAGCCCGGAGTCGATGATGTCCTCGACGATCAGGACGTCACGGCCCGCGATGTCGGTGTCCAGGTCCTTGAGGATGCGCACCACACCCGAGGACTTGGTGCCGGCGCCGTAGGAGGACACCGCCATCCAGTCCATCGTCACGTTGCTCGACAGCGCCCGTGCGAGGTCCGCCATCACCATCACGGCGCCCTTGAGGACACCGACGATCAGCAGGTCCTTGCCCGCGTAGTCCCGGTCGATCTGCGCGGCGAGCTCGCTGAGCTTCGCGTCGATCTCTGGCTTGGAGATGAGCACTTTCTCAAGATCGGCGCCCATGTCGTTCTCGTTCACTGCGCGGTATGTCCCTCAAGTAGTCGGCTCCCGGGTCGCTGGGCGACGGCAGCTCTACGACGGCGAGAACACCAGTCTGCCATTGGCCCTGAGAACGGCGACGCCGCCCGGCAGGTTGAGGGCTTTCTGTCCGTGCCAGCCGGTGACCAGCCGGTCGACCTCCTCGATGTGCCGGGCGAAGAGGAAGCCGGGGGGCGAGCCGGCGGCGATGGCGGCGCGGCGCAGGACGCGGCGGCGTACGGCGGCGGGCAGGCCGTGCAGCCGCAGCGCGTCCAGGCTGCCGTCGTCGCCCGCCGCGTCGGCCTCGGCGTCCGCGGCCCACTGGTCCAGCGCGTCGGCGTCGTCCCTGGAGAGCTGCGCGGTGCGGGCCAGCGCCTCGACGACGCCTTTGCCGAGGGACTTCTCCAGGACGGGCAGGGCTTCGTGTCTGACGCGGGAGCGGGTGTACGCGGGGTCGTGGTTGTGCGGGTCCTCCCACACGGTGATGCCCTGGGCGAGACAGCCCTTGCGTACGGTGTCGCGGTCCAGCAGCAGGAAGGGGCGCCGGTACCGGCCGCCGGTACCGGAGACCGCGGCCATTCCGGCCAGCGAGCGGGTGCCGGAGCCGCGGGCGAGGCCCAGGAGCACCGTTTCTGCCTGGTCGTCACGTGTGTGGCCGAGCAGGACGGCGGCGGCGCCGTGCGATTCGGCGGCGGAGTCGAGCGCCGCGTACCGGGCGTCTCTGGCGGCGGCTTCGGGACCGCCCTGGCGGCCGACGGTGACGCCGATCGCGTCGACCGGGTCGAGGCCGAGGCCGCGCAGCCGCCCGGCGACCTCTTGGGCGCGGCCGGCGGAGCCCGCCTGGAGGCCGTGGTCGACGGTGACGGCTCCGGCGCGCACGCCGAGCCGGGGTGCTTCGAAAGCGAGGGCGGCGGCCAGCGCCATGGAGTCGGCTCCGCCGCTGCACGCGGCGAGCACCAACGGGTGCGGGTCGGTGGACGCGGTGAGGACGTCGTGCAGGACGCGGCGGACCGCCAGGCGTATCGCCGCGACCGTGGGGTGGGGTCCCATGTCCGGTTTCCCTCCTGAGGAGGCTATGAGGAAAGCGCCGAAGTGACGCAGGGTATCCAGATGGTGACAGAAGCTCGGGGCTTACCCGAGCATCGCACGCGCTACCCTGCGCCTACGGTCCCTCGGACGGGTGAACCCGAGGGCGGACACGGCCTTCATGAGCGGTTACGCCCTCACGATTCGCTACGGCTGTGCACCCGCGCGACCCACTCGGCGGGTTTGGCGATCTCCGCCTTGGTGGGCAGCGTGTTGGGCGAGGTCCACACCCGGTTGAAGCCGTCCATGCCGACCTCGTCGACGACCGCCCGGACGAAGCGCTCGCCGTCGCGGTACTGGCGGAGCTTGGCGTCCAGGCCGAGGAGCTTGCGCAGCGCCTGGTCCAGGCGGCCCGCCCCGCTGGCCCTGCGCTGGCTGAACTTCTCCCGGATCTCGGCGACGGTCGCCACGACCTCGGGCCCCACGCCGTCCATCACGAAGTCCGCGTGGCCTTCGAGCAGCGACATCACGGCGGTCAGCCGGGCCAGGATCTCCCGCTGGGAGGGGGTCTGCACCAGGTCGACCAGGCTGCGGTCCTCGTCGCGGTCCTTGTCGGCGTCTTCTTCCTTGCCGCCGCCGGAGCCGGTGAAGGACTGCACGGCCTCCCTGACCCGCTCGATCACCGTCGAGGCGTCCAGTTCGGTCTCGCCGAGGAACGCCTGGATCTCGCCCTCGATGTGGTCGCGCAGCCACGGCACCGCGGAGAACTGGGTGCGGTGCGTCTCCTCGTGCAGGCACACCCACAGGCGGAAGTCGTGCGGGTCGACGTCCAGCTCGCGCTCGACGTGCACGATGTTCGGCGCGACCAGCAGCAGCCGTCCGGCACGGGACTCGCCGGGGCCCGGCTTGACCGGTCCCGCGGGCATGTCGCGGCTCGGCGGCGCGAAGGTCTCGTACTGGCCGAGCACCCGCGAGGACAGGAAGCTCAACAGCATGCCGACCTCGACGCCGGTCACCTTGCCGCCGACCGTGCCGAGCACGACTCCGCCGGGGCCGCCGGGGCGGCGCGCCTGCATCTTTCCGAGCAGGGGCTTCATCACCTCCCGGAACCCGGCCACGTTGGCCTTCACCCAGCCCGCCCGGTCCACGATGAGCACCGGGGTGCCGTGCGGTGGCACCTCCGCGTCCCCGTACATCCGGGTGAACTCCCTGACGTGCGCCTCCGACTCCTGCGCGTGCGCCCGCAGCTCCGCCACGATGGCCCGAGCCTCGTCCCGGCTCACCTCAGGCCCCGGCCGCGTCAACCGCTGCGCGGTCGCCACGGCGAGGTTCCAGTCGACCATCTCGCTTCCACCGATGCTCGTCATGCCTTCACGGTACGTTGCCGCTCCCCCTTTGGGCTCCCCCACCAACAGGTTCCCCCTCCGGCCGCCCCCCGAAATACGGCTTCAGCCCCTCCGGCTAACGCCGCCTCAAACGCCGGCGGGGCTGTTCCCCCCACCCACCCGCCCTTCCCCCTGCCGGGGGGGCACCCCACCCGGAGACGTCATTCAAGGCCGACGCCAGCGCCTGGCGGACTCGCCGGAAGCAACGTTTCAGCCCGACCGGCGTTCGCGGACGAAGCCAGGGCCTGGCGGACTCGCCGGAAGCAATGTTTCAGCCCGTCCGGCGATTGAGGACACCAGCCCGCGGCCCGCGCCCGTTTCTTCGAGCCCGTCCGGCGATTGAGGACATCGGGGACGCGGGCTAGGGGTGGGTGGTGAGGGCGGCGGCCAGGTGGTCGAGGGCTTTCTGCGCGCCGCCAGGCGAATCCGTGCCGTGGGTGAGGAACGCGAAGGCGAGGAGGCGCCCCGCGGGGGACACGGCGGTGCCGGCGATCGTGTTGGTCCCGGTGAGCGTCCCGGTCTTGGCGTGGACCACCCCGGCGCCCCCAGCGCCCCGGAAGCGGTCGGCGAGCGTGCCGGTGAAACCGGCGACCGGCAGCCCGGTCAGGACCGACCGCATCTCGGGATGCGCGGGACTCGCCGCGAGCGCGAGAATCCGGGCCAGCGTGGTGGCCGACAGCGCGTCGTCCCCGTCGAGCCCGCTCCCGTCGTGGAAGGCGGCGCCGGCGAGCGGCACCCCGAGCCGCCGCAGGGCGTCGGGAATGGCGCTGGCCGCCCCGGCGAAACTGGCGGGCCGCCCGAGCGCGCGGGCCACATGCCGGGCCAGCGCCTCGGCCACGTCGTTGTCGCTGTCGGTCAGCATCCGCTCCACCAGCTCCGACAGCGGCGCGGACTGATGGGCCGCCAGCCGCGTACCCCCGTGCCCGCTGGCGGGCGCCGCCTCGCCCTTGACCCTGATCCCCCGCTCCCGCAGCAGGTCCGCGAAGGCGTCGGCGGCCGACTCGGCCGGATCGTCGGCGCGTTGTGCGGGCCCGCTCGAACTGTGGTCGAGCCGCCCCTCGCGGACCATGAGCGCGGTGACCGGCGCGAGGTTCTCGTTGGGCCCGATGGGGTGGAGCGCGGTGCCGCTGAACAGGGACGTGTCGTAGCCGAGCCGTACGGACGTGGTGCCGCGCGCCTTGAGCGCGGCGGCGGTGTCGTCGGCGAGCCCGCCGAGTTCGAGGGTCGGGTCGCCGCCGCCGACCAGGACGACCCGGCCGGCCGCGGTGACCACCACGGTCGTGGTGAGGCGGCGGCCGGGCCCGAGCGTGCCGAGCGCGGCCGTCGCGGTGGCGAGCTTGGTGGTGGAGGCGGGGGTGGACGGCGTGCCGGCCCGGTGGTCGTACACGACGGTCCCGGTGGCCACGTCGATGACGGTCCCGGTGCGTACGGTGCCGAGCCCGTCGGCGTCCATCAGCGGGTCGAGGAGGGCCTTGAGGGCCGCCGGGTCCGGCGGCGTACCGGCGGACGAGCCCTTGCCCGTACCGGGCGCGGCGGCGGGTACCGGGGCCAGTACGGGGGCGGCGGAGGGCGCGGGCGGGGTGATCCGGGGCGTGGGCACGGCGGTGCGCGGTCCCGAGGCCACGACGTGGTCCCGGCCGGCCGCGTGCTCGCGCTCGGCCGTACGCTGGCCTGCGTCCCACGGGCCTGCCGCGGCCACCGCCCCGGCCGCCACCGCCAGACCTATCGCGGCCGACCCCGCCACGACCTGCCACGTCTTGCCGTGCGGCACCCCCGACCAGCCCCTTTCGCGACCACCCACATGCGTGGGAGACACTTAATCACCCGCAGTATGCGCTGATCATGGAGGAGTAGGGCCTTGGAGTTCGACGTCACGATCGAGATCCCGAAGGGTTCGCGGAACAAGTACGAGGTGGACCACGAGACCGGTCGTATCCGCCTGGACCGCAGGCTCTTCACCTCGACCAGTTACCCGGCCGACTACGGCTTCATCGAGAACACCCTCGGCCAGGACGGCGACCCGCTGGACGCGCTGGTCATCCTGGACGAGCCGACCTTCCCCGGCTGCCTCATCACGTGCCGGGCGATCGGCATGTTCCGCATGACGGACGAGGCCGGCGGCGACGACAAGGTGCTGTGCGTGCCCGCGTCGGACCCGCGCGTGGAGCACCTGCGTGACATTCACCACGTCAGCGAGTTCGACCGGCTGGAGATCCAGCACTTCTTCGAGGTCTACAAGGACCTCGAGCCCGGCAAGTCCGTCGAGGGCGCCAACTGGGTCGGCCGCACCGAGGCCGAGACGGAGATCGAGGAGTCCTTCCGCCGTCTGAAGGAGCAGGGCCCGGGCCACTGAAGCCCCGCCGCACCTGAACGCCGGGCGGCCGGCACGTCGCTGATGACGTGTCGGCCGCCCGGCGTTTCCGTGCCCGAGCGGGGTCAGAAGCCGCGGGTGCGTTTGGCCGCGCCGCGCGGGGCGGCGGGGCCCGGCGGCTTGAGGACCAGGCGGGCCAGCTCGCCGCCGAGGTTGACGCCGATGGCGATGGCCAGGGCGAGGGCGGCGGCCCGGGTGAGCAGGGTGAACGCCTGGTCGGAGTGGTTGTTGGTGAGGGCGAGCAGCCCGAAGTACGTGGCGGATCCGGGCAGCAGCGGGCCGATGGCGGCGGTGACGTACGGCAGCACGGACACGTACCGGTAGCGGGCCATCAACTGGCCGAAGAGGCCGACGAGTCCGGCCGCGGCGGCGGTGGCCGCGACCTGGTTGCCGCCCGCCTGCTGGTGCAGGACGCCGTAGACCGTCCAGGCGATGCCGCCGTTGAGGGTGACCAGCGGCAGGACGCCGCGCTCGCACTGGAGCAGCACCGCGAAGGCGAGGGTCAGCACCATCGCGGCCAGCAGCTGCACCCACGGGTGGTCGTACGCGCGCAGCGCCTGGTCGGGGTTGAGGTCGGCGCCGAGGGTGGTGAAGCCCGCGTAGAGGATGACGGTGACGCCGATGACGATGCCGACGACGAGGTACATCACCTCCAGCAGCCGGGCGGAGGCGGTGATGTAGAAGCCGGTGAGGCCGTCCTGGACGGCGGCGACCAGCGCGCGGCCCGGCAGCAGCGCGAAGAGCCCGCCGGTGATCACCGCCGACGCCTGGACGCCGTTGGCGCCGGGGATCCAGTGCGCGTACCGGTCGATGAGGACGCCCATCGCGGCGGCGGGCATCGCCGCCGCCGCGAACTGGTAGAACTCCGGCAGCCCGCGCCCGGCGAGCAGCCACGCGAGCCGGTCGCCGAGCATCGCGGCCAGCGCGGCGGCGGCGAAGATGACCGGGCCGCCGCCGACCAGGACGCTGGCCGCGCCCGCGAGCAGCCCGGCGGCGCCGGTGAGCGCCCAGGAGCTGTACGGGTGCCGGTTGCGGCGGATCTCGGCGAGCCGGCGGTACGCGTCCTCCAGCGTCGCCTCGTGCGCGGTGATCTCCTCGACGAGCTGGAAGACCGCGGCGAGCCGGGTGTAGTCGGTGCCGCGGCGGCGCACCGTGCGGCTCATGGTCAGCGGCGGGTCGGTGAGCGAGGGCTGGAAGGAGATGCCCAGCAGCGTGAAGGTGACGTTCGGCTCGACGCGGGCCAGTCCGTACGCGTAGCTGACGCCGAGCATCGCCGCCTCGACGTCCTCGGCGCCCTCGCCGCCCGCGAGCAGCAGTTCGCCGATGCGCAGGGTCAGGTCGAGGACGCGCGGTACGGGGACCAGGTGCGCGGTTTCCTGGCGGTCCGCGGGGGTCTCGGGTGCGGGGCGCTCGGTGACGGGGATGCGGACCATGGCCCGCATCCGGTCCTGCCACCGCGCGTCGGTGGGCGGCAGGACGACCATCGGAATGCTCCCGGTGGTGCTGGTGAGGCTTGTCGGGCCCGTCGTACCCGTTGTTCCGGAAGCTCCGGCTGTTCCCGGTGCTCCTGTTGCTCCGGGCGTTCCCGCTGTTCCCGCTGTTCCCGCCGTTCCGCCGGGCGGGGCGAATGCGCTGCCCGTGACGACCGGGGGGAATGTGGTGCCTGTGGGGGGTGTGAATTCGGAGCGGACCTCGTCCGACTCAGGTTTTCCGTCGTCGGACACCGGTCGTGCTCTCCTTTCCGCAATCCGCGTTTCTGTGAATCCTGTGAATCACGGGAATCCCGCCGACGCCCCCGTTCCCCCGTTACGGCGTCGGTTCCCGCAGGTCAGCGCTTTTGCGCGCGGTGCCGGCCGGGGGTGCGCGGCGCGGCCGGAACCGGCTCGGGGCCGCCCGCCGCCGGGCCCGCACCGGCGCCCGCCCCCGGAATCACGGCCTCCTTTTTCGCCTTGCCGCGCGACCGCAGGTATTCGATGCCGATCGGCACCACCGAGAGCAGCACGACCAGGACGAGCATCGCTTCGATGTTCTTGTGCACGAATTCGATCTGGCCGAGCCAGTATCCGAGTACGGTGACACCCGCACCCCACAGTGTCGCGCCGATGAGGTTGAAGGTGACAAAGGTGCGGTAGTTCATTCGGCTGACGCCTGCGACGATTGGGGTGAACGTTCGTACGATGGGCACGAAGCAGGCCATCACGATCGCCTTGGGTCCGTGGCGCTCGAAAAAGGCATGTGCCTTCTCGATATTCTCCATCTTGAACAAGCGTGAGTCGGGCCTGCGGAACAGCGAGGGTCCGACCTTGCGGCCGAACAGATATCCCGCCTGTTCGCCGAGCACCGCCGCCACCGCGATCAGCGCGGCCACCAGCGCGAGCGGCTGGTGCAGCGTGCCGGTCGCCACCAGCAGACCGGTCGTGAACAGCAGTGAGTCTCCGGGCAGGAAGAAGCCGATGAGGAGCCCGGACTCGGCGAACACGATCAGCAGTACGCCCCACAGGCCGTACGTGTTGATCAGATGGTCCGGGTCGAGCCAGCTCGGGCCGAGCGCGATGGTCGTCACGGACCAAAACTATCAATCCAGTGTTGATACAAACGTTCCGCAACCTGCGGTTGGTGCACTACCTTCTCCGCAGCGTCATCCACGCACCACCCTAAGTTTCGCAAGTCTGGCATCTCTCCCCCCACGTGCCCCGTCACCGCGTCCGACCACCTGGCGGCTCCCGTTATGACTCGCGCCATCGCACTGCACGAAGTTTCCAAGTACTACCCGAAGCAGCCGTCGCCTGCTGTGGACCGGTTCTCGCTCGACATCGCACCCGGAGAGTTCCTGGTGCTGCTCGGCCCGTCCGGCTGCGGCAAGTCCACGGTCCTGCGCATGATCGCGGGTCTGGAGGACATCACCACCGGCGAGCTGCTGCTCGACGGGGAGTACTCCAACGACCTCGCACCCGGCGACCGCCGGATGGCGATGGTGTTCCAGAACTTCGCGCTGTACCCCAGCATGACCAGCCGGGAGAACATCGGCTTCCCGCTGCGCTTCGAGATGCCCGGTGAGGAGCACGGGCCCCGGGTCGACGAGACCGCCCGCATCCTCGGCATCGAGGAGATCCTGGACCGCTACCCCGGACAGCTCTCCGGCGGCGAGCGGCAGCGGGTCGCGATGGGCCGGGCGATCTCCCGGCACCCCTCGGTCTTCCTCATGGACGAGCCGCTGTCCAACCTCGACGCGAAGCTGCGCGCGCACCTGCGCGCCGAGATCGCCCGGCTGACCCACGGCATGGGCGTCACGACGGTGTACGTGACGCACGACCAGGCCGAGGCCATGTCGTTGGGCGACCGCGTCGCGATCATGCGCAGCGGTGTCCTCCAGCAGATCAGCACGCCGCGTGAGGCGTATCACCTGCCGGAGAACGTGTTCGTCGCCGCTTTCGTCGGCACGCCCCGGATCAATCTCCTCCAGGCGACGGTCCTGGCGCCGCTCGGCGGCGGCATGTGGATCGACTTCGGCCGCCAGCGGCTCGGCATGCCGGAACCGCTCAGCCTCGACCACCAGATGCTCCGCATCCAGCAGGGGCGCCGCATCATCGTCGGGCTGCGCTCGGAGGCCGTACGCATCGCGCAGCCGAGCCAGGCGCACGCGGGCGAGGTCGTGCTGAGCGGGATCGTCGAGCACGTGGAGTACCAGGGCCACGAATCGCTGGTGCACCTCAACACCGGGTCGCGGCCCGCCGTCGTCCCCGAGCTGGAGGCCCCGCGGCCCGCGCAGGCGCCGTCCCGCTCGGGCACCCGGCGCGCGGCGAACGGCTCGGGCACCAGCCTCGGCAAGCTCGCCCAGAAGGCCGCGCGGCGCATCCAGGCGTCGGTGCCGGCGCGGGACGGCGGCTCCAACGGCGGCGGCGTCCCGCCGCGGCCCCACCACGCGCCCGGCCGCGCTCCGGTGACGGTGATGGACCGCCCCCTGGGCGCGCCCGAGACCCAGACCGGCGACCTCGTGGTCCGCACCGGCCCCGACATCCGCGTCCGCCGCGGTGACCGCGTGCCCCTGCTGGTGGACCTCGCCCACCTGTACGTCTTCGACCACGAGGGCCAGCGCATCTGTCCCGCCCCGGTCCAGGCCCCCCGCCTGGAATAGCCGCGTCGGCGTATTCGCGGGTGCGGAGCGGGGAGGTGCGGGGCAGGCTGCCGATATGGGAATCGAAGAGTACGGCGGCGGCCAGGAGCAGGGCGCCGAGATCATTGTCGTCACGACGAACGACGTGCCCGGCTTCCGGGTCGAGCGGGTCATCGGTGAGGTCTTCGGCCTCACCGTCCGCTCGCGGCACCTGGGCAGTCAGATCGGCGCCGGGCTGAAGTCCATGATCGGCGGCGAACTCAAGGGCCTGACGAAGACACTGGTGCAGACCCGTAACCAGGCCATGGAGCGCCTCGTCGAACAGGCCAAGGCGCGCGGTGCCAACGCCGTCCTCATGATGCGCTTCGACGTCACCGACGCCGCGGACCTCGGCACCGAGGTCTGCGCGTACGGCACCGCCGTGGTCCTCGCCCGCGAGTAGCCGCCCCCGCGGGGCGCATGGGGTCCGGGGCACCTGAGGGGCGGCGCCCGGTCCGGGGTCTTGTCGTACCCCGGTGGAATGCTGGGCGTCGCGGACCTCAAGGAGGATGCCATGCAGGACACCTCGTCCCCGGACCCCGAGACCACGATGCTGCTGTCGTACCTGGACGCCCAGCGGCGTCACGTGCTGGGGATTCTGGAGGGGCTGGACGAGGAGGCGCTGCACCGGCCGGTGCTGCCGTCGGGGTGGAGCTGCGCGGGGCTGGTGCGGCACCTCGCGCTGGACGTGGAGCGCTTCTGGTTCCGCGGGGTGGTGGCCGGGGAGAAGGCCGTGATCGACGCGGCGCTGACCGGCCCCGACGACGCCTGGAAGGTGGGCCCGGAGGTTTCGGCCAAGGGCGTGCTCGACCTCTACCGCCAGGAGACGACGCTCGCGGACGCCGTGATCACCTCGACGGCGCCGAGCGCCGCCCCGGCCTGGTGGCCGACCGAACTCTTCGGGCCCGACGGCGGCATTCGGGACCTGCGCGAGGCGATCCTGCACGTCACGGTGGAGACGGCCTGCCACGCGGGTCACCTGGACGCCGTCCGTGAGCTGATCGACGGCAGGAAGTGGCTCGTGCTCACCGAGTCCTGAGCCGGACGCGCGGCCCAGTCTCCTGGGGGAAGTTCCGGGGCGGGAGCGGGCGCGGGGCGGCGGGCGGGTGCAGGCTGGGCGGGTCGGGAAAGACGCCCGCGCACGCGCTGCCGGGCTCGCCACGGAAGGCTGACATGTCACTGCACAAAGGCACGGACTCCGCCCGCAACATCGCCGTCAACCCGTTCTTCGGTGAGGCGGACCCGGTCGACGGCCGGATGACGGCTCCGCCCAAGCACAAGCTGGCGGACGGACCCATGCCGCCGCACACCGCGTACCAGATCGTGCACGACGAGCTGATGCTGGACGGCAATTCGCGGCTGAATCTGGCGACGTTCGTCACGACGTGGATGGAGCCGCAGGCCAGTGTGCTGATGGCGGAGTGCGCCGACAAGAACATGATCGACAAGGACGAGTACCCGCGTACGGCGGAGCTGGAGCGCCGCTGCGTGGCGATCCTCGCCGACCTGTGGAACGCGCCGGACCCCAGCTCGGTGGTGGGCTGTTCGACCACCGGCTCGTCCGAGGCGTGCATGCTCGCGGGGATGGCGCTCAAGCGCCGCTGGATGCGGCGCACGCCCGGCTATCCGGCGACCGCGCGGCCCAATCTGGTGATGGGCGCGAACGTGCAGGTGTGCTGGGAGAAGTTCTGCGCCTTCTGGGAGGTCGAGGCGCGGCTGGCGCCGATGGAGGGCGACCGGCTGCACCTGGACGCGGAGTCGGCGCTCGCCCTGTGCGACGAGAACACCATCGGTGTGGTGGCCGTGCTGGGCTCGACCTTCGACGGGTCGTACGAGCCGGTCGCGGAGATCTGCGCGGCGCTGGACGCGTACGAGGAGCGGACCGGTACGCACATCCCGGTGCATGTCGACGGCGCGTCCGGCGCCATGATCGCGCCGTTCCTCGACGAGGACCTGGTGTGGGACTTCCGGCTGCCGCGGGTGGCGTCGATCAACACCTCGGGCCACAAGTACGGCCTGGTGTACCCGGGCGTGGGCTGGGCCCTGTGGCGGGACACGGAGGCGCTGCCAGAGGAGCTGGTCTTCCGGGTGAACTACCTCGGCGGTGACATGCCGACTTTCGCGCTGAACTTCTCGCGGCCGGGCGCGCAGGTCGTGGCGCAGTACTACTCCTTCCTGCGGCTGGGCTGGGACGGCTACCGCGCGGTGCAGCAGGCCAGCCGGGACGTGGCGATGTCGCTGGCGGCGCGGATCGCGAAGCTGGAGGACTTCACGCTGGTCAGCGCGGGTGACCAGTTGCCGGTCTTCGCCTTCACCACCGCGCCGGGGGTGGAGAACTACGACGTCTTCGACGTGTCGCGGCGGCTGCGCGAACGCGGCTGGCTGGTCCCGGCGTACACCTATCCGGCCGACCGCACCGATCTCGCGGTGCTGCGCATCGTCTGCCGCAACGGCTTCTCCGAGGACCTGGCGGACCTGCTGATGGAGGACCTGGGCCGCCTGCTGCCGGAGCTGCGCCGCCAGCCGCACCCGCTGAACCGCCCGGAGAACGTGGCGACCGCCTTCCACCACTAGCTGTCCGGGGGTCTCACGGCTGGCTGAGGCTCACCGCCAGCACCGCGCGGTCGTCGGCGACGGGCGCGCCGCCGGTCCAGGTGACCAGGTCCCGCAGCAGGACGTCGATGGCGTGCTGCGGGCCGGTCACCGGGCCGAGGCCGGAGAGCCGGATCTCGGGGTCGTAGAAGACGCCTTCGCGGTCGCGGGTCTCGGTCACGCCGTCGGTGACCAGCAGCAGTGTGGCGCCCGGCGGGAAGGCCAGCTCTTCGGGCACCGTGCGGACTCCGCCGAGGTCGCTCATGCCGAACGGCACGTCGGGGGCGGCGGCTTCGAGGGTACGTACGGTGCCGCCGTCGAGCAGGTACGGCGGCGGGTGGCCGCGGTTGAGCAGCCGCAGGGTGTCGCACACCTCCTCGGGGTCCTCGGGGCGGTGGACGAATTCGGCCAGCAGCCCGGTGGTGAAGCCCTCCAGGTACTCCTCGCCGCTGCCGCCGCCGCGCCGTTCCCGGTCCCGGTCCAGCGCCCGGTCCAGGCGCCGCGCGAGGCCCGGCAGGTCGGGTTCCTCGTCGGCCGCCTCGCGGAAGGCGCCGAGCAGCACCGCGACGCTGGCGACCGCGCCCATCCCCTTGCCGCGCACGTCCCCGATCAGCAGCCGTACGCCGTAGCGGGTCTGCTCGGCCGCGTAGACATCACCGCCGATCCGCGCCCCGCTCTGGGCGGCCTCGTACCGGGCGGCTATGGCCAGCGGGCCGATCCGGGGCGGCGGGTCGGGCAGCAGGGCGCGCTGGGCCGACTCGGCGACGTCCCGCACGGTGGCGAGCCGCCGCCCCGAACGGGTCAGCGCCCGGTTGACGGCGAGGCCGATGACGGCGGAGAGCACCACGTTCAGGATCTCGGCCACGCCGACGCCCTCGCGGATGATGCCGCCGTGGACGGTGAGCACGAAGACGCCCACCAGCGACGCCAGACAGGTGAGGACCGCGATGCGGGCGGACTGGATCGCGCCGGCCAGTACGCAGGCTCCGGCCAGCATCGTGTCGCCGGTGTAGGGATTGGGCGTGACGAGGTCGAAGACCAGTCCGCCGACGATCATGGCGGCCGGGACCCAGCGCATCATGGCGGTGGGCCAAGGGGTCACAGTCCGCACATCGTCCACTTGAGGATAATATGCCCGATTCGGGGTGAAGGGGATGCCCCGGCGGAGCCGTCCGGGACGGAACGGGACGGATGCGTCCCGCGGTGATGCGGGCCGCGCCCGTCTGCGGCACGGTGGAGGGACCTCCGAAGGAAAGGTCCGTCATGGCCGAGCACACCTATCGGGTCACCGAGATCGTCGGCACCTCGCACGAAGGCGTGGACGCCGCCGTCAGGAACGGCGTCAAGCGGGCCGCGCAAACGCTGCGCGGTCTCGACTGGTTCCAGATCACCGAGGTCCGCGGGCACATCGTGGACGGCGAGGTCGAGCACTACCAGGTGGGGCTGAAGGTGGGGTTCCGTCTGGAGGACACGGACGGCTCCGCCGGGTAGCGCCCGCCGCACGGGGTGCGCCCCGTCAGGGGCGCCGGGCCCGCGACGGGCGCTGCGGCACCGCCCCGGTCGGCGGTACGGCGTCACCCGCTCGGCGCGGCCCCGCCCCCGTTCGGCGTATCACCGGTCGCCGTATCCGACAGGACGTCAGATCCTTTTGTCATTAAGGCGGGTCATAGTCGGATTCGGTCCCGCCGTGGACGCTGACGCACTCTCGGGAGCCCGTATGAGCCAGGAGACGCCCACCCCGCCGCCCCCGCCGGGGTACACACCCCCGCCGCCCACGCCCCGCGAGTCCGCGTGGGCCGCCGGTGGCACCGTCTTCGCCGGGATGATGCTGGTGTTCGGCGGCGCGCTGGCGATCCTGGAGGGGATCGTCGGCATCAGGAAGAACTCGGTGTACGTCTCCACGCGGGACTACGTCTACAAGTTCGACGTCACGTCCTGGGGCTGGATCCACCTGGCGCTCGGCGTGGTCGCCGTCCTCGTCGGCTTCGGCCTGCTGGCCGGTTCCGCCTGGGCGCGCTGGGGCGGCATCCTGATCGCCGGGCTCAACCTGGTGGCGAACTTCATGTTCCTGCCGTACCAGCCGGTCTGGGCCGTGGTCATGATCGCCATCGACGTCTTCATCATCTGGGCGCTGGCCACGTACGAACCGGCCGGGCACGGTCACGGGTCGCACGGCGGCTCGCACGGCGGGCGGCACGGCACCTCCGCCCCGGGCGCCGGGGGCCGGCTGTGACGTACACGAGCCCCACACTGGAACAGCTCCGCCGCTGCACCGTCGCCGTCGACATCGGCGCCGCCCGTACCCGCGTCTACGTCCGCAACGTCGGCGTCGTCGCCGACGAGCCGAGCGTGGCCGCGGTCGACGTACGCACCGGCGCGCTGATCGCGGTCGGCGAGCGCGCCGAGCAGATGGCCGGGCGCACCCCCGGGCACATCCGGGTGGCCAGGCCGGTCGCGGGCGGCGCGGTCGTCGACATCGAGATGGCGCGGCGCATGCTCAAGCACGTGCTCGGCGACAAGCTCGGCAAGCGGTGGCGGCGCATGCCGGTGCTGCGCGCCGCGGTGTGCATGCCGCACGGCAGCGAGCCGATCGCGCGGCGCGCGGCCATCGAGACGCTGTACGGGCTCGGCGCGCGCAAGGTCGAGCTGGTGGACACGCTGATCGCCGCTGCGGTCGGCTGCGGGCTGCCCGTCGAGCACCCCGAGGCCACGATGATCGTGGTGTGCGGTGCCGGTACGACGCAGGTCGCCGTCCTGTCGCTGGGGTCCATCGTGGCCGCGGAGACGGTGCCGGTCGGCGGTGACGCCATCGACCGCGCGGTCGTGCAGCACCTGCGCAACCACCACGAGTTGATGCTGCCCAGCCAGTCGGTACGGCCGCTGCACCAGATGCTCGGCTCCCCCGGCACCGGCGGGACGGTCACCACCGAGGTCCACGGCCGCGACGTCGTCAGCGGCCTCGCCCGCTCCGTCCTCGTCGAGACCGAGGGCGTGCGCCACGCGATGCGCACCCCGCTCACCTCCGTGCTCGACGCCATCACCACCGTGCTGCGCGCCTGCCCGCCCGACCTGGTCGCCGACCTCGCCGACCGGGGCATCATGCTGGCCGGCGGCAGCGCCCTCATGCCCGGCCTCGACCTCATGCTCGGCCAGGCCACCGGCATGCCCGTCCACATCGCCCCCCGCCCCGACACCGTCGCCGTCCAGGGCCTCGGCGCCATGATCGAGGGCCGGGTCCGCCCCATGGTCCTCGACCCCCTGACGGTCTAGGCGTATTGACCACCAGCCACCCGTCACCCGCGTCGACAACCCTCCGGGTCCCTACGCCCAGGGCGGTCCGAGGGCACCCTCCCCCCCACGGCGGGTGCCCTCCCAGGACGCGCCTTCAGCGCGCGGCCCGGTACGCCAGGCCCCGTACGAAGGCGTCCCGCACGCTCGCCCTCAGCCGCCGGGCCCAGGGCGGGTCCGTCTCGCCGCGCGCCGTGCTCCAGCAGGCGAGGGCGTAGCCGTACTCCGCCGGGCTCAGGTACCCCATCCGGTACCAGGGCTCGTCCCCGCGGCCGGTGAGCATCCGGTCGGTGAGATCGCCGACCGGCACCACCGAGTACCCGGCCGCCTTCACGTAGTCGTCCGCGGCGTTGGCCGTCAGGACGCCCATGCCGAGGTGGACGGTCACCAGGTCGGTGAGGCGCTCCTCCTCCGCGCGGGAGATGCCCAGCCCGGCCACCCGCCGCTCGCCGACCAGCCGGGCGTGCGCCAGCTCGTGGGCGACGAGCCCCGCGAACGCGTCGGGCCGCGCGGCCACGCCGCGGTCCAGTTCGATCACCGCCCGGCCGAGCACCTTGCGGTACTCACCGACCTGGTGCCTCTTGCCCGGGACCCGCTCCGGGAAGTCCACCAGCAGCACACGGACGCCGGAGACGTCCGCGCCCATCACCGCGCCGATCCGCCGCACCAGCGGCTCGACCCGCTCCCGCGTGCCGCTGAAGTCCGCGGGGACGAAGCCCGGCAGCGCGATCTCGCGGTGCGCGGTCGCGGGCCCGAACTCCTCGGCGCACCACCGCAGCCACCGCTCGGTCCAGGCGCGCTCTCTGTCCGGTACGGGACACGCTCCCGGTACGTCGGCCCGCAGCCACGGTTTCGGCCCCGTCGTCCTCGACCCGCCCGGCGCCGGGTCCCTCGCCCGCAGCCAGTCCGCCACCCCGTCCGGCACCCGTCGGCCCATGCCACCCCCCGGTGTTCCCACCCGCCCCCTCCCCCCAGGACGCCCCCCGACCTCCCGCCAGTTGCAGCAGCCGGGCCCGCCGCTCGCCACTGACCGGCGCGGGACCTCGCGGCTCCCGCCGCCGCGGCCGCCGGAGGTGAACACGGCGTGGCCGGGGGCGGAAATGTGGTCGGCGGGGATCGCGGGGGGCGCCAGGGGGCTGGGAGCATGCGGGCGTGACGGGTGCGGCGGCGGGAGAGTTGAGGCGGCGCCTCGGTGTGGGGGACGCCGTGGTGATCGGCCTCGGGGCGATGATCGGCGCCGGGGTCTTCGCGGCGTTCGCTCCCGCGGCCCGCGCCGCGGGCACCGCGCTCCTCGCGGCCCTGGCGGTCGCTGCCGTCGTGGCGTACTGCAACGCGACGTCCTCGGCGCGCCTGGCGGCCCGCCACCCGCGCTCCGGCGGGACGTATGTGTACGGCACGGAGCGGCTCGGCCCCCTCTGGGACTACCTGGCCGGGTGGAGCTTCGTGGCGGGCAAGACGGCCTCGTGCGCGGCGATGGCGCTGACGGTGGGGGCGTACGCGTGGCCCGAGCACCGCCGCGCGGTGGCGGTCGCGGCCGTGGTGGCCCTGACGGCCGTGAACTGCCTGGGCGTACGGAAGGCCGCCTGGCTGACCCGGCTGATCGTGGCGGTGACCCTCGCGGTCCTCGCGGCGGCGGTCACCGCGTGCCTGACCAGTACGCGGGCCGACGCGGGACGGCTGGCGTGGGACGGTGCCGCCTCCGGCCCGCACGGCGTGCTCCAGGCCGCCGGTCTGCTCTTCTTCGCCTTCGCGGGGTACGCCAGGATCGCCACGCTCGGCGAGGAGGTGAAGGACCCGGCGCGGACCGTCCCCCGCGCGATCCCGCTGGCGCTCGGCGTGACCCTCGTGGTCTACGCGGCCGTCGCCGTCGCCCTGCTGACCGTTCTCGGACCCGACGCCCTGGCCCGCTCGGCCGCGCCCCTCACCGACGCCGTCCGTACGGCCGGGGTGCCGGGTCTGGCCCCGGTGGTCCGCGTCGGCGCGGCCATGGCCGCCCTCGGCTCCCTGCTGGCGCTGATCCTCGGCGTCTCCCGTACCACCCTGGCGATGGCACGCGACCGGCACTTCCCGTACGCGCTCGCCGCCGTCCATCCGCGCCACGGGACCCCGGTCAGGGCGGAGGCGGCGGTCGGGCGCCCTGGTCGTGGCGCTCACCGCGACCACCGATCTGACCGGGGCGATCGGCTTCTCGTCCTTCGGCGTCCTCGTCTACTACGCCGTCGCCAACGCCAGCGCCCTGCGACTGGGCGCGGACGAGCGCCGGCCGCACCCGGCCGTTCCGGTCGTCGGCCTGACCGGCTGCGCGGTGCTGGCCGCGAGCCTCCCCCCGGCCTCGGTGCTGGCCGGTCTCGGCGTGACGGCGGTCGGCGCGGTGGCGTACGCGGTGGCCCCGCGCCGGGGCGGCCGGTCGTCCTGAGCGGCACCCGGTGTCGACCGCGCCGAGCAGTGGCCGCCTCGGGCGGACGACCGGCGTAAATCGCGTGACCGCCTCCAGGGGCAGCGGCGAGACTGACGCCATGACCGGTTCCGCACCGCCTCACCCGCTGCGACCGCGCGCGCTGGGGCCCGGGGATCTCGTGGTCCTCGCGGCGCTGTCCGGTCCGCTGTCCGCCGCGCACGAGCCCCATGTCGAGCGGACGGTGGCGGTGCTCGAACGGATGGGATTCCGCGTGCGCCGGGCTCCGCTGCTCGAAGCGGGCCGAAGCCACTGGTGGAGCGCGGCCGCACCGGCGGAGATCGCCGCAGAGCTCAACGGCCTTCTGCGTGATCCCGAGGTGCGCGCGATCGTCGCGAGTGACGGCGGCCAGACGGCGCTCGGCTACCTCGACCTGATCGACGTCGAGGCGATCAGGGCCGACCCCAAGCCGATCCTCGGCTACAGCGACATCTCGCTGCTGCATCTGGTGCTCCACGCACGCACGGGCCTGGTCGGGTTCCACGCCGACATGGCCGTCCCCGGCTTCGGCGGGCACTGGCGGTCCGCGCCCGCTGCGCGCCAGGCGGAACTCGAGAAGCTCTACTCCAGGCTGCTGACCTGTACCGAGGCGATCGGCGCGCTGCCCGCGAGCCCGTCGTGGGAGTGCTGGCGTCCCGGCCGTGCCGAAGGCCGTCTGATCGGAGGGGTGATCAACCGCGTCGTGCTGGCGCAGGCGACGCGGTTCGCGCTGCCGCTCGAACGGTTCGACGGCGCGGTGCTGTTCTGGGAGGAGACGGGCGGCCTGGCCTCGCACGTGTGGAGCTATCTGCAAGTGCTGCGGCACTCCGGCGTCCTCGACCGGATCTCCGGCATGGTCGTGGGCGTTCCGGGCGGGATCGGCGGACTTGAGCCCGGCGCGTCCCCGACCCTGCCCGAGCTGGTCCTCGACGTCCTCGGCGACCGTGACATCCCGGTCCTGGGCAACGTCGAGTTCGGGCACGCCGGTCCGAATCTGCCGATGCCGGTCGGCATTCGCGTCGGCCTCGACGCGCGACGGCGGACGTTGTCGCTCCTCGAACCGGCGGTGGGGCCGCGCGCGACGACAGGCACGGTCGGCTGAACACCGCCGATCAGTGAGTGGGGCCGCGCGCGACGACGGGCCCGGTCGGCTGAACACCGCCGATCAGCGAGCGGACGGCGGGCGTACGCGGTCACCGGCGGTGAGAGGGCGTCCACGCGGACGCGACCGTGGGGGCCGGGCGGGGGCTCTCCTGGGACGAGCGGTGGGGCCGGGGCTCAGAAGCGGGCGCGGTCGGCCGCCGCCTCGCCGTGGCGCCAGCCCTCGGCGTCGCGGCCCTTGAGCCGCGAGGTGGTGGTGGACGGGAACATGCGGCGGGTCGCGTCGCGTACGTCGACCTCGCGGGCGGCGAGGACGGGCAGCAGGTCGGCGGGCGGGGTGGCGGTCTCGGCCTGGGCCTCCCGGGTGGCGGCGGCCAGGCGTTCGCGGACGCGGCCCGCGTAACCGATCAGGAAGGACTCGCGGAAGTCGCGCGAGCGCGAGGTGCCGCCGCGCAGAGCGTGGTCGGCCTGGACGAGCAGCGAGGTGTAGAGGAGTTCGACGGCCTCCAGGTCGGTCGCGAAACCGACCACCGTCGAGAAGCCGAAGTCGGCCGCCCACACCGCCTGGCAGCGGTTCGCCGCCGCGACGGCGTCCAGCAGCAGGGCCTTCGCGCCCTCGTACGGGCGGTCCACCCCGATCCGGCACGCGCCGGGGCCCCGGCCCGGCGCCCCGGGCGCTCCCGTGGCCGCGACCAGCGCCTCGTCGATGCTGTGCCTGGCCATCAGGTGCTGGGCCTTCGCCGACAGCGCCTCGGCCTCCTCGGGGAAGCCGGTGGACTCGGCCTTCGCCAGCAGCGCCCGGATGCGGGCGAGCATCTTGGAGTGCGGGCCGGTGGCCGGGGCCGCCGACGCGGGGCCCGGCGTCAGGGGGGTGATGCGGGGCAGCCGCCCGTACAGGCAGAGCAGTTCCACGAGGGCCGTCGCCGTACTGAAGCGGTCGAGCCGCTCGCTGCGGGCGAACTCCGCGAGGAAGGGTTCCTCGCCGTCCCCCGCGGCCCGCGCCAACCGCTCGTGCCGCGCGTCGAGTTCCCGCCCCGCCATCCGTACGAGGTCCCGAAGCTCCCACCCGCGCGCCCCGCACTCCCGCACCACCCGCCCGGCCAGCTTCCCGGCCGCGCCCTCCCACCGCTCACCCGCGGCGGCCAGCAACGACGCCGCCGCGTCCACGGCGGCTTCCTCCGCCGTCGCCCCCGCGCCGGAGGCCACCGCCGCCGCATACGCCCGCTCGAACTCGTCCACGGATCCATGGTCGCCGACGCGGCGCGCGCCGCTCGCCGGCCCCCGCGGGCCGAGCGCCTACGCGGTCCCCCGCACGGGCCCCGAGAGCCGGAACGTGTTGCGGCCATGTCAATCCGTCCCTTAGGTTGACGCGCGTCGACACAGCCTGCGGCGCAGAGGAGTTGATGTGCTGTCCGTGCTCTGGTGACGCCGCCCCGACCGGGCTCACCGGCCGCTCACAGTCCCGGCACCCCCACCCCGACTCCCACCGCCGACGACCGCACCGCTACACCCCCGGCTCAGCGCGTCAGAGCGTGTCCCCCTCCACACACCCCTGGGAGCATCATGTCCGCAACCACCCCCTCGCGGTTCAGGCCAGCCACCCGCGGTACGGGCTCGGGCTGGAAGACGGCGTGCGCGGCCGGGCTGCTGGCCGCCGCCGTGACCCTGCTGGTCCTGCCCGGCACCGCCTCCGCGTCGACCGCCGCCGCCGACGGCCGCGGCACCCCGACCCGTATGACGCACCCGGATCAGGACCACGCCGGATCGGGGCTCGGGAGCCCGGGCGCGGGAACGCTGTCGGCCGCGGCGCGGGCGGCCGTCGGCACGGGCCCGGCCGGTCTCGACGTCAGCGGTTACCAGGGCAACGTCGACTGGGCGTCCGTCAAGAGCAAGGGCGCCGCCTTCGCCTACGTCAAGGCCACCGAAGGCACCACGTACACGAGCCCGAACTTCTCCCAGCAGTACAGCGGCTCCTACAACGCCGGGCTGGTCCGCGGCGCCTACCACTTCGCGCTGCCGAACAATTCGAGCGGTACGGCGCAGGCCGACTGGTTCGTCGGCCACGGAGGCGGCTGGAGCGCCGACGGGAAGACGCTGCCGCCCGCCCTGGACATCGAGTACAACCCGTACGGGGCCACCTGCTACGGGCTGAGCCAGAGCGCGATGGTGAGCTGGATCCGGGACTTCAGCAACGAGGTGCGCACCAGGACCGGGCGCTACCCGACGATCTACACCACCACCGACTGGTGGACGTCGTGCACCGGCAACAACAGCGGTTTCGGCGCCACCAACCCGCTGTGGGTGGCCCGTTACAGCAGCAGCCCCGGCACGCTGCCGGCCGGCTGGTCGGCCCAGACGATCTGGCAGTACGCCGACTCCGGCACCTTCCCCGGTGACCAGGACACCTTCAACGGCACCCTCACCGACCTCCAGAACTTCGCCAAGGGCAGCGGCTACAATCCGCCGCCGACCACGAGCTGGCCGACCGTCCAGCAGGGCGCGAGCGGCGAGCGGGTCAAGACGGTCCAGTACCTGCTCAACGCCCACGGTTCGTCCC